>JBOGWX010000031.1:0-3772 GCA_050694055.1 Actinomycetota bacterium
CCGTGGAGCGTTCCGTGAGCCCTTCCGTGGAGCGTCTAGAACGCCCCACCCCTCCCGGTCCAAACGGGCACGTCACGGACCCCGCGAGGTGGGCCGATGGCTAGTGCGACTCGCGTCGATGCCAGGGCGTTCCGCCCACGCATCGAACGCTCACACGTTCTCTCCTCCCCGTCCTGGCTCACCGAGCGCGACGACGCCATCTGTCTCGATCTCCACGAGCACCGGGTCCTGACGACCATGCAGCTGACGGGTCTGCACTTCGAGGACGTTCGCCGGGCCCGGAGACGGCTGCTCATCCTGCATCGCAAGGGAGTCGTCGAGCGCTTCCGCCCCTACCGCCCCAGAGGATCGGCCCCGCACCATTACATCCTCGGTGAGGTGGGAGCACGAGTCGTCGCCGCCACTCACGGCCTCGACCTCAGGATCATCAAACAGCGCATGGAGCGCGACCTCTATCTCATGCTCAACCCGCGCCTCGACCATCTGCTCGAGGTCAACGACTTCTTCGTCCGGCTCATCAAGGAGTGCAGGAATAGTCCCGACTACGATCTCTCGCGTTGGTGGGGAGAACGACGGTGTGCCGGAGCCATTCCCACGTCGGTTCATCCCGACGGTCTCGGTCGGCTGACATCCTTCGGCACAAGCTGCACTTTCCTTCTCGAGCTCGACCGCGGCACGGAACGGGGGGACCGGCTCCGGCGCAAACTCCTCTCGTACGGAAGGCTCGGACGCCGCAGGGAGAAGCCCAACGCCATCGTGTTCCTCTTCCACACCGAAAGGCGCGAGAGAGCCACCCGCGCCAAGCTCGAGCTCGACATCGGCATCCGAGTCGCTACCAGTCACCGCGACCTTCACGAGGCGAATCCCCTCGGGCGCAACTGGCTTCCGATCGCTGAGGAGAGACGCCGCTCTCTCGTCGATCTCGTAATGAGCGCGCCGAGCCCGTTGCTGGGCGACCAGTTGGAACCGGGAGCCCAGCGGTGAAGAAGCGGAAGTTTCCGCGCCACGACCCCGACGACCCCGCGTGGCCGCCACGTAACCCCGACGACCTCGTTGACGACCTCCGGGAGTGGGATGACCTCAGCGAGGCCGAGCAGGAGGAAATCGACCGGCAGTGCCTATCCATCATCTGCAACCCCCCGATCCGCGAGGTGCTCGTCGCCGAGGAAACCGAGTGGGACACGAAGGTCGAGATCGGGACGTGGTTCGAGGGCACCCCGTGGGACGATCCCATGCGTTTTCCCGACCGCATCTCACACGCGCGCGTGCTCCACAGAGACATAAAGCGCCACAAGCCGGTGCGCGTGGTCGACTCGTGGTCACCCGCCGGGCTCGCGACGCCTGAGCTGCTCAAGGAGTACGACGACGAGGTCGTTCTTGCCCTCCTGGCACGCGAGGGCGGGGAGAAGGCCGAGGCGCGCTCGATTAGCGAGAGCATCGCCCTCAGAAGACCCGACGAAGACATTCGCGCGCTCATGGAGCTGGGGCCCCGTACGCCGGCGTTCTTAATGTGGCGCATCTACTACAACGACGACTGCGAGCCCGTTCTCGTTCAGCAACTCGCGATCCGTTCCGACCGAGTCCTCAGCCATGAACGAGACCTGCAGTGGCAGCCCAAGCAACGCGCCGAAAGGCGGAACCGGTGAGCAAAGAGGTGATCGTGGCACTCATCGCCGCCACCCCTCCCGCGATCGGCTACGTGTTGTGGTTCCTCGCCCACCGGCGCCTCCGGCGCTCGGTCGGCGCGTCGCCGGAGGTTCCGCTGGCGAAACTCATCAGCGGCATCCAGGATCGTTTCGACAAGAGATTCGACCGCGTCGAAAACAGGCTCGAGCACATCTCCGATGTCCAGAGCGAACAGGGGGAACGGCTCGCCCGCCTGGAAGCGAACTCTGAGCAACGCCTGTGGAGGGCTCGGCACTGAGGCCGCGCGACGAATCACCTGCGAGCCCCTTGGTCACTCCTACCGGCAAGCCCGCTGATCGACACTTCCGCTTGCTGCCCCCGTGTTACGTCGCCCTGTCGAAGCGCAAGAAAGAGATTGCCGTGGCCGCCCTCGCCGAGCTCATCTTGGCCAGCATGCACCGACTGGCAGAGGCCTCTCCTCGGTGTGGAGAAGAAATGTCACCTCCCGACAGTAGCCTCGAGAAGGTCCATCCACGTCTTGAGCAGGGGAGCCGCAGATGAAGGTCGCCACCTATACGAGAATCTCGACCGACGAGGAGCGCCAGCCCTTCTCGCTTGACGCCCAGGGAGACCGTCTATCCGCGTATATCGCGAGCCAGGACGGATGGCGCCTCGTCCGATCGTTCACCGACCAGCAGAGCGGCAAGACCCTGGACCGACCCGACCTCCAGCGGGCGCTTGCCGAGGCGAAGCTCGGCTCCTACGAGCTGCTCCTCGTGTACAAGGTGGACAGGCTCTCGCGCTCGGTTCGCGGGCTCGCACAGATTCTTGAGGATCTCGACTCAGCAGGCGTCGCCTTTCGATCCGCTACGGAGCCTTTCGACACCTCCACCGCAGCCGGCCGGATGATGGTCCAGATGCTCGGCGTGTTCGCGGAGTTTGAGCGGGCCACGATCGTCGAGCGTACGGTCATGGGACTGGCCAAGAAAGCTGCGAAGGGAGAGTGGACCGGGGGCACACCCCCGTTTGGCTACCGCTACGACAGCGAACAGGGTCTTCTGGTTCCAGTTGCCGACGAGGCTCTCGTCGTCGAAGACATCTTCAAGCGCTACGCGTCGCGGCGTCACGGATCGGCCGCGATCTCCGGATGGCTGAACGACGAGACCATTCGCACCAAGCGAGGCGGGAAGTGGACGCCACAGCGAGTCATAGACCTTCTCCGGAACACGACATACACAGGCGAGTTGCCGTTCAAGGGCGAGAGCTTCCCGTCGCAGCACGAATCCATCATCGACAGAGAGATCTTCGACTTGGCACAGGCCGTCCTCGACGAGCGTGGTCAGCGCTATCCGCTGCGAAGGGGAAACCCAACCGAGTACCTGCTGACGAGCAAGCTTCGGTGCTGTCTTTGCCACCGTGGGTTCGTCGGTACCGCCTCCCACGGACGTGGAGGTGTGTATCGCTATTACACGTGCTTCACGCGCCAGCGCCATGGCACCGCTCGTTGCGGCCAGGACCGCATACCTGCCGAGCCTGTCGAGCAGGGAGTCGTCGCCTCTCTGCTGACAACGCTTCGAGATCGCGATGTGCTCGCCAAGGCGGCTACCCGAGCCTTGGAGCAGTGGAACACCGAGCAGCCGCACCACGACCGAGAACTCGCCCGCGCGGAGGAGAAGCTTCGCAAGGATCGCTCCGCCGTCGACCGATATCTCCGAGCCTTCGAGACAGGAAGCATGCCGGAGTCCGTCTGCTCCGACCGTCTGGAAGAGCTGCAGGCGGAAATCCTAACGCTGGAGGCCTCTCGGGAGCAGCTCCTCATGGAACGGCAGGGCTCACCTCAGGCCCCATCCCAGGAGCTACTGGAGCTCGCTGTCACACAGCTCGAGGAGGCTGTCGACCAGGGCGAGCCGCAGACCGTCAAGTCCTTCCTGGGGGCCCTCATCGACCGCGTCGAAGTGGAGGGCCGCCACGAGATCCGGCCCGTCATTCGCGTGGACGGGGTGCGTATTGTGTCCGGTCAGCGGAGGCGGACGGGAATCGAACCCGCCCACCGACTCACGCCGGCGCACCGGTTTTGAAGACCGGGAGGGACACCAGCCCCCATTCGCCTCCCCACGCATGGTGCCACGCCCGCAACTGTTCGGAT
>JBOGWX010000032.1:0-8768 GCA_050694055.1 Actinomycetota bacterium
GGACACAGGTGCCGAAGCCACTGGCGCCCGAGAGCCGGAGCCGGGCCGGACAGTGGGACACAGGTGCCGGGGCCAAAGTGGGACAGGGCTACCGGACTTCCAAACACGATGTGGACCAGATGTGGACCAAGTTGGCAATCCCCTCCCAGCCAGAGCAGGCGAGAGCTTCGAAAACTGTACCCTGACCTGCTCCTTCTCTAAGAGCGGGCGACCAGATTCGAACTGGCGACCCTCACCTTGGCAAGGTGATTTAGGAAACGCGCCGGCCTCGCCGCTGCATTCTCAAAAGACAGTTTCCCTTGGTCAGCACAGGAATCGGGACTCTCAACGATGGGCAGCGACAGTCAGAGTTTGTCTCTCTTACAGGAGCGGAACAGGAGCGGAAATACGACGGCATCATGCGTGCCGCCGCTCGACAGCCAGGTTCGTTTCAAGAGCCACCATGACTAGTCGATCGCCTCGACCGATTGGGCCCTCGATACGCTCGCCCCATGGAATTCGAGTGGGATCCCAACAAGGCCGAGTCGAATCTCGAAAAACATGGCGTCGCATTCGATGAGGCTTCCACCGCGTTCGGAGATCCACTTTCACTGACCATCCCCGATCCGGACCATTCGGACGATGAGGAGCGTTTCCTTCTAATGGGCCAGTCGTTCGCGGGTCGCCTCGTTGTCGTGGTCCATACCCAACGTGGCGAGAGGATCCGGATCATCAGCGCTAGAATCGCTACTAGGAATGAGAGGCGATCCTATGAATGAGGCAGCCGGTGGGAGCTCCGACATGCGCAAGGAGTATGACTTCAGCGATGGCGTGAGAGGCAAGTACGCGGCTCAATTCGCCGAAGGCTCCAACGTGGTCGTTCTCGATCCAGATGTAGCAGCGGAGTTCAAAACCCGCAAGGCGGTCAACGACGCACTTCGGGGTCAGCTCAAGAACGGGCGCCGCGCCTCCGGAGATAACGGCTAGCGCCGATCTCTCTCCCATAACGCAAAGGCTCACGGGTCAGGGCCGTTCTGCTAACTTAGCGCCTACGCCGATCTGACTATGGACCGGAGCACGTCCTCTTCCTGGTGCCCGGGAAGTCCGGTACTGGCCGCCCTTCGGCTTCATCGCCAGTGTCCGCCGGCCCGTTCTCACCGATGTCCTCGATGAGCCATTCCATCTCAGGATGATCCCAAGTCCGATCCCGGCCTCGCGGCCGGCACCCCAGCGGAACAGCGAGTACGGCAGGACGAGCACACCCGCGATGCTCAAGAGCAAACCGTGCTCGGTGGCCGCCAGGATCCTCACGACGTCGAACGCTGTGAGGATCCCAAACGTGGTGACGACAACGACCAGAGGATGGGTGCGTCGCCACAGCAACGGAAGAAGCACAGCGACGGTGATGACGACCGCTGCCGGCGGCCATATCAGCCCATCGCGGAACAGCGCTTCCAGCACCGACCAGGCCAGCAGCACCCCGAGGAGTGCCCAGTCACGCCATACCCGCACGGGAGGGCCGGTCGGGGCGCGGCTCCGCCCATAGCGCCTGCAGAGCGGTTTCTCAACATGGCTCCACCTTGGAGAAGTCCAGCCCGCTGTCGATCGGCCGAAAGCATGAGATCCGCGTAGTCCTCCGGTCCAGGACAAGTCGAGCCTGCCGGCCGATGTGCCTGCCGAGACGCTCCGTCATCGTGACGTAATCGTCCGTCTATCCCGGAAGGAGCAAACCTGACTGCCGGAACCATCTTCGAAGCCTCGAAGGTGAACGTGCGGTTCAAGATCTCGGCTCTCTGGGCGTCGATGCTCTTCATCTTCGTCTATGTCGACCTCTTCAGCCTGTACCGGGCCGACGTCCGAGCCGACATCGCGGCCGGACAGGTTGCCGGATTCACCATCAACCAAGCGTTTCTCTTGGGGACCACCGTTTACGTTCTCATCCCTAGTCTGATGGTGGCTCTCGCGCTCATCCTCAGGCCGCGAGTGGACCGTCTCGCCAACATCGCGCTGGGCATCATCTATGCCGTCACGATCGTCGCCGGTGCGATCGGTGAGTGGAACTACTACATCCTCGGCAGCGCTGTCGAGGTGGCGGTACTCGGCACCATCGTCTGCTATGCCTGGACCTGGCCCAAGGCACAGAGTCTGAACACGAGGGAGCTAACTCTCGACCGGGGTCGCCAGGATGACGCCATGACACCCGGAAGGAGTCAGCGATGACAACCATCAGTCCGTTACGGGCGCGAGCGCAGCACCTCCCAATGCACACAATGACCCGCGATGACGCCAAGCCACCGAAGGCGGGAGGCCTCGCAGCGCTATATCTCGCGGCCGCCCTTCTGGCCGCGATCCCTTACTTCCTGCTGGTGATCGACTACCCAGGTGCCAGCACCGCTGCAGACAAGGTCGCGCTTATCGCCGGCAACTACGCAAGCATGTACGCGATGTATCTCGCCAGCTACATGTTCTTCGGGATCGCAGTCGGCGTCCTGGCGCTCGCTTTGCGGGACAGGCTGCGATCTGACGCTCCCTTCGCCATGCGCGCCGCGACAGGTATCGGCCTCCTGTGGTCGTTCGCCCTCGTGATCAGCGGGATGGTGTTCACCTACGGGATGACCACCATCGAGCCTCTCGCCGCAACCAATCATGCACAAGCCGTGACCACATGGCAGGCGGTCGAGCCGGTCGCGCTAGCTCTCGGCGGAGCCGGGGGCGAGCTTCTTGGGGGGCTGTGGGTCCTGCTGGTTAGCTTGGTCGTACTGCGAGGCGGAGGGTTGTCGAAGGCCCTCGGTTGGCTAGGTGTCGTGATCGGCTTAGTTGGCCTCATATCGGTCGTGCCGCCGCTGCACGATGCCGCCATCGCATTCGGGCTGCTGCAGATCGCATGGTTCGTGTGGCTTGGTGTCGTCCTGATGACGACCAAGAGAGGGGTGTCCGGGGAGCTTCTTGCGAAGGTTCACCCATGACATCGCGCCACGTCCGCCCGACGCCTCGAAAGGAGGTAGCACCATGAGTAACGTCAAGACCCAACCGCCGAAGCTCCCACCCTCCTGGTTCAAACACACGTTCTGGCGTCTTCATCGCGCGCTATACCGTTCGACGGGCGGCCGGTTTCTTTGGACCCCAGAGAGCAAGCGCGGCTGGGGCGCTTTGCACCTCACGACCATCGGACGGAAGTCGGGCCAGAACCGCGAGGTCATCCTCGGGTACCTCGAAGACGGCCCGAACCTCGTCACGCTCGCGATGAACGGCTGGGACGAGGGTCATCCGGCCTGGTGGCTCAACCTCAAAGAACGCCCAGATGCCGTCGTGCGACTGGCGGGCCAGGATCCGCGTGCCGTCCATGCGCGCCCTGCCGCCGGGGACGAGCACGATCGGCTGTGGCAACGCTGGGCCTCGGTCGACCAGGGCCTCGACGCGCTCGCTGCTCGTCGGTCTGTAAAGACCCCGATCGTGGTCTTGGAGCCCCGGCACGCGGCTCATTCGACGGCCGGTCACCGCGAGGCCACCGTCTCCGTTCCGGCTGGAAGATGAGAAAGGAGAAGAGAATGGGGAGCGAGCGACCCTTGAGATTCCTTGAAACTGAGCTGTCAGCCCGTCCGACGGGATCCTAGCCGTGCTCTCCATTGCCCTAGTCCCCTGCCCACCCTGAGCCTGGCAGGATCCACCCGAAGCCCGACTCGAGGCGATACATCAAGATAGGACGGTTCCCGGCGGGCGCTCGATCAATATCACGCTCGATCTGCGGGGCGGCGCTCGAAGATCATGCCAGGATTGTTCCCTGGTAGTAGGCGGCTCGGTTTCCCGCTTGGTAATAGGCCCGATGCTCCCAGCAGGGGACCACGTCAGCGGGAAGAGTTGTATCGCCACCACGAATGCGAATGCACTTGTTCGATCGCGAAACGGCGCCGCCGAAGGTCGCCCGAAGAGCGTTCTCCACATCAGACTTGAAGAGATCAAAGTTCGTGTAGGGCCCGGTGTAGTCGCTGATACCAGCAGCTACTTTGGAGATTTGGTCGTCCCTTTCACCGACACCATCGTAGTGGTAACCACCTGAATACTCGACGCAAATGTCTACGTCGCTGTCGAGTCGGACATTCGTGTTGTTGGCATAAGAGCCCTTGGCGTAGATCTTCAATGGTTGACTAGACAATCGTGAATGCGCTCGGATCGCGTCCCTAATCTGTCGCTCAGTCCTCTGACGCTTCGCATCCTCGTTGTCGCTCGATCGTCCTGTCCAGCTAGCTAACCGTTCATTCCAGCTCACAAATCCTCCTCCCAGGCATTGGTTCTCCCACGGTAGGTGGCACCTGTGACAGTTATTCGTTTACCGAAGTATTGAGTCGAAAATGGGGCATTCGACCCTCACCCTGAAAAGGTAATGCTCAAACGATGAAAGCCCTGGTCAAGTCACCCAAATGGAGCTCTGAGGCAATGAACTACCCCTGTGCAGTTGGGTGGGGCCGGCTGTGGGCCGGCTGGACTCGAACCAGCGACCAACGGATTATGAGTCCGCTGGAGTCCAGACCCTCTACCAGGCATACGCGCGTTCCGCCTGGTCGGGCCGCGTCTTCCGCGCGCACCAACAACACCGACGTACACGGAAGAACGCGTCGCATGCTGACTGTCTGCTGACCGTCCAGCACGGATCCGCGTCCCGAAAATCCGCCGCTCATGCTGACTCTCCACGCCTCCCATGACGAAGCTAGCCCATCTCCCCCAGAGGCCGAATCCCGGAAGCCCTCGCCCGAGCCTCCAAGTTCTCCTTCGAGTCGTCCGGCGGCAGACGAGGCCATCGAGCGTACGGACTCCTCAGATGGTGCGCAGGTTGGAGGCCTGACCGGTACGAACCACGAGGAAACGGGCACGAACAGGCATTTTCCCGCGGTCAGCCCCTTAGTCGATCGAGTCATGAGTGAGCAGGCGCTCGTGCACTCGTTGCACCGCGGGCGACGGGGTGGCACCCAGCTCCTCGCGCAAGAAACCCCGGAGGCTCTCGTAGACCCGCAGCGCCTCGGCAACGTTGCCCTGTCTCTCGAACGACTCCATCAGCACCGCGTAGCCACTCTCCCGGTAGGGGGAGAGATCGATCAGGCGTCGAGCCGTGCGCTCGGCCACCGAGAGCTCGGGTCCCCCAAGGCCAAGGCTCCGCCGCGCCGTGCATTCCAGAGCCTTGACCCGGATCTCCTCCAGCTCTCGTCGTAGCCCGTCGATCCAGGTACCCTCTTCGCCCGGCAGGAAGCGGCGCTGGCTTATGTTGTGTGCAACGAGGGTGGGGCCCATTGACGCGTACCAGTCACGAGCGGCGATCAGCGCCTCGGCGCGATGGATTCCATCGCGCGCCGCCTCAAAATCCACTCTCGCGCGAGATCCCAGCTCCACCCGGATCTCGTTGCGGCCCTCGAGGGCACCCTCGGGGAGCAGTCGTCGTAGCTTCGATAGCAGCGCCGAAAGGGCCAGGTCGGGAGCCGACGGAACCCCTCGCGGCCAGAGAGCTTCGGCGAGCTCGGCACGACCAGCTACTCGATCGCGATTTACGACGAGATACGCGAACAGGAGGCGGCCCTGCCGGCCGGGCAACTCTCTCTCGATCCGCCGACTACCCACTCGAGCGACGAAGTGCCCGCAGAGCTGAATCCGGGCCCCATGTCGCCGTGGCTGCTCTTCGGACACCACGCCAAGCTAGCGCCAAAGCGCGTCCGAGACAATCCGGCGCGCACGGAGTTTTCAGAGCCAAGGAGGAACTATGTCCTACGTGATCAACTGCGACTGCGGCTACGTCGCTCGGGGTGAGACCGAGGATGAGCTGGTCAAGAAGGTCAACCGGCACATCAAGGAGGTTCACCCGGACATGATCGGCACCATATCCGAGGAGGACCTGCGGGCGATGGCCGAAGAGGTCTGACCCGCAAGCAGCGTCGTGGCGTGGGCCGCTCCAAAGGCCTCGGTCGCGCCGTTGATGTCCCACGGCGCCAAACTTTCACCAAGGGCCCGCCAAGGCGATGGAAACGCCCGGGGTCGATCCTTCTCCAGAAGCAAGCAACGTGCATCGAGGATGGAGGAGGAGCCATGGCATCCAGGAACGTCGAGACCTACCGCGCCGGTCACGAGGCCTTCAACCAGAGGGACTTCGAGGCCATGACCATGCAATACGCCGACAGCATCGCCTGGACCGATCACCCCCGGGGCCGGACGTTCAGGACGCCCCAGGAGTTCAAGGACGACTTCCTAGCTGGGTGGGTCGGGGCCTCCTTAGACATCCGAATCACCGGCCCGCGCTACATCGACGCTGACCAGACGGTGGTGTGCACCTTTACCGCCGTCGGCACCCACGACGGGCCGCTCGGACCGTTCCCCGCCACGGGCAAGGAGTTTGCGTTGCCGCTCTGCGAGATGTGGCACTTCGACTCCAGCGGGCGGATCGTCGGTGGAGACCTCTACTACGACCAGGTTTCGCTGCTCACGCAGTTGGGCCTGATGCCGCAGCCGTCCGACGCATAGGCAGCTTCGCGACCGCACAAGAAAGCGGGCTCGAAAAAATCCCCGGGATCGCTCTCTGGGACACGCCCCACGAGAGGGGCACTTAGGAGGAGCCACCATGGTGCTACTGAAACCCGATCCGACCTTTTACCCATCGCCGCGCATGGCGATGGAAGCCCCGCCCGAAACTCACGCCTACGCGGCGATGCTCAACCCGAAACACTCGGGCAGGGCCGATGGTCTCGCGACTGTGGGGCTCGACCCGTCATCGGACGGCTATGGACGCATCGTCAACGTGCTGGATCTAACGGCTGAAGGTGACGAGCTCCATCACTTCGGCTGGAACGTCTGCAGCGCGGCCCTGTGCCCGTATGCGTCGCATCCACATCTCGAGCGCCGCTACCTCGTGGTCCCGGGCCTCCGTTCGTCACGCATCTACATCATCGACACCAAGGACGATCCTCTGCGTCCGCAGATCGTCAAGACCATCGAGCCGGAGGTGATCGCCAAGCGCACCCGCTACAGCCGCCCGCACACCGTCCACTGCGGACCGGACGGCATCTACGTCAGTGCGCTCGGCAACGCCGCCGGAGACGCCCCCGGGGGCATCTTCGTGCTCGACCACGAGACCTTCGAGCCGCTCGGCCGCTGGGAGGTAGAGCGCGGCGATCAGGAGCTCCACTACGACTTCTGGTGGCATCTCGGCTACGACACACTCATCACCAGCGAGTGGGGAACGCCCAAGATGGTCGAGGGCGGACTCGACCCCGAATTGCTCATGGGACGACGCTACGGACACCGTCTGCATCTCTGGGATCTCCGCCGTCGCCGGCATACCCAAACACTCGACCTCGGCGACGAACACCAGATCGTGCTCGAGCTGAGGCCCGCCCACGATCCCACGAAGGACTTCGGGTTCGTCAACGTCGTCGTCAACGTTACCGATCTGACCTCCTCGATCTGGACCTGGTACCGCACCGCCGATGGCTCGTGGGCGGTCAACAAAACGATCGAGATTCCGCCCGAGTCCGCCGATACCGATCAACTTCCACCGGCGCTCCAGCCGTTCGGCGCGGCCCCGCCGCTAGTAAGCGACATCGCGCTGTCGCTCGATGACCGCTTTCTTTACGTCTCTTGCTGGGGGACCGGGGAGCTACGTCAGTACGATGTCACCGACCCACTCAAGCCCGAGCAGGTCGGCTCGATCCGCATCGGGGGCATGGTCCAGCGGACACCTCACCCGGCGCATCCGGACCGTCCGCTCAACGGTGCCCCACAGATGGTCGAGGTCAGCCGGGACGGCAAGCGCGTCTACTTCACGAACTCGCTCTACGCGTCGTGGGACGAGCAGTTCTATCCGGACGGCATCACGAGCTGGATGGTCAAGGCCGACGTCAGGCCGGACGGCGGCATCGAGCTCGACAAAGACTTCTTCGTCGACTTCTCGGCCGATGGGCGTCGGGCCCACCAGGTCCGCCTTGATGGTGGCGACTCTTCGTCCGACTCGTTCTGCTACCCGTGAGCGATCTCGCGCCTTTTCTGGTACTGGGTGCGCTGGGCGCGTTCCACGGCCTTAACCCGGCCATGGGCTGGCTGTTCGCCGTATCCCGTGGTCTGCAGAATCAAAGCCGCTCGGCGGTCCTGGCGTCGCTGGGACCGCTGGCGGCGGGCCACGCCCTCTCGATCGCCCTAGTTGCGATCGTCTTCGGCGTTTTGCAGCTCGTCGTCGATCTGGACACGGTGCGCTATGCAAGCGGGGCCACATTGTTGGGTTTCGGAGTCTTCAAGCTTGTGCAGCCTTTCGCGCACCCGCGTTGGGTCGGGATGCGAGTAGGGGGCGGCCAACTTTGTCTGTGGTCGTTCCTCATGGCCAGCGCCCACGGAGCCGGGCTCATGCTCATCCCTGCTCTTGGGAGCATGACCGCGCCTGCGGAGGTGGCATCAGATCCGCATGTGGCCACGGCCGGACTGGCACTTGGTTCGGCCGAGCTTGCGACCACCGCGGTGCTCGTGCACACCCTGTCCATGTTCATCGTCACCGCGGCGATCGCACTGGTCGTGTACGACCGATTTGGTCTCGCGTTCTTGCGCACTGCTTGGCTAAATGTCGACATGCTCTGGGCGGCCGCACTCCTCCTGTCGGGCTTGTACGTACTGGCAGTCGGGCTCGGGTGAGGGTGTGAATCCGTCCGGAGACGACGAGAAGCACGAAAGAACACGTTTTGTGGATTCGAGAAGACGCGGAAACAACCCTGTGCAGTCCTACGCTTTCTTGTGCAGAATCGATGGGAGACAGAGGTGCCGAGACT
>JBOGWX010000033.1:0-2271 GCA_050694055.1 Actinomycetota bacterium
GGTCGTCGCGTGGTTGCCGCGCGCGGTCGTCCTTGGCAAGCTAGGCGAGAGCAGGCGGGCGGCCAACGTGTCGCGGGCGTAGATCATTTGTGCTGGATTACGTAGACGCAGCCGCGCGGCCGAGCCGTACACGTGGACCTACGGGGGCAAGCCCTTAGGGATGGCCCGAGCTGCCGATAGACTTCCGAGTGGCGGCAGCAGTCTCCTCGTTAAAGGTCGCGCACTGGGCACGCGCGGTCCACAGATGTACCCCATGTGAGGCCATTGCCTCGAAGCAACCCGGCAACGAAGCGTCAGAAGGTGAAAGTGCGGATGCCTCGCAGGTTGTCGGGGGCTTGCTTGGGCCACACGACCCGATGCCGTTTGGAGCACTTGGGCGCCGTCACCGCGTACTTGGAGTTTTTGTTCAGTTTGTCGCGGTCGACGGTCTGCCAGCTTCCCGCCCGACGCCGTTGCAGCCGGACGATCGTCTGACGGTGATTCGGTAACACCCGCCCACGGATTTTTTGGGGCGAGCTGCATCGGTCGGGGAGGTTGACTGTGACCTTGGCCCGCACCAGCACCCTCTTGGGCTCCGATGAGTCGCCGTCGCAGTTCTCCGTCGGAGTGGCCGCAGCGGTGTATGCGGCGCTGCGTCCGGATCGGTGCTCGAACAGCCAGGATCCGTTCGCTCCTACGTCGACGGAGGCGATCGTCTTGACGGCCTTCCTACTGAGGACGCGCTTTCTGATCTGCACCGATCGGGGACCCGTGCAGCCCGCATCGCCGGACCACTTACCCGAGAGGGTGAAGGGACGCTGGTAACCGACTTTCGCCCGGCTTCTTTCCAGCGTCGTTCGCATCTCGCCGACCGTCTCGCCGTCCGAGTACCAGCGCCGGGCGGTCGAGTCGTTCGTGAAGTAGTCGAGGAGCAGGTCCGCAACCTTGGCGCTTCCGAGATCGGAGGGATGCGTCCCGTCCTCGGTAAAGTCTTTGCACTCCCAGATGAGCCCGTCGCTGCGAGGCTCGAGCCCGTCGGCCCAGAGATACGGCCCCCAGGTGAGCAGCGGAGCCTTTACCGGACCTTCGGAACGCTCGAAGTTGAGCGCGGGATCGCCATCGATCTGGTCCTCTATCAACCACTTGACCGCAAAGGCGCCCTCATACGCGTAGGGCTCGGGATTCAACTCGGTATCCGCGTACCCCGCGTAGATGCGGCTCGAGTAGTAGGCAATCTGGACATTGGGAAAGCGATCTTTGAGGATGCGCGCGACATCGGCCAGATAACCTTGCAAGCGCTCGGTCTCTGCCCAGCCGTCGGCGCTAGGTTCCCCGATCGCCAACTTCACCCACACCACCGCGACCTGCGCCGGGGTCAAGCCCGCTCCTTTGACGCGGCCTTCGGCCTTGTCCCACCACTCGCCGTCGGGATCGGCCCACATCGTCGCATCGACCCCACCCCGAGCGCCGTTGACAGCTACGAGCCTGCCTTCCTTGTCTGGATCCTGATTCGTCAGCTGGATGAATCGCGCGAACTCTTGTTTGGTGTTGGACATGCCAATGGAGAGGAGCCCATAGCGGCCCTCTGGATCCGCGTTCCCGCTGGCGTCGACCGGCCCAATGCCGTCCGCCATCGCGCTCGCCGTGGACTCGTTCGGCCTGTTGTTAGTGCCTCCCGGATAGAGCCCGCCCGCCCGGTTCTTATAGGAGCTCCCGGCCAGATCGTCCAGCGACGTAAAGCCGACGGACGTGCCGTCGCAGTCTTTCGCGTGCGCGGGTGCCGCGAATTCCGGGAGGCCAAGGACGAACAGAGCAGCCAGGAGCACGACTGTCGCCGCCCGGAGTACGGTGGGCGCGAGCCAGCTAGGTGTCGCCGCTACGCCTCTCGTCATCGAGATCGAGATCACCTTTTTGGGGTTGGGGTGGGTCTGTGAGCTTGCTAGATTAGATTACTGCGCACATTTCCCCCGTTCCCCAGCAAGGCAAACGCCTGGAAGCCCTAAGGTCTTGTCGTCGCCTGCGCGGCCGTCTCGCTCGGGCCTCTCTCCTCTCTAGAAATCCCGGCGGGTGGTCTGCCGCCGATCGTCTCGAACAACGCCTTCTTGATTCGGCTCCCGTCAGCCCATGCGTTGAGCGCCCCGACCCGGACGATGGCGCGCGCGCGCCAGGCCGTCGGTGTCGATGGGTGACGCCGCTCGTATCCGAGTTCCCCGAGTAATTCTCCCGCCACCGCCTCGAAGGCCCTGAGATACGAGGGCGGCATCTGGGTCCGCCAATCGCGAGCCCCCGAAG
>JBOGWX010000034.1:0-14745 GCA_050694055.1 Actinomycetota bacterium
TGTAAGAACGTCGGCCAAGTCGTCGGAGGGTTGCGCCTGAAGGATTCGAGCACTCCGCCTTCTTGCGCAGGCGTATCCAGACGCCCCCGGAACGACCCGATCACGCGCGCTGAACTGGACGCTCACATAAACGGCGGTCTGAGGTGGCGCTCGATACGGCGCTGCGAACGGGGAAAGCCTCTCTGCACGAGCTTTGGGAGTGCGTGGACGAAGCATCGCATCGCAAAGTGCGAGGAAGTGCGAGACTGCGGCGCCTCTTGGACGTTCGTGGCGATGACGAGGCCCTGGCCGACAGCGAGCTTGAGAGTGAGTTCGGTCGCTTGATGCGAGGAGGCAAGCTCCCGATGGGTGAGCGCCAGGCCCCACGCGCCGGCATCCGGAACGGCCGTATCGACATCGTCTGTCCGCTACACGGTCTCGTCATAGAGCTCGACGGGAGGAAGTGGCACTCCGGGCGGCGGGAGCAGAAGCGCGACAAGCGATACGACAACGAACTCAACATCAGCGGTAAGAGAGTTCTACGGTTGACGTGGGAGGACCTTGACGACGAGGACTATACGCTTGACATCGTCGCCCGAGCTTTGGGCGTTCAACCCATGCCGACGAAGAACGAATCGAGCTAGCGCAGGGCTTTCTGTGCGCTCAGGTCTCGTGGGGCGCCCTCAGTGCGGAGAAACCCCTGATCGGTCTCCCGGCCCCCGTCCTAGCGCAGGATCAGGTAGAAGGCGATCCCTGCGATCGCGCAGTACGCGGCGAACGGGTAGAGCGATCGCGACCTCAGGTACTTGATCAGGCCCGCTATCGCCGCGTAGGAGGTCACCAGCGACAGCAGAAAACCGGCGACCCCGGCCCCCAGTGAGATTTCGGAGTCGCCCAGCTTCGGTGCCTCGAGGATCGTTGCCCCTATCAGCGCCGGGATGGCGAGCAGGAAGGCGAAGCGAGCCGCATCGTCGCGCGCGATCCCAAGGCTCAACGCCGCGGCGATGGTCGAGCCCGAGCGCGAGATGCCGGGGATGATAGCCACCGCCTGGCCGACACCGACGACGGTCGCATCGAGCGGGTTCATGTCCCCGATGGTTCGCAGGGGAGTCCCACTTTCGGCGCGCCTGCGCTCATGCCGGCGAAGCGCTTGTTCGGCGGCGACGAGAAGGAATGCAGTCAACAGGAGTTGCAGGGCCGCGCCGGCCGCATCGTCGTACTGGGCCTCGAAGAAATCGCGCAGGAGCAACCCGGCGAGGCCCGCCGGGAGGCTTCCGATGATCAGCAGGCTGCCCAGGCGCACCGAGTCCCGGTCCCGCTGCATCACCCCTCGCACGAGATCGATAAGATCGCCGGAAAAGTAGATGAGCAGGGCGAGCAACGACGCGGCATGAAGCAGCACCTCGAAGGCGACTCCCTGCCCCCGCGGCCAGGCGAACAGTGCCGGGACGATGACGAGATGGCCCGAAGAAGATATCGGGATGAACTCCGTGAGACCCTGGACGGCCCCCAAAACGGCCGCTTCGAAAACGCTCAGCAATGAAGGCCTATGGCTCGAAGCGCGCGCCCTCGAGCGCGGTCGCGCAAGGACAGGTTCGCTCGCTGGGAATCCTCGGGATGAGCGAGAACAGCAAATCGCGCAGCTTGGAGTTGTTCTCGTTGAAGACCTCGATGACCGCTTCGTGCGTCACCGCGTCACTCTCGCCCTCGACGCCGACGTCGTAGTCCGTGATCAGCGCCACGTTGGCGTAACAGATCTCGAGCTCCCTGGCGAGATAAGCCTCCGGGTATTGAGTCATGTTGATGACCTCCCACCCGGCGTCCTGGAACCACTTCGATTCGGCGCGGGTTGAGAAGCGTGGCCCCTGGATCGTCACCACGGTGCCCCGCTCGTGAATGGTGATACCTCCATCACGGCCTGCCGCTATGGCCAAAGAGCGCAGTTCGGGGCAGTAGGGGTCCGCGAAGGCGATGTGCGTCGTCTGGGGGCCATCGTAGAAGGTGTCCTTGCGCCCGGCCGTGCGGTCCACGAGCTGGTCGCTGACGACGAAGTCCCCCGGCTTGACGTCGCGCTTCAAGGAGCCGGCGGCACACGGTCCGATGATGCGAGTGACGCCGAGCTCCTTCATGCCCCACAGGTTCGCCCTGTAGTTGATCTTATGAGGAGGCAGTTGGTGCTTGTTGCCATGACGAGGCAGAAAGGCGACCCGGACGCCTTCGACCCGGCCGATTGCGAAGGCCGCCGAGGGCTCGCCGTAGGGGGTGTCGAGGTTGATTTCCTCGACGTCGTCCAGCAGAGAGTAGAAGCCGGAGCCTCCGAAGACTCCGACGCCGACGGGTTCGGTCATTTGGTTGATGGCTCCCTTTTGGACGAGCTGCTCGATTCCGCCGGGCCCGATGTCGAGGAGCCTTTGTCGGCGGCCTTCGAGCCCTCGGTCCGGCCCTTGGAGCCCTTCTCGGTGGACTTCTGAGAGCTCGATGAGCTGTTGTTGTCGGTCGAGTAGAAGCCAGAGCCCTTGAACACTATGCCCACGGGCGAGTACAACTTCCTTAGGCTCCCCCCACAGATGGGGCAGGTGTCGAGAGGTGGATCGGTAAAGCTCTGTCTTGCCTCGGTGCGTTCACCGCACGCGGTGCAGGCGTATTCGTATATCGGCATTCGTGAATCTTCTCACTAACTGCGGTAGAGGGCGGCCGCGCCGTAAAGTGGCGCTAGGGAGTTGCCGACATTACGACACAAGGGCAAGGGAGGGCTCGAAGTGTCGCTCCAGCGACGATTGACGCTGTTCTTCATACTCATCGTGATCCTGCCGCTCGGAGCAGCCGGATGGGTAGTGCAGCGCGTGGTCGTCGGGGAGGTCGCCAACCGAGCGGAACTAGGCCTCGAGCCGGCGGTCAACTCGGTGGTAGCCCGGTATAACGAGCGAGTCTCGGTCCTCGAGGACCTGACCACCTCGTTGGTCCTGGCCGGTTCCAGGAACTTCGCCGAGGTCATCGAAGATGAGGATCGCGCCGAGACCGACGATTTCTTAATGCGTCGCCTGAGGACCACGGAGGGTCTCGACTTCGTCATCGCTCTGGATGCGGCAGGCGACATCGCCGGGAGCGCCAGAGAGGATGAGGAGTTTGTCCGGGGCTTCTCGCCCCCGACGGCCGAGGAGATCCTGAGCACCGGCACGCTCGGCCCGGGCTACGTTCGCACCGGCAACCTAAACGTCGAATCCCCGGACGACAACGTCGGCTTCATCGTCGGCGGATTCTGGTTCGATAACACCCTGCTCGAGGGAACTTCAGGAGCCAACGTCGGCACGTATGTCGTGGCGGATGGTCGCGTCATCGCCTCGTCTGAGGAACTTGACCAGATCGTTCGGGTCGGCCCTCTCGATGAGGGACCGGTCGAGCTCGACGTCGATGGAAGCGGACGTGGCGAGGTCGAGCCGATCGAGGGCGGGGTCATGGAGATTCTCGCCTGGACGCCGAACGCTCCCACGCAGGCGATCGAGCGAACCGTGCTCGGCCAGTTGCTCAGCCTCCTGCTCCTGGCCGTCATAGCCACCGCCATTCTCGCCTACGTGCTCGCTCGATTGATCACTCGCCCCCTCGAGGAGCTGTCGGACGGAGCGCGGGCCATTGCGGCGGGTCGCTTCGATCACCGCATCCCCGTGCGCTCCAAGGACGAGGTCGGTCAACTCGCTCGGTCCTTCAACGAGATGAGCGATCACCTGGACGTGACCATCACCGATCTC
Source organism: Actinomycetota bacterium (assembly GCA_050694055.1). Taxonomy (GTDB): domain Bacteria; phylum Actinomycetota; class CADDZG01; order CADDZG01; family WHSQ01; genus WHSV01. The sequence goes on from JBOGWX010000034.1 coordinate 3,726, forward strand.
GAATCCTCGCGCGATCAACTGCAACGGGCGGTAGATCGGGTCGGAGCCACGCTGCGATCCACGCACGACATGGGCCAGATTCTCGATTCCATCCTGAGCACCGCCGCCGGCGCGGTATTTGCGGAGGCGGGTTGCCTGTGGCTCTTTACCGGGACGCGCGACGAGCTCTACCCTGCGCTCTCCATGGGTGTCGACGAGGGCGACCTCGACCGCCTTCGGATTGGTGAGGGTGTCGCAGGATTAGCCGCGGAGCGCGGCATCACGGTGATGCTCCCGACGGAGGGCGGTGGACCCAAGCCGTCGCGCCACGAGCCGCGTTTCCCCGTAACGATCGCGGTGCCTCTGTACAGTTCACATCGAGTAACCGGTGTCATCGTCTTGTACCGGCGCGCGGAAGAACCCTTCGCCCGCAAGGATCTCGACACCGTGGTGTTCCTCGCCGAGCAGGGTGGCGTGGCGATCGAAAACGTCCTGCTCCACGAGGAGGCTCAGCGCCTGTCTCTCACCGACGGCCTCACGGGAGTGTGGAATCGTCGCTATCTCCAGATGCAATTCAAGCAGACGCTGGCCAGCGCCCACCGCTTCGATCGCCCTTTCAGTGTGCTGCTGCTCGACCTGGACCACTTCAAGAAGGTGAACGACAGCTTTGGTCACCAGCGCGGGGACGCCATTCTGATCGAGTTCGCCCAGCGGGTCGGTGCCGCACTACGAGAGATCGACACCTTCGTCCGTTACGGCGGCGAGGAGTTCGTGTGCCTCCTGACGGAGACCGATGTATCCGGCGCTCGCACCACGGCCGAGAAGATCCGCCAGACCATCTCTGGAGATCCGTTCATCTCCGTCGGCGAGGACCCGGTCTCGCTCACGGTGTCGATCGGACTCGCCTCGTATCCGCTTCATGGGAGTGGGTATCAGTCGCTGATCGAGGCCGCCGACCAGGCGCTGTATCGCGCCAAGGAGGAGGGCCGAGACCGCGTGCGTGTGGCGGAGAGGCCGGCCCCCGGCCTACATTTGGCCACCTGATCAGCACAGAGGGAGAGAGAAGTTGACCGTTCGCAAAGCAGTCATTCCCGCGGCCGGACTCGGGACACGCTTCCTGCCGGCCACCAAGGCACAGCCGAAGGAAATGCTGCCGGTCATCGACAAGCCGGGGATTCAGTACGTCGTCGAGGATGCAGTACGTGCCGGCATCGAGGACATCCTCATCATCACCAGTCGCGGCAAGGCCACCATCGAGGATCACTTCGACCGCTCCCCCGAGCTCGAACATCATCTCGAGGCGGCGGGAAAGACGGAGGAGCTCGAGCAGGTTCGAGCGATCGGCCGCCTGGCCGAGATCCACTACGTGCGACAGCGAGAGCCGCTCGGTTTCGGTCACGCGGTCTCCGTCGCTCGCTTCCACGTCGGCAACGAGCCGTTCGTGGTGATGGTCGGAGACGAGATCGTGCCCGAGCGAGTCGAGGGCGAGAAGCCGTTTCTACCGCGCATGCTCGAGTGCTACGAGGAGACTCAGTCGAGCGTGGTAGCGGTGCAACGCATGCCGCTCGAGGAGATCTCCTCCTACGGCGTGGTCGATCCCGCAGGATGGGAGGCCGACGATCTGGTGGAGATGAAGGGCATGGTCGAGAAGCCGGCGGCGGACGAGGCGCCCTCTGATCTGGGCTCGGTCGGGCACTACATCTTCAGTCCGGACATCTTCGATGCTATCGATCGAACTTCCGCGGGCGTCGGGGGAGAGATCCAGCTCACCGATGGGATCAATCTCCTCGCCCAGGAGAAGTCGGTCTACGCCTACGTGCACGAAGGTCCGATCTACGACGTGGGCAAGAAACTCGATTACTTGAAGGCGACCATCGAGCTCGCTCTGCGACGAGACGACCTCGCCAAGCCGCTGAAGGAATACCTCAACGAGGTCACGAGTAGGAGCGAGTGATCGAGCGGTGAGTTTCGCCGACCTCTTGAGCGTGGCCGCGGCGCGCGCCAGGGTGCTCGACGCGGTCGCGCCCCTGGCCGTGGAAGAGGTGGCCCTGCGCGCCTCGCTCGGACTCGTCAGCGCCGCCGAGGTACGTGCGCCCCATCCCTTGCCGCGCTTCGACAACTCCGCGATGGACGGTTACGCGGTCGTGGGGGCCGACGTCGCCTCGGCCTCGGAGACTGCTCCCGTCGAACTCGAGATCGTGGGTGAAATCCGAGCGGGAACGCCCGATGACATCACCGTCGGTCGTGGTACGGCGGCGCGCATCATGACCGGAGCCCCGCTTCCTGCGGGCGCCGATACGGTCGTGATGGTCGAAGACACTCACGAGCGAGACGGCGTGGTGGTCGTCAAGGCTCGAAGCGACGCGGGGCGCCACGTGCGACCCGCCGGCGACGACCTGGAGGCGGGGGCCGTGCTCGTGGGAGAGGGCCTCGAGCTCGGCCCCGGCGAGCTCGCACTCCTGGGATCGATGGGCGTGTCACCCATCGCGGTGCGACGGGGGCCGCGCGCCGCCTTGCTGGTGACCGGCGACGAGCTGGTCGATCCCGAAGAGGATCCCGGTCCGGGCCAAATCCGCGACTCGAACCAGCTCGCGTTACTGGCGCTACTCGAGCAGTCCGGCGCTCGCACCGGCTTGTCCGAGCGCGTGCCCGACGAGCGCGAGGCGGTCGTAGATGCCTTCATGCGCGCGGCCGCTGCGAGCGATCTCATCGTCTCTTCGGGGGGCGTTGCGGTCGGTAAGTACGACTTCGTCAAGGACGTCGTCGAAGAGCTGGGCCACATCGAACTGTGGCGGGTGGCAATGCAGCCGGGGAAGCCGGTGGTACTGGGATCGGTCAAGGATGTTCCTTTCCTCGGTCTACCCGGCAATCCCGTCTCGGTGCACGTGGGCTTCGAGCAGTTCGTGCATCCGGCGATCCGGAAGATGCGTGGGTGCCGCTCGCTGTTACGTCCCACCCTGGAGGCCACCCTTACGGAGACCATCACCAAGCGCCCGGGTCGTTTGCACTTCGTACGTGTACGGCTGCGCGCCGAAGCAGGAGCCTGGCTGGCTACGCCCACGGGCCCCCAGGGGAGCCACATCCAATCGAGCCTGGTCGACTGTCACGGGGTCGCTCGCTTCGGACGAGAGGAGTCCGAGATCGCGCAGGGCCAGGGGGTCACGGTCGAGGTCTGGAGGCTGCCGTGAGCGAGAGGCATCCCGAAACGGAGGCCCGCATGGTGGACGTCACTGCGAAGAGCGTGTCGCAACGGGAGGCCCTGGCCTCGGGGCTGGTACGCATGAGTGCGAGCACGGCAGAGCTTGTCTTCACGCGCCGCCTTGACAAGGGCGATGCCCTCGAGGTGGCCCGCATCGCGGGGATCATGGCCGCAAAGAAGACGTCGGAACTGATTCCTCTGTGTCACCCGATTGCCATCGGCTCGATCGAGGTCACGTTCGGTCGCGTCGACGAAGGCGTGGAGGTTCGAGCAGTGGTTCGTACGGCCGAGCGAACCGGCGTCGAGATGGAGGCCCTGAGCGCGGTCGGCGTCGCGGCCCTCACCATCTATGACATGGTCAAGGGCACCGAGCGAGCGGTCGAGATCACGGACGTGAGGTTGCTGCGGAAGTCCGGGGGCCGCTCCGGCACCTGGCAGCGCGCTTAGTGGCCTTCTTCGTTCTCGGCGGGCCTCTTGAGGAACGCCGTCATGCCGAGTTGCTGGCTTTCCAGAACCTGGACGAGCTCCCATCCCTCCTCGCCCCACTGGTTGAGAATCTCCTGAAGCGAGTGCGAGATCAGCGGAACCGTTGCGTACTCCCACTTCTGCACAGCCTTGCTCCCTTCGGTCTGTTGCGTAGTCTTGGCGCCATGCCCGAGCGAATTGTTGTGGAGTCGTCCGGCAGGATAATCGCTCGTGAGGTGAGGTGGGCGAGAACGCTCGCGGAGCGCACCAGAGGACTCATCGGCGCGCCCCCACCTAAGGACGGCGAGGCGCTCGTTATCAGCCCGGCGCTTCAGGTGCACACCTTCCGCATGAGCTATCCCATCGACGTGGTGTTCGTGGGGCGCGACTGGCGAGTCCGGCACGTGGTGAGAGCCATGAAGCAGCGCCGTCTGAGCAGGTTCGTGACGAGGTCTCGTTATGTGATCGAGCTCGCCTCAGGATCGCTGCCGGACGAGGTCGCTCCCGGCACCCAGCTGAGGGTCGTCGACCGCTCTGACTAGCGATCTCAGCTCAGGGGAATCTCGTCGAACCCCGTCTGGAAGGTCTGTACCGGCAGGAACAGCCAGAACCCACTGGCGTCTCCCGCTCGCTCGACCACGAAGCGCAGAGTGTCGGGACTCGGTCCCGAGGTCGTGCCGTTCACTCTGATGGCGCCGCGGCGCTCGAGCTCTTCGATCAAGTCCTGGGTGGGGTGTCCGTCGATCTCCATGACTCTCAGTCTAGGTCTCTCAATACGGTCTCAGGCTGATGACTGCTCACTCGGACGGCGGCTCTTGTCGGTGTCTGGGATAGGTGTCGCGCGCCGCAGAGAACACCGCGATCGAGGCGCAGCTCATGAAGCCGATCACCGAGGCCGTGAAGACGACAATCACGTAGCGACTCGTGTCGTCCGGCCAGGAGATCGTTATGAAGGCCAACATCGCGGCTATGCCGAGCAATGCGAACAGTGCCATTCCCACGATCGCCGCGCCGTGGAGACGCCCGAGGGGTCTGGAGGGTGCCTTCGACTGGCTCTCTCGCGGAGCTTCGACTCCCAGCGGCACGATGTTGTCCGGCGTGTCTCCTTCGTTGCCGGACGCCGGCGGGTCCTGAGCGTTGCTCAGTTTCCTCTCCCCTCGATCCAGGCGATCAACGTTCTCGTCGCGACTCCCGAGCCACCCTTCGGGACCTCGTCGTAGCCGCTGTCGTTCCTGGCCGGCCCCGCGATGTCGAGATGTGCCCAAGGTACCCCCTCGGTCACGAAGTTACGCAGGAAGAGCCCTGCCTTGATGGCCCCTCCCCACCGGGACCCCGTGTTCTTGATGTCCGCGATCTCGGAATCGATGTCGCTGCGGTAATCGTCGTAAAGAGGCATCGGCCAGACCCGCTCGCCGGCGCGCTCGGCCGCGGCCGCTACCTCGTCCCTCAGTGAGTCGTCGTTCGAGAACAACCCGGTGGCCTTCGGACCCAGGGCGACCATCATGGCGCCGGTCAGCGTGGCGACGTTAACGACGGCGTCGACCTCGCGTTCACATGCATAGGCGAGCGCGTCGGCGAGCACGAGCCGTCCCTCGGCATCGGTATTGAGCACTTCGGAGGTTCCGCCCCCGTAGTGCGTGATCACGTCGCCCGGTTTGATCGAGCCCCCGGAAACCATGTTCTCTGCTGCTGCTATCAACCCGAAGACCTCGATCGGCGGCTTGAGCCGGCTTACGGCACTCATGGCGCCGATCACAGCCGCCGCCCCGCTCATGTCGGTCTTCATCGTTTCCATCGAGCCGGCGGGTTTGATCGAAAGACCACCGGAATCAAAGGTGATGCCCTTGCCCACAAGGGCGACGCTCTGGTTTGCCTTGGCAGACGGCCGGTAGTGCATGACGACGAAGCGAGGTGGCTTGTCGCTGCCCTTGCCGACGTGCACGAGTCCTCCAAAGCCGCGTTCCGCGAGCTGCGACTCGTCGAGGACCTCGAAGTCGAGGCCGCCGATGTCGGCTACCTCCTTGGCGCGCGCAGCGAGCGTTTCCGGATAAATGCTGTCGGCGGGCTCGTTCGCCAGGTCGCGCGCCAGCGCGGTCGCCTCTGCCGTCACGACACCGTGCTCGATGGCCTCGCTGTCGGGGCCGCCAAGCAATGCGATGCGTTCGATCTTCGACGGACGAGGGTCGCTCTTGTAGGCGGTGAACTTATAGGCGCCGAGCAGGAATCCCTCGGCTGCGCCGGCGACCGCCTGTGCGTCCGTCACTCCGGCATGAAGAGCCGACGCGATCGTCGAGCGGTCCGTAAGCCGCCGAGCGGCGGACCCGGCCGCTCGCATCACCTCGTTCCGCCCCGCCTTGTCCTCGTCGCCCAGACCGGCGATGACGACGGTTCTCGCTTGGAGCCGGCCTAGAGTCGGAATGAGCGCTATCTCGGCCACCTTGCCTTTGTAGCCGGTGTGCGCCAAGTGCTCGCTGAGCTGACCGTCCAAAGCGTCGTCGAGTTTCTTGGCGTCGGGCGACAGCGTCAGGCCGTCATTGGACTTGAACGCCGCGACGACGACCGCGTCGACCGAGACGTTGTCGACCGGCTCGTCTGAGGCAAGGACCTGGGGTGGCATCGAAGCTCCTTTGTCGGCTCTGCTTCGTCGGCATTGACATGCTTGTATACCGCCACCTACGGCGTTTATCCCCCCGGCCATGACGCTTGGCACGCAATCGATGGTGTACAAATCCGGGGCTTGGGAGGGTGCCGGGCGTACCTTGGCAGCGGATCTGTTGGCGAGAGCTCGCGGGGTAGATAGCTCTGACCACATTTTTCTTAGTGGCGCTTGCGTTGGCCTGGTTCGGCGTTTTCTTCCCGGCGGTTCGGCGGGCCAAGCAAGGCACCCCTCTTAGGTCTTCCCAACGCTTTGCGCGCCGTATGCAGATGCTCGCCCCCCGCCGATCCTACCGAGGCGGACGGCGGCTCATCGTGTCCGGTCAAGCCGGGCGAAGCGTGCAGTCGTATCGCAAGAGCCAGCGTCAGCGCACGAGGATCCTGCTGGCGTCCGCTGCCCTGGTTCCCATTTCTGCACTCGTCGCGACGGTCAGCGGCGGGGGAGGCTGGTGGGAACTTCACGTGGTCTGCGATCTATCGTTCGCCCTTTACGTGGTGCTGCTGCTCGAGGCGAAGAGCCGGCGCCAGGAGCGCCTCAGAAAGGTGCGACCGCTTGCGACTCGACGTCCGGCCGGGCTGCCGGCCGCTCCGCAGCGTGTGCGAGCCTCAGGGGGCAGTCACTAGTAATCTGCCGCCCATGGACCTCTCTGCGATAGCCAACGAGCTTCGTAATCGCTTCGACTCGAAGAACGGTGCTCGTGAGATCGGCCTCTCGTCCTCTCGCAGTGCAATCCGAGCTTGTGGGAACGCCATCCGCGCACTTCACCGCTACGAGTGGGAGAAGGCTCAGGATCTGATCGCCGAGGCCGAGTCACACCTGACCGAGGCACGCAACGCGCTCGCCGAGCATCAGGATGTGCTCTACGCCGGGTTCTTCCACGATGCGGAGAAGGAGCTCGTCGAGGCGCGCGTGACCTTCGCGCTGGTGACCGATGCAGCCTTTCCCTCCCTGGATGAGTTGCGTGCGTCGCCGCAGGCCTATGCCAAGGGCATGGCCGAGGCGATCGGCGAGTTGCGGCGTCACATTCTCGACCTCATGCGACGCAATGAGCTCAAGCGCTGCGAGGAGCTGCTCGGAAAGATGGACGACATATACTACGTGCTCGTGACGATGGACTATCCGGATGGAATCACCTTCGGGTTGCGGCGGCTCACCGATGTCGCTCGTTCGATCATCGAACGTACGCGCGGCGACTACACCACCTCATCGATACAGAACTCGCTGCGGGCCTCCCTGGAAGCTCACTCGGCCAACCTCGAGGGTCGCTGACCAAGGAGTCTCGCGGTCCCAATCGACGGTCTCCCGCCCGACCCGACGGATTGGCGATGGAGTCCGCAACGCTAGACTGATGGCTTCGACTAAGGGCCTGTAGCTCAGTTGGTAGAGCGCGCCCCTCGCACGGGTGAGGTCAGCGGTTCGAATCCGCTCAGGTCCACAAAAACGTCTTCACGTTTGAAGGCGCAGGATGTTCACGTTTGGGTGCGGCCCCAGCGCTCATGCTCGACCAGTGGCGCCAACGTGTGCCGAGAGGTCGGGTTTGCATCGTTTATGAGCGCTGGGGCGCGCCCGGCTGAGGTCAGGTTTTCACACGCGGCGTCGATCGGTCAGGACTACGGGGGCGCGTTGGCGGCTGCGACCCCGACGAGATCGCCAAGCGTCTTGCGCCGACGGCGCCGGGTCCGCGGCGGCAATCCTCGAGCCAGTCTTCTCGCATCGTCAGCGCGACGCGCCTCGAAGGCATCGAGGATCCTCTCGTTTCTCACGACGAACAGGCACGCGAGAAACAGCGTGATCGCGGCAATGCCCATGAGCCGGCACCAGCCGCGCGCGATGTCGTTTGTGGCCGGGTCCTTGACCGTGGAAAAGGTGCGCTCGGAGCCGGTTCGCCTGGCGTAGGAGGCCCGGTGGGCCTTGGACGGGTAGTCGTGCTTCTGACGCGTCTTGGCGTTGACCTCAGCCGGGACGGTGACCGTTTGCTGCGTGCAGCACGCCGGCGCGCGCTCGGGCGGGGCGAGGACCTCGGGTCGTGCGTTGGAGGCCGTCATCGAGTCGGGCCGCAGCGGGCACCGGAGCTTGCCCATCGCAGCGGGGCACATGACCCGGTGATATCCGTCTTGGTCGTCGGTGGTGATCCGCCCGAGCTTGTAGCGCGCCAGCTCCGAAGCCATGTGATCGTGGGCCGCGATCCTTGCGGGTGAGGCGTCACGCGCGATGGGTGACAGCTCGAGAAGCGCCTTGGGGGTCGCCGGGCAGTAGAGGTTGCCGTTTGACGCGATCGCCCCCGCGAAGGTCCCCTTGGGGCCACGGTCGTGGGGATGGAGGTCTGTAACGAGCCGCGCCCCGAGCCGCCTCAGCGGCAGCGCCCAGTTCGCGGCGCTGCGATGCGCGTAGCCGGAGTCGGCGAGCAGGTCGCCGATCGCTTGCCCCGACGCGTGGAGTCGTTCCATCACCGGGACGAACGCTTGCACCGGATCCTTGGCGCAGGTCGTAAGCGAGATCCGCCGGGCGAGCTCGGGGACTGATTCGCCGCCTTCTTCTTTGACCATGGTCGCCGCCGACAGGTAGTAGCCGAAGAAGAGCTCGTCTTTCTGGCCCGGCGCGGCCCCCGATCGGTGTCCCCACGAGGCCTCTTGGTCGGCGCAGTCCAAGTCGTTCGGCGAGGGCGGGCGGGAGTAGGCCTCGAGGTCGGTCCAGTCGATCGCGAGCGACTTGGTCTGTCGCGTGCACCCGCCCGGCACGCTTGCCTCCACGAGCGCGTCTGAGACATCCGACAACAGCGCGGACGGCGTCCCGTCGGGCTCGTCTTTCTCGAGCGCAGCGCACACGAGGCCATGGGTGCGCTCTATCTGGCGGTAGGTGAGCAGATGAGGACCGCGTTTCCACTTAACGACGATCCCCAGGCGCGACTGATCGGGCTCCGGAAGAGAAGCCAAGACCTTTCGCACGCGCGAGAGATGAGCGGGACGGCCCTGTCGTTGACAAAGCAGCATCCCCAACAACAGGGTGCGCACCGAGAGCTGGCGGGGACGCACTCCGACCGGTAGCAGGGCCTCGATCTTGTCCGCCACTGCGGAGGCGTCGACCACCTGCTCGAGGCGACCGAGCCCGCCCGGCGCGCTCAGCGGGCCCCGCCCAGAAGCTCAACCGCGCCCGCTTCGTCACCGACCTCGAGCGTCGCGATGATGTCCCCCAGGCGCTGGGAGCATCTGATCCCGGCCGCGGCCATGAAGGTCGCCAGCCCGAGCTGATCGGCGACGGCTGCAAGCCAGCTCGCCCGTAGGCGACCGGTGTCCAGTGGGGGCAGGTCGATTCCCCCGGCGAGCGACGCGACGAGCGGGTTGGTGACGTTTCTTCGGTCGGGGTTTTGTCCCCCGATGACGTAGCCGTCGCCTGCGAAGGAGGCCGCGGCCACCAGGCGGCCGTGGTAGCGGGCAAGGACCGGCACCGCCCGGGGACGGGCTCCTTTGACCTCGACCACGACCCCGCCCCAACGGGAGCAGACGTGGTCGCCGCGCACATAGCGGAGGTCTTTCCCATGAGCCCCGCTCCCGCCCCCAGGCAGATGAGCCCCGAGACCCGCAGCGCCCGGGCCGGGGTCGGCTGGGCGTCGGCGAGCGCCAGGTAGGCCGCGATCTCCGACTCCGAGTAGGGCGGCTTGGACCGCTCGCGCGAAAGCGCCACCGCTCGTGGCTGGAGCCCGGGCGCGACCCGCACGGCGACGTGGCGCAGGTTGGTCCTAAGCGTCCGCCTCACCGCAGATGACATCGTTTGCCCCTCCACCACGATGAAGCGCTCGATGACCGAGGGGTGGAACAACACCTCGGGATCGAGCTCGAGGCCGACCGAGACCCCGAAGGCGCCGAGGCGCGCGACGGCCCACAGAAGCGCCTTGGCCCGCTCGGCGTTGGGGGGCGCCGTCTTCGTCACCACCGTGCGGGCAAAGCGGGCGACCTCATCGGCCACAGCCACGGGCCGGTAGTTGGCGATCGTCGTCGCCACGCGCTCCTCTCTCTCGCGCCCGGGCATACCCGAGAGTATAATTACTCTCGGATATGAAAGTGGGGATTTGAGATAATCGTCTCGGGAGGGCCTTTTACATGGCAACGAAGCGAACCGCAGCGCGATTGAACGCTTACGAACGTCGCTACCGCAAGCTGGCTCGCCAGTTGGCCGACGTCGGCTTCATCGCTTCGGGCAGTCTCGCCCCCCGCTTCAACCGATGCGGCAAAGACAACTGCGCGTGCCACGGGGACCCGCCCCGTCTACACGGCCCCTATTGGCACTTCACGGCCAAGGTTGACGGCAAGACCGTCAACCGCCGTCTCAGCGAGCGCCAGGCAGAGCTCTACCGCGACTGGATCGGCAACGACCGTCGCGTCCGCTCCCTGGTTGCCGAGATGCGCGCGGTGGCGGCCGAAGCGACCGAGCTGATCCTCGAGACGGAAGCCGACGAGGCTTCGCGCACCGCAAGCGACCGGTAACCGCCGACCATGGCGGAAGCCGCGCGCCCCTCGTCTCGTGGGTGTCGGCGGCTTATTCCGTGGGTGGCCTTCCCCTCAGGTCTCGAACGACCAGGTCACGCCCAAACGTGAAGACATCGCAACCTCTGAGCATTTCCGCCCTGCAGCGGGGAAGCGGTCGAAGACCTGGGCCAGCGACTGCTATGTCTACGAGCGCCTGGAGCGTTTCATGCGCATCAAGCATGACGCGCGGAGCGGTTG
>JBOGWX010000035.1:0-70734 GCA_050694055.1 Actinomycetota bacterium
TGCAGGCGCTGCTGCGCGACCGCGCCCGCTTCAAAGGCATCGGGAAGGTCAACATGATCCGCTCGCTCGAGCGCACCTTCGATCTCTTCATGGCACATCACTTCACCCCCGGGCTGCCCGCCGACAACAACGTCGCCGAGAACGTCATCAAACAGCTCAACAAGAAGCTCCGGCTGATGGAAGGGTTCGTGAGCATCGAATCGGCAGAGCGCTACGCGCGCTTGCTCGTGGGTTGCTATCGGTTCAAGCGCTTCACCGACTCGCATAACGGCAACAACGGAAAGGCTCCGTTGGAGCTCGCCGGTGTCGGCCTTGGTGGTCGCGACTGGCTTTCGTTCTTGCTGGATCGTTAGAGGGCGTGATCAACCCGGGATGACGCGTCACGAAAGGACAGGGACAGGATGTCGTTCGATGAGCCCGCACTGACTTCGTAGACCGTGGATCCCGCCGGGCGACTCGCCATTTTCGATCGAGTCGCGGACAGCAACGCCAGCCGGATGCCCTTCCTGCGGGATCCGACTCCCCCGGAGGCCTCAGCCCCGGGGGACGTTGAGCGGGCCTTCAGCAACACTCAACTGGACGCCGCCGGTCTTCGCGAGTTTTGGACGCGAGCGACAACTCCCGAGATACGTCGAAAGCAGGTTTGACACTCTTATAGGAGTGCTATAAGAGTAACCACCCATGAACCACATCGAGCCGACAACGGCAGAGCCCCCACGGTCCGGCCCCGCCGTCTCAGACCCGGCCCCCCCACCGAGCCCCACATCCCCACCCAAGCCCCGCTCGAGCCGGGCCCTGAACGCCGTGTGGTGGACGCTGCGGCTGCTCGTGGCGCTATTTCTCCTCATAGGCGCGCTGCAGCTGATGAGACTGGGTGCGGCGAGCCTCGACGTGCTCCGGACGGGCGGGTTCCTGGTGCGCAACCCCGGTTCCACGCTCGGTCTCGGCTGGCTGGGAGCGTTGCTCGTCCTATCGGGGTCCCCCATCGCCGCCACCTCCCTAACCCTGGTGGCCGCGGGAGAACAGGTTGCGGAGGGAGCCCAGCGCTTCACCGAAATGCAGGGCTTCGCCATGCTGACAGGTTCAAGGCTGGGCGCGGCCTTCGTGGTGCTTCTCACCGCAGTCGTCTACGCACTGCGCGGCAAGGACGGCGAACGTATGGCACCTCTCTCGACCGCGGTGATGGCGCTGTGCACGACGGCCCTCGTCTACATTCCATCGGCCCCGATCGGCGGGCTGCTCCTCGAGTGGGAGCCCTTCGCTGCCTTGGAACTTCGCTTTCCCGGGCAATTCGCCGACCTCATCAACCTGCTCTACGGACCCCTGCTCGAGCGCATCGAGGACTGGCCCAGCGCCGTGGTCTTTCTGGGAGGGCTCGGCGTTCTTCTCGCCTCGTTCAAGGCGATCGACTCGGTATTGCCCCAGTTGGGCGACGGCCGCATCGAAGGTTCGCGGGCCGCATGGCTCAAGCAAAAGTGGCCGATGTTCGGGCTGGGCTGCCTGGTGGCTCTGGTGACCATGTCCGTCTCGGTCGCCTTGACCGTGTTGGTGCCGCTCGTCGCACGGGGTTACGCCAAACGCGAGGACATCCTTCCCTACATCATGGGCGCGAACATAACGACCCTCGGAGACACCATGTTCGCCGCCTTTGCCTTGAACTCCCCAGGAGCGGTGCGAATCGTGCTGGCCCAGGTCATCGCCACGAGCGTCCTGAGCATCTTCCTGCTGACCTTCTTCTACCCCCAGGTCCGGCGCGCCATCTGGCGCTTCCAGCGTCAGATGGTGAAGAGCCGCCCGAGGCTCGCCGCGTTCACGGTCGCCCTGTTCGTCACTCCCCTAGCGATCATCGCCGTGTCGGGATTGGCCGGATAACAATGGCGAGGCGAGACGGTGGTGAGGGACAGGTCACGCTCAAGATTCCGCGCCCCCTCTACCAGCAACTGCAGCAGGTCATCGCCGACTCCGGCTTCCACTCGGTGACCGAGTTCGCCGTCTACGTCCTGCGGGACCTGGTGTCACATCATCGCAGCGGGGGGCCTCTCCCCGAACCTGCCAAGGGAGGCGCAACGGCTGCGGTCGAGGCTGCGGCCGGCGACGTCGAACCGCTCAACCCCGACGAGATAGAGGCCATTCGCAAGCGACTGCAGTCGCTCGGCTATCTCTAAGTGGTCCCCTTAGGACAAGAAACTCCTGGTTGTCTCCGACAGAACTAGTACACTTCGGCCGAACCTAGCGGTCACACCGATAGGGGCAGTAACCGACAGTCGTCGCGCACTGCGACGGCGCAGCCGGGCAGGCACTCGGGCTCGGCGTGAGGGAAAGAAGGGCATGGGGGGGCAAGAGACAGGGAACGGGCACCTGGTTGAGCTGAAGCAAGTCCGTAAGAGCTTTGGAAGCAACCTGGTCCTCGACGGAATCGATCTGACCATCGCGCGCGGTGAGGCGATCGTGATTGCCGGCCCTTCGGGGTCCGGAAAATCCACCATGCTTCGCTGCGTCAATGCCCTGGAAACGATCGATTCAGGCGACATCAATTTCGACGGCCGATCGATCTCGAAGGCCGGAAAGCACATCTACAGGTTGCGCGCGGAGATCGGCATGGTCTTCCAGTCGTTCAACCTGTTCCCGCACAAGACCGTGCTGCAGAACATCATCCTGGGACCAATCGAGATCAAGGACGTCCCGAAGGAGGACGCCAAGGACCGAGCCAGAAAATTGCTCGAGCGCGTCGGTATACCGGAGAAAGCCGATTCCTATCCGAACGACCTCTCGGGCGGCCAGCAGCAGCGCGTGGCGATAGCGCGCGCACTCGCGATGGAGCCGAAGCTGATGTTGTTCGACGAGCCCACCTCGGCCCTCGATCCCGAGATGATCCGAGAGGTGCTCGACGTCATGCGCGACCTTGCCAAGGGAGGCATGACCATGATGGTGGTAACCCACGAAATGGGTTTCGCGCGCGAGGTCTGCGACCAGGTCGTCTTCATCGACGAGGGCAAGATCGTCGAGCAGGCGCCGCCGGACCAATTCTTCAACAACACCAAGAGCGATCGGGCTAAGGACTTCGTAGACAAGATCATTCACCACTAGATCGATGTTCGTAGAGAGCCGCCTCGAGCGGTTCAGAAAGGGGGAGGTTGATGCGAGGTAGCAAGCGACTCTGGATCATCTCGCTGATGATTCTGGCTCTGGTCGCGGCTGCGTGCGGCGGCGGCGATGAGGAGGCCGACGACACCGAAGCCGGTGGCGAGACCGAGGTCGAGGAGTTCGAAGAAGGCACTCCCATGGCCGAGTTTCAAGAGGCCGGCGAGGTGACCATCGGTGTCAAGTTCGACGTTCCGCCCTTCGGCTTCGAGAACCCGCAGAGCGGTGAAGTCGAGGGCTTCGACGTCGACATGGGCAACTACGTTGCCGACAAGCTGGGGGTCGAGGCGAACTTCATCGAGGCCATCTCCGACAACCGCATTCCGTTCTTGACCGATGGCACAGCCGATTTGATCCTGTCGACCATGACCATCACGACCGACCGCGACGCCGAGATCGACTTCAGCCGTCCGTACTACGTCGCAGCGGGACGCATCCTGGTGCCTCAGGGCTCCGACATCGCCGGCGTCGATGACCTCGCGGGCACGCGCGTGTGCACCGCGCTGGGCTCGACCTACGAGGCGACACTTTCCGACCAGGCTCCCGAGGCCGATCTCGATCTCGTCGACGCCTACTCGGAATGCTTCGAGAAGATCCAGAACGAGTCCGTCGATGCGGTATCCACCGACGACATCATCCTGACCGGCATGATCATCCAGGACGACTCGCTCCAGCTGGTCGGCGACCAGCTCACGACCGAGCCGTACGGGGTCGGCATTCCCGAGGGCGAGTCCGAACTTGCCGAATTCCTCGACCAGACGATCGAAGAGTCCTTCGAGGACGGCACCTGGGACGAGGCCTACGAGGAGTGGGTCGGTCAGTACACGGGGGAGGAGGCCGAGCACCCGGAAGGCTACACGCTCGAGGACGCGTATGAGCTGTTCCCCTGCAGCGAAACCTGCTAGCGAAGCACCGACGATTCGGTTGAGGGGCCACTAATGGACCGAGTGATTCCGATCATCGTCAACAACTACGACATCTATCTGTCGGGGTTGCTGATGACCTTGAGACTGGTCGGTATCTCGTTCGTGATAGCGATGGTCGTGGGGACGCTGGTCGCGTCCCTGCGCATCGCTCCCGCCAGGCCCCTCAACTGGATCGGCATGCTGTACGTCGAGTCCTTCCGCAACGTGCCGCTGCTGGTCCTCGCGATCATCTTCTCGGCAGGAATGCTGCGAGCGGGATTTCAGATCGGCCGCCTGTCCTCGGCCAGCATCGCCCTGGGTCTCTACACCGCCGCCTACATCGCCGAAGCCCTGCGCTCCGGCGTGAGCGCGGTGAGCAAGGGACAGATCGAGGCGTCGCTCAGCCTCGGCTTCACCTACCGGCAGACGATGCGTCAGGTCATCCTCCCGCAGGCGTTTCGTACCGTGATCCCGCCACTCGGGAACCTGATCATCGCCATGATCAAGAACTCGGCCATCGTGGCGGGATCGCTGATCGCTCTGACCGACATCCTCAAGGTCGCCAGGATCGTCAACAGCCGCACCTTCGCCACCAACGAGGCTTTCTTCTGGGCCGGTGTCGGCTACCTCCTGCTTACGATCCCGGCAACGATCATCGTGCGACGGCTCGAAAAGCGCCTCGCGATCAAGCGGTAGCCGATGGACTATCTCTTCGATCCGGCCAACTGGGAGTGGGTGTTCGCAGGACGAAACTTCATGTTCCTGGTCGAGCGCTTCCTGAACAACATCGTACTGGCGCTCGTAACCATGGCGCTCTCGCTGGTGGTCGGACTCTTCGTAGCGCTGCTGCGCATCTCGAAGAACAAGCCGGTCGCGGTAACTACGGGTCTGTGGATCGACGTTTGGCGCAACCTCCCGGTGCTGCTCTTGCTCCTGTACTTCGGGCTGGCACTGCCGCAGGAGGTAAAGGATCTCTGGGTCGACAGTGCTCCGGGCTTCCTCCCGGCTCAGATCCGAGAAAGCGGCCAGGTGATCGCGAGCATCATTGCCCTGACCCTCTACAACTCTTCGGTCATCGCCGAGATCTTTCGCGCAGGCATTCAATCGCTCGAGCGGGGGCAGGGCGAGGCCGCGGCTGCTCTGGGCCTGAGCTACTGGAAGTCGATGCGAATCGTGATCCTCCCCCAGGGGCTGCGCCGCATGGTTCCCGCCACGGTCTCTCAGCTCATCACGCTGACCAAGGACACCAGCCTAGTGAGCATCCTCGCCATTCAGGAACTCGTCAGCGCGGGCAACATCGTCAACAACACCAGCGGCAGCGCCTTCGGTGGCGCCGATCTCCCTCAGGCCCCCATCCTCCAGGTGTTCATCGTCGTCGGCGTCATGTTCATCGTCTTCAACCTGGCGCTGTCTTTGCTCTCTCGCCGGCTGGAGGTGCGCGAGCGCAAGCGGGCGGGAGACGTCGAGACCGTAACCGGGCTCGAAGACCAGATCTCGATCAAGCCCGTCTGACGGCAACCACTGAGGCTGATGCGTTTACCGTGACCTTCATCTACGCTGGTCGGCATGCCCCGTAGACCTCTCACTCTGTGTCTCTGCGCGCTCGTGGCGCTGCTGGTGCCCGCCTGCGTCCCATCGGAGGCGGAGGAAGAGGAAGTCGCCGACTACGGCGGGGACACCACGATGGGACGGCTGCAGCGCGAGGGAACAATCACGATCGCGCTGCCGGACGACCTCGGCCCCTTCAGCTCCGTCGGCGACGACGGAGAGCCCGAGGGCTTCGTGGCGGAGCTCGCAAGTGAGATCGTCGCCGCGCTCGGCGTCGAGGTCACCTACCTGCCGGCATCCGGTGAGGAGGGCCTCGAACTCGTCCGTGACGGCGAGGCCGACCTGGCCTTCCCGACGGTAGGTATCACCGAGCGCCTGGCTCGACAGAACAATTTCTCGGGGCCCTACTGGGTCGCGCACAAACGCCTTCTCGTCCCCCGCGACTCTCGAGTGGAGCTGGTCGAGGATCTCGACGGAGCCGCGGTCTGCCAGTACGAAGAAGAACGCACGGGCGTCGATCTGAGCGACGTCAACGCCGCCATCGAGATTACGGACACCACGGACTACCGCGACTGCATCGACGAGCTCAGAGCCGGTGGCAGCGACGCCACCAGCGCGGCCGACATCTATCTCATGGCACTAGCCGACGAACTCGTCGACTTCGAGATTCGCGGCGAGCAACTGAGCACGGCCGGTTATGGAGCGGCTTTGCCCGAGGGTGCCACCGACATGACGACCTTTACCAACAGGGTCCTGACCGAGGCAAAGTCCGAGGGTCGGTGGCTCGAGTACTACGAACGATGGCTCGCGCCGGTCGCCAACATCGAGAACGCGAGCGCACCGGATCTCACTCTCGAAGAAGCCGCGACGCTCTGGCCGCGCCATCTCCAAGAGTAGGTTCCCTCTTGTTACGGGTAGTGGTAGACGTTCCCTGGGTTGCGACGCGACTGAAAGACGTGCATCGCGAAGAGGTTGCCGTTGCGCTTCTTCGTCCCGACGCCCATGTGACGCCACGACCCCAGGATATTTGCGCGGTGACCACTCGACTTCTTGAACGCCTTGAACAGGCCCCGGCACCTGCCTCCTCTGCCCACGTTCTGGCCGAGACGCTTCCAGCGGGTCACGGTGGAACCCAGGTCGCCATCGTGATAGATCGACCCGTTTGAGGCCATCGAACGGGCATGGCGACGGGCAACGTAGCCGAGCTGCTTGTCCCGTTCGAGACGCTTCTTGCCGTTGCGATGACGCATGTTGTTGATCTTCCTTAGAAAGCAGCGCTCGCTTTTTTTGAACGAGTACTTTGCGACCGGCTCTGCGTCGGTCAAGGATCTCGGCGTCGACGGCACGAGGCTCAATACAAGAATTGCAACCACACCCAAGACTGCGGCCGGCAGAACTCTCGGGACAAGCGCACCACGAAACACGCGCATGAACGACTCCTTCCAGTTCGTTATGCCAACGGACTCCCGCGACGAAGTCAGTGAGAAGAAGTACCACGTTTGCATGAGAGCCGACTCGATAATCGGCGACCGTCGGTGACCGCTCGGACACTTCAAGTGAGAGTTACCAGGTCATGGACCGCAGAAAAAACTTCGACGAGTCTAGACAACAGGGGTTGGGTCATTCAGTGTGTTCATCCATGACCCTGGGGGAGCGTCGCACTGTGCTCATCGTGGACGATGACGAAGAGATTCGGCACGCACTTCGTCTTTTATGCGAATCGGAAGATATGGAGGTGGTGGGCGAGGCCGCCAACGGCGTAGAGGCAGTGCCACTCGCCCTCAATCACCAACCAGATTTCGTCATTCTCGACTACATGTTGCCGCGCCTCGACGGTGAGGGCGCGGCCGAGATCCTGCGGGCCGTGATTCCCGAGACCAAGATCGTGGCCTTCTCGGCCATGCTCGAACAACAACCGGCCTGGGCGGACGCGTATCTGAACAAGGACCGCATAGCCGAGCTCATGCCCCTGCTGCGCACGTTCATCAGATAACCGCGACTGCATGGCGCGCGGCCGCGCGCCACCTTGCTAACCTTCTATTCCATGGCAAAGGAATCCACGTTCGACGTCGTGTCCGAGGTCGACCTGCAGGAGGTCCGCAACGCCGTCGACCAGGCGAGTCGCGAGATCTCCCAGCGCTACGACTTCAAAGGGACCGACTCGAGCATCGAGCTCGCCGAGGACGGCGGCTCCCAAGTCATGCGCATCCACTCCAGCACCGAGCAAAAGGTGAAGGACTGCGTCAAGGTGCTGGAGGAAAAGCTAGTCAAGCGCAAGGTCGCGCTCAAGGCAGTGTCGCACGGAAAAATCGAGCAGGCCGCGGGGGGCACGGCGCGTCAGACGCTCACCTTGAACCAGGGCATCTCCACCGACAAGGCGAAAGAGATAGTCAAATTCGTCAAGGATATGAAGGTGAAGGCGCAGGGCAGCGTCCAGGGTGACCAGGTGCGAGTGTCGGCGAAGTCGAGGGACACGTTGCAGGACATCATCGCGGCCCTGAAGGAAAAGGACTTCGGCATCCCGCTTCAGTTCACGAACTACCGCTAAGACGCGCCGTCGAACTCTCACCTGAGGAGTTACGCAGGTCGCGGTGAGCTCAAGCGAGCTCCAGTAGCGCCTCTACCTCGGGGATCGACTGACCCGGGAACTTGTGGAGCACCGTCGTCATGCCCGCTCCCTGCGCCGCCTTGAGATGGCCCGGATGGTCGTCGACGAACACGCAGTCCTCGGGCTTTAGGTCTAGCCTGTCGATGGTCAGCTTGAAGATGGCCGGGTCCGGCTTCCGTAAACCCACCTCGCCCGAGATCACGACCACGTCGAACAGGTCGTTGATACGCGCCAGCGGGTACAGGCCCAGTCCCCACGAGTTCGACAGCAGCGCCGTCTTAAAGCCTCGCGCCCGTGCGCGCTCGACCAGCTCGAACATGTCCTCCTCGAGCTCGAGAGCCTCGAACAAACGATCTACCAGGCCCCCATGAGCGATGTCCACGCCTGAGTACTCACTGAGTCGATGGGCAAAGGCGACGGCGAAGTGCTCTTCGGACATCCGCCCCGTCTCGAAGTCGGTCACGAGCGCGTCCTCCGACCCCATGTAGGCACTCAGTGCGGCTCGTACCAGATGCTGCATCTCGATCCCGTGGGCTATCGCGAACGCCGCCATTGCGTCCTCGAGCGAGCTGGTCAGCACGCCACCGAAGTCGACGACCAGGGCTCTGTAGGAGCTCATGAACGCCTCGCTACCTCCAGTCCCCGGCGCGCCAGAACCGGAACCCCGTCGGCCATTCGAGCAAAGAAGGGGTCGTCGGTCACGCCCGCAAGGTGACGGGCGTACGACCCCTCGAGCAGGATGGCCAGCTTCCATGTCGCCAGCACCCGGTACCAATCGAGCGCCGACGTGTCCCCGCCCGTGGCTTGTTCGTAGCGCTCGACCAACTCGGCGCGAGAGCAAAAGCCCGGTAGACGAGTCACGCGATTGAGATCCGCAAAGACATCGTCGCCTCCCTCACTCTCCTCGAGCCAGAACGATGTCATCCAGCCCAGATCGGCGAGGGGATCACCGAGCGTCGACATCTCCCAGTCGAGGATCGACACCAGGCGTGCCGGCGGCTCGAATGCGAACATGAGGTTGTCGAGTTTGTAGTCCCCGTGAACGAGTGTGGTTGAGGATGATTCCGGCCGGTTGTCGTCCAACCACTCGCCGAGCTCTTCGAGTTCGGGAACGGGTCTCGTCATGGGCAGGGTCAACTCGAGCTGGCCGCTCCAGCGTCTGAGCTGCCGCTGCAGGTAGCCATCCCTCTTGCCGAAGTCACCCAAACCGCAGGCATCGACATCCACGGAATGGAGCTCTACGAGCGCGTCCACGACCTCTTCTCCGATTGCGGCTCTGGCCGTCTCACCGAACGCCTTCGGAAGCTCCGCTCGAATCACCAGACCCTCGACCCGCTCCATGAGGTAGAAGGGCACTCCGATCACGGATTCGTCATCGCACGCAAGAACCGTCGCCGGGGAACGCACGAGGCTGGAGTCGAGGGCATGAAGCACGCGGTACTCGCGGTTGACGTCGTGAGCCGTGGGCAGGAACGCCCCGCTCGGCGGGCGGCGCAGCACGTAATCTCCGGTTCCGTACCTGACGAAGAAGGTCTCGTTCGAATGCCCCGCCTGATGCCGCTGCACCGAGAGCTCGGACCGCGCGCCGAAGTGCGTATCGAGATAGCTCTTGAGCGCCACCTCGTCGATCAGCGGGCGCGCCTCGAGCGGGGCGTCCGTCAAGCGATGCCCCCGGTCGCGCTCTTGGTTCCTTCGCCGCTCATCGCGGCCTTGAGTACGTTGCGTGCGATAACCATGCGATGGACCTCGCTGGGCCCGTCGTAGATGCGAGCGGCGCGCGCATCTCGGTAGAAGCGCTCGAGCGGCAGATCTTGCGAATAGCCGAGGGAACCATGCACCTGCAGAGCACGATCGACCACCGAGTTGAGGATCTCACTTACGTAGACCTTGGCCATCGAGACCTCCTGACGATACTCGTCACCTCGCTCGATCAAATAGGCAGCATGGAGCACCATCAGCCGGGCCGCGTACAACTCGATGGCCGAGTCGGCCAGCCAATTCTGAACCGTCTGGCGCCTGGCAAGTGGTTCACCGAAGGTCTCACGAGTCAGCGCGCGTTCGGCCGCGAGGTCGAGGGAACGCTGCGCCACACCGATCCATCGCATGCAGTGAGCCAGACGAGCAGGACCGAGCCGCACCTGGGCGAGCTTGTAGCCCTCACCCAGGTCACCCAGCAGGGCGTCCCGCTCCACCCGGCAGTCTTCCAAGAGAACCTCGCAGTGCCCGCCCGGTGAGCTGGTTCCCATGACGGGAACCTCTCGGATGAGCTTCCAACCGGGGTTGTCCTCGTCCACCAGAAAGAGCGAGTACGCGTTTCTGTCTCCCGCAACCCCCGTGCGAGCGACGACGATCGCAAAAGCCGCACCCGCGGCGCCGCTGATGAACCACTTCTCTCCGTTGATGACCCAACCCTCACCCTCTCGGCGCGCCGCGGTCTGGAGCCCGAGCGGATCGGACCCGGCGGCCCGCTCCGTCATGGCGAAGCACGATCGCACGCGACCCTCTGCCAGCGGTCTGAGATAGCGTTCGTGCTGCTCGGGTGTGCCCGCGTACAACAGAAGGTGCATGTTGCCCTCATCGGGGGCCATTGCGTTCAGTCCCAAGGACGCCATGGCAGAGACTCCGCACTCCTGGGAGACGATCGCCATCCCGAGGGGGCCGAGCCCAAGACCGCCCCACTCGGCGGGAAGGTGGGGGTTGAACAGGTCGCGCTCCTTGGCCTCCGCACGCAACCGTTCGATCGCAGCGTTGAACCGCTCGCCCTCGATCTCGACGTCGGTTCCGAGTGCGTTCTCTGCCGGAAGAACGACCTCCCGAACGAAAGCCGCCACGGCCTTCTGCACCTTCGCGATGTCCGCAGGCAGTTCGAAGTCGATCATCGAATCGCTCCTCCAAGTGGTACTCGTAGTCTGGGGTACCTGTACGCTCGTCAGAATGTCGTCACGTCGGTCGATCGTACTTCTGGGCACTGCTTGCTCAACCGTCGCCGTCGCCGGCTGTGCGCCTCAGCCGGTCAACTCCCAGGGTGAGGAGATCAAGGGTCTATACGACCTGTTCACGATAGTCGCCGCGGTCATCTTCGTCCTGGTTGCCGGGCTAATCGCGTGGAGCATTCTCAGCTACCGAGCCAGGCCGGGGGACAACGAGCTCCCCGAACAGTTCCACTCCAACGTAAAGCTGGAGCTCTTGTGGTTCGCCATCCCCACGCTCATCGTCATCGGGCTCTTCGTCTCGTCGACCCTCGTGCTCAACAGGATCAACGACGAGGCTGAGGATCCGGTCGCCATCGTCAACGTCGAGGGATTCCAGTGGGGCTGGCGCTTTCAGTACGAGGGCGAGGATGTGTCGATCATCAGCAGACCCGATGAGCCCGCCGCCATTTCGCTGCCGGTGGGCGAGCCGGTCACCTTCGTCATCACCTCCAATGACGTGCAGCACTCGTTCTACATCACGGAGTTTCTGTTGAAGCGGGACGCCGTTCCGGGTAGAGAGAACCGTTTACCCATCACCATCGACGAGGAGGGCACCTACAACGGTCGCTGCGCAGAGTTCTGTGGTCTCCTGCATTACGAGATGCCGTTCATCATCAACGCGGTGCCGCCGGAGGAATATCGCGCCTGGTTGGACGAACAGACCGGCGATCAAGAACAGGTGGGGCAGGCACGTGGCTAACGAGGGAGCGGCTCATGGCGACGGTTGACACGACCGCGCCGCCAGACGTGCGCCAGCACGAGCGCGCGGGTCTCCTCGACTACGCGACCACGACGGACCACAAGAAGATCGGCGTCCTCTACATCTACACCTCGATGTTCTTCTTCCTTCTCGCCGGAGTGCTCGCGTTGTTCATGCGAGCCGAACTGGCCGAGCCGGGTCTTCAGTTCCTTGACAACCAGACCTACAACGAGTTCTTCACGATGCACGGCACCGCGATGATGTTCTTCTTCATCGTCCCCCTGGCGTTGGGCTTCGCCAACTACTTCATCCCCCTGCACATCGGCGCGCCGGACGTCGCCTACCCGCGCGTCAACGCGCTGACCTACTGGTTGTTCCTGCTCGGAGGGCTGACGGCGTTCTCCGGCTTCTTCACCTCGGGGGGCGCCGCCAGCTTCGGATGGACGGGGTACGTGCCGCTGTCGGACGGCACTTATTCGCCGGGCACGGGAGGCGACCTGTGGGTCATCGGTCTCACATTGTCGGGTGTGTCGGGGACCTTGGGGGCGGTTAACTTCGTCGCAACGGTCTTCGGGATGCGGGCGCCGGGAATGACGATGTTCCGGCTGCCGATCTTCGTCTGGAACATGCTCGTGGTGAGCGCACTGATCTTGTTCACCTTCCCGGTACTCACCGCCGCGCTCGCGATGCTGTTCATCGACCGGAACTTCGGAGGTGGGTTCTTCGATCCAGCCCAGGGCGGCGACCCCATCCTTTGGCAGCATCTGTTCTGGTTCTTCGGCCACCCCGAGGTGTATATCGCGATACTTCCGTTCTTCGGCGTGATCACGGAGATCATCCCCGTGTTCGCGCGCAAGCCGCTGTTCGGATATCGGGGTTTCGTTCTGGCCACGCTGCTCATCGGCGCCTACAGCTTCTCGGTGTGGGCACACCATATGTTCACCACCGGCGCGGTCGACGGGCCGTTCTTCTCGGCAACCTCGATGCTGATCGCGGTGCCGACGGGGATCAAGTTCTTCAACTGGATCTCAACCATGTGGCGGGGCAAGATCAGATTCGCCTCGCCGATGCTGTTCGCGCTCGGCTTCCTCTTCATGTTCTTAATGGGTGGTGTGACTGGAGTGTTCCTCGCATCCCCCCCGATCGACTTCGCCACCCACGACACCTATTACGTGGTCGCGCATTTCCACTACGTGCTGTTCGGTGGGAGCGTCTTCGCAGTGTTCGCGGGACTCTACTACTGGGGGCCGAAGATCTGGGGGCGTATGTTCGACGAGCGTCTGGCGAGAATCCACTTCTGGCTCATGCTGATCGGGTTCAACATGACTTTCTTTCCGATGCACCAGCTGGGACTCGACGGGATGCCGAGACGCTATGCTGACTATGCGGCCGACACCGGGTGGCAACCACTAAACCTGCTTGCCACCGCCGGATCCTTCATCATGGCGCTTTCGATCGTTGTCTTCTTGCTGAACTTCGTGAAGATGAAGCGTTCGGGTCCGCTCGCGGGCGACGATCCATGGGGCGGCTACACGCTCGAGTGGGGAACGACTTCGCCACCGCCCCACCACAACTTCAAGCGATTGCCTCGCATCCGGTCCGAGCGCCCGGTGTTCGACGAGAAGCACGCCGACGAGCTCGCGGCTCGTCCGTCTAGTGAGGCAAAGTCGGGAACCGACATGAGGAAGAACACAGAGGATCGACGTGGCTGAGGAGGTCCGCTTCTTCCTGCGTACGGCCGTCTACACGCTGTTCGTTACGGTCGTCTACTGGTTCTTCAGCTATGAGATCGCCGGCTCCATCCTGTTGCTGACATTGGGACTCTCCGCCGTCTTCTTCGTCGTGGTCGGAGTCGTCATGATCCGCCACGCGCGCAACGACCTGGTGCCCGACGACACCCGTCCTGCGAACGCAATTCAGCGCACGCTCGGCTTCGACGAAGAAGAGGGGGACACCGTTACTCCACCGCTCGTCATCGAGGACGACCCGCTTCCGTCGTCGAGCATCTGGCCGCTCGTGGCCGCCGTCGCGGCCCTGCTGCTGGGCCTGGGCTTGGTCTATGGGGGGTGGATGTGGGGGCCGGGCGGGCTGTTGGCCGTCATCGCTCTCAGGGGCTGGGTGACCCAACTGGACGGGTAGCTGCTGCTCAGAGAGTTGGGCCGGCGGAGCACTTAGTCGTGAGGCACCTCTTCGAAGCCGCCCTCCGGGGTGCGCCTCAACCGCACCCCCTTGCTGCGTAGCAGCGGATGGGCCTCGGATGATTGCAACTCCCTGCACAACCTGTAGGCGATGTAGCCACCTAGGACCGGTACGACGAACAGCCCTATGCGCAGGAACCACACCATCGCCTCGATGGGCACGTTGAAGGTGAGCGCGAGAACGTCGTTACCCCCGGCGATCGTAAGAATCGTGACGTACAGGATGGCTCCAACCCCGATCGCGGTGCGAACCGGGCGATCGCGCGGCCTGTCGAGCATGTGATGCGCCTGAAGATCCTTGGTGAACCGCTGCTCGATCAGCGGCCACAGCGCCATCACGGTGAAGCCGATGCCGGGGATCACGACTCCGGGGATGAACATCGAAGGAATCGTGATACCGAAGATGGTCGGCTCGAACGCGGGGAACAGACGGATCGCCCCCTCCAGCCAGCCCACGTACCAATCGGGCTGGCTCGGCGCGCTCACGGCCGAGGCGTCGAACGGACCGTAGCTCCACACCGCGTTGATCTGCACGAGCCCTCCGAGAAGGGCCAGAACCGCACCGGTGAGCAGCATGAGACCGAGCGATTTGAAGACCTGCTGAGGCCAGAACGCCTTTCCTACGACGTTCCGCTCGGTTCGTCCTTTGCCGGCGAACTGCGTGTGCTTCTGGCGCCACAGAATGCCGAGATGGACGGTGATGAGGCCGATGACCAGCGCCGGCAGCAACATGACGTGCAAGACGAACAGTCTCGAGATGATGCCCTCGGTCGGGAACTCGCCACCGAAAACCAAGAACCCGAGATACGGGCCCACGAAGGGGATCGAGATGAGGGCCGAGTACGCGATACGTAAACCGGTTCCCGAGAGAAGGTCGTCCGGCAGCGAGTAACCAGTGAAACCCATGCCGATGGCGAGCACCAGCAGCGTGACGCCCACCATCCAGTTGATCTCCCGCGGCTTGCGAAAGGCTCCCGTGAAGAAGACACGCACCATGTGAGCGACGATCGACGCCACAAAGACCAGCGCCGCCCAGTGATGGATCTGCCGCATGACCAGACCGGCGCGCACCTCGAAGCTGAGACGAAGAACCGACTCGTAGGCGGCCGACATCTCCCGGCCGCGCAACGGTTCGTAGGAGCCCTCGTAGATGACCGGCGCCGCATCCGGCCGGTAGAACAAAGTCAGATAGGTCCCCGTCGCCACCAGGATGACGAAGCAGAAGAGCGCGATCTCCCCCAGCAGAAACGACCAATGGTCCGGAAAGATCTTCTTCAATCCCTTGCGCGCCCAATGGGCTGCGCCGAGGCGCTCGTCGACCCACTTCAACATCCGAGCGACGCCTTCACTCGGTATCCATGTTCCAGAAGCTCGGGCCCACCGGTTCGGGGAAGTCGCCCGTCGCCACCAGGAAGCCGGCGTCGTCGATGGTCATCGGAAGCTGCGGCAGCGGACGGGCCGCGGGGCCGAAGACCGGCCGGCAGCCGTTGGTCACGTCGAAGGTCGACTGGTGACAGGGGCACAAGAGCTGCCTGGCCTCGGCGCGGTAGAGACCGACCGGACATCCCGCGTGCGTGCAGATCTTCGAGTAGGCCACGCAACCCTCCGGCGCCCACTCGGCGCGCCCCTCGGGCAGATCGAGGATCTGGGGCTCGACCTTGATGATCACGGTCTGGGAATCGGCTTCGCCCTCGAAACCGGCGGGAAAGACCGTCTTGATCCCGTTGAGCGGGATGTCGTCGGGACGCTGTGGCGTGCCGAAGCGATCAACGATCCGTGCACCCGCGGTCCACTTGGTCTCCTCGAGACTCTGCCCCGGCCGGGGGCCGAGGGACAAGGCGGGGATAGCGAGTGCGGCCCCGAGTGTGGCTCCGGCACCGACCACGAGCCGAACGAGCAGCTTGCGGCGGGTGACTGCCTCCGGGGTGACCGTGGTCCCGCCCTGCTCGCTCCCAATGGGCTCCGACTCGAATGGCTCGCGCTCCTCGGTCTCGGTGGGAGCCTCCATCAAGTTGGTCGCCCATCCGACGATGCCGGCGCCCAGGCCACCGAGCGCCAGACCCAACAACACGCCCTCGACCTGAGCCGACTCGCCCAGGAAGTAGTACCCGACCAGGCCCAGGGACGCCACCATCGAGATCCCGAGGGACGCGTAGATCCAGCGCTCGGGCTTCACGCTGCGTCCTCTCCGTCGCCGGAGTTCCGCCGGCTCGAACCTACGAACAGGATGACGACCAGCAGCGCGCCCATGCCAACGAACCACGCCACGAACCCCTCCGGCACCGGACCGATGCCCCCGATGTCGGCGCCGCCCGGACGAGGTTCTTCTCTGAGATAGATCACGAAGTTGACGATGTCGTTGAGCTGCGCCTCACTGAACTCGAACTGGGGCATCTGGCCGGGGCCGACGATTACCGCCTCGGCGACCTGGACGTCGGTCGCCGCGTAGAGGCTCGGAGCCAGCGCCTCGTTGCCCACGGCACCACCGGCCCCCGTGGCTCCATGACAGGCGGCGCAGTTCTCGATGTACGAAGCTTGTCCCGCGGACAGATCCGTGCCCTCGAGGTCGACCTCGGGAATGGCCGGACCGTCGCCGAAGGTGCCGACGTGCGCGACCAGCGCTTGTATCTCTTCGTCGTTGAAGGCGGGCTCCTTGCGAATCGCTTGATCGGCGTTCGCCAGCGGCATCCGCCCGGTGGTCAGTTGAAAATTCGCCGACGCCTCTCCCACGCCAACCAACGACGGGCCGTTGCCGGTCCCCTCGCCGTCGATGCCGTGGCACGAGGAGCACGAGGCCGCGTAGAGCTCCGCGCCGTCGATCTGCTCGTCGGTTTGAGTCGCGCCGGCTATCTTGGAGCTCTCGAGCGGATAGCCGTCCTGCGCCACCGACTCCCCCGAGAGGTAGAGCGCGAGGCCGACCGCGGCCCCGGCCGCCAGCAGGACCGGTCTAGCCACCCCCGGTCACCCACAGCCTCCAGATCATGACGAGCATGAGCCCGGCCCCCGCGGCCAGCGCTCCGGCACGCGCTTTGGGGGGCGCCTCCTGGGCGAAGGTGGCGGCGATGGGAAGGGCCGCGACCGCGACGATGCCGTAAAGGATGTGGAGCGTCTCGGCGGGCTTGCGACCCGTCGCGTAGAGAACTGCTCCCACCGCCAGCTGAGCCGCAGCGAGGCCGACCACACCTAACCGCAACTTCATGAGTGCAGGGCCGTGCACGCCCGTTCGAGCAGAGTAGAGAGCAAACAAGAAGTAAGCCGCCGCGGCCACGAGCAGGACCACGGAGCCGATTGCGTGAAGCTGGGTCATCGGGCTCAACCCTATCCGGTGGTCGTCGCAACGAACCGGCCGGGGCGAACCCGCACCGGACTCGAGCTGTGCGAGTGCCCGGTTTGCCGACTACAATCCGCATCCGACCCGGATTCATTACATCCGTGCGGTGGCCTCGCTGCGGGCAGGGCGAGCGGCGCGAACTAGAGGAGGAGCGGTGGCGAACGGAGTCAGGGCCTACATACTCATTCAAACGGTGACCAACGCAGCACACGTCGCGCGCGAGATACGCGAGCTCGAGGGCGTCGAGACCGCCGATGACGTGTCCGGTCCCTACGACGTCATCGTGCAGCTCGAGGCCGCCAGCATGGACGAGTTGGGTAAGACCGTGGTCAACAGGATCCAAGCGGTAGAGGGAATCTCCCGGACGCTCACCTGTCCCATCGTTCAGTTCTAACCACTCGGCGCAAGGGTGCGGAACGAGTCAGCGGCGCCTGATCTGGGGAGCGCCCAGGGCTGCGTTCAGTGAGCCGGACCGAAAGCCACCCAGGTCGAGCGTCACGTAGGTGAACCCCAGCGCCTTGAGTTCTCGTTCGATCTTGTTTCGGTGCGAGGCGGCGCGCTCGATAGCCTCCGGCGGAACCTCGATGCGCGCAAGGTCACCGTGGTCGCGCACCCGCAGCACGCCGAAGCCGAGGGCTCGCAGCACCTCCTCGGCCCGATCGATGCGTCGTAGTCCCTCCTCGGTCACCCGCACACCGTATGCGAAGCGAGATGCAAGGCAAGGCGAGGCCGGCTTGTCCGATGTCGGCAAACCCCGAGCAGCGCTCAGTGCTCGTATCTCGGCCTTGGTGAGCCCCGCCTCGGCGAGAGGAGTGCGAACCGAGTGCTCTCCACCCGCGCGCAGGCCGGGCCGGTAATCGGCGAGGTCGTCAAGATTCGTGCCGGTAGCGATCACGGCATCCAGACCCTCGGCCAGTGGCGAGAGCACCTCGAAGAGCTCCGTTTTGCACCAATAGCAACGATCTCCGGCGTTGGCGGCGTACTCGTCGCGATCGATCTCGTGAGTCGTCACCGTGCGGTGACTCCAGCCGAAGCTGCGGGCCAGCGCTATGGCGTCGAGCAGCTCACGCCGGGCGAGCGACGGAGAGACGGCCGTCACCGCCACCGCATCGGAGCCGAGGGCGTCGTGGGCCATGGCGGCGAGATAGGCGGAATCGACGCCGCCGGAGTAGGCCACGACCACACGCTCCAAACCGGAGATGATGCCGCTGAGGTCGGTTCGTTTCTGCTCCAGCGTTTGACTCATTGCCGCCATCTTCGCAGCAGTCGGCATAATTTGAGAGCCGCTGGATAACTGTTGTCCGACATGAAGACTTCGATTCTGCTTGCCCAGAGCAACTCGTTCGGCGAATTCACCCGTGAGCCGATTCTCACCGTCGCGTGCGTGTTGCTCATCGTCGTCTCGCTGGCGTGGATCATCGTGTCACGCATGATCGTGCGCCAGCTCAAACGCTACGACGCCGCCCTCCAGCCGCGGCGGCGCCGGCCCTCCACCCGGACGAAGAAGGTGTGGGAAGAACCGCCGGCTTAATCCGCGCTCTACCGTTTATTCGAGGCTCCGCGCCGCTCATCGACTCGCTTCCCTTCATCGGAGACGCCCGCGGGGACGGAGCGACCAAGCGTCGAATCGCGTAGGCTCGGACACCGGCAGAGGCTCTATCTTCGGGGGGTTCGAGATGTCCGAGCACAGGCTCTACCAGCCGGCGTCTTACGAAGAGATGGTGGCGGCCTTCAAATGGGACGTGCCCGAGCGCTACAACATCGCCGCCGACACCGTAGACAAGCACGAAGACGGCCGGCTCGCGATGGTGTGGGAGGACTGGCGGGGCCAAGAACGGCGCCTCACCTTCGGCGACTTCAAGAAGCTGTCGAACCAGATCGCCAACGTACTGACGTCACACGGGGTCGCGCGAGGTGATCGTGTGGCGGTAATGCTGCCATCGGTCCCCGAGACCGCGGCGACCTTCATCGCCGTCTACAAGCTCGGCGGCATCCTCTTGTCGCTGTCGCAGCTCTACGGTGACGATGGGATCGCACACCGGCTCGACGACTCGCAAGCGCGCGTGCTCGTCACCGACGGGAAGAACCGCGCCCGCCTAGAGGGTCTGAGCGATCGTGCTCCTTCTCTGGAACGCGTGGTCGTTCTCAATGCGGGCACGGAGTTGAGAGAGGGCGACGTCGATTTCGACGACGCGATTGGCGCGGCGTCAGACCGGTTCACCATCGCGGACACCGCGGCCGACGACCCGGCTCAGCTCTATTACTCGTCGGGAACCACCGGCGCGGCGAAGGGGATCCTTCACGCACACCGCTACCTCCTGGCTCACAACGAGTACGAGTTCTGTCACGACGTGCGGACAGACGAGCTCTTTCATTCGACGGGTGAGTGGGCGTGGATCGCGGGGATCGTCCCCGGCCTCCTCGGGCCGTGGCGCTACGGGGTTCCGGTCGCGGTCTTTCAGAGGGCCGGCGGTGCCTACGACCCAGCGCAGACCTTCTATCTCCTCGAGAAGTACGAGGTCGGAAACATGTTCACGACTCCGACTGCGCTGAGAGCCATGACCCAGCTCAAAGACCCGGGCGCCCAGTACGACATCAAGCTGCGGATCTGTTGCTCCGCGGGCGAACCTCTGAACCCCGAGGTGATCCGGTGGTTCGAGAAGCAATTCGGCATCCCCGTGCTCGACTACTACGGACTCACGGAGAGCTATCCACTGTGCGGCAACTTTCCGACCGTGGACATCCGGCCCGGGTCGATGGGACTGCCTCTGCCCGGTTGGGACGTCGAGCTCCTGAAGGTCGGCACCGACGAGCCGGTACCCGACGGCGAGGCGGGCGAGATCTGCCTGAGGGCTCGCTCGAATCCCCACTACCCCATCGGCTACTGGAATCGCCCCGAGGACACTCAACGAGTCTTTGGGGGCGACTACTTCCATACCAACGACATGGGTCGCAGAGACGAAGACGGATACATCTGGTACGAGGGCCGAGCCGACGACGTCATCATCTCGGCCGGCTACCGAATCGGCCCCTTCGAGGTCGAATCGGCGATCCTCGAGCTCGAGGAGACCATCGAGGCGGCTGCGGTTGCGTCGCCCGACGAGCAGCGCGGCTTCATCGTCAAGGCGTTCGTGCGCCTCGCCGAGGGCATCGAGCCATCCGAGGAGCTTGCCGCGAAGATCAAAGCCCACGTGCGTGAGAGTTACGCGGCCTACGCCTACCCGCGCCAGATCGAGTTCGTTGACGACCTGCCCAAGACGCTCACCGGCAAGATCCGTCGGATCGAGCTGCGCCAGGCCGAAGCCGACAAGAACTAAGCCCCGATCCACCGAATAACGATTGGTCTCGTCAACCATCGCGATCCGGCCAATGGCTCGGTGCGGACCAAACGCCGGATCGAGTTCCGTCGGCGGATTGCGACTAAGTCCTCGTTAGCACTCGCTAGGGCGAGGCGGTCGGCTCCGCCGCGGTGGCCCCGGGGGACTCGGTGGCGTCCGGCGCCGGCGTCAGACCGGGATCTTGCGTGGGCGTGGGCGTGGGCGTCGGAGTCGGCGTCGGCGTCGGCGTCGGCTTGCCGTTGTTCTCCTTGATCGAGCGACGATTCGGCACGCGATCGAAGCACACGCGCCGGCACGCATTCCCGGTAAACAGAGTCTTGACGTACCAGTGGTAGGTCACTCGGGCCGGGCCGCCCGTGTTCATGTGCCGCAGCGGTATGCGTACCGACACACTGTCGCCGCTCTTGCGCCAGACCCTCAGCTTAGCCACCTTGCGATCACTCTTATTGAGCCGGTCGCGCCATAGCGAAGCTCGAAACTTGGACCCGTTCGAACTGATGAGTGCGTAGTAGTCGAAACGCTCGTCACCGAAGGTATCGAGGCTGACGAGAAAGAAGCCCCGATCGCGCAACTCGCCCGGCCTCAAACGGCCGAACGTCAGGATCCTCCATCCCGGCCTCTTGACCGGCCCGAAGGTCTTCACCTTGCGGACGTCCAATTTGCCCTTCGTGTCGTTGCCGTCTGTGTGGTTCTGGTGGGTCGCGCTCGCGAACATGGTGGAGAACGACGCCAACACGATCACGAGGATCAGTCCCAGCCTGGCCTTCATATCTGTCTCCCCTTGTCTGTTCTCGCCCTGCCCGATAGAGACTCCGACAGACCCGTAGTAATCCATACGACCAGGCCCCCCGCCAGCAATACGAGCGCGAGGGGGAGGATCTCGGAACCTTCGATGGAGGCAAGCCGCTCGATCAGCCCCGGCCGATCCGACAACGTCAGCACCGCAGCCGGAACGGCCAGCGCTGCATTGCGCGTCAGCATCAGACGGTAGTCACGCTCCTTGGTCGAACCGAAACAGCCGCACGGCAGCCGGTCGCCCCGAGCGGCGCGCGCCCTCAAGATCAGGAGGCAGAGGGCCGACAACATGGCGAGAGCAAGCGAGCCGGCGACCGGAAGCGGTCCGCTCAGAACCAACGCGGCGATGACCGCCTCGACCCCGATCGTTCCGGGACGGGCGAACCGCTCGAGCATGCCGGGGAGCCGGTAGCCGGACAGTGCCAGACGCCACCGCTCGTAGCCCAGGAGCTTGGCCAGCGCCGCCCACCCGAAGGCAATGGCCAACACGGTGGCGGCGACAAAAGTGAATGATTCTGACATGGCGGATCGCATCTTACGAGGTAACCTTCCGGCGAATGCGTAATCGACGGTGGTCGGAAACCATCCAGTACGGAGCGGTCGCCGTACCCCTAGCGGAGGAGGACGGGTTGTCGGGCTGGTGGGCTGCGTCTTACGTGGCGCTGTGGATCCTGGTCGTCGTGCTCTGCGTGGTCGTGGTCGCGCTGGCCCGCCAGATCGGCATCCTTCACCTGCGTCTCGGCCCCCGCGGCGCGCTCGAACTGGACACCGAGGGACCCGCTCTGGGCGAGGGTCGTCCCCCGCTGCAGACCAGGGACCTGGACGGCCAACCGGTCACCGTCGGGGGCCGGGGAGCCGAACAGTTCCTGCTCTTCGTCTCTCCGGGCTGCGCCGTGTGCGAGCAGGTCCTTCCCTCGGTCGGTGCGGTTGCCGAAGCCACCGGCAAGCACCCCATCGTCCTGACCGATGTCGACGAGACCGAGACCCGACTGGCGTTTCGACACAAGCGCACGGCCGCGCCCATCGTCGCCTCGGTCGAGAGCTTCAAGAACTACGAGGTGCCGGGCACCCCCTACGTGGTCGTGCTCGACGCTCACGGGGTTGTGCAGGCAAAGGGCACGGTTAACAATCTGGAGCAGATGGAGGGATTGATCGACACGGCGCGGCGTCGCGAGCGCGAGGCGGTCGAAGGAAGGCGGGCGAGTTGAATCTAGAGACGGCGGCGGAACATGCGTCAACCGCGCTGGCCGAAAGAAGCAGCAGGCGCTCGTTCATCGGGCGGCTTGGTCAGGGCGTGGTTGCGCTGGCCGGGGGAGCGCTGGTCGCCGCCGCGCTGAGGCCCGAACGCGCCGAGGCGTACCACATCTGCGGGCACACCTTCACGACCGCCTCCTGTCCCCATCCGTTCTCACCGAAGAGCCGAGTGGACAGGTACGGCTACCCGCTGCATCCCAAGCACGGCTACCCGGTAGACGACAAGGGCCGGATCTACAAGTCACGCAAGCAGAAGCGCAGTCGCATGTGCGAGGACCTCGTGCGCAAACGCTATCCGCACGCAAAAAAGGCCAAGCAGGGCGGCGGCTGGTCGCGCTGCTGCCACGGCCGTATCCGAACGATCTACGACTGCTGCGCCTATACCGATACGCGCATCAACGGCGATGCGGCGGTGACCGGATACTGCTACCGAGGCAAGAAGGTGTTCTGCATCGGTTATCGCGATCTGAACACCAGGTGCTAACGACTCCGTTACTCGTCGTGGTGATCGGGGCATCGGTGGTCGCGGGGGCGTCCACGCTCTTCGGCCCCTGAGGCCTGTCGATGGTCGAGACCATCACTCCCGTGGTTCACGGGGGCCGCTCGAAGAAGTACTGGACCGCGGTCGCGTTGCATGCCCTCGGCGCGACCCTCTCGGCCGCCGTGTTCGGCTTCCTGCTGGGTGGGCTCGGCGCGCTGCTCCGAGCACCATGGGGCCGGATCGGGGCGGTCGCGCTGATGGTGATCGCGCTGATGTACGCCGTTCGTGAGGGCTTTGGGTTGCAGATCCCACTCCCGGACCGTCACGCGCAGGTGCCGCAGTGGTGGCGGGACTTCTTCTCGGCCCCCGTATCGTCCTTTCTGTACGGAGCGGGCCTCGGTATCGGGTTCTTCACCTTCCTCCAATTCGGCACCTACGTCGCGGTCGCCGCGGGTGCCCTGCTCAGCGGCAGCCCCCTGGTCGGCGCACTGCTGTGCATCCCCTTCGGCCTGACGCGCGGGCTCTCGGTGATCCTGACGGCCCGGGCCCGCGCGCCGGAGGATGCGGGCGGGCTCGTCGACCTCCTGGATCGCTGGGGCGCAACTCCCTGGCCCCGCCTGCTGAACGCCCTGATGCTCGCCGGCATCGCCGTCGCCGCCCTGCTCGCCCTCTAGCCGCCGGAGGCGTTACCGCCCGTGCCGCCCGCGATTTGCCAACCGGCCCGCCCGGAGGCTATCTTTAGCACTCAGCAGCTTTGAGTGCTAACGGAGATCTCAGCCACCGTTCCCAGGAGGTAGACGATGACCAAGATGATCGCTTACGACGAGGAAGCACGCCGCGCGCTCGAGCGCGGGATGAACCAGCTCGCCGACGCGGTCAAGGTGACGCTCGGGCCCAAGGGCCGCAACGTCGTGCTCGAAAAGAAGTGGGGCGCGCCCACGATCACCAACGACGGTGTCTCCATCGCCAAGGAGATCGAGCTCGAGGACCCCTACGAGAAGATCGGGGCCGAGCTCGTCAAGGAGGTCGCCAAGAAGACCGACGATGTCGCCGGTGACGGTACGACCACGGCGACCGTGCTGGCCCAGGCCATGGTGCGTGAGGGCCTTCGCAATGTCGCCGCAGGCGCCAATCCCATTGCGCTCAAGCGTGGGATCGAGAAGGGCGTCGACGCGGTGGTGGAGTCCATTCAGAGCTCCTCGCGGGAGGTCGGCGGACGCGACCAGATCGCGCAGGTTGCCACCATCTCGGGTAACAACGACCCCGAGATCGGCGAGACCATCGCCGAGGCCATGGACAAAGTCGGCAAGGACGGAGTCATCACCGTCGAGGAGTCCAACACCTTCGGACTCGAGCTCGAGCTGGTCGAGGGAATGCGGCTCGATAAGGGCTACATCTCCCCCTACTTCGTGACCGACGCAGAGCGCATGGAATCGGTGCTCGAGGAGCCCTACATCCTGATCGCCAACCAGAAGATCTCCGCGGTCAAAGACCTTCTCCCCGTCCTCGAGAAGGTGAGCCAGTCGGGCAAGGCCTTGCTCATCATCGCCG
Source organism: Actinomycetota bacterium (assembly GCA_050694055.1). GTDB lineage: Bacteria > Actinomycetota > CADDZG01 > CADDZG01 > WHSQ01 > WHSV01. The sequence goes on from JBOGWX010000035.1 coordinate 24,823, forward strand.
AGGACGTCGAGGGCGAGGCCCTCGCGACGCTGGTGGTCAACAAGCTGCGCGGCACCTTCAAGGCTGCGGGGATCAAGGCCCCCGGCTTCGGCGACCGCCGCAAGGCGATGATGCAGGACATCGCGATTCTCACGGGCGGCCAGGTCGTCAGTGAAGAGATCGGCCTGAAGCTCGAGAGCGTCGGTCTCGACATGCTGGGACGCGCTCGCAAGGTCGTCGTGACCAAGGACGACACGACCATCGTCGAGGGCGGCGGTTCGGCCGACGACATCACCGGTCGCGTCAACCAGATCAAGGCCGAGATCGAGCGCAGCGATTCGGACTACGACACCGAGAAGCTCCAGGAACGTCTGGCTAAGCTGGCCGGTGGTGTCGGCGTCATCAAGGTCGGCGCCGCGACCGAGGTCGAGCTCAAGGAGAAGAAGCACCGCATCGAGGACGCGGTCCAAACCGCCAAGGCCGCCGTCGAAGAGGGCATCGTCCCGGGTGGTGGAGTGACGTTGCTCGCCGCTGCTGAGTCAATCGAGAAGCTCGAGCTGACCGGCGACGAGGCCACGGGCGCGCGCATCGTCAAGCGCGCTCTCGAGGAGCCGGTCAAGATCATTGCCATCAACGCCGGCCTCGAGGGTGGAGTCGTGATCGCGAAGATCCGGACGCTCGGCGCAGGCGAGGGACTGAACGCGGCGACCGGCGAGTACACCGACTTGATCTCCGCCGGAGTCCTCGACCCGGCCAAGGTCACCCGCTCCGGATTGCAGAACGCGGCTTCGATCGCAGCACTGTTCCTCACCACCGAGGCGATCGTGGCCGACAAGCCGGAGAAGGAGAGCGCGCCGGCCATGCCGGGCGGCGACATGGACTTCTAGTCCCTTGCCTTCGCAGTTATCGAAAAAGCCCCCGGACCCGGGGGCTTCTTTCCTCTTGGCCTAACCGACCCTTGGCGGAACCGGATCAGACCGCGCTCTGCACGGAGGTCGCGCTCTGGTCGGCACCCGGCGAGGGGTTGGCGTCCTCCTCGGTCGCGGGCTCCGACACCCCTGCGCGAATCGCTTCGAGTTGGGCGGCGAAGGCCAAGCCGAAGAAGATCGCCAACGAGGTGAGCAGGGACCACAGCAGCAACCCGATGATCCCGGCGAGAGGACCGTAGGTGTCACCGATGGCCTCGGACGCGGTCAGGTAGATCGAGAGCGCGCCGGTGAAGAGCAGCCAGAAGGCGACGGTCACGATGGCTCCCGCGGCCAGCCAGGACATCGAGGGCTGGCGGCGTCGTGGAGAGAACTTGAACAACATCGAGAACCCGGTCAGCACGAATATCAGCACCGCCGGCCAGCGAGCGAACTGCCACACGGTAACCGCGTCGTCGCTCCAGCCCGTCGTCGCTCCAGCATCCTCTATCGCGGAGCCTGCGATGAACACCACGAAGGCTGCCAGGACGAGGACGCCCACGGTGAGAGCGAGCACCAACGCAACCGCGTACTTGCGAAGCGTGGCGCGGTCACTCTCGATACCGTAGATGCGGTTGGCCCCGCGCTCGATCTGACCCATCGCGCCGGTGGCGGCGATGAGCGCGGCAAGGCCTCCGACCAACACGGCCGTGTCCGAATCGGATGCGGCGCCGCCCCCCTGCTCGAGGGCTTCGGTGACGAGGCCACCCGAGGGCCCGGGCGCCATCGCATTCATCGCCTCCTCGACCAGCCGGCGGAAGTCCGTCTGGTCCGCTGCGACGGTCAACCCGACGAACGCAATCAGCGCCGGGAAGACGGTCAGCATGATTTGGAAGGCAAGTCCGCGCGAGTGGCTGAAACCGTCCGCGGCCCGGAAGCGTTCGAAGGAATCGCGGGCGAGGCGCCACCAGCCGGTTCTCTTCAGCGTGGCCGCAGCGTCATCGCCTTCAAGCTCGTAGGTCTGCGGTACCGCGGTGGCAGTACTCATTAGTGCGAAATGCCTCCTTTTCTCATGACGCCACTTGGGAACCGCCGACGGCCCTTCGTATCTCTCGGAAGTACCCGGGCGAGTCGGAACAGAAACTCGGTCTGGTCGCGTGAGGTGGACTCGGCTATCCTCGAGGACACAGGGCAAGGATTCTTGCCTGCTGGGTGAAACAGTCCGCCCGGACCGGACAGTTAGAGGGGGACTCATGACCAGCCCAGCACTGTGCCCCACCTGCAACCGAGAGGTCGCCCTCGGCGAGGACGACGAGCCCTTCTGCCCCGTCTGCAGTTCACCACTAGTCGATCGCCCGGTCCCGCAAAACGTGCGGTCCGCAGCGCTCCGCCCGCTAGCGCCTATCGGAGGCTCACTCGACCGGAGATCGCTTCCCCACGACCACTCCGGGGACCCCCATACGTAGAAATACGTAGAGCCCATATCTCGCTTCGGTTCAAGCGCGCCGGCCGATAGGCCGTTCACCCAAAGGTGAGCATCGTCGCGGGGGCCGGGGAACGCGCCGCAGCCGGAGTGAGCAGGAGAAAGGGTGCACTTCGCGCCCTGCTCTTGTTCGTCGCCGTCCTGGTATTGCCGAACGCGTTCCTCTACATCCTGAGGACGACTCCGGGTCTCGACATCCTGCTCGACTCTCCCAGCTTCCATCTCGGCGTTGTTTCGGCGATCTCCTTCTGTGCGCTGGTGGTGGCTATTGCGGCGGCGGTCGCCGCACTACGAGCGCGCAAGCCAGTGTTGGTCCTCGTTGCTCTCGGCTGTCTCTCGGTCGGAATATTCATGCTGGCCCATGGCGTGTCAACCCCGGGACTCGGCTTCGGCGACGGAGTGAACATCTGGTTTCATCGCTTCCCCATCTTGGCCATCGCCGGCTTCGCGGTCTGTTTGACGGCCGCGACGCGCCGCAACAACAGGACCACCCGCCTGATCGCAAGACACCCGGGCGCAGCTCTTCTCGTTCCGACTCTGCTCATGGTGGCCCTGGGGGTTGGTGCAGTAGTACTGCCCACAGATGCCGAACAGCAGCACGATTACGGTCAAAGCTACGGTGGCTACGGTACAGACGAGCACGAAGACGAACACGACTCCTACGGTGCGGGCATACGCGGGGACGGCTACGGATCGCACGGAGGGGATGAGTACGAGGAAGGTCACGGTGCGTATGAGGAAGAGTATGGCCACGACAAGGGGGCCGTAGCTCATACGCCGGGACTTGGCTACCTCTCGCAGGGTTACGGCGATCGCTCGAGCTTCGAGCTCGTCGTCATGGTCGGCGTCGCGGTGCTGGGCGCGCTGATGTTGCTATTCGCCGCGCGCAGCTACTGGTTCAGGTGGCGCTACGGTCAGGATCCGGTCGAGTTCTCGCTGTTGCTCGCGTGCTTGCTGTCGCTGGACGCTATCGTGGCAGTGCTGTTCGGCACTCCGGGGCGCCTGTCGTGGTTCGACTATCACGCTTATCTGCTTGCGGGTTTCGGAGCTGCCGCACTGGCGGTGATGTTCGGCTACCGGCGTGCACACGGGGTGGACGGAGCATTGCACAGCCTGACGTTGACCGAGACGGTCGATCAGGTCTTCAACGGCTCGCCCGAAGCTCTGCGAGTGCTGATCGGCGCAGTCGAAGCCAGAGACCTCTACACTCAAGGCCACTCCCGACGGGTCTCCGAGATGTCGGCACGCATCGGCGTCGCCATGGGGCTTGGCCCAGATCAGGTCCGTCTGCTGGTGCAGGGCGCCATCATTCACGACATCGGCAAGATCGGCATGCCCGACAGCGTCCTCAACAAACAAGGTCCTCTTACCCGCGACGAGCGCAAGCTCATCGAGGAGCACCCCATCGTCGGATGGGACATCGCGAAGCGAGTCGCATCGCTGCAGAGCGCACTCCCCGTCATACGCCATCACCACGAGCGTCACGATGGGCTCGGTTATCCGGACCGCCTGCAGGGCGCCTCCATACCGTTCTACGCGCGCATCGTGGCCGTCGCCGATGTCTGGGACGCGCTCACCTCGAACCGTTCCTATCGAGAGGCCTGGTCGCAAGAGAAGACGCTGCACATCATGCGCGAGGGGCGCGGAACACAGTTCGATCCCGAGTGCCTCGATGCATTCATGAGATTGATGCACAGGAAAGGCTACGAACCCGAGACACTGGAGCCCCTGGCAGCCGACTAGTGACATTCTCGGACCCTGAGGGGCGCGTGAGGCGACACCTCAGGGTGCGAGAGTGCCGAATGATTCGGGGTTAGCGAGTCTCTCGGTGCGCCGTGTGAGAGCGGCACCAGCGACAGTACTTCTTCAGCTCGACCCGGTCACGTGAGTTGTGACGGTTCTTCTCGGAGATGTAGTTACGCCGCTTGCACGATGTGCACTCGAGCGTCACGTGGACGCGACGGTCAGAAGCCACGGTGGTTCACCTCGGTAGTGGGATTGTGGTGCGAACCACGAGAGTATAGCCCGTCGGTGGGCGCGGTCCCCGCCTAGCTCGCGCTCTGGGCCTCGAGGTCCGGAGCCGAGTGCCGGGCCTTGGAACGGTCGATCAGCGACCGCACCGAGCGCACGATGGGGACCTCACTCTCGGGCCCCCAGTTCATGCGGGGCGCCGGAGCAAAGGCGGCGATGGGGTCGTTGGTCTCGTAGCCACCCTGCTCGAGCACCTTCCACACCGTGGTCGGCTCGGCGCGCACCGGCGGAGGAGGCGGCGGAGGGGGGGCCTGGACGCGCCGCGGGGGTGACGGCGGAGGGGTGGACGGTGCCGTGCTCGGCGCGAAGGAGTGACCTCGTTGGCAGGTCCCCCCGAAGTCGCTGACTTCGGCCTTGCAGATATGGCAGTAGGCAAACGTCACTGGCTCAGCACCTCCACCCGATTCATCGGCCGTCTCCAGGCGGAAGTTGAGCCGTATTTCTACGCGACCAGGTCCCGACGATTCAGCCCCCACGCGGCAACGGCCACGAGGAGGGCGGTGAGGGCGACGAACAGCGCACTGTGGGTGAGGCTGAACCCGTTCGCCAGCGGGTTGGACCCGTCGTAGAGGTAGAAGGGAGTCGCCTTCTCGAGGGGATTCAGGCCCTCGACCACGGGGGCCAAGGACGAGACGAAGTAGGAGATCGTCGCCAGCCCCGCCGCGACGCCGGCGCTCAAAGCCTTGTTGCCGACCGTGCACGAGATCGCCAGCGCGATCCCGGCGAACAGCAGGGCGAGCAAGCTCACTCCGAGCATGGCGGCCCCGAGCTCGCCCGCTCCTATGTCCATGTCCACCGGACTCGCAAGACCCCACAGCACCAGGAAGCACACGACCCCGAGACAGAGAGTGAGCACGGAGATCGCCCCGAACTTGTGCAACACGACCCGAGTGCGCGAGATCGGGTTCGCCATCAACAGATCGAAGGTGTGGCGCTGCTCCTCGCCGGCGATCGCGTCCGCGCCACGACTCACTGCAAATATGAGCAGCAGAAGCGGGCCCAGGTAACTGAAGAACTGACTGTCGAGGTAGCCCACCGGAGATGCGATGTCCTCCGCACCGAACAGAGCGTTCAGCGACTCCGGAAGATTCTCCGTGAGCTCGTTGAAACTCTCGTCGCCTGCCACTGCGGGATAGAACGCCATGAAGAACGCGATGAGCAGCGCCAGGCTGATCGACCAGATCAGCAACGACCGGCGATTGTCGCGCAGAGTCTTGAGAAACACGCTGCTAAGCACGGTCGGGCCCCCGGTAATAAGAGAGGAAGATCTCCTCGAGGTCAGGCTCGTGACTGATCACGTCGCGCACCTCGAATCGAGCGGCCTGCTTGATGACCGGATCGACCGACCCCTGCACGGTGATGTAGGCGACCCCGTCGTCGACTCGGGCTTCCACGTTGCCTATGTTCGAGAACGTATCCGGGGGCACCGGTTGCGCGAAACGAATCTCGAGTGACCGCATCGCCTTCGCCTTGAGCGACCGAACGTCCTCGACAGCCACCAGCCTGCCCTCCCGCACTATGCCGACGCGGTGTGCAACCTCCTCTACCTCGCTCAGGACGTGCGAGGAGAGAAAGACGGTCGCTCCCCTGGCGGTGGCCTCGTGCACGAAAGCTTGGAACTCGAGTTGCACGAGCGGGTCCAACCCACTCGTGGGCTCGTCGAGGATCAAGACGCGGGGCTCGTGCATGAAGGCCTGCACGATGCCGATCTTCTGTTTGTTGCCTTTCGACAAGCTCCTTATGTGACGGTCGAGATCGAGGTCGAGCCGGCGAGCGAGTTCCTCGACCTGCCCAGGGTCAACGCCACCTCGGAGTTCTCCGAAATAGGTGAGCAACTCGCGCCCCGTCATCGTCGGGTAGAGATCGAGCTCGCCCGGAAGATAGCCAACCTGTCGCCGGATCTCGACGCTGTGTGCGCGGGCATCGAGCCCCAGTACCTCCGCCGAGCCAGAACTCGGACGGAGAAAGTCGAGGAGCAGACGAATCGTGGTCGTCTTGCCCGCTCCGTTGGGACCGAGGTAGCCGAAGACCTCACCATGAGGTATCTCTAAGTCGAGGTCGACGATGCCGCGCGCTTTTCCGTAGCTCTTGGTAAGTCTGTTCGTTCGGATTGCGGGGAGAGGCGCGTCGCTCGCCTCGATGAATGCCCGGCTGGCGTCAACTGTCACACGGACAAGTCTGCCACCCCAACATGACCCAACTCAACAAGCCGAGCGCCAGGGGTTCCCGGAGGAACCCCTGAGAGTTGTAGCGGCGGGTGGACTCGAACCACCGACTCAGCGATTATGAGCCGCTTGCTCTGCCCCTGAGCTACGCCGCCCCAGGTTCGTTCTGGCGGCCCCGGATGGACACGAAGATGCTGTCGCAGGGCCGTACTCAAGCCTAACGCGGGGCGACCCGTAGGTCTTCCGAGCCCCGTCACAGAATCGAACTGTGGACCTTCTCCTTACCATGGAGACGCTCTGCCGACTGAGCTAACGGGGCCACGATCAGCGGAGATCGAGGATACATGCTCCCCGCACACGCCCGGCCGATAGACCACGCTCGAGTCAGATGGTTCGAAGGTAGCCTCGGTAGCCGCTCACCCGGACCGGTCGATCTCTCTAGTGGCATCGTCAGCCTCCGAGCGGGTGAGGCTGGCCCACTCGGCTTACGGGGCGATCCAACGAATTGGCTCACTTTCACAACCTTCTCGCCCCGATCGTCGTCTTTAGTGCATGAAGCGGCAGAGAGTTCAGGAGCTTGTGTCTCTGTACGTCAACCACTTTGGTGCGGCTAAACGGTTCGCATACCTCCTGACTGGTGATGAGTCGAGTGCAGAGGTCATAGCGCAGGAAGCCTTCGTGAGGATGTTCTCCGCCCTCACGAGGATCAAGACTGGGGCGGCTCTTCCCGCCTACCTGCGTCGAGTCATCGTGAATCTCGCAAACGACCGTGGGAGGAGACAGTCGCGTGAGTAGGAACGCCAGCTTGCAGTGGCCCCACCGTGATCGGCGCTTTCTTTCGTCGTTCCCAGCCGATGACATGCCGGTGTCGTTCAGCGACGATATCGACCAACGCGACGAGATTTGGACGGCTTTGCAGCGCCTCCCGTACCGGCAGCGGGTCGCGATCATCATCCTCCGTACCACGAGGACCTGTCAGAGATCGATACCGCGGAGGTCATGGACTGCTCGACGGGATCCGGCCAGGCCGCGAGCCACTACTTCACCCCTCTTCGCCACTCGGTTCGTACTGGCGAACTCTGGTCCGCTCAACAATCCACAACCGTCCGGAAATATCAGATCTCTCTAACCCGGCGATCAGCGTCCGAGATCCTTCTTCAAGGTCTCGACGGCCTGGAAGAGTGGGAACCCGTAAAACGGCGATCCCCGGACAAAGAGACGGGTCGAACCGAAGCAGATTGGCGAAGTCGAGGTCCAGGGTAACGAGGACACGGAACTCCTCTTGGCAGACCTCGTAGATACGAGGATCCGGCGCGCTCGCCAAACCTTCATCGAAAACGGTTGCCACATCATGACCAGCGCCCCGGAGAAGGTCAGCAATACTGCGACCGAGGTTCTCGTCGAGCTTGAGCCTCACGCGCTTTCGGGCACGTCAACGAATCGTCCATCGGCCAGCTTCGCACCAAACGCAATGCAGGCAAGCACATCGTCCCTTTCAAGCCCCGGATATTCATCGAGAATGTCATCGAAACTCATACCGTCAGCGAGCAAACCCAGTATGAGAGAGACCCAGATGCGATGACCCCTAATGCACGGCCTCCCACCGCAGACGTTTGGGTCAGTTGAAATGCGCTCAAGCAGTTTCTCAACAGCCACAGTGGTCTCCTTTTCTCGACAAACCGAACTCAACGCTCATGTCGCGCCCAGACGTCGAATTCCTCTTTCGCAGAGTTCGACCATAAAGGGATCGAATTCGAGAGCGTTATTCCCACCATCCGTACCGACCAATGAGATGGAAGTGGTGCTTCTCGGCTGAATGCGGCGTACCTCACTGCGCAATGGCCGTATCTCGTCACAAAGAGCGTCCAGAACGCCGCGATCCTCCTGAACCCGCTCGGTGATCTCCCTTCGCAGAGCTTCGTGGCTCTCAGGATCGATCATCGCTTTGCACCTCGTCGGACGCGGCCCTCGCGATCGAAGACCGTCGCGGGCCTCTTTTCACCGGCTCTTAACAGCGCCTTCGTCGCTTGCTGAAATGACTCCGGGACATCTTCCGGGCGAGGATAGAGAGCAAGCGAAGTCGGCGTTCTGAGTTCCATGCCGTAGAGAGTGAGTGATAGTTCCACTTCGTGAGGCTCGTCAGGTCGGAGATAACGAAGGACCTTCCTGACCTGCGCCCACGGGAGGAACTCTTCCGAAAGCTGGATCCCCGCGGCCAGAGGTTCCAGCAACTCTTGTGAAGTTAGAACCTGTTCTCCATCGTCCAGCTCCACGGCAATCTCACCCGGTTTCAGAACCGCAGAACTCCGCCTCCTTCGATACCGCTCCCAAGCAGACTGTCGGCTAATTCCAAGCGCCTTACCAATCTCATCCCAACTCGCTGCCTCCAGCCGAGCTTCATTAGCTACGACCCCTTCCCATCGATTGAGCTCCTCTTGCAGTCGGCGGCACGCCGCCAGTGCTTCGAGAGCGGGAGCCCTCCGGAGATCCGTCCACGCCTGAGAGATAGGTTTGGGAATCGCTCGCTTCATGTCTGTCAGGGTAGTCCTGACAACGCCTGAGCGCAAGGGGTCGACAACCGAAAGCGCACCACGATGCCAACCAGCTCGGTCGCGTCGGCGTCGGGAGAGCCGTCGCCGAACAGGTCGGCGACCACGAGATCTTCGTGAGCGACATCATCGACCGGACTACTGTGCCCGACGCCAAGATGACGGTCGGCTTCGCGCGGGTAGCCGAAGGCGAGGCGCTGGACATCTCGTTTCCTTATGACGAGGTGCTTATCCTTACGAAAGGCTCCTACACCGTCCGCACCGAAGGCGGGGATGAGGTCACGGCACAGGCCGGAGAAGTGATCTATCTGCCCGCCGGGTCATCGAACATCTCCCGTGCGGAGGTGGATGCAGCAATGGTCTATGTGGCCAGCCCACCCGGGGTGTATGCCGAACACGTGTCGGCGTCGACGCCCGGGCGATAGTCGACCGAAGAGCGCGGAGCGGCAGATTTCGGGCCCCGAGCGTATCGAACGGGAACAAAGATGTGCAGAGCGCACGTTGCATAATGCGGGGTCGCCTGCTTCGAGGAGAGACCAAATGCGTGCCCGCGATGAGTTTTGAAGCTCTAACCGGTCTTACAGACTGACAACCAGCTCAGGAGGAGTTAGATGACGACACCATCCGCTCTCGCTATCGAGGCCACCGGCCTCGTCAAATGCTTCGGCGAGACGCGTGCCGTCGACGGTATCGACCTGGCCGTTCGGAGGGGCTCCGTCTACGGCATGCTCGGGCCCAACGGCGCCGGGAAGACGACCACGATCCGCATGCTCGCGACCTTGATCCGTCCGGATGCGGGCAGCGCCCGGGTCCTGGGACGCGACATCGTTGCGGAGGCTGACGCGGTGCGCGGCGCCGTCAGCCTCACCGGTCAGCTCGCCTCCGTGGACGAGGACCTCACCGGGCGCGAGAACCTGGTCCTGCTCGGCCGTCTGCTGGGGTTGAAGCGCCCCGCGGCCAAGGACCGGGCGACCGAGTTGCTCGAGGCCTTCGGACTCTCGGAGGCTGCAGGGCGGCTGGTCAAGAACTACTCGGGCGGGATGCGGCGCAGGCTCGACATCGCTGCGAGCATCGTGGTCACCCCGGAACTGATGTTCCTCGATGAACCGACGACCGGTCTCGATCCGCGCTCGCGCAATCAGGTGTGGGGCATCATCCGGGCGCTGGTCGCGGGAGGCACCACGATCTTGCTCTGCACCCAGTACCTGGAGGAGGCGGACCAGCTCGCCGACGGGATCGCCGTCATCGACCACGGCAAGGTGATCGCCGAGGGGACGCCGGGCCAGCTCAAGGCCTCGGTGGGCTCCGGCGCACTGCGCGTGCGCCTGCTGGACCCCGAACAACGTCCCCGGGCCGAGCAGCTGCTGGAGCGCGCAGTGGGCACGGTCACCCTGGAACCCGACCCCGCGGCACTGTCGGCCTCGTGCTCGGACGCCGATCGCGCCGCCGAGGCCGTCGCCGAGCTGACGCGCTCCGGCGTGCGGATCGCGGATTTCTCGCTCGGGCAACCGAGCCTCGACGAGGTCTTCTTGGCCCTGACGGGCCATCCCGCGGAAGAGGTTCCGTCCGCGCCATCCGATCCCATCGAGGAGGAGCAACCGGTATGAACACCACTTCGACGACGAGACCGGGCCCCACTGCCGCCGACGAAACCGCAGTTCGCAAGGCGATCGCCTCGGCTTCGCGCCCACCCAGAGCGAGCGCGTTGTCGACGGCACTAACCTTCGGCTGGCGCGGAATGCTCAAGGTCAAGCACGTCCCCGAGCAACTCCTCGACGTGACGATCACTCCGGTGATGTTCGTCGTGATGTTCACCTACCTGTTTGGCGGCGCGATCGCAGGATCGACGGGGGAGTATCTCGACTACATCCTTCCGGGGATTCTGGTGATGTCGGTGCTGTTCACCACGGTCTATTCCGGAATCGCGCTCAACACGGATCTGACCAAGGGCGTGGTCGACCGCTTCCGTTCGCTGCCCATCTGGCGACCGGCCCCACTGGTTGGATCACTGCTCGGCGACAGTGTGCGCTACCTGATCGCCGGCACCGTCATCATCGTGCTCGGCGTTATCCTGGGCTACCGCCCGGGTGCCGGCCTGGTCGGAGTGGTCGCAGCGCTTGGTCTGGTGGTTGTGTTCGCCTTCGGCCTCTCGTGGGTCTTCACCACCCTCGGCTTGCTGTTGCGCTCGCCGAACGCGGTGATGAACGCCGGCTTCATGGGGATCTTCCCGCTGACGTTTCTCTCCAACGTCTTCGTCGACCCCCGCACGCTGCCCCCGGTACTCGAGGCCTTTGTCGATGTCAACCCGATCTCGATCCTGGCGACCGCGTCCCGAGGTTTGATGGAGGGCAACGCCGCGGCCGGCGACATCGCAATCGTGCTGGTGGTGGCGGCGGCGCTGACCGCCGTGTTCGCGCCGCTGACGACGCGCCTGTACCGCAAGGGCTGACGGTTCGAATCCCCGACGACACGATTCGCATCGCATGCTCGTGCTCGTCGACATTCGCGCTCGGGATCTCCTTGAGGTTCGACGGCAGTTGAAGCCGTCGACTAGCCGAGCCAGTCTTCGAGCGGCAGACGAATCTTCAATGAGGCGAAGTCGCCGCGGTCACGCATTTCCTCAGCCGCCGTCGCCATGGCGCCCACCGTGACCCAGGTCAGCGAGCCTCCGACACTGACGCGCTGGCCGCCGGCCCGGATGATGTCCTCCATCGACAGACCGGCGTGAGCCAGCACGTTCAAGGGCTTGGAGGTGGCGCCGCTCACCGCCCGAATCTCTTCTGTGGTTCGCAGACCGGGCGCGTACAAGACATCAGCACCGGCCCGTTCGAAGGCTTCAAGCCGAGCGATGGTGTCCTCGAGATCCGGGTTACCGCGTATGTGATTCTCCGCACGAGCCGTCAGCAAGAAGGCAAACTCAAGTCCGTGGGCTGCTTCACAAGCTGCCGCAACGCGCTCGACCGCATGATCGAGGTCGTAGATTCCGTCGTCGGGGTCGAAGTCCTCGATCGACCCACCCACCGCTCCGGCTTCTGCCGCAGCGACGACGGCCGATGCTGCCGCATCCGGGTCCGAGCCGTAGCCGTTCTCCAGATCTACCGAGATAGGCAAGTTGGTCGATCGATCGAGCGTCCGGACATGCTCGATCATCTCGTGGAGGGTGACGGCGCCGTCCAGACGGCCGAGTGTGAACGCGTAGCCAGAGCTAGTTGTTGCGAGGGCCTTGAATCCAAGTGCTTCGAGCACCTTCGCCGAGCCCGCATCCCATGGATTCGGAATGATGAAAGGATCGCCCTCATGCAGAGCGCGAAACCTCTCTGCCTTGTCGCGCTGAGTCACGCGCCTCAGGTCTCGAGCGGGGCGAATAGATCAACCGTGTTTCCGTCTGGATCCTCCAGCTGCGCGTACCGCTGACCCCAGAAGGCGTCCCACGGTTGCCTGTGGCCTCCCGCACCGGCAGCCACCATCTCCTCATAGACGCGATCGACATCGTCTGCCGACTCACAAAGGAAAGCGAGTCCGACTCGTTGGCCCCCCGACGGTGGGGACCACTCGGGAGAAAACGACTTGACCGACTCCTCCGTGTCGAGGAGGAGCCGAAGTCCACCGGGCAGCATCGTCTCGACGTGTCCGTGACCTTCCGGGTCGGGATTCTCAGGAAATCCGAGACCCAGCTTCCGGTAGAAGGCGATCGATGCATCCATGTTGGAAACGACCACACCGATGGCGTCGAGCTGCGGCATCCCTCGACCGTATCACCGGGCTTGCGATCCGCAGAGATGGCTAGTTCGTGCGATTTCATGGGCGATATGTGCGCCCAGCGAACATTCTGCACCAGAAACGACCATCGGGCCTCCCGCCGGCTTACCGGCTGAGCGGAGTCCACACCACCGTGTCGGGGTGGAACTGACTCCATGCGAACCAGAACGCGAGGTGGGCCGGAAGCTCCTCTCCGGTCCGCGCTCTCGCTCGAAGTCCACCACCGTCGGCGACGATTTCTATACCGGCATGGGTGACTTCGCTTCCCTGCATCAAGGTCGCCCGGGCTTGCTCGGCGGGAAAAGCGACCGGTGTATCGTCTGCCGCGATCACGCCGACGACCTGCGCCTGGACTGGAAGTCGGGAATCGACGGGGCCGATCGGGAAAATCGGCCCGTCATCGTCGCGCCCCCCGAGTGGGTCGGCGGGATAGCTGCGACCGATCCCACCATCCTCGGCCACGATCCTGGTGTCCGGATGAGCCTCCTTCCACTCGCCCCACCTGCTTCCCACCACCGTGGTCTGATCGAGCACCACCCGCTTCTCGTGCAATGGGCCCGACAGTGCCTCCCCGGTGAAGGTGTTGAACACCGAAGACGTGTTGAGGTCGTACATCACCTTGTTGGAGCGCGACAGCAGCCCCGAGGTCCGGAGCACCGGGGTCTGCACATCCGGCGGGACCGAGTCGGTGAAGTAGGCCTGGGCTGAGCCGCAGAGGGTGCAATAGGGAATGCCGAGACGCCGTCCTCCGATTGTAACGTTCACCATCTCGTGCACCTCCATGATGTTCTTCGGAAACGCCACCGCCTCACCGCCCACCACCACCCCGAACACGATGCGGTCGTCCGGATACCAGGCACCACCTGCGGCGTCGGTGAGGGCCGGGTCGTCCAATGCAGGGATGCATCCGCGCGGACACGAGTTGGGATCCCCTTCGGGTCGGTCATCGATCAGCACTCCACCCCACGACACCAGACGCCAGTCGATGGCCGAGTTGGCGTCGGCGAAGAAGGGCTCCCACCGAGGTTCCACCTTGAGAAACAGATCCGCCTTGAGCTCACGGTAACCCGGTGGGGCAGGCAGATCCCACGCGATGAGGTGATCGGTGACGGACCTCCACGGGCTCTCGATGAAGGTGGGATCGTTCCCGGGATCGACCTTCGTCAGAGTTCGAAACGCGTCCACGAGCGCATCCTGGTCGAGCCCCCCCTGAACGAAGCGGAGAAGGTCGGAGATGAACCAGCCGAGGCGAGCGTCCTTCGACGAGGCGGCCACGTCGAGGGCTTCCAAGTCGAAGGCTCCCACCCCAAGCGCGACGACGAGACGGTTGAGCGCTTCCTCGATGCGCGCGTCGAGCGGCTCGTCTGACACCGCAGGCGCGGGGGCGAAGGCGAAGTCGCGTTCAGTCCTCGGCGACTCTCGAGACGGAATCGATGAAGTGTCCGGCGTGGAGCGGATACAGGACGCTCCCACTATCGCCAATATTGCGAGGAGACGAACCAACGGCCTCATCTTCACGACGCTATCCCGACCGGGTATCTGGGTTAGCGACAGGTGATTACGAATCGATTACATCCCGCGCCTCGTCCCCCGAGCATTGGCTTGGATGCCTCCGTTCAGCTCGTGAGGGGTACCGCCAAGCTGGACCACAGGTAGTGAGTCGCGTAGGCGCGCCAGGGGCGCCAGCGCTCGGCGCCTACGAGCACGTCGCGCGGAGCGATCGGATCGCCCAGACGCTCCAGCGCGCGACGAACGCCAAGGTCGCTTGCCGGGAAAGCGTCCGGGTCGCCCAGCGCGCGCATGCCGATGTAGGAAGCAGTCCACGGCCCGATCCCGGGGAGAGCGACGAGCCGGCGGTGCGCCTCCAGGCGGTCGGCACCCGGATCGAGACAGAGTTCACCCGACGCCAGCGCCGATGCCAGTGTCATCACCGCGCGACGTCGCGCGGCCGGCATGGGAAGGTCCGAGGGGTCCGCATCGGCGAGCGCGGCGGGTTCGGGGAACACGTGTGTCAGCGCACCATGCGGGGCGGTAAGGGGCTTGCCGTAGCGCGCCACGAGCCGGCCGGCGATCGTGCGGGCGCCGGCAACGGAGATCTGCTGTCCGATGACGGCACGGATCGCGTGCTCGGCGGGGTCGGCCGTACCTGGAACGCGCATCCCGGGAGCGCGCGCGACCAGGGGTGCCAGCAGCGAATCCCCCTCGAGCTGCCGGTCTACCGCAAACGGGTCGGCGTCGAGGTCGAGCAACCGCCGGCAGCGCGCCACGGCCACCGTTAGATCGCGCGGGTCGTCGAGGCTCAGCCGGCACGAGACATGTCCGTCGCGCGCTGAGAGCTCGGCGATGCCCGAGCCATGGGGCAGCCTCAAGCTGCGCTTGAACGTCGCCCCATCCGACTCCTCGACCCCGGGCACGGCCCGAGCCGCGAAGAAGCTCATCATCTCGCCGGCAGCGAACGGTCGCCGGTAGGGCAATCGCAGAACGACGGTGCCGGGGGCGCCGGCGACATCGGGACCCGCCCGACGCCGCAGTTCGGTCGGTGTCAGGTCGAACACCGTCTTTACGACATCGTTGAACTGCCGGATGCTCGCAAAGCCGGCCGCGAACGCCACCTCCGTGAACGGCACCCGCGTGCTTTCGATCAGCACTCGCGCCGATTGCGCGCGTTGGGCGCGCGCCAGCGCCAGCGGGCCGGCTCCCACTTCCTCGGTCAAGACACGGCTGAGGTGACGCTCGCTGTAGCCAAGTCGCCGAGCCAGTCCGGCGACACCGTCGCGCTCGACGACGCCGTCGGCAATTAGCCGCATCGCGCGTGCTACGACATCTGCTCGGAGATTCCACGCGGGCGAGCCGGGCGTGGCATCGGGCCGGCATCGCTTACAGGCCCGAAAGCCGGCCTCCTGGGCGGCGGCGCTCGTCCGATAGAAACGGACGTTGACACGCTTCGGCGTGGTCGCCGGACAACTCGGCCGGCAATAGATGCCCGTCGAGGTAACGGCGGTGTAGAACCATCCGTCGAAACGCTCATCGCGGCTGGAAAGGGCCCGGTAGCAGTGCTCGAAGTCGTCCATCGCAAGTGCATTATCGTCCTCGAGCGACTCTCCATCTAGCGGTTTTCGGACATGGTCGTGTGGGGATCGGATGCGAATGCGATCTGGTTGGTTCGGGCTGGTTTGCCCTCTCACTCAAGAGGGCAAACAGAAGCGCTCGCGATCGAGACAGACCTGCGGGAGAGTGATCATGGCGGTCGGGCAAATAGCTGAAGCAATAGGAAAAGGACTACTCGCGGGCGTGGCCGGAACCGCCGCGATCACCGCAACGACGATGGCGGACATGAGGATTCGGGGTCGCTCCTCGAGCGATGCACCGGCTCAGGCGCTGGAGAAGGTCGCTCGAGTTCAACCCGAGAGTGACGAGGCGCATCAACGACTCGCCAGCATCGCGCACTGGCAGTACGGAACGGCGTGGGGCGTCGCCCGAGGAGCCCTCGACCTCATCGGCGTAAGGGGGTCCGTAGCAACGGTTGCGCACTTCGGTCTGGTGTGGGGCGCCGCAATGGTCATGCTCCCTGCGCTGCGCATAGCGCCTCCGCCAACGCAGTGGGGCGCGAAGGAGCTAGTGATCGACGGCGCCAACCACTTCGCTTACGCGGTCACGGCCGGCCGGGCCTACGAGGCCCTCGACGGGCGCTGAGCAACCCCTCACGACAAGCCCAGAGGGGTTCGATCGAGCTCACCACGTAGCTCGACCAGTGAATGAAACACGGCCATCGCGCCGGCCTCGCGAAGCTCGGTCTCCGAGAATCCTCCAGTGAGAACGCCGATCGTGGGAACCCCGGCACGCGCCGCCGCCTCGCAATCAAAGGTGGAGTCTCCCACCATGGTGGCGTCTCTCGCGCCTATCTTCTTCATGGCCGCAACAACGAGATCCGGTGCCGGCTTCGTTGACTCGACGTCGGCCGAACTCGTCCACGCGTCGCACAGCTCGCGTGCGTCGAGCATGTCGAGGTAGTGATCGAGCTCTTCCTGCTTGGCCGAGCTGGCCAGAACGACCTGGTGACCCCGGTCTTTCAGGAACGCGAGCAGCCCGTGGGCGCCTTCCATCGGCTCGACCTCATCGATGAGCTCCCCGTACAGCTTCTTCTCCGCCGCACGAATGGCGTCGCCCACTCGGTGCTCAACCTCGTCCCCCGCTACCGCCTTGACGAGATTGTCCCCGCCCATCCCAATGTGTCTGTGGATTCGCCAGAGCGGGCGAATAACCTCATGCATGCGCAGGGCGCGGTACCACGCGATTGCGTGCTGATAGTTTGTGTCTACGAGAGTGCCATCGACATCGAGAATCGCTGCTGGGAGCATGGACCGGTCCTTCCTGCGAGGGTCGTTAGTCCCTTTCCCGGTCCGAACACAGCTAACCCCTCTCGACGAGAGCTCCTGCGTCGGTTCACCCCGGACCGGGTAGGAGGCACGGCATAACCGTAGCGACGATCAAACGTAGATCGGCGACAGAAGGAGGCCGGAGACGCATGCGATTGACGCGCGAAGACGTACGGGCGTTTCTCAATGAGGACCACGACACGGTCATCTCGATCTACATTCCCACGGAAAGGAAGGCCTACCAACCGGAACAGAACTCACTGGTCCTGCGCTCCGGCCTCCGCAGCTGCGCAGAACAACTCGAGGACCGCGGGCTCCGGCAACCCCAGATCAAGTCGCTGCTATCGCCGCTCCACGACCTTCTCGACGACGGGGACTTCTGGCTACACCAACGCGAAGGACTTGCACTCTTTTGTTCCGACTCCAATCTCGAAACGGTGAAGCTTCCCTTCAAGCCGGTACAGAGCGTGAGAGTGGCCAAGGCTCCTCACCTCGTACCTCTTCTCGAAGGAGTAGCGACCGGTGAGCGTCATGCGTTGCTGGCTGTGAGCCAGGACGGCCTTCGCTTGTTCTCGTGCACCAGGGATGAGATCGAGCAGATCGACATCGATGACCTCGAGATGCCTCGAAGTCTGGCCGAGGCCCTTCAGTACGACGATTTGCAGAAGCCGGAACTCAGTCATCATCCAACGACAGGACCTGGTCGCGCAGGCGGGGGCAAAGGCCCCGGTGGAGGCAGGAACGAGCGCCAGCACGCCTTCCACGGTCACGGAGAAGATGGCGAGGGACAGAAGTCGCAGATTGCCGGGTACCTACGACAGGTCGACGGTGCTCTGCAGACTCGACTGCACGACCTCGGCTCTCCGCCTCTTATTCTTGCCGGAGTGGATTACGTCACGGCGATCTACCGGGGCGTGACCAAGTACCCGGCCGTCGTTTCCCCTGCGGTGGAGGGCAACCCGGATGACCTCAGGCCGGACGAGCTCCACAGCCGCGCCCGAGAACTGTTGCACCGCCGCTGGTCGGCGAAGGTCAACGACGCGCGCTCCCGTTTCAATGAGCTGGCCGCCCGCGGACTTGCCACCGCACATCTGCGCGATGTGGTGGATGCTGCCGATATGGGACGCGTCGATACGTTGCTGGTGAGGAAAGGATCATCCGCCTGGGGACGCCTGGACCCGCAGACGCGCTCCGTGACATTCGCCGACGAGGTCGAAGAGGCCGACGATTGGGATGACCTCATAGATCTAGCGGCTCGAAGAACACTGGCAAACGACGGCCGCGTCATGGTCCTGGAACCCGATCACATGATCGATGGCGACGCCGGCGCCGCGGCCATGCTGCGCTATTGAAGGAAGCCACCTAGCTGGGGCCGGAAGCCACTATGATCACATCCAGGGCGACCTTCATCAGCGGGGCGAAAAAGTGAGTCACTTTGAGGAAAGCACCGAGGCCCGCGCGGCGTTTTCGGACGCGCGGTTTCGCGCGCTCGTGCAGAAATCGTGCGACATCATCACCGTTATCGGACCGGACATCACCGTT
Source organism: Actinomycetota bacterium (assembly GCA_050694055.1). Classification (GTDB taxonomy): domain Bacteria; phylum Actinomycetota; class CADDZG01; order CADDZG01; family WHSQ01; genus WHSV01. Next base: position 43,612 of record JBOGWX010000035.1, read on the forward strand.
CTATACGTAAGCCCGTCGGTGGAATCGATCATGGGATATCACCCGTCGGACCTGGTGGGTAAAGCCGGCCTCGACTTCATTCATCCCGAAGATACCAATCTCGCAGCGCAGCGCCTCGGCGAGATTCTCGGACAACCAGGGTCGAGCGCGCTCCTGGAGCTTCGGGCGCGCCATGCCAACGGAGCGTGGCGCTGGCTCGAGGTCAACCTGCACAACCTGCTCCATGACCCCGATGTCGAGGGCATCGTGATCAATCAACGTGACATCACCGATCGGAAAGCCCTGGAACTGCAGGCCAGGCAATTCCAGAAGATGGAGGCGATCGGGAAACTCTCGGGAGGTATCGCCCACGACTTCGGCAACCTCCTATCGGTCATCAGGGGGTGCGGGCAACTCCTTCAAGAGTTCCCGGACGAACGAAGATCGGAGTTGCTCGACGCCATCATGGAGGCGACTCAGAAGGGTGCTCAACTGACTCGCCGGCTGCTCGCCTTCTCCAGACAGTCTCCGTTTCATCTCGAAGAGCTACATCTTGGACGTGTTGTAAGCGGTATGGAGAGCCTGTTGCAGCTAAGGCTGGGTCCAGGCATTGGACTCGACACGGTCGTGGAACCTGGTCTCTGGTCGATCAGAATCGATCGCTCGGAATGCGAGCAAATGCTGCTGAACCTCGCGGTAAACGCAAGTGAAGCACTGAGAGATGGTGGCTCGGTCCGCATCGTTATCGCCAATCAAGTCATCGATGAAGACGGCCGTTCCGAAGGTGACCCGGCTCCGGGGGCTTACGTTCGTCTGGTCTTCAGTGACACCGGCCCGGGGATCGAACCCGACCTCCTACCGAACCTCTTTGAGCCGTTCTTCACGACGAAGAAGGATAGCGGCGGTACCGGCCTGGGACTTGCAAACGTCCATTCGACCGTACTCAAAGCGGGCGGTCACATTGAGGTCGAGTCCGAACCCGGCGTCGGTACATCGTTCACCATTGAACTGCCGGCAATCACACCGTCGGAGGGTGGCTAGGAGCGCGTGCTACCCGGGACCCCTGCCTTAAACGAGAAACCCGGGGCGCAGGTGGCCGGTTACCGAGCCATTTGCCGAAAACCGCTCCGCACAGCAAACTGAGCTGGACGGTTCCTTCCTGCAGGAGGTGCGCGTGACCGATCTCTCTCGGCCGCGTTTCATTGCGGTCCTGGGGGCCGACCTGCTCTTCATCTGGGCGGTGTCCGAGCTGGGGGGGTGGGCCGGGTTCGGCTTGCTCTTCTTGGGCGTGATCCTTCTCGGCCTGTGCGCCCTGCGGTGGGGGGCCGACTCGCGCGACGGTCGTAACTGGACCAACGGCCGAGGGTTGACGGCCGGCACCAAGCAGGCAATCGACAAGGGATTCGTGGACGACCAGATCACGCGCCTCGAACGTCAGTTTCATCCTGGGAGGAACTGACTCGGGCCACTAGGCCTCCGTTTCGAGAACGGCCGACACCTCGTCATAGAGCGCGTCGGCCTCCTCGGCTGAATCCGCGATGCAGACGGTGCCGAGCTTTCCGAATGGTCTCAGTGCGCCCAAGAGGTGAAGCGTCGCTCCGGTGCGACTGCGCCGGCTGAAAGCCAGGCCCCGTCGCTCGAGCACGTCGATCGCTCGCTCCGGCGTGTAGGCCCGATAGCGCTCGGACTTGAGGTTGTCGGAAGCGACGTAATGCTTCGACCTGCCACCGGCAACCAGTTCGCCCGTATTCTCATCCAGGCGACCATCCGTAACCATGCGCGCCATGAGGAAGGGGTGCGTCGTGCCCCCCATACGAAGGTTGATCTCGCCGAGATGAAGGTCGTACCCGGCACCGTCGGGCACACCCACGAAGTCGATCCCGAAGGATCCGATGACACCGACAGAGCCGAGCACGTCCGCCACCGATCTCCCATGCTCCATGATGTCCTTCCGGTAATCGGAGCCCGCCGGAAAGCGGCACCCCAGGTAGACCTGGTCGTCGGGCCCGCCAAGAATCTGATCGTGGGTGGATACGATCTCAACGAGCCCACCGGGCACCACTCGCAACTGCACGCTCGGCGAGATGAGCCGAGGGTCCCGGGCGAGTTGCTCGACGATCGCTCCCTCGGCTGCAATCTTGCTCGCGTAGCTCGCCCACGTCTCCTCCTCGGCACAGAACACCGTTCCGGAGGCGGTCAGCGGAGCGCGCAGGTCCTCGAGCTCGATGACCGCATTGCCCTGCCCCGAGAACCCGAGGTTGAGCTTGAGAACGACCGTCTCGAGCCCGGGTTCCTCGGCGCGCAGCTGGGTGACGGCCTCCTCGAGCTCGGCCACCGAAAAGAGGTCCTCCCGCCCGGGCAGGACGGGAACCTTCGCCTCGCGCGCCACCCGCCTGGAGCCGCTCTTCGAGCCGAGGGGGACCGACTCCGGCGACGGGCCGTACAGCGGGGTTCGGATGTGATCGGAGATGTCCCGTTCCCAGGGTGTGACGTTGAACGGAAGGATGTAGGCGTCATCGCGGCCCCCGGGATCCTCTCTCAGGGAGTCGAGAACCCCGGCGTGCTCCAGCAGCTTGGCCGAGAGAGCGCAGGGTCGCGGGTCATCGAGAGAGATCATCTGCAACCGCCTCCTGGCAGAAGCCGGATCGTCGAGAAACGAGAGGTAGTAGTCGACGATGACCGGGTCCACCGGCAGAGAGGTGACGAAGATGATTCTCAGCTCGGGGTGGCGGAGCCAGAGCAGAACGAACAGCATTCGCTCCTCGTAGAAAGTGATGCCCACGATCTTGCGGAGCTCAGACTCCTTGAAGCTTATGGAGGGAACGACGACGATCGTCCCCCGTTCGAGCGTCTCGAGGCCGCGTCCTCGAAGGCGTTCTACGAAGGCGCGCTGGCGCCGGTCGAACTCGACGTTCTGCGCGGTCGGAGACATCAGCTCATCTTGCCCTCTTGCTCGTCGTGGCGTGACTAGTGGCGGTTGTGCGGTAGATAGAAGCCATGAGGGCGACCATCGAGCTAGCTGAGGTGGCGGGGTGGATCAGGGAGGCGCAGCGCGTGACCGCCCTCACGGGAGCCGGCATCTCGACGGATTCCGGCATTCCCGACTTTCGCGGACCAAACGGCGTGTGGACGAAAGACCCGAAGGCCGAGCGTCTCTCGCACATCCGGCACTATATGGCCGATCCAGAGGTGCGAGTGCTGGCGTGGCAGGGTCGCCTCAACCACCCCGCCTGGAAGGCCGAGCCGAACGGCGCGCACCGAGCGCTCACCGAGCTCGAGCGCAAGGGCCGGCTGCACACCCTCGTGACTCAGAACATCGACGGGCTTCACCAGCTCGCCGGCACCTCCGATGACATACTCATCGAAATCCACGGCACCATTCGAGAGGTCGTGTGCATGGCGTGCGCCGAGCGCGCCCCTATGCAGCGTGCCCTCGACCGAGTGCGCGCCGGAGAGGCCGACCCGCCCTGCCGATCGTGTGGCGGAATTCTCAAGTCGGCGACGGTCTCATTCGGTCAGAGCCTCGACCCCATCGACCTCGATCGTGCCTCCGGCGAAGCGAGCCGAAGCGACCTCTTCCTCGCGCTGGGCACCTCGCTCGGCGTCTATCCGGTCGCCTACCTTCCGACCCGGACGCTCGAAAACGGGGGCCGGCTCGTCATCGTCAACGCCGAGCCGACGCCCTTCGACCGGCAGGCGACGGCGGTCATCACCGGCCCGCTGGCGCAGGTCCTCCCGCGGCTGGTGGGGCTAGTCTAGCGGATAGCGTCTGCGCTATCATAGATTGAAGTGCACGCAGGACGGAGCCTCCGCTACGCTCGCCGACGCGCAGGACTAACACAGCGCGAGCTCGCTCGGCGGGCCCGCGTGCCGCAATCGACGGTCGGGCGCATCGAATCGGGTGCCATCGATCCGCGTGCCTCGACGCTCGACCGACTGCTGAACATCTGCGGTTTCACTCTCGAGTCCACGGTGAGGCTCGGCGACGGGATCGACCGTACGCAGTTGCGAGGCCAGCTCGGACTCACCCCCCGACAACGCATCGAGTCCATGGCCGCTGCGGCCAACAACGTAAACAAGGCCCTCGAGCTCGTGCGCCGGCGATGACGGAGTTCGATCCCTTGCGGATGATGAGAGTCCTCACCGAACATGGCGTTCGGTACGTGGTCATCGGCGGCATGGCCGGGATCTCACACGGCTCGAATCTGATCACGATCGATCTCGACATATGCCACGATCGCTCTCTAGAGAACCTCGAGCGCCTCGCTTCCGCGCTGCAGGCTATGGGCGCGCGCCTGCGAGGAGTCGACGAGGACGTGTCCTTTCTTCTCGACGCCCGATCCTTGCGTGCAGGAGACAGTTTTACCTTTACGACCGACGCGGGTGACCTCGATTGCCTCGGGACGCCTTCGGGCACCGAAGGCTACGAGGACCTTGCCCGCAGCTCCAACGAAGTAGATCTCGATGGGGTTGTCGTGCGGATAACCTCGCTCAATGACCTCATGCGCATGAAACGGGCGGCCGGACGCCCTCAGGACCGCATCGCACTCGAGATACTGGGCGCATTGCGCGACGAAATCGAGCGCCGGGACACCGAGCCCTAGCAGACAACAGAACCCTCGGATGGCACCCAGACAAGGATCGTTGTTGTGGCGGGAGGAGGATTCGAACCTCCGTAGGCTGAGCCGACGACTTTACAGGCCGCTCCCTTTGGCCACTCGGGCATCCCGCCGGGGAAAAGGGCGCCGCGACAATGCGCTGCGCCCAGAGAATAACGGACCTTCCAATAGGCCGTACCTACTCGAGGGTCGTGCCTACTCGCTCGCTCGGCGGTCCTCGCTCGACCCGGACTCCTGCAGGATCGCATCGAGCTGGTCGCTTGCGTCGGACGGGTCGTCGAATTCTTCCTCGCTCGAGGCAAGGTCCGCAGCGTAGGGGTCAAACCCTCCCTCGTAGAGATTGCTCGAGAGCGCGGCCATGAGCGCGCTCTGCGCCACGCCGAAGGCTCCGGTGGCCGGCGATCCGGCGGATCCGAGCAACGACTCCGAGCCGTCCTCGAGCGTCGAGAGATCGGGCATGAACGAGTCGCCGAACCGGCGAGCGAGAGTCAAGCTCTCGATCTGCCGGACTCGCTCGCCCTGCACCTTCGTGATGGAGCTACCCGCGCGCTTCTCCGCCTGGTTGAGCCACTTGATCAGGGTTTCCTGCGGGTTACGAGCATCACCGCTCGTGTCGTAGAAGCCGAAGTGAACGTGGCTCGGCGTGCTGATCGCGTTTCCGGTGTTCCCGCAGTAGCCGATGATGTCGCCGGCGTGCACGGTGCTTCCTGCCCGGAACTCATCGTTGTTGAAGTCACTGAGGTGCGCGTAGTACCAGTAGCTCCCGTCCGAGCGGAAGAGCCGGGCGACCTTGCCGCCGAGGCCGGCGTCGCCGTAGTTGACGGTTCCCGTCTCGGTGGCGAGCACCGGATCACCGTAGCTGCAGAACACATCCTGGCCCTCGTGCGTGCGCACGATGGGACCGGGACCGTAGCGAGGTGCGCCCCAGGTGTCGGTCCACGCGGCCTTTCCTCCGATGATGAAGGGGGCATAGACCTCTCGCATGATCTTGTCGAGCGGCGCACCGAGTGCTCGCAACTCGTTGGCGACGCGCACGAGGTTGTCGGTCGTGTAGGAGCCGCCCATCGGCACGTAGGTTCCCTTCGAGGGCGCAGGCACGGGAGCGCTCTTCCCCGCGCCCGATCCCCCGGCACCGCCGGGCTTCTTCGGTTTGTCTGAGGAGGGTTCTTTCGATCCTCCGCCACCGCCGATGGGGCCGGTTCCTCCTCCGCCGGCGTCCCCGCCGCCACCACCACCACCGCCGCCGCCGCCGCCCCCGTCATCGTCGTCGGGCAGTGGATCGGGGTCGGGTTCGGGGTCGGGCGTCTCGGAGGGCAGGATCGGCGGAATCGTGGGGGTGGGAAGGATTTGCGCGGCCTCGGCATCGGGAGCCACCACGCGCGATGCGGGGCGCGGCAGAAGGATGGAACCAAACAGAATGATGACAATGCCGATGATGATTCTTGCGCTGGCTTTCACTGCCCCATGAACCCCAATTGTCGTGACCCCACCTGTTTTAACCCCACTTGTCGCAGTTGGTCTGTGACGTCGCCCGTGCGGGACCTTGATCCCACCCTATGGCGCATCTTCTCCCAAGTTTCTCCCTACAACCCCAAAACCCTTCCAGATTTCTGAACCGACGAGCGGCCCCAGGCGGGAGGGTGGCTCTCCATACGCGGGGCTTTTGTACTTATTGCCCAAGTTCTAGGCCTGGAAAAGAGAACCACGCCGCCAGATGGGCTAGCGTCGCGCTCGTGTCCGCAACCGGGATCCTACTCGCCGCCGGCTTGGGCGAGCGACTCCGACCACTGACTGCCACGATCCCCAAACCAGCCCTCCCCCTGCTCGACGTCCCCCTCGGAGCCTGGGGGCTGTGCAACCTGCTGGACGCCACGGACGAGGTCGTGGTCAACACCAGCCATTTCAGCGAAACGGCGATCGGCGCCCTGGCCGGCTACGGGGACTTCGAGACGCTGGATGAGGGACCGGAACCCTGGGGTACCGGGGGGACGCTTGCGGCGCTGCGAGACCACATCGGTGAGACCGCCGTCGTGTGCAACGGAGACGCGCTGACGGATGTAGCAGCGCGACATCTCGTGGCCGAACACCGGCGTATGGGGGCCGAGGCGACCGTCGCGGTCCACCCGGTGGACTCCGGCGCAGACCTGACCATCGCCGGCGAACGAGCGACGAGCTTCGTGGATCGAAGAAAGGACCCCAGAGCTCCCGGCGCGAGGTATCTGGGTCTCGCCGCGTTCCAAGCTCGGGCTTTGGAACTGCTCCCGGACACGCGCCCGGCCGGAATCGCGGAGTCGTTGCTTCGCCCGTTGGTCGAACGCGGAGATGTTGCCGTGGTGTTCAGCTATGGCTACGCGCTCGACGTCGGCACGGTGGGAAGCTATGTCGAGGCATCGCTCGATCTTCTCGCAGGACGCGGTCCCCTGTCTCCTCGACCACATCCGGGCGAGTTCATCGAGGTCGAGGGTGGCCGCGCCTACCTCGGTCCCGACGCTTCCTGTGACGAGGAGTCGCTCCGGGCCGGAGCCATGGTGCTGGCCGGAGCGTTGTTGCACGAGGGAGCGCGCGTCGACAACGCGATCGTCTGGCCCGGTGAAGAGGTACCCGCAGGCGAGCGCGTGAGGGGCGGAGTGTGGGCCCGCGGTCGCCTCGTGCCGGCGGCAAACCGCACTTGAACTCTCCTTAGGGCGAGAGTCTTGGCCCCCTCATCTCAGAAGACCGATCTGTCGGCCAGGTTCGTCAGCAGTGGCGGATAGACCAGTAGCGCCACCAGTAGCGCAGCCGCCGCGCCCATTGCGGCGGTAAGCAAATACGGGACCTCGACCGGCTCGGCGACTTCGGGCGAATCGAAGAACATCTTCTTGATGATCGCAAGGTAGTACCACGCCGCGATAACCGTGTTCACGCCCATGACGATTGCGAGCCAGTACACCTCGGCCTCGATCGTAGCGAGAAAGACGAAGAGCTTCGCGATGAGCCCGGCCATAGGCGGCGCCCCCGCGAGCGACACGAGAAAACCACTGAAGAGCAAAGCCAGCGCCGGGCTCCGCTGCCAGAGACCCGCGTAATCGTTGATGAAGTACGAGCCACCGCGGCGAGCGAAGGCAACGGCGGCCGCGAACGCACCCAGGTCCATGATTCCGTAGATGGCGAGGTAGATGACGGCGGCCGCGAACGCCTGTTCGCTCGCGCCGGGGTTGTCGGGATTGATCAGCGCGAGGCACACGAGGATGTAGCCGGACTGAGCGATTCCCGAGTAAGCGAGCAGTCGAATGACGTGCTGCTGCCGCAGCGCGATGAGGTTTCCGACCGTCATCGTCAACGCCGCCAGCACCCCGAACACCGGCGCCCAATGGTCGGCGACCTCGGGAAAGGCCTTGAACATCAGCACGAGCAACCCGACGAATCCGCCGATCTTCGAAGCCGTCGAGAGAAACGCCGCGACCGGCGAGGGCGCTCCTTCGTAGGTGTCCGGCGCCCAGAAGTGAAACGGAACCGCCGAGATCTTGAAGGCAAAGCCGACCACCACGAAGAACACGCTGAGCACGATGATCGGTTGATCGGCATCCGTTCCGATTGAGCCTCGAATGTCGCTGAGGATGGTCGAGCCGGTCACCCCGTAGACGAGCGACATCCCGTAGAGCATCACAGCCGAGGACATCACACTGAATAGGAAGAACTTCAGCGCGCCTTCGTTCGACTTCACATCGCCCTTCCTCAGGGCCACCATGATGATGCCCGGGATGCTGATGAGCTCGATCGCGATAAAGAGAGAGATGAGATCGCGCGCGCTTGCAATTACAAGCCCGCCGAACAGCGCACACAACAACAAGAAGTAATACTCACCCTGGTAATAGGAACCGCCGCGAAAGTAGTGAAAGCTGATCGCAAGAATGATCAGCCCCAGGACACAGAACAGCGCTTTGAACAGCAGCGAGAAGGTATCCACCTCGAAGGTCCCGGCCAGCGTCGTCGTCTCGGTGTTGATGAGCGACACCACAGCAGCCAGCGTGCCGATGATTCCGGCCGCCGATAGCGGCATGGCAATCCACTTCGAGTTCCGAGGCAAGAACAGGTCCGCAACTAGCACTACGCAGGCAGCGCTCGCCATTACGAGTTCCGGCGCGAGCGCGTGCCAGTCGATGCTCGGCTGAGTTACCGCTTGGGCAAGTAGCGGGTTCACCTACCCTCCGAAGACTCCGGTCAGGCCCTGCACGGCATCGGCGGTGACGTTGGTGAGAATGGCCGGGTAGAGCCCCGCCACGACGATGAGAAGCAGAAGCGGTGCCCAGGCGGCCCACTCGATTCGCTCGACGTCGAAGACCCCCTTACCGGAAGCGAATTTCTCAGGCACGGTTCCGAGGTTGACTCGCTGAATGGTCCACAGCAGGTAACCGGCGGTCAGCACGGTCCCGATGCCACCGATGACCATCAGCACCCGGAACAGCTCGACGCTTAGTCCTGGGGCCGGCTGATAGGCGCCCAACAGGGCCAGCATCTCGCCCCAGAAACCGGCGAGCCCCGGAAGTCCCAGCGACGCAATCGCCGCATAGGAAAAGACCGAGCCGAAGCGCGGAGCCTGCTTGAGCATGCCGCCGAGGGCCGCGATCTCGCGCGTGTGGTAACGCTCGTGCATCGAACCGGCGAGGAAGAACAACATTCCGGTGATGAGCCCGTGCGCGACCATCCCGAAAATGGCGCCGTTGATGCCGCGGTCGGTCAACGTCGCGATGCCGAGCATGACGAAGCCCATGTGGCCCACCGATGAGAACGCTATGAGCCGTTTCAGGTCCGTCTGAGCGAAACAGCACAACGATCCCCAGATGATGCCGATCACGGCGAGGATGCCGATGATCGGTGCGTAGGTCACGGCCGCGTCAGGCAGAATCGGCAGAGCGATCCGGATGAAGCCGTACGTTCCCATCTTCAGCAGCACGGCGGCCAGGAGCACCGAGCCGACGGTCGGTGCCTCGGTATGAGCATCCGGCAGCCAGGTGTGAAACGGCCACATGGGCACCTTGATCGCGAAGCCCAAGAACAGCCCCAAGAAGACGAGGTTCTGGAACAACTCGCTCGCGCCGCCGGTGGTATCTCGCAGGGCGATCATGTCGAACGTCTCGCCGCCCGAATTGATCCACAGCGCCAGGAAACCCAGCAGCATGAAGATAGAACCGAAGAGGGTGTAGAGGAAGAACTTGACGCTCGCGTAGTCGCGATTGGGCCCGCCCCAGATGCCGATCATGAAGTACATGGGAACCAGCACCAGCTCGAAGAAGATGAAGAACAGAATGAGATCGAGCGCAACGAAGGTCCCGTTCATCCCGGTTTCGAGAAGTAGCACGAGCCCGAAGAGAGCCTTTGGTTTGCCGGGCTCGGGCATGTGCCACCACAGGTAGACCATGCACAAGAAGCACACCAGCAAGCTCAGCACGAGCAGGGGAAGCGACATCCCGTCGACCCCGACGTGGTAGCGAGCGCCGATCGACTCGATCCAGGTCGCATCGACCTCGAGTTGTATCCGATCACTCGCGCCGTAGTCGAACCGCAGCGCGCAGAGTATGCCGGCAATCAGCGCCAGAGCCGCAAATACGGTGCCGGTGACCTTTACGAGAGCGTCGCGCGCGGGAAGAAACATCAGGACGATCACACCCAGCGCGGGCAGGAACGTCGCGAGGCTCAGCCCCCAGTCGTCAACCCAGGACATCAACAAGACCCCTTTCTAGACCAACGCGAAGACCGCAACGAAGATCGCTATCGCGGCAAACAAGACCGCCGCATAGCGCTGGACGTTTCCCGACTGGATGTAACGCAGCAAACCGCCTGAGAAATTAGTGAGACCGGCCGCACCGTTGACACCGAAGTCGACGACCTCCTGATCCGCTCTGTAGGTGCCGGAGGCAGCACCCAGCGTGCCGCGCGCGGCCCCGTCGACGACACCATCCAGGATGTGTTGGTTCGCCCAGTAGGTCGCCGCCGCCAGCGGGTATTGAAGCGGCTTGACTACGCCACCGAGATAGAGGTCGTCGAGGTAGTACTTGTTCTCGGCGAACCCGTAGAGCCATCCGAAGGAGGTCGAGCGGAAGTCGAACTGCCATTGCTCCTTGTAGAACCACTTGTATGCGATGAAGAAGGCGAACAGCGCACCGCCCACGGTCACCACCGGAAGTACGACGTTGTAGAGCGGCTCGAAGCTGTGCGCGACTTCGCCCGGTGCGAAGATCCAGTACTTGAACACCCCAATCACCGGGAACCCGAGAAAGCCGACCACGCAGGTAAGGCCGGCGAGCACCCACAGGGGGCTCGTCATCGAGCCGGGGCTCTCGTGTGGATGACCGTGTCCGCGGTAGTCGCCCCAGAACGTCTTGATGCACATGCGCGCCGTGTAGAGCGCGGTCAAGAAGGCAGTCAGGAGAGCCGAGCCGAACACGATCCAAGCGGTGGCGCGCGTGCCGTCGATGCCGGCCCGCAGGGCTCCTCCGATGACCTCGTCCTTCGAGAAGAACCCGGCTAGTGGCGGAATGCCCGCGAGCGCAAGTGAACCGATGATGTAGGTCTTGAACGTCGCCGGCATGAACTTCCGCATGCCGCCCATATCGCTCATGTTGTTGGAGTGCACGGCGTGGATCACCGAGCCGGCTCCCAGGAAGAGCAGCGCCTTGAAGAATGCGTGGGTAAAGAGATGGAACATCCCCGCGGTGAAGACGCCCACGGCAAGCCCGGCGAACATATAGGCGAGCTGGCTGATGGTGGAGTACGCAAGCACCCTCTTGATGTCGTCTTGAATCAGTGCCAGCAAAGCGGAGACGAGCATCGTTATCGCAGCGATCACACCCACGACCTCGAGCGGAACGCCTCCGTTGGCGAACTCGAAAACGGGGAACATGCGTGCGACGAGGTAGATGCCCGCAACGACCATCGTGGCAGCGTGGATCAAGGCGCTTACGGGTGTCGGTCCCGCCATGGCGTCGGGCAACCACACGTAGAGTGGGAACTGCGCCGACTTGCCGATGGCGCCGCAGAACAAGAGGAGCGCTGCGATCGTCAGACTGATGCCCCCGATGTCGCCTCCCTCTGCGAGGTGGTTGATCTCGGTGATGTTGAAGGTGCCCGCGATGATGAACAAAGCGAAGATGCCAAACATGAATCCGACGTCACCGACGCGCGTAGTAATGAAGGCCTTGATCGCGGCAGACGAGTTGGGCTTCTCCTCCCAGTAGTGACCGATTAGAAAGTAGGAGCACAGACCCACTCCCTCCCAGCCGACGAGCATCAGGATGAGGTTGTCGGCGATGACCAGAAGCAGCATCGACGCGGTGAACAGTGAGAGCGCGGCGTAGAACCACGTGTAGCGTTCGTCGTCGTGCATGTACCCGGTCGAATAGATCTGCACGAGCAAAGAGATGAAGGTCACCACGACGAACATCAACCCCGCGAGGAAGTCGTAGTTCATCCCAAAGGTCAGCTCGAGACTCTCGAGCTGGAACCACACCCAGTGTTTCTCGACCGTCTCGGCCCCCGTTACGAGATCGATGAAAGCTCCGAGCGCGAGCAAGAAAGAGACCGCTATGGCGAAGATGCCGGCGCTGTGGCCTTTACCCGGCAGCTTTCTTCCGAAAAAGAGGATGACCAGGAACGACAGCGCCGGCAACAGCGGCACGAGCCACATGAGGTCGGGGAACAAACCCGAACGGGTCGCCTCTATGCCCTCGATTTCCTCGGCAACCAGAAACAGTGAGTTCACTCCATCACCACTTCATCAGGGACATCTCATCGATGTCCACGCTCCGCCGGTTCCGGTAAATCAGAATCACGATCGCAAGCCCCACTCCCACCTCCGCGGCGGCTACCGCGATCACGAACAGTGCGAAGACCTGTCCTGGAACGCCCGCTTCCCCCAGCATGGCGGAGAAAGCGACCAGGTTGATATTCGCTGCGTTCAGCATCAGCTCGACACTCAAGAGAACCAGGACTGCGTGCTGGCGAGCGAGCACTCCGTAGATTCCGATGCTGAAGAGGAGTGCGGACAGCACCAAAAAGTACGAGATGGGCATCAGCGACTCACCGGACCCTCATCCCTGCGCGAGATCACTACCGCCCCCACCAGCGCGGCGAGGAGCAGCAGTGACACGATCTCGAAGGGCAACACGTAGAGCGAGAAGATGACTTCGCCGATGCTCTCGACCTTCGTGCCCTCGGTGGCGGTGAAATCGATCTCCTGGCCCTCGAACGCCTGCAACATGATGAAGCTCGTGACCAAGAAGAGCAGCCCGGCGCAGGCCGCAGCTATCAGCCGCTGGTTGTTATCGAAGTTGGCGCTGCCGATGGGAGCCCTGGTGAGCATGAGCCCGAACAGCATCAGCACCACCACCGCACCGACGTACACGAGGACCTGGACCCAGGCCACGAACTCGGCATAGAGCAGCACGTACATCGATGCCGCACCCAGAAGCGTCCCGACGAGCCACAGCGCCGCATGGACGACGTTGCGCGTCGTCACCACGCGCAGACCTGCGAATCCTATGAGGATGAAGATCAGCCAGAAGGCGCCCTCTTGATATGGCTCCGCCATCAAGGTCCCTTCGTGCCCTTGATGGCGCGCATGCGGGCCGCCTTCGCCCGAGCGGTTGCAACCGCGTCGCTCGATCCCTTGGCTCGCTCCTCCGCGAGCACGCGCTCGTGGATCGCTTCTGGATCCTCGTCCCCGCTCGGGGCGGTGGGTTGGGTTTCAGTCGGGGCGGCCTCGGCAGACGATGCAGCTTCGGCCGTGGCCTCCCCTTCTTCGGCCGCGTCCGACTTCTCTTCGTCGGTCGGGGACACCGGGCCCTGGGTGGGCTGGGGCTCGGCGGCCTCGGGCGCGCCCGAAGGCTCGGGAGTAGGAGCAGCCTCGGGGGGGCCGGCCGCCCGAGCTTGCGTGAGAGCCCGCTCGGCCTTCACCCTGGCGACCTTGGCGCGCGCCTCGGCGACCTGGGGTGAGGAACCGGCCTTGGTCTGCTCCTCGAGCACCCGCCGGTAGGCGGTCTCGGGCTGTTCGAGATCCTCGATTCTCGGGGTGGGGCGTGTGGGAGCGGCCGTCGCGGGCGGAGTCTGAGTGACGGCGGTGGATTCCGCCGCGGCCGGTGTCTCGGCTTCGGTTGCGGCCTCGACCTCGGCCTGGCTGGCCTCCCGATCCACCGCGCCGGCCGAATCCACTTTCTTCGCGGGCTCGACCTGGGGCTCGGCGGTCGCGTCCATCTGCTGCTCCTTGACCTCGTCGGCGAGGCCGGGGGGCGGCTTGGCCGTCTCCGGGGCGGGACCGGTCGGTGCGTCCGGCGCGCTGGCGGCGGGCCTCGCAGCCTCGGTGGTGGCGGTCCCCTCCTTCGGCGCGGACTGCGCCTGTTCGGGGCGCGCCTCGGCCGCCGACGAAGTGACGTTAGCGGGGCTCGCCGCGGTGGCCGCAACGGTCGGCGAAGCCGTCGCGGGGGCGGGGGCCTTGCTCGGCTGGCCCGGGACATCGGCCCCCTCCTCGAGCTCGAGCGGAGGCAGGACCGTGGCCATCCAGTCCGACAGCTTCTCCTTCTCGTGCGTCAGCTGGCGAATGTCGTACTCGGCGTACTCGAACTCGCGGCTCCAGAACAGCGCGTCGTAAGGGCATACCTCGACGCAGATGCCGCAGTACATGCACAGCGCGTAATCGATGGCGAAGCGGTCGAGCACGTTGCGCTTGCGCGGGCGGCCACCCTGGCGCTTGGGCGGAAGCGTCTCCTTGTGCGAATCGATGTAGATGCACCAGTCGGGGCACTCACGCGCGCACAACATGCACACCGTGCAGTTCTCCTCTTTGAGCGCGATAACTCCACGCGTGCGCGGCGACAGGTCTTGCTTGACCTCGGGATACTGAATCACGGCGTTGCGTTTGAAGAGGTGCTTGAGCAGCACACGCATGCCCTTGAGCAGCCCGATCCCAAAACCGGGCTTGCGCGCACGCTCGAGCCTCTGATCGACGTGGTCTATCGCCACTTGGTTCCTAACCTCATGGGCCGTAGAGAATCCATGCGCCGGTCGCGAGGATCAGTACGAGTGATAGCGGGATGAGAAACTTCCATGCGAATTTCTGCAGCTGATCTTCGCGCAGCCGCGGAAACGAGAAACGAATCCACAGCAACAAGAAGACCATGAAAGACGTCTTGGCGAAGAACCACAAGACACCCGGTATCGCTTCGAGTGGGCCCCACGGAACGATGGGCTTGTATCCGCCGAGGAACAACGTCGTGCCGATCGCAGCAAAAGCAATCATGTGTGCGGTCTCAGCAAAGAAGAAGCCGAAGATGAAGCGCATGCCCGTGTACTCGGTGAAGGGTCCCGTGATGAGCTCGGATTCGGCGACGGGCATGTCGAAGGGCGGCAACGCCATCTCGGCCATCGCCCCTGCGGTGAAGAGTAAGAAAAGAGCGACGCCGAGGCCCGGCGGCCACAGGATGAAAGGCCAGTCCTGCGCTTCGACGATGCCAACGACGGACAGGGTCCCGGCCAGCATTGCGACGGCCGCAGCGCTGAGCACGATCGGCAACTCGTAGGCGATGAGCTGACCTGCGGAGCGCAGAGCGCCGATCAATGCGTACTTGTTGGCGCTGGACCACCCGGCCATGAGCACACCGATCGCACCGACCGATCCAATCGCAAGCAAATAGAAGAGCCCGACGTCAAGGTCCTCGACGATGAGGGACCGATCCACGGGAATTACCAAGTAGAGCAACAGCACCGGCACGAAGATGACCGCAGGGGCCAACGAGAACACGCGCCGGTCCGCGTTGGCTGGGACGATGTCCTCCTTGTAGGCGAACTTGATCCCGTCGGCGAGAGTCTGCGCCCATCCATGCCACCCACCTGCGTACATGGGGCCGAGGCGGTGCTGCATATGCGCCATCTCTTTGTGCAGCACGTAGCCACCCACCAGCGCCCCCACGGGCACTACGGCGAGAACGACGAGCAGCTTGACGATGAGTATCTGCCACGCGGTCAGTGCGATTTCCATCAGCGGTCGACGTCTCCCAGAACGAAGAAGAAGGACCCGAGGATGGCGATCATGTCGGACACGAGCGTGTTCTTGAGCACGTGGGGCAGCGCCGACACGTTGGAGTAAGACGGCGTCCGGATCTTGATTCTGTAGGGGCGCCGCCCCCCGTCGGAAACCAGGTAGAAGCCGAGCTCACCCAAGGGGTTCTCGGTGCGGATGTAAACCTCTCCCTTGGGAGCTTCGACCACGCGCGGAACTTTGCCCATGATCGGACCCGGAGGTAGTCCACCCAGAGCCTGTTCGACGATCTTGGCCGACTCGACGACCTCGTGCAGCAGCACCCAGAAGCGGTCGAAGCAATCACCGTGCGGTGCACTGCAGACCTCGAAGTCGAAGCGGTCGTAGACGAGGTAGGGCTCGTCGCGTCGCACGTCCATGTCGATCGCGGACCCACGCCCGATCGGACCGGAGACCCCGTACGAGTAGGCGACCTCCTTGTCGAGCACACCGACCTCGATCGTGCGCTGCTTGAAGATCTCGTTGCCGGTCAGGAGGTCCTCGTAGTCACCAATGCGCTCGATGACCTTTCGGACTGCGGCCAGCGCCATGGCGATGAACCCCTTCGGCACGTCCTCCTTGAGCCCACCGGGACGAAAGAAGCCAAAGTGCATCCGGCCACCCGTGACCGACTCCATCGCGTACTGGATGTCCTCGCGCTCCCGGAAGGCGTAGAAGGTAGGCGTGATCGCGCCGAGCTCGGCCGAGAACGACTGAAAGAACATCAGGTGGTTCAGGATGCGGTTCATCTCGGCCAGCGCCACCCGCAGATACTGAGCGCGTTCGGGAACCTCGATCTCCATGAGCTCCTCGAGCGCGAGGGCGAGTGGCAGCTCGTTATTGATGCCCGATAGCCAATCCATGCGGCTGATGAGATTGGTGATCTGACGGTAATCGCGTTGCTCGACCAGCTTCTCGTAACCGCGATGCATGTAGCCGACGACCGGCTCGGCGCGCACGAGCCGTTCGCCGTCGATGGTTGCGAGCAGACGGAAGACGCCGTGCGTTGCGGGATGCTGGGGGCCGACGTTGAGCAGCATCTGCTCGGTGACGAGCCTGCCCTCGGAAACCTCGGCCGCGAACGCGCTGGAATCTTGAAGCTGCTGGAGCTCGGGCTCCAGTGTCGTGCTCTGCGGTCCGGCCGAGCCCGCCCCGCGTGTACCCATTACCTACCCCCGGCCGCGGCTTCGTCGGGGTCCTTGGCTCCCGGCCAGTCCTTCACGTAGCTGCGCGCCGGCAGCTTGAAGGACTTCAGCATGGGATGACCCTCGAAGTCTTCGGACAAGTACAGGGTCACGAGGTTCGGGTGACCGGTGAAGTGGATGCCGAACATCTCCGCCGACTCACGCTCGTGCCACTCGGCACCACGGAAGACGCCGGTGATCGAGGGACAGACGGGTGTTTCGAAGTCCAGCGGGACGTGGATGGTGACATGGAAGACCTTCTCGGGGCTGTAGAGGTGCACGAGCACCTCGATGCCACCCTTTTGTTCGTCGTCGTCGAAGTTGAACGTCGAGCGGTCGACGGCGGACAGAAAGGTAAAGAATCGACAGCCCAATGCGATGTCGTCGCGCAGAACCGTCACCGCCTCCACGAGGTTAAGCGGCTCGATTACCAGGTCCACCTGACCATGGTTGAGGCGCGCCTCGACCACGCGCTCACCCAACGCTCCCTTGACGCGATCGAGCGCCTCTTCGGCCGTCAGTCTCACTAGACCCCTCCCGCCAGGCCCGGCTCGGGGATGTGCGGGATCTCGGTGTCGTGACCTCTCCACCTCGTGCTGACGTCTTCGGTCGCGATCTTCTGCTGGAGGCGGATGATTCCCTGCAGCAACGCCTCGGGGCGCGGAGGGCATCCCGGGACGTAGACGTCAACCGGGATGATCTGGTCGACGCCCTTGGTAACCGAGTAGCTGTCCCAGTAAGGCCCTCCACAATTGGCACAGGATCCCATGGAGATCACGTACTTCGGCTCGGGCATCTGGTCGTAGACGCGTCTGATCGGGGCGGCCATCTTGTCGGTCACCGTGCCGGCGACGACCATGAGATCGGCCTGCCGGGGCGAAGCGGGAAAGGGGATGACGCCGAAGCGGATGAGGTCGAACTTGGTGGCGATCGCCGCACCCATCTCGATGGCGCAGCAGGCAAGGCCGAACTGCAGCATCCACAGCGAGTACTGCCGGCTCCAGTTCAGCGCCCAGGAGACCGGCTTCGGGAGCCTGACCTTCTCGATTACAGCCAATCGAGGACCTTCTTCTTGATCGCGTAGAGCAGGGCGAGGGCGAGAATGCCGATGAAAATGACCATCTCGATGAACGCCTGGGTCCCCAGCGCCTCGAACACCGTCGCCCAGGGGAAGAGAAAGACGGCCTCGACGTCGAAGATCACGAACAGCAGCGCGAACACGTAGTACCTGACGTTCGCCTGCGCCCAGCCGGTTCCGATCGGGTCGATGCCCGACTCGTAGGTCAGGGTCTTGGCCCTCGTCGGGACGTTGGGGCGGAGAAGGCGCGTGAGGGCGAGGGTGCCGAACACGAGAACCAGTCCCGCGACGGCGAAGATTCCGATGGTTACGTAGCTACCGAAATAGCCCTCAGGCACTTGCCTACCCCGCTCCCGTTTGCATCGAGCCCTATTCGCGGTGCGCGCTGGTCGCGGCGCACCGCCCGGCGGCCCTTTGAGTGGTGGGGATCCAGTGGCCGTCGTTGCGCTTACGCCCGCAGCCCAAGGCCCACAGACACGCAGGAAAGCCGCTGTTCACCTGCCGAAAACTATCACGCACGAGCCTACGTCTAGGCGGATGGTTCGTTCGTTCGTGAACCCGAATCGAGTGGCGCGCAGCGCCGGCGGCTACGCCCGGCTTCACCGCTCGAGGTCGATTCCTCGATCAAGCTTCCTTACGACTGGTCAGGTACGCGCCCGCCATGACCAGCGCACTACCGGCCAGCGATATTGCGGCTATCGATTCGCCCCTGAAGACGATGCCCAGAACGATGGCAACGATCGGAATGAAGTAGATCGTGACCGAGCCGCGCGCAGCACCGACCCGGCCGACGAGAGTCGTCATTCCTACGAAGGCGAGCGCCGTCCCGAGGCAGCCAAGCGCGGCCACGGCCACGAGACTCGGCCATGCAAACGATGAGTCGGGCAAGCCGGCTACACCCGGCACCGACACGACCGCAAGGGCGAAGAGTTGAGCTCGAAGCAGCACCGGCAGGGCCCCGTAGCGCTGCTGTAGGGGAACGGCAAGATTGATCGCGATGCCGTAGAGCATCGTCGCCAGCAACACCAAGCCCACACCGAGAGCGGTCGCCCAGGCCCCTTGCACCGCGGGCCAGCCGATGGCGACCACCCCGAGGAATCCGATTGCCAGCCCCACCAGCTGCCGCCTCCCCGGGAGCGTGCGCAGGATCACGGTCGCGACCGCGGCCGCAAACAACGGCACGGCTCCGTTGACCATCCCGGCGAGAGACGAGTCGATCCACTGCTGTGCGATCGGAAACAGCAGTAGCGGGATCGCCATCCACAGCAGCCCGAGCAGCGCAACGAGCATCCAGTCCGCCCGGGGAACCGGCGTGCGCGCTCGTTGAAAACCGGCCAGCGTCGCGGCTCCGAACAACAGTCGCAGCAGCGTCACGACGGTCGGCTCCAACGATTGGAGACCGATGTCGATGAACAGGAACGAGGAGCCCCACATGCCGGCCACGGCAGCCAGCAGCGCCCAGTCCGTCCGCCCGAAGGCCGGCGAGTGGGCCTGGGACTCCCCGTCGCGCCGGCTCGGCGGAACCAGGCGCTCGGCGGAGGGCCGGTCGTCCCCCCTCGGGCAGAGCACCTCGGCGGTGGTCTCGGGACCATTCGGTGGGCACATACGCGCCACTATCGCCGGTTTCATACTTAAGGACTAGCGAGGAATCGTAAGCACAATCGTGTAGTATTGCTTACATGTTGAGCCTCGAACGGCTGCGCGCGCTGCATGCCGTGGCGAGCTACGGCTCGGTCAGCGCGGCCGCCGAAGTGCTGGAAGTCACGACCTCGGCCATCTCTCAGCAGATCGCGAAGTTGGAACGAGAGCTCGGCCAGCCGCTCGTCGAGCGCAACGGGCGCGGGGTGCGGCTCACGGATGCCGCCGACCTGCTGGTCGAGCACGCCCACAAGATCTTGTCCCTCGTGGAGGGGGCCGAGGCCGAGCTCGAGGCCCATCGCGAAGCGGTAGTCGGCCGGTTGGCCCTGACCGCGTTTGCGACCGCGGCGCGCGGACTTGCACCTCAGGCCCTGCGAGCTCTCGCGGTTCAGCATCCACAGCTGCGAGTGGAACTGAGTGAGCGGGAGCCCGACGAGGCGATCCCCCTGGTCGCGCGCGGCGACGTCGATCTGGCCGTGGCCCAGGACTGGTTCAACTCACCGCTCTCGCTTCCGGGCGGGCTGATGAAGGCACCCTTGCTCGACGACGTCGCCGATGTCGCGCTGCCCGCCGAGCATCCTCTGGCGGGACGTGCGGTCCTCCAACTCGAAGAGCTCGCCGGCGAGCCCTGGATCGCCTGGACCCGCGGGTCGATCTGCCACGACTGGCTGTTGCACACCCTGCGGACCCAAGGGCTCGAACCGCAGGTCGCCCACACGGCGGCGGAGAATCCCACTCAGATGGCGCTGGTGGCGGCCGGGCTGGGCGCCGCGGTCATACCGCGACTCGGTCGCGATCCCCTGCCGAAAGGAGTGCGAATGATCCCCGTGCGCCCGACCCTGAGCCGGCACATCTACGCGGTCTGGCGGAAGGATGCCGCCCGCCGTCCATCGATACGCGTCACGGTTGAAGCCCTGCGAGCCACGGCCCAGTCTCCGGCCTAGCACCAAGTGCAGCAGCGCTCACTCGGGATGAGGGCCGGGAATGCTCATCCTTTCGACCGGCGCCTGCTCGGCGTCGCAGTCGCGGGGCACACCGACCCAACGAGTTGCATCAGACCCTCGAGCACTCGCCTTTTGGAAACTTTGCGATCGGAGCGAACGTACTCGAGGAGATCGGCGCTCAGAGGAGCGAGGAGAAGGTCCGCAAGCAGTTCGGGATCCCCGTCGGTCGCAGCTTCCCGCAACTGCAACTCGACGTGCAGGCGATAGACCGAGTACACCCCGGTCCGATAACGCGCCCCTGGTGTCGCGGTTTCCGACAACAAAATGGAGTTCCACGTTGCGATCGTGGAGGAGGGCTTGCCCAAGAACTCCGTTCGCCTTTGACCGCTTCAATCCACATCGCGGCGTCGCAACAGGACCGCAGACACCAGGAGGAAGAGGGCGATGTAGGCAGCGAGAACGATGGCGGCCCGACCGCCGTCGACAAACGGCCCGAAGAAGGAGCCCGGCCCGCCGTCCGCGGCGGCCTCCGGCGAAAGTCCCAACGCCGCGGCGAACGAGTAGGCGTTGGTGCGCAGAAGCAGGTCGGACAGACTCTCCAGCCAGCTCACCGCGTCGACCAGTGCGCTCGCGAGCCCTTCGATAACGAGCGCGTAGAGGATGCCAAGCCCGATGGCCAGAGCCGTTCCGCGCGAGAGCACGGCGAGCAGCACCCCCAGTGCGCCCCACACCGCCAGGATGAGCCAACCTCCTCCCAGCGAGCGGGCGAGCAGCCAGGTGGAGGGCCACGAGACGGTCGCCGCTTCTGCCTGTGCGATCGCATAGCTGCCGACCGCGCCGACGAGAAAGGCGACGAGAACGAAAGGAGCCAGCGCCAGCGCCAGGGCCAGTAGCTTGGCGGCGAACATCCGCAACCGGCCGGGACCCTGGGTAAACAGGGTCTTGAAGGTGTTCCAACCATACTCACTGCCGACCCCGAGCACTCCGAGTATCAGCGCGAACACGCCCCCGAAGAAGGGGAATCCGGCGATCACGTTGCCGGCCAGCCCCTCCGGAAGGAGTTGGGTAGGCACCTCCGCGGCTTCCACGTAGGGCAGGACGTACGCGAAGAAAGCAGTGAGCACCGCCCAAATCCCCAACAGGATCCAGGTGCTTACTCGCTTCCGCAGGACCAGGAGCTCGGCTAAAACGCTGTTCATGATTCGTCACTACCTTCTCGAGTGAGTCCCAGGAACACTTCTTCCAGTGAGGCTCGATCCGGAGACAGCTCGCTGACCGCGATGCCTGCGTCCACCAGGGCCCGGTTGATCACCGGCGCGGCGGCGGGGTCGGCTGCGATTCGCAACCGGTCGTCGGCGGCGATGACCGTCTCGACCATGGAAAGGCTGGCGACGAGGAGCTCGGCTTCGGCCAGGGGCTCGGCGCGCACGCTGAGGCCGGCGCGACCGCGTAGCTCGTCAACCGTGCCCTCGCCGACGAGCTCGCCCGCGCGGATGACCCCGACGCGATCGCAGATTTGTTCGACCTCGGTCATGAGGTGGCTCGAGAGCAAGACGGTGCGATGTTCCCGGCCGAGACCTCGGATGAAGGCGCGCATCTCCGCCATGCCCGCCGGATCGAGACCGTTCGTCGGTTCGTCGAGGATCAGCAGCTCGGGGTCCTTGAGCAGGGCAGCGGCCACCCCGAGTCGCTGTTTCATACCTTGCGAGTAGGTACCGAAGCGATCCTCGGCCCGGTCGGTTAGATCGACCTCCGCAAGCGCAGCAGAGATCCGCTCATCCGGGACCCCGGCGTGGCGAGCCAGAACGCGCAGGTTGTCTCTTCCCGACAGGAACGGGTAAAGCCCCGCCGACTCGATCATGGCCCCGACCCGCGCCAGCCCGCCTGGGGATCCCGGGGCTTCACCGAGAAGGACCACGCTGCCGGAGCTCGGGCGCACGAGTCCAAGCAGCATCCGCAGGGTCGTGGTCTTGCCGGCGCCGTTGGGGCCCAGGAACCCGTAGACCTCCCCGCGCCGCACGCGCAGCGTCAAACCATCGACGGCCACGATGTCATTGTCGTAACGCTTGGTGAGGTCGTGCGTCTCGATGACGAAGTCTTCCAATCGAGGCTCCTTCTCGAGATCGCGCCGCGTCTGAGGGTCCGCGTGGATCGTGCCCATGATGCTCGCCTCCTCCGGCTTGATGGCTACGGGAGATACGCAGGGTGCGGGATCGAACCCTGCCGTTAATCGACCATGGTGGTCCCTCGGAGCCTCGCGCGTCGTCGGATGGTGGGAGACTCTTGGACGGGACCGACTACTCCCCGGGAAGTAGCTCCTGCTACTCCGGCGGGCCAATGACAGCCGCCACCGCCTGACATAGCGTGAAGCAATGCCCAAATGGATCAAGCGACTCGGCGTCGGTCCTGCCGACGCCGCCGTGGCCGGAGGTGCCGCCGCGGCGCAACTCTTCGGCACGTACCTCGCCTCGCAGCGCTCGACGGGGGTTCGTTCGCTGGACTTCATAGGTGCTGCGCTGCTGATAGCCGCAGCGGTGCCCTTGGTTGCGCGCCGCAAGCATCCCGTCGCCGTGCTGGCCCTCGGGGTCACGTGTGCCTTGGTCTACGACCTTCTCGACTACCCCGGAGGCTTCTACACGGTTCCGATCGCGATCGGGCTCTATTCGATGGTTGCGGCCGGTTTGCGGGTCCAGGGAATAGCCGCGGCGCTCTCAATCGCAATTGGGTTCGTGGTGGTCGATGTCATGTTCGAATCCGGCCACGTCTTCGGCGTCAACGGGGCTCTGTGGTTCTCGGCCTGGCTGGCGGTCAGCGTCACGCTCGGGGAGATGACCCGAAGCCGGCGTTCTTATCTGGCAGAGGTGGAGCAGCGGGCGATCGAGGCCGAGCGGACGCGCGAGGAGGAGGCGCGCCGGCGGGCCGGCGAGGAACGCCTGCGTATCGCGCGCGAACTTCACGATGTCCTGGCCCACAGCATCTCGATGATCAACGTCAGGGCGGGGGTTGCCTCTCACCTGCTAGACCAGAAGCCCCAAGAGGCCCGCGACGCGCTCGACGCGATCAAGCAGACGAGCAAGGACGCCCTGCGCGAGCTTCGCTCGACTCTCGGAGTGCTGCGACAGGTGGACGATGAGGCGCCGCGCGCTCCGGGCCCCAGCCTGGCGCTCCTCGATGAGCTGGTGTCGCACGCATCGGCCGTGGGTCTCCCGGTGAACGTGTCCATCGAGGGCGAACCGCGCGCGCTGCCAATCGGGGTGGAGCAGGCCGCTTACCGGATCGTGCAGGAGTCGCTTACGAACGTGGCGCGACATGCAGTGCCCGCAACCGCCACCGTGACAATCACCTATGGCGACGATGACGTGCGCGTCGCGGTCGACGATGACGGCGCGAGAGTGTCGGTTAACGGTGACCGCGGTCACGGGATCACGGGGATGCGCGAGCGCGCCATTGCAACCGGTGGTGAACTTGACGCAGGCCCGCGCTCGGACGGTGGCTGGCGCGTCTCGGCTCGGCTGCCCACGGAAGCTGCCACATGATCCGAGTCATCCTTGCCGACGACCAGGTCCTAGTTCGGGCCGGCTTCCGCTCACTTCTCGACATCGAGGACGACATCGAGGTGGTCGCGGAGGCGTCCGACGGCGCGGAGGCCATCGCGCTTGCCGGCGACCTCCTGCCCGACGTGATCTTGATGGACATCCGCATGCCGAAGCTGGATGGCATCGAGGCGACGCGCCGGATAGCGAACGACGAGCGACTTGCTGGGGTGCGTGTAGTGGTGCTCACGACCTTTGAGATCGATGAGTACGTCTTTGAGGCCCTGCGAGCCGGGGCCAGCGGATTCTTGGTGAAGGACACAGATCCGCCAGAGCTGCTTCACGGTGTGCGCGTCGTGGCGCGCGGAGACTCGCTGCTGTCACCGAGAGTGACGCGCCGCCTCATAGAGGAGTTTGCGGCCGGCTCGACCGAGCGCCGGCCACTGCCCGAGCTCGACGAGCTCACCGAGAGAGAGCGAGAGGTCATGGCTCTGGTGGCAACGGGGAGGACCAACGACGAGATCGCCGAACATCTCGTGGTCAGCCCGGCAACCGCCAAGACACACGTCAGTAGGACGATGATCAAGTTGCACGCACGCGACCGAGCTCAGCTCGTGGTCTTTGCCTACGAGTCTGGTCTGGTCAAGCCGAGTCGCACCAACCGCTAAGCACTTCACCCTCTCCACTGCTCCTTTCGCTACTCCTTGTTCGTGCTCATTACCCCGCACGACGTAGGACGAGAACCTTCCTCCGGCCGACGACTTCTGAGCGCGCGGTCGCGACCATGGGACTCGACGACAGATTCCGGTTGCAAAGCCGGACCGACGAGCGGAGGAGCTCTCTGATGGCCTTTAGCGGACAGATTCTCGACAATCCGATCACCGGCGAGCGGATCCTGTTCACCCGGACGGCCTCGGACACGAAAGGTGAGATGCTGGCGTTCGAGCTCGAGCTCGAGCCAGACGGTCATGCGCCCGGCCTTCACGTCCACCCCATCCAGGAGGAGCGCTTTCAGGTCCTCGCAGGGACGCTCGAGTTCAAGAAGGGGTTCAGAACCGTCATCGCCGGCGAGGGTGAAACCGTGGTCGTTCCTCCCGGCGTGATCCATCGCTTCTCGAACGGAAGCGACCAACCGGCGCGCGCGCTCGTCGAGGTCCGGCCCGCCCTAAAGATGGAACGGCTGCTCGAGACATCTACTGCCCTTGCCCGCGAGCGTCGTGTCATGGCCTCGGGCATGCCGCGACCAGTTGACCTCGCGCTTTTCATGGCTCAGTTCGAGGACGAGGTGAGGGCTCCGTTCGTACCCGCAGGAGTGGTCCGAGCGGTCATGGCGCCGCTTGCGTGGGCCGGTCGCAAACGAGGCCTCGGTGAACGATACGCCGGATGGCCCATGCGAGCCCCGCAATCGCGACGCGATGCGCGCCGTCCGAGTGACGGGGCTCGTCGGCCCCGCGCACGGTGACCGACCGGGGCACGAGCAGCGAGGCAGGGGTGAGTGAGTCGGAGGTCCGAATCGGTGGGACAATCAAGGTCCACGATCGAACCGGAAGGTTGGGAGGCGGCAGGCGCAGATGAATCCCTCACAGCGCTACTACAACTACCTCGTTCCCACGGTAATCGAGCAGACCAGTCGCGGCGAGCGCGCCTTCGACATCTACTCGAGATTGCTGAAGGAACGCATCATCATGCTCGGCACGCCCGTCAACAGTGAAGTGGCGAACGTCGTCGTGGCACAGCTACTCCATCTTGAATCCGAGGATCCCGACAAGGACATCAGTATCTACATCAACTGTCCCGGCGGGGAGGTCTACGCTGGGATGGCGATGTACGACACGATCCAGTACATCAAGCCCGACGTCTCGACGATCTGCGTCGGGATGGCCATGTCGATGGGAGCCATACTCCTCGCCGGCGGCGCCAAGGGCAAGCGCTTCGCCTTGCCGAACGCAAAGATCATGATCCACCAAGGATCGGCCGGGTTCCAGGGAACGCCGACCGATATCGAGATCCATGCGCGCGAGGTGCTGTCGCTCAAGCGCCGGGTGGCGGAGATCCTCGCTCATCACACGACCCAGACCATCGAGCAGGTCGAGACCGACATCGACCGGGATCGCTTCATGACTCCCGACGAGGCCAAGGACTACGGGGTCATCGACGACATCATCTCGAGCCGGACGATCGCCGAGCAAAGCAGCCCGAACTTGGCGGGTGAGCCGGCGAGGCTGGTCCAAGCCGAACGGCAGACGCCACCGGAGACCAGCTGA
This sequence comes from Actinomycetota bacterium, assembly GCA_050694055.1. GTDB lineage: Bacteria > Actinomycetota > CADDZG01 > CADDZG01 > WHSQ01 > WHSV01. Next base: position 69,898 of record JBOGWX010000035.1, read on the forward strand.
CCACCACGCGGACGAATCAGTTCTCCAAAAGGGAGCCGCGCGCCGGAGGGTAGCTCGAAAAGAGCTCCGTGTAGGGTCCGGGGTCACCGGTCCACGGCAGCGAAGTGATCTCGCCGATCGTTCGCCTGCCGGTCAGCGCCCGCAGAAGTTGGAAAGCAGCGCCATCGAGTTCGACTTCCGGATCGAGCACGCCCGCTTGCCACCGACGATCGCCCGCTTGCACCACAACCGACGGAAGCCCGGCATCTTTGATCCTCTTTCCAAAGCGTCGGACGTAACGATCGAGCGCGATCCAGACCGCGTCGCTGTCGCGCGCCCCCGGCCGTCCCACCGCACCCCGGAGATCGTGTTCGTGCGTCACGGCGTCCCCGATGAGCATGCCGGCTGCTCCCGGAGAGATCAGATCCTGCACCGGCTCAACCTGTAACGAGATGGTCTCCCACTCGTGCACGAGATCTGGAACCTCGATGTCCGAGCGAGAGGCAATCTGCGCGCGGGTCCACTCGTCGGCCCCCGCCTTCTCGAGGTTGCCGGCGGCGAAGTCCGCCGCAACGCCGATCACGTGCGCGAGCAGATCCTTGACGCTCCACTCGGGACACGCGGGCACGCGCCGCTCGAGCTCGCCGGGGGCCAGCCGGGTGACGATCTCCGTCATGCGCTCACGGCACCCCCGGTAAGCCGACGAGTATCGGGACATAGCCCGACCCTAATTCACGGCCTGCATCACATCGTTCCGGTTTTAGAGCCGGAGCTCTCAGCATCACATCGTTCCGGTCTTGGGCGCGATTTCCAGCATCACATCGTTCCAGAAGATCAGAACTTCAACGGGAACGAGAG
>JBOGWX010000036.1:0-11194 GCA_050694055.1 Actinomycetota bacterium
CTCGTGGTAGGGCCGTCGCTCATCGGCTAAAAGGTACCCTAGGGATAACAGGCTGATCGTTCCCAAGAGTCCATATCGACGGAACGGTTTGGCACCTCAATTTGGGGTGTGAGTAGTGGAAACGCTACTCAAAGCATCGGCTTATAACGGTGAAACCTTCCCTGTGCAGCCAGCAGGACCAGGAATGTGCAGAAGGCAACGCCGTGGGAAGTCCGCACAAACGGCAGACCAGTAGCAGCGGCCAGTGCGTGACCCCGTAACGACTTGTTGTGGTCTATCCGACCAAACAGGCGGTGATCCAATGACCAAATTTGCGAACGAGGGTCAAATCTATGGACACTGCAACACGCCGACCCCTCGCCTTTGGTCAGGCAGGGAGAAGACATAGTCTGCGCCACTAGAAATAGTGGATAACGTGCGATGTCGGCTCGTCGCATCCTGGGGCTGGAGCAGGTCCCAAGGGTTGGGCTGTTCGCCCATTAAAGCGGCACGCGAGCTGGGTTTAGAACGTCAACTTATGGCGTCCCTGTCGAGCAATTGACAGGTGCTCATCGGCTCATATCGGTGAACCCCCAACTGTCACAGGCTCTAACTAGGCTTGTGGAGCAAGTGGGCAATACCGAGGGAAGGCCAGGAAAACGAACCGACTGGTTCGCATCCCTAAACCATTCGAAAACGAAGCGGATTTTCGCCGCAGATGTCGAGCAACATCTGCGTGGCAAGGGCTTCTTGGCCCCCGTATCGACTTCTTCGTCTGACTCAACGAAGAGATGGATCCAGTAACAGACTCGAGATCCATAACACGCCGGCCCCTCGAAAGAGGGTGAAGGTATAGTCAGTGCCCTCAGTAATGAGGGAACAACACGCGTGAGACAGTTCGGTCCCTATCCTCCGCGGGCGTAAGAGATTTGAGGAGAGCTGTCCCTAGTACGAGAGGACCGGGACGGACGCACCTCTAGTGTGGCAGTTGTCTTGCCAAGGGCATGCTGCTTAGCTACGTGCGGATCGGATAAGCGCTGAAAGCATCTAAGTGCGAAGCCGGCTCCAAGATGAGATCTCTTGCCGCGTCAAGCGGACAAGGCCCCTTGCTAGACGACAAGGTTGATAGGCCGGAGGTGTACGCACAGCAATGTGTTCAGCCGACCGGTACTAATAGGCCGTAGACTTGGTTCTCGCTCGCGCTCGCTCTGGAGCGTTCGGGGTTCTGCCCTGACGACAGAGACAGACAGAATTGACAGCTGAATAGGTTTCCGGTGGCCATAGCGGAGGGGTCACACCTGGCTCCATTCCGAACCCAGAAGTTAAGCCCTCCAGCGCCGATGGTACTGCCCTGGAGACGGGGTGGGAGAGTAGGTCGTCGCCGGAATTTTCTCTACGGGGGTCGTCTATTTTCGGGCGACCCCCTTTTTCGCGCTCCGGAAATAGCTTTCAATGGGTTTCGATATCGCAGATAGTAGGGCCACTGTCCCCCGGATCCAGCCGCGGGACGATGCGAACCAGGGGGAAGAGCATGCAGAAGTTGCGTCTGTTGGCCGTCGTTTCGTTCGTGCTGCTGCTCATCGCAGCATGTGGAACCGCCGGAGACGAGCCAGAAACCACGTCTGAGGACGACGGAGGCGATGCCGGGAGCGAGACCGCCGAAGCTACCGGGCTGCTGGCGGCCGTCCAGGACGCCGGGGTACTGAGAGTATCGACCGACCCCGCCTACCCGCCGCAGTCGTCGGTCACCAAGGGCGGGGAGTACGAGGGCTTCGACATCGACGTCGCCACCGAGATCGCCGAGCGCCTGGGCGTCGAGATCGAGTGGGAGACTCCGTCGTGGGACGTCATCACCGCAGGCAACTGGGCGGGACGCTGGGACGCCAGCGTCGGCTCCATGACCGTGACGCCCGAGCGCGCCGAGGTGCTCGAGTTCACGCCCGCCTACTACTTCACGCCGGCAGCGGTCGCGGTGCACGAGGACAACAGCTCGATCACGGACACGGAGAACGCACTAGACGGTGCGACTGTGGGGGTCTGCGGAGGCTGCACCTACGAGGCATACCTGGAGAAGACCCTCGACATACCGGGCTACGAGATCGACTTCGTCATCGACAACGCCAGCGTGAAGGCGTACGACACGGACTCGTCGGCGATCGCGGATCTCGAGCTCGGAGACGGGACCCGTCTCGATGCGGTGATTTCGGCGCTTCCGACGCTCGAGGGCGCCATCGACAAGGGAAAGCCGATCAAGCTCGTGGGTGAGCCCATCTACTACGAGCCGCTCGCGGTCGCGATCGACAAGAACGCGCCGGAGGATCCTCTTCCGCTGGCAGAGGAGATCGGGCGAATCATCGAGGAGATGCACGAGGACGGGACCCTAAGCGAGCTGTCGATGAAGTGGTACGACACCGATCTCACCAAGGAGACGTAGCCCAGATTCCGGAGACGGTCACAGCAGCGACGAGTTGATGGCATCCATTCCCGCATCCGTTAGGCGCGCCCGCGACGCCTTCGAAGCACGCAGCGCGCGCGTGCCCTATCGGGTGAAGCTGGCCCTCGTATGGGCGGTCATCTTCGTAGTGCTCGCCGCGTTGTTCCTGTCTTACGGTTTCGACACCGACTTCATGCTCGAGTGGGTCCCCTACATCATCGGGGGCACCGGCCTCACTCTGTTCGTAAGCATCTCTTCGATCGTCCTGGCGACGATTCTCGCGATCTTCGGAGCATTGGGCCGACTGTCGAGGAACCCGGTGTCCAACGGGATTGCGACTCTCTACGTGTCGCTGATTCGGGGCACCCCGCTGATCCTGCAGATCTACTTCATCTATCTGGCGTTCCCGCAGTTCGCTCGTTTCGCACCCGCCTACGCGCAGGGACTGTTCCTCCTGAGCGCTATTCCCGCCGGCGTCCTCGCCCTCGGAGTCAACTACGGCGCCTACATGACCGAGATCTTTCGGGCCGGGATCCAGTCGGTCGGTCACGGCCAGATCGAAGCAGCTCACGCACTCGCCATGAGCCCGACTCAAACGACGCGTCGGATCATTCTGCCGCAAGCCCTGCGACTCGTGATTCCACCCACGGGAAACGAGTTCATCGCCATGCTGAAAGACTCGGCCCTGGTGAGTTTCATCGGCGTGACGGAATTGTTCTTTCGCGGGAGCAAGGTCGGGCAGCAGAACTTCCGTGCCATGGAGACGCTGATCGTGGTGGCGGGAGTGTACTGGTTGGTCACCAGCATCTTCTCGTTCTTCCAGGCTCGATTGGAGCGCAAGATGGCGCGAGGCCACGTGCGAGAGACAAGTCATGGCCACTGAGATCATCAGGGTTGAGAAGCTCGACAAGCACTTCGGTGCGCTCCAGGTGTTGAAGGAGGTGTCCCTGAACGTAGGAGGCGGCGAGGTCGTGGTCCTGTTCGGACGCTCCGGCTCGGGGAAGTCGACGTTGTTGCGCTGTATCAACTTCCTGGAGGAGCCGACCAGCGGAGTCATCCAGGTGGGAGACATTCGGATGGAGGTTGGACCGGCGCTCCGTGCCCGGCGCGAAGCCATCCGGCAAATTCGCATGCGTTGCGGGATGGTGTTCCAAGAGCTCAACCTCTTCCCTCATCTATCCGTCCTCGAGAACGTCGTCGAGGCGCCCTGCACCGTAAAGGGCGAGTCCAAGTCGGTGGCGACCAAGCGGGCGAGGGAGTTGCTGGCGCGCGTAGGACTTGCCGAGAAGGCCGAGGAGTACCCGATCAGGCTGTCCGGAGGTCAGAAGCAACGAGTCGCCATCGCCCGTGCCCTGGCGATGGAGCCAGAGATAATGCTGTTCGACGAGCCGACTTCCGCTCTCGACCCCGAGTTGATCGGCGAGGTCCTTGCGGCCATGAGGGACCTTGCCGGAGACGGAATGACAATGCTGGTCGTGACCCACGAGATGGGCTTCGCACGCGAGGTGGCCAACCGTATGGTCTTCATGCACGAGGGTCAGCTCGTCGAGGACGGCCCACCGGCGAAGATCATCGGCTCTCCCTCCGACGAGAGAACCAAACGCTTCCTGGAGGCGGTGCTATGACCTTTCCGGAACTCGACTCCAGCGAACCTGAGTACCGCTGAAACGGGTTCCTTTTAGGCGTCCACTTCAACCGTGACGATCCGCGTCTTCTGCCCGAGGAAGTCCTCGGCGACCTCGGCATCGTGGCGTACGACCTTGAAGCCCTTGTCGCTCATCGACTTCCTGGTGAGCTCGACGGCCTGGTTCTCCGGTAGATCCATAGCGAATACGCGCCTGAACGTCCTCATTTACCTACCTCCTGATTGGGATCGGCGCCACTTCGCCACTACCAGTGAACTTGGGGCGGGGCACCACCTCGAGAACTTACCCATCCGGGCCCCCGAAAACCCCTCGCGCCCCCTCCTACGATTCAAGCAGAGGCCGTTTTTGTCCGATATCCAGGATATGGAACAACCCCTGTTGAGGGACGGAACCTGGTGGCAACAGCATGGCGGTCAATGGTTCCACTGGAGCCCCGCCGGTTCCACTGGAGCCCCGCCGGCCAACAGTGGGAGCCCGGAAGCGCGCCGCCCCCACCTCCGCCTCCTCCGCCTCGGGCTGCGGCCCCCGCAAGCGTCACCGAGCCGCAGCCGGCCCGCGCCTACACGGGTTCGGGACGGCCAGTCGAGGACACGAGCGGGGGCGACACCTGGTCCTCGGTCACCATCGGGACCGCGCCGGTGTCCTCGTCACAATGGCCGGACTCAGCGCAGAGCGCGCCGGTGGCCAGCCACGGGACCATGATCAAGTTCGGCATCCTGGCGGTCGTGGCGCTGGCGGCGGCGGTTGCCTTCGGTGCCTACACCCACTTCTGGGGAGCCAAGGGCCCCAGCGCGGAGGACATCGATGCGGCGTTCGCCGCGCTCGACGGGTACCGTTACGAAGCGCCCCCCCAAGTGATTCAAGAGCAGATCGACGCCCTGCTGGCGGAAGACGCGCGGATCCGAGAGCACGTCGGAGAGTACGACTATCGACTCGTGAATCAAGGGCGACGTTTGGTAGGCGTGGTCGGCATCATCGGTTACGAGCCGGGGCAGTTCGGCGAGGAGGACCTCGGACCGCTCGAGACCCAGGCGTTTCTCATGGGATTCGAGCAGTCCAGCGGCGTGGATGTTCCCAACGCCTCCGTAAGGACGGTCTCCCGGAGCAAGACCACGATGTACGAGCTCTCGGTTGCCGGCACCTCGACGGTGACCTTCTTCGACGATGAGGACGGCATGCTCTTCTCAATCGTCACCGACGATGCTCGAGCCGCCCGAGACATGTCCAAGCAGCTGGCCAAAGCCAACCTCTAAAGGCCCTTAAGCTGAGGGCACGAATGAGCCCCCCACCGAAGCGATCCAGAGCCGAGCGCGCCCCTTCCGGGCGCCCACCACCTCGTAGCAGGCGGAGTGACGGCGATGGGAAAGCCCAGCGTGGTCGCAGGGCCTCGACGGATCCAAGGGGCTCGAGCCCCGACAAGCGTGCGAAGCGGGGCCGGCCGCTGGTGCACCTTCCCGACGACGTGGTCGGCGAGTTGAAGGGTACTGCTCGCCCCGGAAAGGGTCAGATTCTGGTGCAGGTCTTCGCCGAGGCCGCCACGGCATTCGAGGAAGATGACCTCGCCGAGGCGATTCGTCTGGGCGAGCAGGCCAAGCACATCGCGCTGAGAGCGGCGTCGGTGCGCGAGCTGCTCGGCCTCGCTTACTACCGGAGCGGCCGGTATAAGGAGGCGGCGCGCGAGCTGTCGGCCTTCCGTCGCATCGCCGGCTCGACCGAGCAGAATCCGGTGCTGGCGGACTGCTACCGGGCGATGGACAAGCCCGAACGTGCGCTCGAACTGTGTGACGAGATCGACCGTTCGATTCCGGAGCCGGTTCGCTACGAGGGCGCCATCGTCGCGGCCGGAGCACTTGCGGAGATGGACCGGATCGACGAGGCCATCGCGCGGATCGAGGATCTCGAGCTGAACCCCACGAGCGCGGGGGAGCATCACCTGCGTGCGTGGTACGTGCTCGGCGACCTGCTCGAGCGTCACGGTCGCTTCACGCAGGCGCTCGCCTATTTCGAGGCGGTCGCGGCCGCCGATGCCGAGTCCACGGACGCGCCGCGGCGCGCCCGCAGACTCAAGCAGCGTTAGGTCGAAGCCCGGAAACCGGCGCCGTCACCACGACACCTTGTCGACGCTGGTCTGAATCGCCTTCCACTTGCGCTTTCGTTGCAGGGCCAGTCGCTGATCCTGCTTCGAGCGCTGCCACTGGAGCTCGCGCTGCAGCTTGCGCCAGTCCTCGAGCCTCTGAGCCCCGAGGGCGCCGCCGTCAATGGCGGCCAGCACCGCGCAACCCGGTTCCGTGTCGTGACGGCAGTCTCTGAACCTGCACTCCTCGGCGAGCTCCTCGACATCGGCGAAGGTGGTGGCGACTCCGTCACCGTGATCCCACAGCTTCAGACCGCGCAGCCCCGGAGTGTCTACCAGTACGCCGCCGCCCGGCAACGCGATGAGCTCGCGGCGCGTGGTCGTGTGCCGTCCCTTGCCGTCCTGTCTGACGCCCTCCACCTGCTGAGCCGATTGCCCGACGAGGGCGTTGACCAGACTGGACTTTCCGGCGCCCGAGGAGCCAAGCAACACTCCCGTGCGGCTACCGGCGAGAGTGTCGCGAATGTCTTCGATTCCGGCGCCGGTGACACTGCTCGTGAGCAGAACTGGAATCCCCAGCGCGATCGACTCCACTCGCTCCAATTCGTAAACGATGTCCTCGGGATCGCCGGCGAGGTCGCTCTTGGTGAGCACGATGACGGGGTCGGTGCCGCCCGACCAAGCCAGCGCCAGATAGCGTTCGATCCGGCGCAGGTTGACCTCGAGTTCGAGCGAGGCCAAGAGAAAGCTGACGTCGATGTTGGCGGCAAGCACCTGCTCGTCCGTCGCCTTGCCCGCAATGTTGCGCGAAAAGCGCGTACGGCGAGGCAGAACCGCATGCACCGAAGCTCGGCCCCCGTCGTGGACCTCCGCGACGACCCAGTCGCCCGTGGCCGGCAGGTCGGCGCGCGCGGTCGCCTCGTGTCTCATCTTGCCCGTGGGCTGGGCCCAGAGCTCGCCCCGTGCGGTCAGCACCGAGTAGGCCCCGCGATGCTCCGCGAGCACCCGCCCGGGTGTCATATCTCGACCCCAGGACGCTAGTTCGTGCTCGCGCTGTTCGTCCCAGCCGAGCCCGTACAACCGATGTGAACCGTGCATCTGATCTCCTTGAAAGGGCGCGCCAAGGGCGCGCAGAACTCGATCGAAAGCTGAGATCCGCCCGGCCGGCGGAGGGGAAGCCCTTCTTAGAGGGACGGAGAGGCGGGGCGGACTTTCGTAGAATGTTCTGTCATCAGCGCCCACCTCCTCGAGTGTGGAACCTTGCGCAACGCCCAGCGCGTTGCGACCTCGAGCACTCTACGTCGTGTCGAGCTCCGAACGCAAGTGTTGGTCGCGCTATTGCTCTTGCTTGTCGAAGTAACGCATGTAACCCCAGGTGTTCATCCGGTAGGACGTAGTTTGCTCCATCCGGTCGATCGCGTCCTCGCCGACGTTCCGGCCCATCGTGGTCCGTGAACGCTCGGTCACGAGTTTCGTGGCCTCGTCGAGGTCACCCGTCTGCGGGCGTGCGTCTCGCACCCAAGTAGCCCACTCCTGCAACGCCTCGGCGGCCTCGTCGCAGACGGCTTCGGGCGGAGCCGGGTTGGCGCCGCCGGCAGGCGAGCCGAAGTGAGTCAGGTAGACGGTCGTGGGCCGGAGCTCCTTCAAACGCGCGATCGACCCTACGGCCGCCTCGAGGTCGAACTCGGGAGGAGGTGTCGCGGGGCGCATGAGGCCCACATCGGGGAGACGGACGCCGAGCGCGTCACCTGCGAAAGTCTCTCCGCTGGAGACATCGAGAAAGGCGTGGTGATGGCGCGCGTGACCCGGCGTGTTGACCGCTTGGAGCGTGCGCTCGCCGAGCTCGATCTTGTCCCCGTCCGCGAGTGGGACGATGCGCTCGCGGGGCAGCGGATCGATTCCACCCCACATCCGCTCCATGGCGCCGCCGTAGATGCGCGCCGCGCTGGACCACAACTTCGAGGGCTCGACGAGATGTGGCACCCCGACCTCGTGAACTCCGACGCGCGCCTCGGGGAAGTGCCGTGCGAGGGTGCCCGCCGCCCCCGCGTGGTCGAGGTGGATGTGGGTGACGATGATCCAGTCCAGGCGTTCGACCGCCGCCCGGCGCAGGCCGGCGAGGACGTTCTCAACCCCCGACTTGGGGCCCGTCTCGATGAGGGCCGTCTGCTCGTCTTCGAGCAGGAAGGTCCCCGTGATGCCGGGAAGATCGTGCATCTTGGTGTCGATGACCTGGGTGGGCCTCATTGGATCCTTTCTGATCCCGTCCTGATTCCCGCGTCTGAGGAGAGGGTAGCGTTTGCGCCGGATGAGTCGGACAAAGCCCGCTGCCGTGTTGATCGTGAACCCCAACGCCGGCCGCATCGCCGATGCGGTCGGCAGTGATGTGATCGACGCGCTTCGCTCTCGCTTTCGTATAGAGGGCTACACGACCACGGCACGCGACAGCGGGATCTCGATTGCATCCGAAGCCGCCGACGCGGGCGCGCGTCTCGTCATCGCGTTCGGTGGGGACGGTCACGTGAACGAGGTGGCCAACGGGCTGGCGGGAAGCGCAACGGCGCTGGGGATCATTCCCGGTGGGACGATGAACGTCTTCGCGCGGGCGTTGGGAGTGCCGCTCGACCCGATCGACGCGCTCGATCACCTCGAGGCGTCGCTGCAACGAGATGCCGTCGAAGTACCACTCGGACGCATGGACGGCCGCTACTTCACCTTCTCCGCGGGCTGCGGGTTCGATGCCGAGGCGGCGGGCCGCGTCGAGCGCTATGTGCCGGCCAAGAGGCGTTTCGGCGAACTGTTCTTCTACTGGAGCGCCTTCAGGGTGCTGGCGGGCACCTACCGGCACCGGGAGCCCACCATGCAGTTGCGCGGTGACTTCGGTGAGATCGCCGTCGCCATGGCCGTCGTCTGTAATGCCGGTCCCTACGCCTATCTGGCCAATCGCCCGGTCAACCTCACGCCTCAGGTCGATCTCTTCAAAGGGATCGACGTCTTCGCTCTCCGTTCGATGAGGATCGAGTCGCTGCCCATGTACGCGTGGCGCGTGGCGATCTCCGGCGACCTGGTCCACCATCCCGACGTGTTCTACGCCAGTGATCTCGAGGGCTTCGAGCTCAACTCGGACAGACCCTTTTACCGCCACGTCGACGGTGAGCCGTTGCCCCCAGTCCACCGCGTGAAGTTCGAGGTCGCCCGCAACGCCTTGAAGGTCCGGGCATGAGCATCCTGTTGATCGGCTTGGACGAGGACTTGATGCCGGTTCTCATTCGGCGCCTGATGAATGAGGGCGATGAGGTGCGGGTGCTCGACGCCGACGCCGAAGCGACCGATTGCTGGCGCGCTTTAGGTGCGCACATCGCCTCGGGCCCGCTATGGGACGCCGATCTGATCGAGAGGGCGGCTCAGAACGTGCGCACCATCGTGGTCGGCGAACGGCACACCCAGGAGCCGGCCGAGCTGATGGAGGCGCTGGTCGAGGGTGGTGGCTTCGCCTCGCGCGCGATGCGCCTCGTGTTCGTCGGCGACCCCGGGTCGCAGGAGTTGGACGTCCTGCGCGCCTCCAAGCTCGACTACGTGGTACTCGGCTCGGTGCGGCGTCGTCGCCTGCTCGCCAGGGGCTCTGCGCTCACACTCGAGCGTCTGGCCGAAGCCATAGATGCGGCCGACGACCTGGCCGGTCACCCGAGGCTGGAGCTGGACCTGAGCGATGAACTGGCCTGGCGAGAACTGAGGCTTCAGTCGGAGGAGCCGAGGTAGGCCTCGCGGATGTATGGGCGACGCCTATATGCCCTGACCCGTCCCGAGTGCCTCTTTTCCCCAAAATAGGGTATTGACAACTATTTGTTACGAGTGGTTCACTCTGCGCACTTAGCGAAGAAAGCGGAGCTCAGGCGGACGGCGGATGCGGTCTCTACCTTTCAGGTAGCAGACTCGCAGGGATCAGGGGGCGTGGGGCGTGGCTGGGCTACTACGGGCGGGGCTCTTCTTCGCAGTCGGTTCACTCACCGCGGTGGGAGCTTATTTCGGGGCTCTGCCTCCTCCCCGACGCCAGCGCCCAGACCCAGCAGGCTTCGGCACCTGACGACATCGAGTCGCTGAGAACCGAGCACGCCAAGGTCTACGCCGAGGACGACGGGACCTACACTTCGGTCATCGCGAGCGCTCCGGTCCACTACCAGACAGACTCCGGAGGGTGGGCCGACATCGACGACACCCTGGTCGAGACCCCAGACGGATACCGCAACGCCGCAGGTCCGCTCGAGGTCGACTTTCCCGACGACCCCGGCTCTGAAGAAGTCGTGACCATCACCGACGACGACGGTTCGCTGCGGCTCGGGCTGGCCGGCGCTCTGGGCCTCGGAGAGCCGCTGGTAGCCGGCAACCGCATCACCTACGAAGACGTCTACCCCGGGGTCGACCTCGCCTTCGAGGTCGCCGGCAAGACGGTCAAGGAGTACCTCGTCCTCCACCAGCCACCCCCGCTACCCGACCACGGCGACGAGACCTCGTTTCGCTTCCCGCTCGAGCTCGAAGAGCTCACCGCCGAGCAGCGCGCCGACGGCGAGATCGTCTTGCTTACCAGCTCCGGCGAGGTCGCTTTCGAGATCCCCAAGCTGTGGATGTTCGACTCCTCGGGCGACGACACCTCGGGCGAGCCGGCTTTGAGCGAGGACTTGAGCCTGGCGCTGGAGAGTGAAGGCGAGACGCAGTACGTCCGGGTCACGGCCGACTTCGAGTGGCTCAGCGCGCCGGAGCGCGTCTACCCGGTGACCATCGACCCGACCGTGGTCAAGGAGCCCGAGCTCGACACCTTCGTGCAGTCGGACATCCTCAACACGCCGCAGGACAGCTCGACCGAGCTCAAGTCCGGGACCTTCGACGGGGGCGCGACCAAGGCGCGCTCGCTGATCCGTTTCAAGCTGGACAACGTGATGGGCACGACCATCAACTTCGCCAAGCTATCCCTGTTCAACAACCACTCGTGGAGCTGCACCGCGCGCCGCGTCCAAGTCCATCGCGTCACCGACTCGTGGGGCTCCAACGTGACCTGGACCAACC
>JBOGWX010000037.1:0-5899 GCA_050694055.1 Actinomycetota bacterium
CTGGCCCAAGGGAGCCGAAATCAACCGGGGTGGCTGCGGTGTCCTTACCTGGGAGAGGCTGGCAGGGAGAGGAACCTACATGAGCGACGACGGGCCCAACCGATCCCCGACCGCGGCGGGACTCCTCGGGCGAGGAACCGCGTTCGCGCTTGTGCTTGTGCTCGGAGCTGCGGTGGTCGTCGGAGCACAACTCCTATTCCGTGACTCTGCCGAGGATCCTCTTTCCTCCGCCACCGGGGGCGCGAACCGCGCACCGCGCGTTGAGATGGCTGCCTTCGACGGCGACCGGATAGGAGGATAGAGGTTGCCTCTCGCTCTGGCACTGGTCGCGGGGGCACTCGCTAGCGTGAATCCGTGCGGGTTCCCGCTGCTGCCGGCGTTCCTGTCCTTCTACGTGGGTGCCGAGGAGGATTTTTTGCCGCGCGCCCCGGCCCGCGTCGCCCAAGGACTGCTGGTGGGCCTTCTCGTGGCGGCAGGCTTTCTTGCCGTGTTCGCGGTGGTGGGGGTGCCCATTGCCTACGGGGTCACGCAACTGACGAGCGCGATCCCATGGGCGGGACTCGCCATCGGCCTCCTGATGGTTGCCGCCGCGCTGCTTGGGCTGGCGGGGCGAAGCGTGTATCTGAATCCCAGGCGGCCACTTCAGATACAGCGGCACAGGCGGCCGGCCACGATGGTGTGGTTCGGCGCGGCCTACGCGATCTGCTCGCTCGGGTGCACGCTTCCCATCTTCGTGGCGCTGGTCGGGGCGTCGCTGGCGACCGCGAGTGTCATCGAGGGCACGATCGTGTTCGGAGCCTACGCGCTCGGCATGGCGACGATGCTGATGGCTCTGTCGCTGGGGGCCGCTCTCGCCCGCGACGGGCTGGCGCGTCGACTCAAGAGGCTGCTGCCCCATATGCAGCGCATCGCCTCGGGGCTGCTTCTGATTGCCGGCGCCTACCTCACCTACTACTGGAGCCGAGTCCTCTGGGCACCTCCTGAATCCTTGGGCAATGATCCTTTGGTGGGCGCGATGACCCGCTTCGCGACCTTGGTTCAAAGAGCTGCAGGTTCGTCCGGAGGACGCGTCGCGGTGCTGATCGCAGGAAGCATCGTTGCCATCGCCATCGCAGTGGCGATGTGGCAGTGGTCGGGCCAAGAGCGCTCGGATTCGGTGACGGAATGACCGAGCGGACGGGTGAGGTCGCACCGGAGAAAGGAAGGCGGGCCACGAGGCCGCGCTCGTTTCGGATCCTGGTGGCGATCGTTCCCGCACTGGCCTTCATCGGGGTGTTGTGGATCGGGCTGGCGCGGACCGGATCCCAAGCCGAGTCGGGCAGTGAAGCTCCCAGCTTCGAGCTTCCCCTGCTCGACGGGAGTGGCACGCTCACCGACGAGGACCTCAGAGGCAAGCCGGTGGTCATCAACTTCTGGGCATCGTGGTGCATCCCGTGCAGAGAGGAGGCTCCGCTGCTCGAGAAGACGTGGCGTGCCTACCGCGACCAGGGGGTCGTCTTCCTGGGGGTCAACATCAAAGACGCCGAAAGCGACGCGAGGCGCTTCGTCGATGAGTTCGGCATCACCTATCCGACGGTGCGCGACCTCGATCAGACCCTGACCCAGGACTTCGGGGTCAAGGGGCTGCCGGAGACGTTCTTCGTGGACCACCGCTGGACTTTCATCGGCGCACTCTCGGGCGCCAAGACCGGAGATCAGCAAGGCACCGTCATCCTGGGAGCGATCTCAGAGGATGAGTTGATTTCGAACGTCGAGATCCTCATCAGACGGATGGGCTCAACAGCGGAGGAGGATCGATGAGGGGGCCGGCAAGGGTAGCGGCGGTAGCGACGGTGGCGGCGCTCTCGATCTCCGCCTGTTCAAGTGGACCGGCAGAGGATGCAGTGCCGACCAGCAAGGGCGCGCCGACGTTGGGCCAGGACGTCTTCCCCGTGGTCGCGTCCTCGGAGATCGTGGTGGGCGATAACCGTCTCCAGTTCGGACTCATCGACCAAAACGACGCGCCGATCAGGTCACCCGAGACGACGCTGCAAGTCGACTTCGTGGGGACCGGTGATGACAGTTCCTCCTCCACCAGCAAAATGTCGTTCTTGTGGACTATCAAGCCGGTGCAGGGTCTGTGGGTGGGCGAGGCCACCTTCGATCGCTCCGGGCAATGGAAGGCGATCATCGAGGTCCGAGGCGGCGGCTACGACAGCAACGTTGAAACGGTGTTCGAGGTGAAAAAGGAAGGGACCACCCCGGCCATCGGGGAGAAGGCCCCGGCAGTAGACACACCAACCGCCTCTGACGTCGCGGATCTGTCGGAGATCACCACCGACTCCGATCCCAATCGCCGCTTCTACGAGCTATCGATCGCGGACGCGCTCAAAGCTGGGAAACCCGCCGTCATCGTGTTCGCAACGCCGAAGTTCTGCACCTCGCAAGTCTGCGGACCGACACTCTCGCTCGTCAAAGATGTTGCCAAGGACTTCCCGGGCATCACCTTCGTGCACGTCGAGCCCTACGATCTCGACAAGGTTCCCGAGAAACTCGAACCGGTGCCTGCCGTGACGGCTTGGGGCCTGCCTTCGGAGCCGTGGGTGTTCGTGACCGATGGGCGCGGGCGTGTGGCCGCGAAGTACGAGGGCAGCGTCGCGCCGAGGGAGCTCGAGGCGCTGCTTCGGAAACTCTAGGCATCCGCGATAGAGATCGCGTACAAGCGTCCGTCCCGGCGCTCGACCTCAACCCGGACGGGCTCGGCCGCGGCCCTGTGCGAGTTCAGGTGGGCGAGCGGGAAGTCATAGGTCACGTCGGGATCGACGTATATCTGAAAGCTGTCCGCTCCCTTCTTTACGGAGAAGCTCTCTACGGCCCCGAAGTCCTCGCCCGAGCGAATCTCGGTCACGACGCCGACGATCACTTTGGGATCCGCCGATTTCACGTCAGCGCTGGAGTCACACGCTGAAAAGGGGATGAGGGCCAACAGGATCACGACGGTTCCTCGCACGCACTGAGGCTAGTACGCCGGCGAACTTGAACAAGAAGCTTGTCGTCGGCGCGAGCGGCTCACCACCGTCTGTCCGCCAATCCGTGGGCGAGTCGTGCTCCGACCTGAAAGGGTCTTAATGAGCTGGCCCAGAGTCGTCCCGGGCATCGACGACCTCCACTTCTGGTCCGCGATTGTAGTATTGGTGGAAAACGATGGTATCAATAGCGACTAATACATCTCGCTAGGTCGCTCACGTGGAAACTGGTTTTAAAGGAGGGTTTCATGCGCACGCCGGTGGTCGCTGATATCGCGGTGATGGCCAAGCTCTTCCGCGGGTTCTCCGATCCGACCCGCCTTGGGATCCTGGTGCAGCTCCTGGAGGGCGAGCGCCGGGTCACCGACCTCGTCGAGGCGGTCGGCACTTCCCAGGGCAACGTCTCCGCACATCTGTCATGCCTCAAGGATTGCGGGCTGGTTTTGGACCGACCCGAAAAACGGCAGGTCTTCTACCGCATCGCTTCTCCCGCGGTCGTCGACGTTCTGCGATCGGCCGAGGCCCTCCTCGCGATCCACGGCCACGACATCGATCTCTGTCGCAACTACAACGCCCCGGAAAAGGTATGAAGGCCGAGCGCAACGAGCGCGTCGAGGCGCACGCGTCGACCGAGGGTCCGGAGAGGCTTTGGGAGTCTTCGCCGGTCCGATGGTCGGCGACCTCGGGGATCCTGCTGGGGCTCGGCTTCGCGCTGAGCCGGTGGGGGGTATCCGATGCCGGCGTGACAGCGGTCTACGTCGTCGCGACCTTCGCCGGGGCCCGCTACTTCTCGCTCGAAGCCCTCGAAGAGCTGTGGAAAGAGCGCCGCATCGGCATCGAGCTACTGATGACCACCGCGGCCCTCGCCGCCGCGGTCCTGGGGCTGTGGGGCGAGGCGGCGACGCTCGCGTTCCTTTATTCGATCTCCGAGGCGCTCGAGGAGTTCACTGAGGATCGCACCCGCAACGCGATCCGGGCGCTCATGGATCTGGCCCCCAGACGCGTGACGCGCGTCGGACATGACGGCGCCGAACACGACGTCGCGCTCGAGGAGCTGGCGCTCGGCGACCGGTTCCTCGTCCGGCCCGGGCAGAGCGTCGCGACCGACGGCGTGATCCTTGAGGGGCACTCGGCGATCGATGAGTCGACCGTCACCGGCGAGTCAGTGCCGGTGGAGAAGGAGCCGGGCCACAAGGTCTTCGCCGGAACGGTGAACGCGCAGGGCGCTCTTGTCGTCGAGGCGACCGCCACCTTCGAGGACAACACCCTGGCCAAGATCGTCCACCTCGTAGCCGAGGCACAAGAGCAGAAGGGGCGGGGTCAGCGCTTCATGGAACGTTTCACGGGCGTCTACTCGCCCGCGGTCCTCGGTGCAGGGTTCGTCATCGCCCTTCTCGGGGGACTCGTGTCGAGCGAGTGGGGGACGTGGGTCGAGCGCGCCGCAACGTTCGTGGTGGCGGCGGCGCCGTGTGCGCTGGCGATATCCATCCCCGTCGCCTATGTCGCCGCGATCGGGAACGCGAGCCGTAAAGGCGTGCTCATCAAAGGGGGCGTCTACCTCGAGGAGCTGTCGCGGGTTCAGGTAATGGCGCTCGACAAGACCGGCACGCTGACCGAGGGCCGGCCGCGGCTCGATGAAATCGTCGCAATCGACGGACGCGACGAGCGCGCCGTGCTCGAGGCCGCCGCAGCCGTGGAGCGGCGTTCCGAGCACCCGCTGGCGAAAGCGATCGTCGCCGGCGCCGGCGAACGCGGCATCGCCCCAGTCCCGGCGGAGGACTTCGCGGCACTGACGGGGGTGGGGGTGTCGGGAACCGTGGACGGGACCCGCGTCACCGTCGGATCGCCTGAGCACATGAGAACCAGTGGCCTCAGGCTGGACGAGCTCGAGGACTCGATCACGCGTCTGGAGGACGACGGCAAGACCGCGGTCGTCGTCGCGGGTCCAGAGCGGGCGTGGGGCGTGCTGGGGATCGCGGACTCGCTCCGGCCGCAAGCGAAGGATGCGGTCGCGGAGCTCAAGAGGCTCGGGATCGCTCGTCTGGTGATGCTGACGGGGGACAACGATCGCGCGGCGGCCAGGATCGCATCCGACGTCGGCATCGACGATTACTTCGCGCAGCTGTCGCCTCAGGGCAAGAGCGACAAGGTCGCCGAGCTCGAACAGACCTTCGGCCATGTCGCCGTGACGGGCGACGGCGTGAACGACGCGCCTGCGCTTGCCGCGGCGGCCGTCGGCATCGCCATGGGGACCGCGGGCAGCGACGTCGCGCTCGAGACGGCCGACGTGGCGCTGATGGCCGACGATCTGTCGAAGCTCGTCGAAGCCGTGCAAATCGGGCGCAGGACGCGCCACATCGTGCGCCAGAACATCGGCCTCTCTCTCGCGATCCTGGCCCTGTTGGTGCCCGGAGCGGTCGTCGGCTGGTTCGCTCTTCCCGTCGCCGTGCTCGCGCACGAGGCATCCGAGATCTTCGTGATCCTCAATGGCATCCGGCTGGCGCGCGGGTGAGTCGATTGCGCCGAGGCAGTCTTTGGGCCACCCTGGCTGTGGCGACGGTATCTGCGGGCATCGATGCAGCCACCAAGGTCGCGGCCACAAGCCTCATGGATCACCCGGTCGATCTCGGCATCGTGTCGCTCCGGGTAGTAAGGAACTCTGGCGTCGCGTTCGGTCTCGGCGCGGAAGTGCCGTCGTGGCTGCTTCTGGTATTGACCGCCGTGGTCGCCGTGGTGCTCGTCGTCGCGATGATCCGAGATGGGTTGCCGAGCAACCTCGCAGCCGGGCTCGTTTTCGGCGGAGCCGTGGCCAACATCGGCGACCGCGCCCTGGACGGAACTGTCGTCGACGTCATCGATCTGCGGTGGTGGCCGGCCTTCAACCTTGCCGACGT
>JBOGWX010000038.1:0-5880 GCA_050694055.1 Actinomycetota bacterium
GGCGGCTCGGGCGGCTCGGGCGGCTCGGACGGCTCGGGCGCGGGGGGCTCGGGCTCCGGCGGCTCCGGCGGTAGCGGAGCCCCCAGTGGTGGAGACACGACCGGAGTCACGGCCGGCTCGATCAAGATCGGCCTGCACGCTCCCATCACGGGCGCGGCCCCGGTCCCGCAGGCGAGCTTCGAGAAGGGCAAGGATCTCTACTGGGAATGGCTCAGGCGTAACGACCAGTCGATCAGCGGGCGTGACGTCTCGGTCGTGTCGAAGAACGACAACTACAACCCCAGCCAGGCGGTCGCGGTCTGCCAGGAGATGGTCGAGCAGGACAAGGTCTTCCTGCTGTTCGGCGTCGCCGGGACGGACCAGATCCAGGCCTGCGCGCGCTACGCGGAGAGCGCCGGGGTCCCCTATCTCTCGGCCGGAGTCACCGAGAACGGCCTCACGACCTTGCGCACCTACTTCGCCCTGTGGATGAGCTACAAGCAGCAGGGTCCGCTGCTCGCCGACATGGTCGTCGACAAGCTCGGGGGCAAGGGCAAGGTCAACGGCATGGTCCGCTTCCAGACGCCGAACTTCCAGGACGCGCACGACTCATGGGTCTCTGCGATGGGCTCCAAGGGGGCCAGGGTCGCCTACGACCGGGCCGTTCCCAAGACCGCGGGCGCGAGCGACGCCCAAACCGTCGCGACCGAGCTGCGGCAGCGCGGCGTGGACATCGTCTACATCCTGAGCTCGCCGTCGTGGTTCATTCAACTGGCCAACGCGGCGGCACAGCAGGGGTACAAGCCGCAGTGGGTAGGGGTCGGCATCACCATGGCAATCGACACGGTCGCCAACGTCGCCTGCCGGAACCAGAGCTCGATTCACAACGCCCGCTTCCTGCATCCCGTGCCGGCCTACGTCGACTCGTCGAAGTTCGATCCCGACTTCCGTCGCGCCGGCGGCAACGACGACATCCAGTTCGGTCTGTGGGGAGGCTCGAAGGGGGCCGGAGAGCTGCTCGAGGCCCCCGGCAAGGACCTCTCGCGCGAGCGCTTCATCTACTTCGCCGAACGACTGGGCTCGGTCAGAACGGGTGTCCTGCCACCACTCTCGTTCTCGCCCACCGATCACTTCGGTGGAAGTCAAATGCACTTGCTTCGGGCGGACTGCTCCAACAATCGTTTCGTAACCGAGCAGGCTTTCGTCAATAACTTCTAGAACAGGAACAAGCATGAAGTCAGTCGTCGCGGGTCGGTCATGAGACCGGCATGGGTGACCGGTGTGATCGCCGCCGTCGTGGTCGTAATCCTGGCGTTGAGCGTCGGTGACCAGACGGGACCCGCTCCCTTCGTGGTGGACGGTGTCATCAGCGGGGCGGTATACGGCCTGGTCGCCATCGGGCTGGTGCTGGTCTACAAGGGCGCACGCGTCTTCAACTTCGCGCAGGGTGAGTTCGGCACCATCGCCGCCTACGTTGCCTACGTGGCGATCGACCGCTTCGACCAGAGCTATCTGGTTGCGCTTCCCGCCGCGCTCCTCGCCGCGCTCGTGCTGGGACTGGTCATGGAACGTGCGATCGTCCGTCCGTTGATGAACCAGCCGCGCGTCACGCTGCTCGTGGCCACCATTGCCGTTGCGCTGCTTCTGATCGGGCTCGAGATCCTCATCTTCCGCATCGAGCCACTGTTCCTCGAGCCGATCGTCTCGCTCACCGGCGCGGGAGACGGCGTGAGCGGTATCCGGTTGTTCGACTTCATCATCGACCCGATGCGTCTCGCCATGCTCGGCGTGCTCGCGGTTCTTGGAGTCGCGCTTGCCTATTTCTTTTCACGCACCGACCTCGGGCTGGCGGTGCTTGCGACCTCGCAGAACGCCTTCGCTACCCGAGTCGTCGGTATCCCGGTCGAGCGCGTGTCGCGCTTCATCTGGGGGGCCGCGGCCATGCTCGGCGCGATCGCGGGAATCCTCTACATTCCACCGATCGCCGGACAACTCGTGCCCGCGGTGATGACCTCCAACGTGTTGATCCCTGCGTTCACCGCGGCGGTCATCGGAGGGATGACGAGCCTCCCCGGCGCGTTCCTCGGCGGGGTCGTGGTCGGGCTCGTGCAGAAGCTCTCCTCGTGGGCCGCGACCACCTATTACCTCGGCGAGGTCCCCATTCAACAGACCGTGCCGGGGGCCGAGCAGGTCGCCGTGTTCGCGGCGCTGCTGTTGATCCTGCTGATCCGCCCCCAGGGCCTCTTGGGCAGGGAGGCGTAGGTGGCCACCGCCACCGAGACGCTGGCGCCTCAAGCGAGCCCGCGGCCCGGCCTGTGGAGGCCCGGCGCCGTCGGCTGGAGCGCACGCCTGGGCGTTATGGCGGCGCTGACCGCGCTGCTGCTGTGGTTCATGGCCACCGCGTCGAACATCTGGTCCCAACGGATCTCGCTCGCGCTCATCTACGCCATCATCGGACTGTCGCTCAACGTGGTGCTCGGCTACACCGGGCAGGTCTCGCTCGGCCACCACGCGTTCGTCGGGCTTTCGGCGTTTGTGAGCGCCTACGTCGTCACCGAGCGGCAACAGTCCTTCTGGGTCGGTCTCATCGCCGCGGTGGTGGTCGGAGGGCTCTCGGCGGGCCTGCTTGGGCTCGTTGCCCTGCGCATCAAGGGCCTCTATCTGTCGCTCATCACGCTCACCTACGGCTTCGTTGCCGTGAACTCGCTGTTCGAGATCTCGGCGTTGACGCGCGGCGGAGCGGGCATGCCCGCTCCTCGCCCCGCGCTGTTCTCCGGCAACAACGCCTTTGCGTTTCTGTGTCTCATTGCTCTCGCGGTCGTCGCCTTCGTCGACTGGCGTCTGCTGCGGTCCAAGGTCGGGCGTGCGATCCTCTCCATCAAGCACTCCGAGGCGGTGGCCGCCTCCTACGCGATCAACCTGACCTTCTACAAGGTGGTGGCGTTCGTATTGTCGGGCGCGTTTGCGGGACTGGCGGGCGCGCTGTTCGCGGCGCGCAACTCGACCGTGGTTGCGACCGACTTCCAGTTCCAGACCGCGCTCCTGTGGGTGCTCATGGTCGTGGTCGGCGGACTCGGGAGTCGCATCGGGGTCATCATCGGCTCGGCCTTCTTTGCGTTCTTCCCCTTTCTGATCGGACTCGTCGGGCCCCTCGAGCACTACATCCAGAACAGCCTGCACCGAGACCCCGAGGAGTTCTCTCTCGTCATCGGTCCCTTGCTGGCGATCATGACCATCATCAAGTTCCCCGGTGGGATCGCGGAGCAGCTCTCCCCCATCACGCGCTGGCTCGGCGGCGCCAAGTTCACCATGCACCCGGAGGGACGCAAGCCGAAGCAACACCACAACCCCGTGGCGCGCCTTCTGCCCCAGCGAAAGGCCGCCGAGGACACGTCCACGAAGGAGGCCGCCTCATGAGCGCCGTGCTCAACATCAGAGGCATGGGCATCCGCTTCGGTGGTCTCGTCGCCCTCGAGGACGTCACCGTCAAGGTTCCCGAGTGGGAGATCGTCGGGCTCATCGGCCCTAACGGCGCCGGCAAGACGACGTTGTTCAACTGCGTCACAGGGCTCTACTCACCCAACACGGGAAGCGTGACCTACCGCGGTCGCGACGTCTCCGGCCTGCCGACGCACAGGAGAGTGGCGCTGGGTATCGGGCGGACCTTCCAGAACATCGGACTGATACGCGGCCTCAGCGTGCTCGAGAACTGCCTCGTGGCCCAGCATGCGCGCGTCGGCTACGGAACCCTCGGCGGGATCTTCGGCTCGCCGCGCTCGTTCTCGGAGGAGCGCAGGTTGCGAGCCAATGCGACCGAGGTGCTCGACTTCTTCGAGCTCGGCCACCTCGCCAACTCGCAGCTCGACGGACTCCCCTACGGGACGCTCAAGCTGGTCGAGATCGCCACGGTCATGGCTACGGACCCCGACCTCGTGCTCCTGGACGAGCCCTCATCGGGCATGGGTCCGGACGAGGCGCACGCGCTCGGTGAACGCCTCCTCGAGCTCCGCAAGACGCTCAACATCACGATCCTGATGATCGAGCACCATGTGCCGCTGGTGGTCGGAGTGTGCGACTACGTCTACGTGTTGAACTTCGGACGGCTCTTGACCGAGGGCAAGCCCAAGGACGTCCAGAACCATCCCGAGGTCATCGCCGCTTATCTCGGCGGAGAGGTCGACAAGTCTCGAGAGGAGGCCGCGGGTGCCACTGCTTGAAGTCGTCGATCTCGAGACCGGCTACGGCTCTCTCCCGGTCCTCGGGGGCATCTCGCTGGGGGTCGAGCAGGGCGAGACCGCGGTGTTGCTCGGACTCAACGGCGCGGGCAAGACGACCACGGTTCTGACGCTCGCCGGCATGCACAAGCCGTGGGGCGGCAAGATCATCTTCGACGGCGTGGACATCACCGGCATGGACCCGCGCAAGCTGGTCGCCGCCGGGGTCGTGTTGGTGCCGGAAGGCCGGCAGGTCTTTCCCGAGCTCACGGTGGCCCAGAACCTGCGACTGGGGGCCTGGCCTCACAGGCGTGACCGGGCCAAGAGCGCCGAGGTCGTTGATCGTGCGGTCGACTACTTCCCCCGACTGAAGGAGCGCTGGAACCAGCTCGCGGGCACGCTGTCCGGCGGGGAGCAGCAGATGCTTGCGATCGCGCGAGGTCTCATGGCTCGCCCCAAGCTCATGCTGATCGACGAGGCCTCGCTCGGCCTGTCCCCCAAGCTCGCACTCACGGTGTTCGAGGTGGCTCGCAGGATCAACGAAGAGGGCACTACCGTCTTTCTCGTCGAGCAGAACGCAGGAGTCCTGTCGATCGCAGACCGCGCCTTCGTCATGGAAAAGGGCACGATCGTCTACGAGGGCAGCGGCGAAGAGATGCTCGACCACTCGAGCATCCGCGAGGCCTACCTCGGCTCCTCCGACTGATCGCGGCAACCGAAGCAAGGAATCGATATATGGAAATCCTTGATTCTCGCCTTTGGTCCCAAGGGGTGGTTACCGAACTCGATTTCCCGGTAGCAGCGTGGACTCGCTAAGGCAGGCACGTTCCCATGATGGGATGGGGAGGGCTCGAGACAGCCTGACCTTGGCGACCACCGAGTAAGTATCTTCCTGCCGATATCTCGTGCCGTCGACCTCGTAGCGAACCGAGAGCGACTCCACTTTGAACTTCCCCTTGCTGAGCGCCTTGATCCAAATGCCGACGAGCACGCGCTCTCCCGCTTCTACGATGTATCCGTCTACTGCTTCTAGGCTCGCCTTTACGCAGTGGGTCTCGTCTTCCGAGAGATAAACGGGTTGAAAGGTCTCATACCAGCCTCCTCCGAATGACGAGGGGGCCGGCCAGAATCTTAACAATGCGTCCAACACGGTCACCGCCTTGAACCCCCAAGGGTCGAATCTCTCGAAGCACTACGGGTTTATCCGACTTGTTGGAGTACTCCGTGATCAGGTTGATCGCTTGCTGGCGAGGTGCGAGCTTGTGGAACTCTTGACCTGACCGACACTCGTGCCCAGAAAGCGGCCCACGGGGGGAGGGTCCGAATTGGACGCTCTCCCGGGGGTTGCAGTTGTACACCCAGCGAGAATCAGCGTGGAAGCAATCGCTGCGAAAAACGAAACGCGGCTACCCACAATTCGTGGACTCGGCATGGACGATGGCGGACTCAAGGTACTCCATCTTCCACTATCTGGTTAATGGCCCGTCAACAGTCTTCGTCCGGGAGTCCAAGGAGGATGTCCCGGTCGCCGTTGAATTTGGGTGACGACCCAACGGACTGACTACGCAACCTTACGACCTTCCTGTGACACTTTCTCGGCATGCGCGCGCAACGCCGCGATGAGGATCCGCATGTCGCGGTAGCCGTTGACGCGACGGAACTGTTTCTGCGCGACCTCCATGCCGGC
>JBOGWX010000039.1:0-34358 GCA_050694055.1 Actinomycetota bacterium
GCGCGGTTCGGCGGCACATTCTAGCGGCGCCCGGTCCCGCCAGCAATAGCGCCGTTCTACGCGGCCGCCGCGAGTCCCTTTTCAAGATCGGCCAGGATGTCCTCGACGTCCTCGCAGCCGACGGAGATGCGGACCAGGGAGTCGGTCAGACCGAGCTTGCGCCGCTCCTCCCGGGGCACCGAGGCGTGCGTCATCGTGCTCGGCTGGCAGATGAGCGTCTCGATGCCGCCGAGGCTCTCCGCCAGGGCGCAGAGCCTCAGCGGCTCGAAGAACCGCAGGGCGGCCTCGTCCGACTTCAAATAGAAAGAGATCATGCCGCCCGAGCCGCTGGTCTGGCGGCGCGCCAGGTCGTGCTGCGGGTGGGACGGCAGGCCGGGATAGAGGACGCGCGCCACCCTCGCGTGCCCCTCCAGGAAGCGGGACACTTTCAGCCCGTTGTCGTCGTGCGCCCGCATGCGCAGGGGCAGCGTCTTCAGGCCGCGCAGCACCAGCCAGGAATCGAAAGGGGAGAGGATCGCCCCGACTGAGTTCTGGACGAACTGGATCCTCTCGGCATGCTCGGCGCGCGCCAGCACGACCGCGCCCCCGACGCTGTCGGAATGGCCGTTGAGGTATTTCGTGGTGCTGTGGACCACGATGTCCGCGCCGAGGTCGAGGGGCCGCTGCAACAGCGGCGTCGCGAAGGTGTTGTCCACCACGACCATCCCATCGAGGTCGTGCGCGCCCTCCGCCAGCGTCGCGATGTCTGCGACACTCATCAGCGGATTCGTGGGGCTCTCGAGCCACAGGAGGTCCGCGCCCTCGCAGTCCCGAAGAGTCGCGGCGGTGTCGGCCACGTCGGCCTCGCGGTAGTTGAGCCGTCCATCCTCGGCAGCCTCGTAGACGAACTTGCGCGTGCCGAGGTAAGCGTCGAAGGGCATCACCACCGTCGAGCCCACCGGCAGGCGCTCGAGGACGGCGCTGATGGCTCCCATGCCGGACGAGAACACGAGGGAGCGGCCACCCTCGAGAGCGCCGAGCACCTCTTCCAGGGCGCTCCAGTTGGGGTTTCCGTAGCGGCCGTAGATGAGGTCGCCACCCGCGTGGAAGGTCGAGCTGAGGGTCACGGGTAGGTTTGTCGGAGCGGCGGGCCGTCTGTCGCCGCGCCCTGCGGTTATGGCGACGGTCGAGGGATGTAGTTCGTCGTGCACGATCTCGGCTCCTCTACTCTCGGTGCGGGTGGGCGCGATGGGCGGCGAAGTGCGTCATTCTCAGGCAATGCGTGCGGAACTCACAACTCTCGAACCGGCACCCCCGACCGAAGCTCCAAAAGCACTGGAGGACGCATGGAACTGACGGGTACCGTCGGGATACTTACCGGCGCCTCGCGTGGGATCGGCGTGTATCTCGCCCAGCACCTGGCTCGCGCCGGAGTCAACCTGGCACTGGCGGCGCGCAGCGAGACCAACCTCGAGGCCGTGGCCACCATGGTGCGCGGCAAGGGAGTCAAGGCCGTCGGCATCCCGACCGACGTGACGAAGCGCTCCGACCTTCAGCGGCTCGTCAAGCGAACGAACGATGAGCTCGGCGAGATCGACCTGCTCGTAAACAACGCCGGGATCGAGCACTACAGCTTCTTCGAGCAGATCGAACCCAACGATGTCGAGAAGGTGCTGAAGACGAACGTGCTCGGTCCGCAACTGCTCACGCGCTACGTGCTTCCCCAGATGATCGAGCGCCGCAGGGGACACATCGTGAACATCGGCTCGGTCGCGGGGCTCACGGCCATGCCGTACAACACGGTTTACTCATCCTCGAAGCATGCACTGGTCGGTTTCTCACGCTCGCTCAGGGAGGAGATGGCCGAGTACAACATCGGAGTCTCTGTGGTCTGCCCCGGCTACGTGAGCGAGGCCGGGATGTTTCAGAGCAGCAAGGATGGAGCCGAGCCCCCCGGCATCACCGGCAGCGTGAGCCCCGATAGGGTGGCCGTCCGGACGATCAAGGCAATCCGGAAGAACTGCTCCGAGATCATCGTCGCACCGGGAATCATTCGTTTCGTGGACGTGATGCACTCGCTGGTCCCGGGAGTGACGACCAAGATCGCGCGGCGCACCGGCGCCTACGAGTTCAGCAAACCGAAGAGCTGAGCGGCGGGCGGGGGCCCGACGCCGCACTTGAGCACAAGTGGGCGTCACTCCGTGGCGGCTCGCGTATGATGCGGCTGATCGGCAGTTTCGAGTCGTTCCGTTGCGAACCAAGCGGTTACGAACCAGGAGCGCCTCGAAGAGCGTCTCGAAGGAGTAGGAGTGGTCCCATGACGTACATCATTGCTGAGCCCTGCATCGGCGTTAAGGACCGGGCGTGCGTCGACGAGTGTCCGGTGGACTGCATCTACGAGGGCGAGGAGCAGCTTTTCATTCACCCAGAAGAATGCGTGGACTGCGACGCGTGCCTGCCTGCATGCCCCGTCGACGCCATCTTTCCAGGTGACAGCGTGCCCGCGGAGTGGACCGAGTTCTATGCGAAGAACACGCAGTGGTTCGAGGAGCATCCCGAGGCGGCCGGAGGAGCGATGGAGAGCCCCTACGCTCCCGCCGAGGAGCGCGGCGAAGAGTAATCGCCACTCCGCCGGGCGACTGGAGCGAGCACCTCGGACGCCGGGTCACGCTGCGCTTCATCGAGCGTGACGACGACGGGACTCATTCGGAGCTGCTCGGCGTTCTGCAGTCCATCTCCGACGAGGACGGCGCCCAGGTTCTCAAGGTCATGGACCGGAGAGGACGGACCCACCTGGTGCGAGCGCCAGACATCGTGGCGGCGCGCCTGCTCTAAGGGGATTATCCGCCCACTTGCTCGAACAGCTCGTTGCTCGACTGAATGCGATTTACTCTGCGCACAGGCCTATTAGGATGACTCGAGAGATTTTCATGACCCCTATATGGGTGGAGAGGATTCGCAGTGCCGACCCAGATCGCCCCACCAAAGCAACCGGGGGCTGATCGCAAGGAACTGGAACAGGTCGTCATCCGTTTTGCGGGTGACTCGGGCGACGGGATGCAGCTCACGGGCGACCGGTTCACGAGTGCGACCGCCTTTTTCGGTAACGACCTCGCGACCCAGCCCGACTTTCCGGCCGAGATCCGCGCTCCTGCCGGCACCATCCCCGGCGTCAGCGCCTTCCAGATCCACTTCAGCGACCACGACATCCTGACCCCCGGGGACGCCCCCGGCGTGCTCGTGGCGATGAACCCCGCCGCGCTGAAAGCTCATCTCAAGGAGCTGATGATCGGCGGACTGCTCGTCGTCAACTCCGACGCTTTCGACAAGCGGAATCTCGACAAGGTGGGCTACCAGGCCAACCCGCTCGAGGACGAGTCGCTCAAGGGCTATCAGGTGTACGACATTCCGATGACGTCGATGACCCTCGAGGCGGTCAAGGGAGCCGGACTCACCAAGAAAGAGGCCGGGCGCTGCAAGAACATGTTCGCCCTCGGCGTCATCTCGTGGATGTATGGGCGACCGCTCGACCCGACGATTGGCTGGCTCGAAAGGAAGTTCTCGAGCAAGCCCGAGCTGGCGAAGGCCAACACGCTCGCCCTCAAGGCCGGGCACGCTTTCGGAGAGACGGCAGAGCTGACCGCCTTCGAGGTCAAGCCGGCCACGATCGCTCCGGGAACCTACCGCCGTATCACCGGCAACCAGGCGCTCGCCTATGGGCTCATCGCCGCGAGCGTGCAGAGCAAGCTTCCGTTGTTCCTCGGCAGCTATCCCATCACTCCGGCCTCCGACATCCTCCACGAGCTGTCCCGCCACAAGAACTTCGGAGTGCGGACCATCCAGGCCGAGGACGAGATCGCGGCGGCCGGTATGGCCCTGGGCGCAGCGTTCTCGGGGCACCTCGGGGTGACGACCACGTCCGGGCCCGGGCTGGACCTCAAGAGCGAGACCCTGGGGCTGGCCATGGCCCTCGAGCTCCCGATGATCGTCGTGGACATCCAGCGCGGGGGCCCCTCGACGGGTCTTCCGACCAAGACCGAGCAGAGCGATCTGCTGCACGCGATGTACGGGCGCCATGGCGAGTCCCCCATTCCGATCGTGGCTCCCTACTCACCGCCGTCGTGCTTCTGGGCGGCGGTCGAGTCGGCGCGCATCGCGATCAAGTACATGACTCCGGTGATCTTGCTGAGTGACGGCTATATCGCGAACGGGGCCGAGCCGTGGCGTATTACGACGCTGGGCAAGCTGCCCGACATCTCACGCGACTTCACGACCCAGCCCAACATGGGCGAAGACTTCTGGCCCTACCTACGCGACGAGGTCACGCTGTCGCGGCCCTGGGCCATTCCCGGCACCCCGGGCCTCGAGCATCGCATCGGGGGTCTCGAAAAGGCGGATGGAACCGGCAACATCTCCTACGACCCGGAGAACCACGAGTTCATGACCGAGCTGCGCGCCGCCAAGATCCAGGCGATCGAGGAGGACATCGATCCGCTCGAGTGGCGCGGTGACGAGGACGCCGACGTCCTGGTGCTCGGTTGGGGCGGAACCTACGGCGCGATAGGGGCGGCGTGCCGCCGGCTGCGCGCCGGGGGCAAGAAGATTGCACACGCCCATTTGCGCCACCTATGCCCCTTCCCGCGCAACACCGAAGAGGTCGTCAAACGATTCGAGAAGGTCATCGTTCCCGAGCTCAACCTGGGACAACTGGCGCGGCTGGTGCGCGCTGAGTTCTTGGTCGAGGTGCAGTCGATCAACAAGGTACAGGGGCAGCCGTTTAGGTCGTCCGAGCTCGAAGCAGCGATCCTGGAGAGGTTATAAGCGAAATGAGCGACAACATCGCGGAGGCAACTCGAGGCAGGGGAGTGACCGAGGCTTCCGGTGGCGTAGGCACGCTCACCCGGAAGGACTTCGAATCCGACCAGGAGGTCCGCTGGTGTCCGGGCTGTGGCGACTACGCGGTGTTGAGCGCGGTGCAAAGCGTGATGCCCGAGTTGGGAATCCCCCGGGAGAAGATCGTATTCGTGTCCGGCATCGGCTGCTCGAGCCGGTTCCCTTACTACATGAACACCTACGGGCTCCACGGCATCCACGGCCGTGCAGCGGCGATCGCGACCGGAATCGCCACCGCGCGCCCCGACCTTCAGGTGTGGGTCATCACCGGCGACGGTGACAGCCTCTCCATCGGAGGCAACCATCTGATTCACGCGCTGCGCCGCAACGTGAACCTCAAGATCCTGTTGTTCAACAACCAGATCTACGGACTCACCAAGGGTCAGTACTCGCCCACCTCAGAGGAGGGCAAGGTCACGAAGTCGACACCCTTCGGATCGCTGGAACGTCCGTTCAACCCCGTGTCCATGGCGCTCGGAGCCGAAGCGACCTTCGTAGGACGCACCATCGACGTCGAACGCAAGCACCTGCCGGCGTTGTTGAGGAAGGCAGCGGCCCACCGGGGCAGTGCTTTCATCGAGATCTATCAGAACTGCAACATCTTCAACGATGGCGCCTTCATAGCGCTGACCGGAAAAGAGCGGTCTCAGAACCGTATCTACCTCGAGCACGGCAAGCCCATCCGCTTCGGGCCCGACAACGAGCGGGGTGTTATTGCGCGCAGCACCGGGCAACTCGAGATCGTCGATGTGACGGACGTGGGAGAGGACAAGCTGCTGGTTCACGACGCGCATCGTTCGGATCCGAGTCTCGCCTTCTCGCTCTCGCGACTTGCGGACGGACCCATCTCTCCCACGCCTCTCGGGATCTTCCGGCAGGTCGAGGCACCGGTGTACGGCGACGGAATGGAGTCGCAGTTGCGGGCGGCCGCCGAGAAGCAGGGTCCCGGCGACCTCGAGAAACTGCTGCAATCCGGCGATACCTGG
The DNA here is from genome assembly GCA_050694055.1 of Actinomycetota bacterium. Lineage (GTDB taxonomy): Bacteria > Actinomycetota > CADDZG01 > CADDZG01 > WHSQ01 > WHSV01. The sequence goes on from JBOGWX010000039.1 coordinate 5,859, forward strand.
ACCGTCGACTAAGGGGCGGACCACTAAGTGCGCGATCCCCGAGAAGAGGCGGCCGAGCATCGAGCTGCGGAGCTCCAGGTCGAAACGGGCGACGAGGACCTCGAGGACCCGGACTTGGCACGCGACGCGGCGAGCCAGATACTCGAGGAATCGCGCGAGCGCACGGAACAGGCCGAAGGCCTCAGCCCCACCGACGACGACGTCATCAGACGATCCTCGGAGGAGACGGCCGCCGAGCCCGAATAGTCCTGTTGTCTGCGCGATCGTCGAGACGATCGCTCACTTGTAGTCTGCGACCTCCATGACAGAGCAAGGACACGGCGGACTCGCCGTCACGCGCACGCTGAAAGCGCTGGGCGTCACCAATCTCTTCACCCTGACCGGCGGACACATCTTCCCCCTCTTCGACGGCGCCAAGGAAGACGGCATTCGTCTCGTGGACGTGCGTCACGAACAGAGCGCCGCGTTCGCCGCCGAGGGATGGGCGCGGCTCACTCGCTCGCTCGGTGTGTGCGCCGTGACCGCCGGGCCCGGCGTCACCAACTCCATGAGCGCGCTCGCTCAGGCGAAGTTCAACCAGGCCCCCGTGCTCGCTCTTGCGGGGCGCGCCCCCGCGTTCCGGTGGGGCAAGGGCTCGCTTCAGGAGATCGACCATGTTCCCTTCGTCGATCCGCTTGCCTCGGCTCGAACCGTCCGGGACTTCGGCGACATCCCCAGGGAGGTCGCGGCCGCCGCGCGCGGCGCACTGACGCCCCCGCGCGGCCCCCGCTTCCTCGACTTTCCCCTCGACGTCCTCTTCTCGACGGGCGAGTTCGAGGTCGCCGAGCCCGAGCCGTCCACGCTCGAGATGGCGGGCGACGACGAGGTGGCCCGGCTCGTCGAGGAATCCGAGCGCCCCGTCCTGATAGCGGGCGACGACGGGGTGGCCCGGCTCGTCGAGGAAGCCGAGCGCCCCGTACTGATGGCGGGCTCGAACGTCTATCTCGATCGCGCCGAAGGTGAGCTTCTGACCCTCGTCGAGAAAGCCCGCATCCCGACCTTCATGAACGGTCAGGGTCGTGGCTGCCTCCCGGCGGACCACGAGCTCGCCTTCGCTCGCAGCCGCTCTCAGGCCCTCGGAGAGGCGGATCTCGTCATCGTTGCCGGGACACCCATGGACTTCCGTCTCGGCTTCGGCGAGAACTTCAGCCCCGGCACCAAGGTCGTGCACCTCGACTCGGCACCGGAGTTGATCGCCGAGCACGTCGAGCTCGCGGCCTCGATCGCGGGGCCGCTCGGCGCGATCCTAGAAGCCATCGCCCAGGAGGTCGCCTCATCCCGCGACACGAAGCCGTGGATCGAGTCCCTCCGCAAGACCGAGGGCGCGAAGCGCGCTGCCGCGCAGTCCGAGCTTCACTCGACGTCCTCGCCGATTCACCCCATGCGCATCTACGGCGAGCTCGTACCGCTCCTCGACCGCAACGCCGTCGTGATCGGCGACGGGGGCGATTTCGTCTCCTACGCGGGGCGTGAGGTGCCCTCCTACGAGCCCGGCTCGTGGCTCGACCCGGGCCCGTTCGGCTGTCTCGGCGTAGGTCCCGGTTACGCGCTGGCGGCCCGCCTGGCACATCCCGAGCGTCAGGTCGTGTTGTTGTACGGCGACGGAGCGCTGGGCTTCTCTGGGATGGAGCTCGAGTCACTGGTGCGACTCAACCTCCCCGTGGTGGCGATCGTCGGCAACAACGGCATCTGGGGTCTCGAGAAGCATCCGATGCGAGCGCTCTACGGTTACGACATCGCGGCCGACCTCCAGCCCGAGCTGCGCTACGACCTCGTCATGGAGAGCTTCGGGGGGCGCGGAGAGTTCGTCCGCGATCCCGAAGACATCGCTCCGGCCCTGAAGCGCGCCTTCGCTTCGGGCGAGCCAACCCTGGTCAACGTCGCCACCGATCCTGCGGTCGCCTACCCGAGATCCTCCAACCTCGCCTGAGCCTCCGAGTGGGGTCCGAACCTGTTCCGCAGAGACAGGCTAATGGTCTGCGGCCCAGGCGAGCAGCTCCTCGGCCGCCATGTAGTTGAGGATCCTGTCCCTGGGCGCACCCGCGGCCAGCGCGGTGGCGATGCCCATGTCCATGAAGCTCAACTCGTGGAGACTGTGGGCGTCGGTTCCAATCGAGAGGTAGCAACCGGCATCGACCGCGAGCGCGGCCAGATCGGCGTTCAGGTCCTGCCTGTTCGGGTTGCAGTCGATCTCGACCGCCTTGTTCACCTTGGCGGCCTCGGCGAAGACCCGCCGCCAGTCGGCATGCAAGCCTGGGCGCGTTCCGTACATGCGGCCGCGCGGGTGCCCGAGGACATGAAAGTCGGGATTGCGCAACGCCGCCAGGTAGCGATGCGTCTGATCGGCGGTGGTGCGCAGGCTCGAGTGAAAGGAGCCCAGCACGAGATCCAGGCCGGCGAGGTCACCGGGATCCAGATCGCCGGCCCCCGCAGGAGAGAGGTTCATCTCTACCGCGTGGAGCACCCGAAAGCCCGACTCCGCCAGGGCGTCGTTGACCTCGCCGATCTCCCGCGCCTGAAGCCGCATCTCGTCCGGCGTCATACCTCCGGCGATCTTCAGTCCCTGTGAGTGATCGGTAATGGCGATGTGGGAGTAGCCGAGATCCCGTGCCGCAGCGGCCATGCCGGCGATCGCAACGGTCCCGTCGCTGTAGGTCGTGTGCATCTGGAGGTCGGCGCGGAGGGCGTCGCGCCACTCGGGATGGCCCACGACGATCGCGCTGCTCACCGACCGGGTGGAGAACCCCGTACGGGACTCGGGGGGCTCGCCGGCTTCAGGTGGGTCGTCGATCCAACCCTCTATGCGACGAGCGAGCTTGTCACCGACCCCGAAGAGCTCCGTCAACGACCGCCCGTCGGCGACCAGCGAGTGGGCCTCCTCCGTCCACGCCAGCGCGGCGCGCGACGCCTTGCGGTAAGCGCGCTGGCGATAGGACTCGGCTCGATCGGCCGAGCGCGCCAGCAGATCGGCGATCTGGAGGTTGGTGAGCCGCATGGAGCGCGAGCCTAATATTTCCAGAGGGGGGCACGGGCGAGTGTATCTTCGGTCGATGCGTGAGGTACTGGGTACCGCGCTCGATGCCGCCACGGACGCCGGGGTGAGCTACGCCGACGTCCGTTGTGTCGATGGGAGATCCGAAACGATCTCGGCGCGCGGTCATACGGTCGAGGGGCTCGATCGCTCGGAGTCGCTCGGCTTCGGTGTGCGCGTCCTTGCGGGTGGCGCTTGGGGCTACGCAGCTTCGGCGACGATGACCGCACACGAGGCGTCACGGATCGCCTTGGTTGCGGTCGAGGTCGCCCGAGCGAGCGCCACCGCGCAATCCCGCCCGATCGAGCTGGCGGGGGAACCGGCTCACCGGGGCCGCTGGTCCACGCCATTGCAACGCGATCCGTTCGCCGTGTCGCTCGAGGAGAAGCTCTCACTTCTGCTCGAGGCATCCGAGGCGATGGAGCGAGTCCAGGGGGTGCGCGCCGGGCGCGGCACCATGGACCTCCATCGTCAGCGCACCTGGTTTCTGACCTCCGAGGGCACCGATCTCGATCAGACGATCGTGCACGTCGGAGCCGGAATCGAGGCAACGGCGGTGGACGATGGTGAGGTGCAGCAACGCTCCTACCCCGGGTCGTTCAGGGGGCACTTCGAGGCCGGCGGCTACGACATCGTTGAGCGCATGGACCTCGCGGCCCACGCCGAGCGGACGGCCGAGGAGGCGGTCGCGCTGATGGGTGCTCCCGAATGTCCTTCCGGGCCCACCACGCTCGTGCTCGACGGACACCAGGTGATGCTGCAGGTGCACGAATCGGTGGGCCATCCGACCGAACTGGACCGAGTGCTCGGGATGGAGGCCGCGTTCGCCGGAACGTCCTTCGTCGGTGTCGCGGATCTCGGGACGTTGCGTTACGGCTCGGAGCGCGTGAACATCCAGGCCGATGCCACGACGCCCGGCGGGCTCGGAACTTACGCGTACGACGACGAGGGCGTCGAAGCTCAGCGCATCGACCTCGTGCGCGAGGGGATTCTGGTGGGCTTCCAGAGTTCGCGTGAGACCGCGAAGGCGGCCGGTGACAGCCGGAGCAACGGGACCATGCGCGCCGAGGGATGGGAGAACTTTCCCCTCATTCGCATGCCGAACGTCAACCTTCTCCCCGGCGAAGGCTCGCTCGAGGAGCTCATCTCCGAGGTCGACGAGGGCGTTTACATGTGCACGAACAAGTCATGGTCCATCGACGACAAGCGCAAGAACTTTCAGTTCGGCTGTGAGATCGGATGGGAGATCCGCCGCGGGAGACTCACGAGGATGGTGAAGAACCCGCGTTACACGGGCATCACGCCGGTGTTCTGGGGATCCTGTGACGCCGTCGCCGGACCCGCGGAGTGGCGCATCCACGGGACGCCCAACTGCGGGAAGGGCCAGCCGGGCCAGACGATGCGCGTCGGGCACGGAACCTCTCCGGCCCGTTTCCGCAACGTCTCGGTAGGCGTGTCCCAATGACCCCGAGTTTGAACGGCCTGCCCGTGGAGCACGCGGACGCGCGCCGGGCCGCGGATGCGGTGCTCGATCTCGAAGGAGCGGACGATGTCGAGGTGGTGGTCTTGGGCTCGCTCACGGGACTGACCCGCTACGCGCGTTCGGAGATCATCCAGAACACACTGCGCAGTGAGGTGCGCGCCTACGTCCGCGTGGTCGTGGGGGAGCAGGCGGCGACCACCGTCACGACCCAGCTCGGAGCCGAGCGCATGAGGCGAGCGGCGACGAGCGCACTGGAGGCCGCGCGCGCCTCCAGGCCCGATGCCGACTGGCCGGGGCTCCCCTCACCCGACGAAGTCGGCCGGGCGGAGGGCTGCTGGCGCTACGACGAGGCCACCGCGGCCGCGTCTCCCCACCAGCGAGCGGAGCAGATATCCCTGCTCCTCGACGCAGCCGAGGTAGACAACGCGGCGGGCGTGTTCGAAACGAGCGTGCACAGCTTCTCGGTGGTGTCCTCCGCCGGCGTCGATTGCACCGACGCGCACACGCGCTGTGTGACCACCTGTCTCGTCGATACGGGCGATGCGACGGGCTGGGGTGAGGACTCCTCTCACGCCCTCGAGGACGTAGAGGCTGCGGGCGCGGCGCGTCGATCGCTCTTCAAGGCACGACGAGCCGCGGGCGCGATCTCCGCCGCGCCCGGACGCTATCGGGTGGTTCTCGAGCCGGCGGCGGTGGCGACCATGCTCGAATACCTCTCCTACTGCGGGATGGGGGCCAAGCAGGTCATCGACGGCGAGAGCTTCCTGGGTGACGTCACCGGAAAGGAGATCGCCGCGCCGGCGGTCACCCTCGCGGACGATGTCTGGCACCAGCGCTCGGTGGGCATCGGCTTCGACTTCGAGGGCGTGCCCAAGCAGCGGGTGCCGGTGATCGATCGGGGAGTGGCCACCGGTCCGGTCACCGACTGGCGTACGTCACGACAGCTTCAGGTGGCGCCCAGCGGACATTTCTCGGGCTCCACCGAGTTCGGGCCCTACGCGTCGCACCTGGTCCTCGAGCCCGGCCGAGACTCGCTCGACGAGTTGATCTCCGGCGTCGACGACGGCTTCTTGATAACCCGTTTCCATTACGTCAACGTCCTGGATCGGCCGTCTACGCTGCTGACCGGCATGACCCGGGACAGCACGTTTCGCATTCGGGGCGGCGAGGTCGCCGAGGCCGTGCACAACTTTCGCTTCGCTCACCGCGTGCTCGACGCCCTCTCTGCGGTGTCCGGGATCGGCGGCGACCTGGCCGCCTTCGCGCCGGACTACGGCTCGTTCGGCTGTACCGTGGCCCCGGCGTTGCGGATCGAGGACTTCAACTTCGCCTCGACCACATCGTATTGAGTCAGTTCACAAGCTCGCGACCAATCGAGGTAGATGCACGAGGCCTGGCACATCACCATTCTGGCGATCACCCTCTTCGCCGCCGCGGGCGGTGCGATTCTGCTTCTGGCCCCCTTGGTGTTCGACGTCCCCCCGCCGGGCTTGCTTCGCTACCGGCCCGCCTTGCTGGCGGGGGTAGCGGTGGCAACCGCCCTTCTGATCCTGGAATGGACAGTTGTGCACTGACGTTTCGTATACTGGCGCTGCGCCCATATTTCATGGGACGACTACAAGGAGGATCTCCCTGTGGCGATGACCGAGAACGCCCAGCAGACGATTTCGATAACCGCCTCGGCCGCGTCCAAAGTGACGGAACTGCTGCAGCGCGAGGTCGCCACGTCCCCACAGGAGCACGAGGGCAAGGAATACGCGCTGAGAGTCGGGGTCCAGCCCGGGGGCTGCGCGGGCCTGCGCTACGCCCTCTACTTCGACGACCGCCAGCTCGAGGGTGACGAGGTCGTGACCCATGACGACGTGACCATCCGCATGGACAAGATGAGCGCTCCGTACCTGCGGGGTGCCACGGTCGACTACGTCGACGGGCTGCAGCAGTCGGGCTTCACCATCGACAATCCCAACGCCAAGGGGTCGTGCGCCTGCGGCGATTCCGCCCAGTTCTAGCCGCAAGACCGTCATAGAAGGCGTCGCTCCACGTAGGGGCGGCGTCTTCGCGTATGATGAGTTCGCTCATCGAGAGCGGAGGAGGGTCCGGCCCTGTGATTCCGCCGCAACCACAGGTTCCTTGACAGGCCTGCAGGTGCGAATCCCGGAAGTACGTGATCGGTTGGGTCACGTAGGAGGATGAGCGAATAAGGCGACCAAGCCTCTTCCGGGACCGGGAGAGGTTTTTCTTTTGGGCGAGAGAAGAGAGGTAGCAGCGCATGGCGATCACGACCACGGTCATCGGCTCGTACCCCAAGCCTCCCGACGAGGGCGAGCTCTTCGTCGTCAGGCAGACGCTGCACAAGCTCGAGCGCAAAGAGGCCACCGAGGAGGAGCTAACCGGCGCTCAAAACGAGCTCGTTAGGGCCATGATCGGAGAGCAGGAGGCCGCCGGGATCGACATCGTCACCGACGGGCACGCTCGCTGGGACGACCTCCTCACGCCCTTCGCCCGGCACATCAGCGGCTTCGAGATCGGTGGGCTGCTGCGGTGGTTCGACAACAACGTCTACTACCGTCGCCCGGTGTGTGTGGGCGACCTCGAGTGGGGTGGACCGTCGTCCGTGGATGCCTGGCGCTTTGCGACGTCGGTGGCTATCAAGCCGGTCAAGGCGGTCCTGCCGGGGCCCATCACCTTTGCGAGGCTCTCGGTGGACGAGCACTACGGAACTCACGACGAGTTCGTCCTGGCGATCGCCCGGGTGATGGCGCAGGAAGCCTTCGAGCTCGAGGCTGCCGGAGCGCGCTACCTCCAGATCGACGAACCGGCGCTGCTGGGTGCCCCCGAGGATCTCGCTCTCGCACGTCGAGCGCTCGCGACCATCACCGAGGAGCTCAACGCGGATGAGACCGAGATCACGCTCGCGACCTACTTCGGCGACGCCAAACGGCTCGGCGACGAGATCTACGAGCTTCCCGCCGACGTCTTCGGGTTCGATCTCGTCGCGGGCGAGGACAACCGGGCCATCATCGACCGGCTGCCCGAGAACAAGAAAGTGCAGGCGGGATTGGTGGACGCGCGCAACACGAAGCTCGAGGTCCTGGACGACCTGACGGGTCAGATCGCCGCTCTGGCCGAGCGATTCGGGCCGGAGCGTGTGCTGGTCGGTCCGTCCTCGGGGCTCGAGTTCCTGCCGCGCGAGAAGGCCCGAGCCAAGCTGGGCCGGCTCGCCGAGGCTGCCAGGAGCGTTGTGTGACCGCAACCGTGAGAGACAAGGAGAGAGATTCATGAGCGCACGCGAGTTGAGGGGGCCCGGGCTCTGGACGACCTCGGTCGGCAGCTTCCCGAAACCCGACTACATCAAGAGGGCCCGTAGCCGGTTCGCGCGCAAGGAGATAGCCAGGGAGGACCTGCGCGAGCTAGAGAGGCGTGCGACGCGCGAGTGGATCGAGTTTCAGGACTCGATCGACACCGATGTCGTGGTCGACGGCGAGATGTATCGCGGGGACATGGTCGCGTTCTTCGCCGAAGAGCTTCCGGGACTCGAGATCGGCGGCCTCGTTCGGTCGTACGGCAACCGTTACTATCGCAAGCCCATCGCGAGCGGTCCAGTAGGTCGCGATCATGCGGTCACGGTCGAGTGGTGGAAGTACGCGCAGTCGCTTACCAGTAGACCCGTCAAGGGCATGCTCACGGGCCCCTACACGATCTGTGACTGGTCGTTCAACGAGCACTACGCCACTCGCCGGGAGCTCGTGCTCGACCTCGCGAAGGTGATTAGAGACGAGGCGCTCGATCTCGAGCGGGCGGGGGCCAGGTTCATCCAGATCGACGAACCTGCGGCTTCTACGCGCATGGACGAGCTCGATCTCGTAATCGAAGCAATGGGGATCGTGACGGAGCCTCTCGTCGCCCACACGATCACCCATATCTGCTACGGCGACTTCCACAACGCCTATCCGAGGATGCTCGACATCCCCGTGGACCAGATAGACCTCGAGTTCGCCAACTCGGACTATTCCCTGTTGGAGGAGTTCTCGGATCACCCGTTCACCAAGTACCTCGGATTCGGTGTCGTCGACGTGCACAGTCACCACGAGGAGACCGTCGACGAGATCGCCGAGGGCATCCGGAGGGGCCTGAAACACATCCCCGCCGATCGCATCTTCGTGGACCCGGACTGCGGGCTCAAGACGCGCACCGTAGAGGAAGCACAGACCAAGCTGACGAACATCAAGCGCGCCGTGGATCTGGTGCGATCCGAGCTGTAAGCTCCAACCGATAACCGACACCCGGGGGAGCTTCCGATTCTTGGGAGCTGAGAGGCCGAGAGGGCGACCCCAGAACCTGATCCGGCTAGTACCGGCGAAGGGAGTGGAGTGCCATGACACGCATCGCCGAGCGCGTCGCCGATTCATCTCCAGACTGGGGCCTCACGCCGGTGCCGCCGGAGGAGCGCGCGCTGTCCGGGTTCGACCTTGCGATTCTGTGGGGGGATCTCGGCGTGGGGCTGCTGGTGTTGGTGACCGGCGGATTGCTCGTACCTGCCCTGTCGTTCACCGGAGCCCTTGCTGCGATCGTCCTCGGTTCGATTATCGGCTCGGCGGCGCTGGGAATGACGGCAGCCATCGGCGCGCGACAGGGAGTGCCGACGATGGCGCTGTTCAGGCCCTTGCTCGGCGTGCGCGGGTCCTGGATACCGAGCGCGTTGAACTTCGCCCAGCTCGTGGGGTGGACGGCGGTGGAGCTGTGGGCGATGTCGCTGGTGGCGGACATCGTCGCTCGGGAGATTCTGGGTTGGTCGGCTCGCTACGTGTGGTTGGGGATCTTCGCGCTGATCTGCACCGGGCTCGCGTTGTGGGGGCCGATCGGCGTCACGCGCGCCTACCTCAAGTCCTTCGGGGCCTGGGTCGTCGTTGCAATCTGCGTAGCGCTCACGGGGTTCCTGCTGGTCACCGACGGCATCGGTGCCGCGCTCCAGGCTCCTGCAACGGGAGGCTGGCCGACGTTCGGGCTCGCCGTCGATCTGGTGATCGCGATGCCTATCTCATGGCTGCCGCTGGTTGCCGATTACTCGCGCTTCGGGCAGAGGGCGCGCTCGTCGGGGTGGGGGACCGGTCTCGGTTACCTCGCCGCCAATGTGTGGCTCTACACGCTGGGCGTGCTGATCGTATTGGGTACCGGAGAGGCGCCCGAGCCCGCCGGCATCGCACTAGGAATCCTGGCCGTTGCAGGGGGAACCCTGGCCGGCATCTTGTTCCTGGTCGGCCTGCTGGTCGGCGAGACCGATGAAGCTTTCGCCGACATCTACTCGGGGGCCCTGTCGCTGCAGAACATCTGGCCGCGTTCGTCCCGTCGTCTGCTTACCGTCGCAATCGCCGTAATCGCCACCGGGCTGGCCGCAGCTTTCACCATGCAACTCTACGAAAGCTTTCTGTTCCTAGTCGGCTCCGTGTTCGTCCCCCTCTTTGGAGTCCTCGTAGCGGAGCATTTGAGCGGTGGCAGGCTGGCGCAGTCGGGAGCGCGGTGGATAGCGCTGCTGTCTTGGTTGCTGGGATTCGTCGTCTATCACTGGATCGCTCCGACCGGGCCGGTATGGTGGACGGATTTCTCTGCAATGTTGTTCGGAACCCCGTTGTCGCAGCGCTTCGATTGGCTTGGGGCTTCCGTGCCGTCCTTTGCGATAGCAGCGACCTTGGCCTGGCTGCTGGCTCGACTATCATCTCAGACGACAACAGCGGCAGAAAGGCCCATATGAAGGTTCAGGCAACTTGCGACACCTGCGACAGGAAGTTTTTGTTGTCACAGATCGGTCCCCAGTCGGACGCTCCAGGAAGATGCCCCTTTTGTGGGGCCCGCTTCGCGCGCCACTACAACTCGGTCCTCATTGATGCAGTGTCCGAAGCCGAGATCGAGACCGAGCGGTTCATCAATGTCCTCGCCAAGCTGCAGGCGATGGAGACCGGGTTTGATATCGACATGGAAGCATTGCTGTCGCAGCTTCAACGCGAGGTGCTCGGGAACGAGCGGTCGCCCGCCTGATGACCAAGTCGTCGCTTGCCGTTCTCGTGGTCAGCGACGACCCACACCTTTCCTCCGAGATCGTCTACGCCTTTCCCGACCACGTCGGAGTCTCGTTTGCTCACGACGCGCGCGAGGCGTGGTCCTCGATGAGCGATTTCGTGCCCTCCATCGTGGTCCTCGACCTGCGTGCTGGAAGCGCCGGCGGTTACGGTCTGGCGCGCGACATGGAGGCGAACGACCGTCTGCGCGCGGTTCCTCGGCTGATCCTTTTGGAGCGGCCACAGGACGGCTGGCTCGCCGGGCAGGCCGGGGCAAGCGCCTACCGAGTCAAGCCCATTCCCACCGACGAGCTGGTCGAGGAGACCCTCGCGCTGGCCGCCGGCGCGGCTCCGTCCTAGACCTCAGATCCTTCAGATCCCCATAGCCATGGGCTTTTCGGGTGGTTGACAGTTCCAAAGTCCCAGGTCAGGGGTATTGCAGGTTTGGAATCTCATCCGTAGAATTACAGCATTGTTATTCGGGAGCCGAAGTCTCAGTTTGCCGGATAGAGGCACGGTCACAGCACCATCGGCGGCGAGCAACGAACGGTGGTGACGTGACTAACACGGATGCCCTCGTGGGGGATGCAGTACTCGGGGGACGCGGGAAAGGAAGGCCGGGGGACATGCAGCGGATCACAACCAGACTCTTGCAACCCGTCGATTGGCAGAGCGCGGCTCGGTGCTCGGAGGTCGATCCCGAGATTTTCTTTCCCGAACGCGGCGGATCTTCCAAGGCCGCACGCGCGGTGTGCTCGGGATGCTCGGTACGCAATCACTGCCTCGAGTACGCGCTCAACAACAAAGAGCAATTCGGAATCTGGGGTGGGACCTCCGAGCGCGAACGCCGGCGTCTTCGTAAGGAACGCACTCTGCGACGACTCCGCGCGGTTTCGTAGCTTCTCTCGACCGCGCTCACTGCGCGAACTACCGAGAAAACACTCTCGTCGAGCGGACGCGGTAGCACCAAATCAGACTGCTTCGATGACTAATCTCACTTGCGCGCGCGTCCCGCGCTGCAATCAAGCTCTCATGCGCGTTGCTCAAAGACTTGATTAACCGCGACAAATGTTGCCTAATTATTCGGTGAATGCGCGCTTGTGCGCGTTTGTGGGTAAAGAAAGCTTCGTCGTTCGCATAGCGCGCGACCGAAGAGGACGAGACGAAGTCAACCGCGGCTTCGTCGAGAACGGGAACGGAGGTGCCGGAGTTGGCAGCTAAGAAGACCACGGGCAGAAGGAAGAGCGCGGGTCGCAAGACGACTCGGAAACCCGCGGCTCGAAAGTCGAGCGGCCGCAAGTCGACGGCTCGTAAGTCGACCGGCCGCAAGAGCACCGCACGAAGGTCGACCGGCCGCAAGAAGGCCACCGGCCGCAAGAAGACCACCGGTCGTAAGAAGAGCACCGCACGCAAGACGACCGGCCGCAAGAAGACGACGGCCCGCAAGAAGACTGCAGCTCGCAAGGCGGCGGCAACTCGCAAGAGGGCCGCAGGTCGCAGAAGGGCCGCAGGTCGCAAGGCGGCGGCAACTCGCAAGAGGACCGCAGCTCGCAGGAAGACCGCAGGTCGCAAGGCGGCGGCAACACGCAAGAAGTCCACAGGCCGCAGGAAGTCCGCAGCGCGCAAGGGCACCGCTCGCAAGTCGACGGCGAGAAAGTCGGCGGGTCGCAGGAAGACCACCGGCCGTAAGAAGTCGACTAGAAGGTAGCGGTTAGAGCCCGGCTGCGGCCAGGGCGGATTCGAGCGAGCGACTCGGTTCCTGCAGGAGCCGGGTCGCTTGCGCGTCCGGCGAAGGAAGAAAGCGCCGGGGGGGAAGTCCCACGATCTCGGTCGCAAGAATCGAGGCGTCCTGCGCACGGGCTGCGGCGGCGACCGCCTCAAAGGCAACATCGATTCCCGTCGCGGTGGGTTTCGTCAGGTTCATCGACACCTGACAAGTGCGGGGCGGATCGATGACGAGTCCCAGGGCTCGAACGCCGGTGAGCCCCCCACCGGACTCCCTTACGCGCGCCGCAACGGCACGCGCTACCTCCGGCTCGCAGTCGAGCCACACATTGAACGCGATCAAGACGTGGCGCGCTCCAACGCACACGGCCCCCCAGGCCCGGGTTACCTCCGCATCTCCGAAGTCGGGGGGCAATCCCAGCGTGCTTCTCCGGCGGAGGGCTTCGAGACCTCCCCGCCGAAGGTCGGGCAGCACGCGTGTGCCTGGACGCAATGCCGCCTCGCCGTAGAGGTAAACCGGGAGACCGGCGCGTTCGGCGATCAGCGTGCCCGTTCGTCGCGCCGCATCGACTGCAATCTGCATCGATTCACCGTGCGGGACGTAAGGGCACACGTCGAGGACTCCGGTACGAGGATGAACGCCCTGTTGCTCGGTCAGATCGAGACGCTTGGATTCAATCGCCAGAGCCGTCATCGCTTCGACCAACGATTCGGTGGACCCGGCCACGGTGAAGACGGTCCGCTCATGAACTGCGTCTGAATGAGTATCGAGCACCAACGCTCCGCACGCCGCGACGGCTTCGGCGAGATCGGCGACGAGTTTCTCGTTGCTCCCCACCGACACGTTCGGGACGGCTACCACGGACATACGCGCGGGCTTCTTTCGCTAGTTCTGGCAAAGGCGGTACCGTATGAGGGATGACCGATTACGGCTACAGCGTCGAAGTGGCCGAGGGCTACGAAGAGGCCATCTTACGAACCCGGCTTGCCCTCAAGAGTGAGGGCTTTTCCATCCTCACCGAGATGCACGTGGGAGGTCTGCTCGGGCCCGAGGCGGGAAGCGATCGTCAATACCTCATCATGGGGGCCTGGTCGCCCGCCACCAGTCAATCCGACATGGGTGCGGGCATGCAGGTCGCCGTCCATCTTCCGTGTAACGTCATGGTGCAGGAGACGGGGACGATCGCTCTCGTCGCTGCGCTCGACCCGACCGAGGACCTCGAGGGGCCGAACGTCATTTCAGACGACCTAGCAGACGAAGCGCGCGCCGCACTGGGGCGAGTGTTGCAGAAGGCGACGGTGAGCCTCGAGTGAAGGAATCTACCGAGACGCGTCAGATCGTCGACGGCTTCCTCGAGCGTCTTGACGAGGTAGTCGAGGACTCGAGCGTCGCGATCTGGGGTGACGTCGAGTCTTACAGTCGCCTGGGCGACGCATTCAAGGACGACGTGCGCAGCGCGGTCCGAGAGAACGTCGCCATCCTGGCCCATGTCTTGGGCGTCGGAAAGGATGTGAGCCGGGCCGATCTGGAGCCCATCGAGCGCGTCGGAGCGCGCCGAGCCGAAGCGGGAATCCCTCTGGAGGATGTGCTCCACGCTTACCGGATCGTGTCGCGCGTCTGCTGGGGCGCGCTGTCCCAGGAATGTCGTGCGTTCAAGGGAGAAGCGCTCGAAGCCACGATAGCTATCGCCGAGGCCGTCCTGCGCTACACCGATCACATCAACACCAGCGTCGCGGAGGCATACGCGCGGGCACAACGCGCCATCGTGAGAGAGCAGGAGGGAGCCCGCCGCGAGTTTCTGTCGGATCTGCTTTACGGCACCGACGCATCTCCCGACGACATCCTCAGGCGGGCCCATGCGTTCGGGTATGACCTGTCGTTGAGCTACGTCGCGATGGTCGGCGCCGGCCGCGGCTCCAACGGCAGGGAGATGGAGGTTGCCGCGGCCGCAACGAGAGCGGCCGAACTCGCCAATACCGATCCCATCGTGCTCCAGAAGGCGGAGCACACCATTGCGCTGATACCCGCGGGTCCGTTGGTGGATCTCGCTACCCTGCCGGAGAAGTTGGTCTCCGATCTGGAGGGAACCTGGGACTTCGGGTTCGGCGGGCCCGCACCGGGGCTCGAGGGCATCCGCAAGGCCTACCTCGAGGCACGCGAGGCCCTCGAGATCGGTACGGCGCTGGGTCTCGACGGGCCCGTGTATCGGTTCGACGATCTGCTCCTGTACCACTTCTTGAGGATCGAGCCGGCACTCGTAGATCGCTTCGTGGACCAGATGCTCGGCGAGGTCATTGCCTACGACGACCGTCGAAAAGGCGAGCTCATCAAGACCATGGATGCCTACTTCTCGGCCGATGACAGCGTGAAGCTCGCGGGTGAGAGGTTGTTCGCCCATCCCCATACGGTGACCTACAGGCTCAAGCAGATAGAAAAGCTGACCGGTTGGTCACTCAGAGATCCAGAGGACAAGATCCGTCTGCAACTCGCGCTGCGCGCCTTCAAGCTTGCCCAGGCGCGCAGCGACGCCGCCGGCGACCTTCTCTAGGTCACCGGACCCCGAGAGCGCCTCGCTGGTCGGCGGCTCTCCGGCCGTTTGCTAACCTGCCGGGCGTGCCACAGCGCGTAATGATCATCGGTTGGGACGGAGTCGACTGGAAGGTCCTCCGGCCCATGCTCGACAGGGGCGAACTGCCCAATCTCGCCGCGCTCATCGAGCGTGGAGCCGTCGGGGATTGCCTTTCGACGGTTCCCTCACACTCCTGGTGTGCGTGGCCGACGTTCATGACCGGGCTGAATCCGGCAGGTCATGCCGTGTTCGATATCCTCGAGCACAAGCCCGGAGTGTCGAAACGGCTCCCCATCACCTCGAAATCGATCAAGGCGCGCACCATCCTTCACGACATGTCCGACGCCGGCAAGACGACCATCGCGGCGAACATCCCGCTTACCTTTCCGACCTGGGACATCAAGGGCAAGATGATCGCCGGTGGCGTACTTCCCGCGGCGCGCTCGTACACGCACCCCCCCGAACTCCAGGAAGAGCTCGACCGCAATGCACCGTTCCCCGTCAACGGGATGAGCTGGACGACCTACCGGAATCGTCCCGAACCGTTTCTCGACGAGTGCGCCGAGATCACGGCCAAACGCCAGAAGAGCTTCGAGTATCTGCTCGACACGACGGAGTGGGACTTCGCGGTGCTGGTGTACGTGTCCACCGACCGAATACAGCATTGCCTGATGGAGTACGTGGCGCCCGAGCACCCGCGCTACGAGGAGCTGAAGGAGTCACCCGTAGCAGTGAAGGTACGGGGCATGTACCAACAGCTCGATGCGGGCTTGCAGCCACTTCTCGAGCGCACGACGGACGACGACCTCGTCATCTTCATGAGCGACCACGGCCACCAACCCTGCACCCGGACGTGCACGATGGACCGCATCCTTGCGAGCCTCGGATTCCTCGAGTTCGGACGGGGAAGCGTCGCGTTCAACCTCATCCGCTGGGGGCCGGGACGTCGCATCGGTCGGAGGCTCTACGATCTCTTCAAGTTGCACGGCAAGGTCAAGATCCCGGCCTCGCCCATCGAGTGGGGCAAGACGCGCGCGTACACGAGCGTCGTGTCCACCGGCGAAGGGGTTTCGGTGAATCTCAAGGGACGGGAGCCGCAGGGCACCGTCGACCCCAAGGATTACGAGAAGGTGCGCGACGAGTTGTACGAGGCGCTCGACGGCTTTCGCGATCCCGAGACCGGCACCAACCCGATTGGCAAGATCTACCGTAAGGAAGATGTCATGCACGGCGAGCACTTCGACACGGCCCCCGACCTCCTCCTGGTTCCGGCCCCCTTCTACTCGTTGACGCACGCGAAGGGCATGGTCGAGGATGCCGACTGGCTGTCGGGAGACCACCGTCTCGAGGGCGTCGTCGTGGCGACGGGCCCGGAGGTCACCGCGGGGCCGCTGAAGGAAACCGCCTACCTGCAGGACCTGGGCCCGACGGCCCTGGCGGCCCTCGGAGTTCCCAGCGGGATTCCTCGCGATGGGGCGGTGCTCGAGTCGCTGGTGGGTGAGGGAGTAGAGCTCGAGGTGAACGAGTCCTCGGTGCGTACCGGCGCGCGCGATGAGAGCGGGCTAACCTCTGGCGAAGAAGGAGAGATCGAGGACCAGTTACGCGGCCTTGGTTACGTCGAATGATTCCGCCGCCTGGCCTTTAGAGGAGGACGAAGTGCCGGTATCACGTGCTCGCAGATCCTGTCTGTCCGTCCCTGGAAGCTCCCCCAAGATGCTGGCCAAGTCTCCGACGCTTCCCGCCGACGAGGTCTTCATGGACCTCGAAGACTCGGTGGCGCCGCTCGCCAAGGCGGACGCGCGCGGCAACCTCATCGATGCGTTGAAGAACAACGACTGGGGCGACAAGACCGTTGTCGTGCGCATCAACTCGATAGACACCCAATGGGCCGCAGACGATCTGAAGACGGTCGTCGAGGGGGCCGGAGCGCGCATCGACTGCATCATGATCCCCAAGGTCCAGCATGCCCACGAGGTTCTTTTCGTGGATCACATGCTGAGGATGATCGAAGCCACGACGGGGCTCGAGAAACGGATCGGCCTCGAGATTCAGATCGAGACCGCAACCGGGCTCAGGAACATCTACGACATCGCTCATGCCTCGGACCGGGCGGAAACGCTCATCTTTGGACCTGCGGACATGAGCGCATCGCTGGGGCTGCCGACCGTGACGGCAGGTCTGCCGATGCCCGGATACCCCGGCGATCACTGGCATTGGGTGCTCGAGACCATCCTGGTGGCGGCGCGCGA
Organism: Actinomycetota bacterium; assembly: GCA_050694055.1. Lineage (GTDB taxonomy): Bacteria > Actinomycetota > CADDZG01 > CADDZG01 > WHSQ01 > WHSV01. The sequence continues at coordinate 23,009 of JBOGWX010000039.1, forward strand.
CGCCAATCTGCAGGTCATCGACGGCCCCTATCTGCTGATCAAAGACCTCGACGGCTTTCGTGACATGGCCCTGCGCGCACGGGCGCTCGGGTACGACGGCAAGTGGGCGCTGCACCCGGCGCAGGTCGACGTGCTCAACGAGGTGTTCACTCCCACGCAGGACGAGTACGACAAGGCTGAGGCCCTGCTCGAGGCTTACAAGGAGGCGACCGAAGTCGACCAGCGGGGTGCCGTCATGTTCGGCACCGAGATGATCGACGAGGCGTCACGCAAGATGGCGGTTCAGTTCGCCGAGCGAGGCCGGGCGGCCGGCCTCAAACCCCAGAAGTCCTACGCCGACTTCAAGGAACAATGGGAGGCGTAGGTCATGCTGCAGCTCAGTGACACCCAGAAGGCGATCGTCGAGACGGTAAGGGAGTTCGTAAACAAAGAAGTCGTTCCGGTCGCGGACGATATGGAGCACAACGACGAGTTCCCGGAAGCCATCGTCGAGCAGATGAAGGAGCTCGGCCTCTTCGGCCTAACGGTGCCCGAGAAATACGGGGGCATCGGCGAGTCCCTGACGGCATACGCGCTCGCCGTGGTCGAGCTGGCGCGAGGCTGGATGAGCCTTTCCGGCGTGCTCAACACGCATTTCATGGGTTGCTATCTGATCAACAAGTTCGGCACCGACGAGCAGCGCAGCAGGTTTCTTCCGAAAATGGCGACCGGTGAGTGGCGCGCGGCTCTTGCCATGAGCGAGCCGGAGGCCGGCTCCGACGTCCAGGCTATTCGTACCAAGGCGGTCAAGGACGGCAGCGATTACGTCGTGAACGGTTCGAAGATGTGGCTCACGAACGGCTTGCGCTCGAGCCTGGTGATGACGCTCGTCAAGACGAATCTCGAGGCGGACCCACCGCACAAGGGGATGAGCATGCTCATCGTCGAGAAAGAGGGTGGTGTCGCTCGGCCCGCCCCCGGCCTCGACGTCGGCAAGAACATCGAAAAGATGGGCTACAAGGGCGTCGAGACCACCGAGATGACCTTCAGCGACTACCGGACTCCGCAATCGTCCTTACTCGGGACTGAAGAGGGCCACGGCTTCCGCCAGGTGCTCGACGGAATCGAGGTCGGCCGGGTCAACGTCGCCGCGCGCGCGGTTGGCGTGAGCACCAGGGCTTTCGAAGAGGCGATCAAGTACAGCCAGGAGCGCAAGGCCTTCGGGAAGCCCATCAGTGGACACCAGGCGGTGCAGATCCATCTCGCGGAGATGGCGACCACGCTCGAGGCCGCCAAGCTGATGCTCTACTCGGCGGCGGAGAAGAAGTCCTCGGGCGAGCGCAGCGACCTCGACGCCGCCATGGCCAAGCTGTTTGCCTCAGAGGCCTGCCACGAGATCTGCACCAAGGCCCTGCGCGTTCACGGCGGCTACGGCTACTCCAAGGAGTTCACGATCGAGCGCCTCTACCGCGACGCTCCCTTCCTGTTGATCGGCGAGGGCACGAGCGAGATCCAGAAGACCGTGATCGCGCGCCGGCTGCTGGAGAGGCACAGAATCTGAGAGAACTCTCATCGATGAGGCCCCAATGTGAGAGGCCTTTCATGCATTCCTCATGGCCGTCTAATTCCCCGAGCCCACCCTCTAACTAACGCCGGAGGAACTCCGGAACCAAGGAACCGGACAAGGTTCACCGGCGCCAGCCCGAAAGACGGGCGCACAGACTGAGGAGGAGGCACCCACGTGGCACAGTCTGGCTTCTTCACGGCCACCAAGCCCGCGTTCCGGGCCATGGCCGCCGATAGCAGCAGCGACTCGAAGTCCAACAGCGGTCGCCGGCGTCGGAGGCGTCGTCGCCGTCGCCGCCGTCGTCGTCGCCGTGGGACCAGCCGCAGCAGCTCGTAACTAGGGCCCGGCACGGCTGCCCACAGCTAACATCGACGCGGCCACAAGGGGTGGTTCGCCGGCAAGAGGCGGGCCACCCCCGCTTGTCCTGACTCCGAAGAACATTCGAGGAATCCGACCGTGACTTCAATCACAACGAGGCTGCTTCGGCGGCTGGTTCCCACTGCGACGCCCGGCGGGGACGGCATCGATCTGGCGCCGGCTCGTTCGATGCGCGCGATCTGGCGCCGCTTCTGGCCCGACGCCCGGCCCTACCGGGGTTTCTTCTTCCTGACTCTGCTGTTCGTCGCGCTCGGACCGGCATTGCAGGCGATAGAGATCTACCTCTACAAGATCCTCGTCGACGACGTCTTGATTCCGCGCGACTTCCAACCCTTCATCTGGCTGGCGGCGGCTTACATTGGCCTGAACCTAGCCGGCGGCGTCATCGGGTTCTTCGACGATTACATGTCGACGTGGGTGACCGAGAACTTCTTGCTGAAGCTACGCACACGCGTCTTTGGTCATCTCCTGCGCCAGAGCCCGGACACTCTGGACCGGCGCAGGCTTGGTGACGTGCTCGCGCGCTTGAGCGGCGACGTCAACGCGATCGAGACGTTCGTGTTCTCGGGTATCCAGGACGGCCTGGCTCAGGGCCTCAAACTGATCTTCTTCACTGCTGCGCTGTTCTTCATCGATCCCTTGCTGGCGGCACTGTCGCTCGTCGCGGCGCCGCTTTTCTGGTTCGTCGCGCGGCGGTTCGCGCGAGTGATCAAGCAGATCTCCCGTGAGAAACGCCGCCGGTCGGGCGCTCTCAACTCTGTGGCGGAACAGGGTCTCGGAAACCTGGCTCTCGTGCAGACGTCCAACCGCAGCGCGGACGAGCTGAAGAGATTCGAGGGCGAGGGGAGAGCCATTGTCGATGCGTCGCTCGCCTCGACCAAGTTGCACGCCCTGTTCTCGCCTCTGGTGAACCTCATCGAGCTCATCGGAGCGATGGTCGTGGTGGGAGCGGGAATCTGGGCGCTGAGTGCGGGCCGGTTGACCCTCGGAAGCTTGTTGGTGTTCCTGACCTACCTGACCCAACTCTACGGGCCGGTCCGGTCGTTGAGCGCCCTCATCAACGACCTCTTCTCGGCCTCTGCGGGGGCGGAGCGCATCATCGAGCTGCTCGACGAGCAACCGGAGGTGGCCGATCGCCCCGGCGCCACACCTCTGGCAGAGGTCGAGGGGGCGCTGGACTTCGAGTCGGTGTCCTACACCTACGCCGGCGGCGCGCGTCCCGCGGTGAACGACGTCACGCTCAGGGTCGAGCCGGGGCAAACCCTGGCTCTGGTCGGTCCCAGTGGCGCCGGCAAGTCGTCTCTGGTGAAGCTGCTATTGCGCTTCGCCGATCCACAATCGGGAGCGGTGCGCATCGACGGTTGCGACGTCAGGGACGCAACGCTGGAGTCGTTGCGCAACAGCGTGGGCGTGTTGTTGCAGGAAACCCTCATCCTCGACGGTTCGGTGCACGCCAACATCGCCTACGGGCGTCCCGATGCAGCCCAGGGGGACATCGAGACCGCCGCGCGCGCCGCCGACGCTCACGAGTTCATCTCGAGGTTGCCTCAGGGGTACGACACCGTGTTGGGCAGCCGGGGCCGGTCTTTGTCGGGAGGTCAGCGCCAGCGCATCGCACTCGCCCGCCTGTTGCTTCACGACGCCCCCATTGTGGTGCTGGACGAGCCGTCTGTGGGGCTCGACGCGGCCTCCGCTCGACGCACGCTCGAGCCTTTCAAGCGCGCGATGGTCGACCGCACGACGATCGTGGTGTCTCACAATCTTCTGACGGTCACGGATGCCGACGTCATCGTGGTCCTCGACGAGGGGCGGATAGTAGAGAGAGGCACTCACGGCGAACTGCTGGCGTTGGGCGGCGCGTACGCGCGTCTTTACGCTCTGCACTCCAAGCCGGGACAGGGCCATCTGAAGGAGGTGGGCGCGTGATCGAGGACCAGAAGCTGAAGCTCGAGAAGGGACCGATCCTTCAACCCGGCGAGGCCATCGCTCCCGGGTACGAGGTGATCGCGCACCTACGGCGCGGGAAGCGTTTGGACGTCTACGACGTCTGGAGCCTGGAGCGCTCCTGTCGGTGCGTGGCGAAGACCATCACCCCCGACCGGCTCGATGAAGAGAAGGCACGCACCAGGCTCGTCGCCGAAAGCGAATTTCTTCTTCGCTTGACCCACCCCAATATCGTGCGCGCCTACGAGGTGGTCGAGAGTCCGACCTCGGGTGCTCCGGTGCTGATTCTCGAGACGGTGACCGGGCGCACGGTAAGCCACCTCATCGACGAGTTCGACGAGGGTATGGCACTCGGAGACGTCGTGTGGCTCGGTATCCACCTGTGCTCCGCCGTCGCCTACTTACATCGTCATGGCTGTCTGCACCTCGACATCAAGCCCGACAACGTCATCTCCGAGGCCGGCCGGGCGAAGTTGATCGACCTGTCGATCTCGGGCGGGGCCGGGCCGTCCTCGGCCGGCGCAGGAACCTACGACTACCTGGCCCCCGAGCAGGCGCGCGGCGAGCGCGTTAGCGCGGCCACGGACGTGTGGGGGATCGGCATCACTCTCTACGAGGCACTCACCGGCACGGTTCCCTTCGAGCCCGACGACCGCGTTGACGACGAGGACACGGACGGCGAGCCGGAGGTCACCGGCTCGTCCGAGCGGAGCGACTCGTCCGAGTACACCGATGCATCGAACGACTTCGACCCGGACGTCTACCCCCAAGCCACAGAGCGCGCGCCGTCGGTCGGAACGCGTCGCGAGGACCTGCCGGCGACTTTCGTAGAGATCTTCGACGCCTGTCTCGAGCCCAGCCAGGCGGATCGCCCGAGCGTCGCGGAGCTGGCCGAGAGGCTCGCACAAGCGTGGGGCGCAGACCCTCGAGCGTTACCGGCCTAGCACTTAGTCGAGGTCGCCGTGCTCGATTAGCTCGAGCCTCCGGTCGCGCACGAGCTTGTGCCCCGTAAGCGACTGCAGCGTCTCGGGCTCGTCCAGTCCCTCCGCCAGGACGGTGAGCAGGTCGCGCTGGGAGATGACTCCGACCACCTTCCCGTCCGGCGAGACGACCGGCAGGTGGCGGAACCAGTTTTGGAACATGATCTCGGCCGCGTCCCTCAGCGCCGTGTCCGGGCCGATCGTGACGGGCTTCGCGGTCATGACCTCGGAAACCGTCGCCGATTTGGCGTCGATGCCCTCTGCGGTGCAGCGCAGGAGATCTCGCTCGGTCAGGATTCCGGCGAGCGTGTCGCCCTCCATGACCAGCAGGGAGCCGGTCTGCTGGTGCCACATCTTGGCCGCCGCCTCCGAGATCGTGTCGGCGGGTGCCTCGGTGACCGCGGCTGGTGTCATGACGTCTGAGACCTTCACGCAGGAGATTCTAGTCTCCTTCTCGAGACCATCGCTCCCCCTTTGCCTGCGCGATCGTCGAGACGATCGCTCCCTTGTCTGCGCCATCGTCGAGACGATCGCTGGCCCGGACCCCTAGACTGATCACTCATGCGCCTGGGACTCGCATTGCCTCACTACGACACCTCGTGCGCGGGACGACCGTTCGAATGGGAATCGCTCAAACGCGTGGCTCGTCTTGCTGAAAGCTCGGGTTTCGATTCGATCTGGGTCTCCGACCACCTCTTCTTAGACTGGAGCAAGTACGGCGGGCCGGACGAGCCTCAGGGGACTCCCGAATGCCTCATGACGATGAGCGCTCTCGCTGCGGTCACCGAACGAGTCCGTATCGGCTCGCTGGCGCTCTGTAACGATTTTCGCAACCCCTCGTTGGTGGCGAAGATGATCGCGACGCTCGACTTGCTGGCAGATGGCCGCATCGACATCGCCATGGGGGCCGGCTGGTACGAGCCCGAGTACGCAGCCGCGGGCATCGAGTTCTCTGCGCCCGGCGACCGTATTCGACGGCTGGGCGAGGCCCTGCAGATCATCTCCCGGATGCTCGAGGGTGAAGAGGTGGACTTCGACGGCGAGCATTACCACCTGAAGGGTGCCGTCTGCCGGCCCCTTCCGAAGCAAAGCCCCCGCCCTCCTCTGTGGGTGGGAGGCAAGGGTGATTTCCTGCTCGAGACCGCGATTCGATATGCGGACGGATGGAACTTCTCGTGGCTCGGGGACTTCGACGCCTATAAGGCCCGTGCTGAGCAGGCCAACCGGATCTGTGAGACGGAGGGCCGTGATCCTGCCGGCTTCAAGCGCAGTGCCGGCATCTATCTCCTTGCGGGCGACGGCCCATCCGACCTGCGGAGGCGCTTCGAACGCCTTGCGAAGCGAACTCCCCCGGGAATCTTGCAGGCGCCCAATTCGGATACCGGAGTAAGCTGGGATGAGTTCCGTGCACGAAACCTCGTGGGTACACCCGCCGAGGTGCTCGACCGGCTGGGAGAGCTGGCGGAGCTGGGGGTGGAAGAGGCGATCTTCACCCTGGGCAGTATTCCGTTCCAACTGGGGGACGAGGAGGACGTCGCATACGTAGGTGAAGAGATCGTCTCGGTTCTCGGCGGTGGCAGTGGCCACGCAGAGGATCAATAGGAAGCGGAGGTAACAAGAGAATGAGTATCCCAGGCGGCCCAGAGCTATTCGTGATCCTTCTGATCGTCCTCGTGTTCTTCGGTGCTTCGAGGCTCCCGAAACTCGCCCGCTCGATGGGCCAGGCCGGTAAGGAGTTCAAGTCCGGGCTCAAGGAGGGCTACCAGGAGCAGCCCGTCGAAGGTCCCTGTCCCTTCTGTCAGGCCGACGTGCCACCGGACTCCAAGTTCTGCCCGGGCTGCGGCAAGAGCTCCGACGACATCGTGGCGGAGAAGACCCGGATCGCCTCGGAGGACAAGAAGAGCGCGTAGCCGTTGCCGGGCGCGTAGGTCGAGAGCGCCTCGGGGCTACGGCGCGAGTACGACCTTTAGGGCCTTGCGGGATTGGAACAACTCGTAGCCCTCTTCGGCGTCGTCGAGGCTCAGGCGGTGGGTGATCAACGCGGTCGGATCGATCTCGCCCCGGCGCACCGCTTCCAGGGCCTCCGCCCAGTGGGCCTGGATGTTGGCCATGCCCGCAAAGCGCAGGTCGAGGCCGTTCACCCAGGCCCGGCCCATCGACAGCTCCATTCGCTCGGCGCCGTAGACGCCCAGCACGACCACGCGTCCGCCTGCGCGGACGCAGCGTATCGCCGTCTTGAGCGCAGCCACCGCGCCGACCGCATCGAGTGCCAGGTCGGCTTTCGTCCCGTTCGTCAGCTCGGCCACCACGTCGTCGGGATGCTGCGCTCCACCGATGGACTCGAGGCCGAGGTTGGTGGTGGCCCACTCCGTGCGCGCGGCGTCGGTATCGACGACGATGGTGCGGGCGCCTCTACGCCGCAGGGCGAGCGCGGCGCACAGTCCCACGGGTCCCGCGCCGATGACCACCACCGTCGCTCCTTCGGCCGCTTCGGTGAGGTGCGCGCCGTAGAGACCGGTCGTCAGGATGTCGCCGGCGAAGAGAGCACGCTCGTCGCTCAGCGATTGGTCGACCGGCATCAGGTTCACGTCGCCTGCGGGTACGCGCACGTACTCGGCCTGAGCTCCGTCGAGGTCGCCCATCAGCTCGCCGAGCCCCAGCGCGCGCCGGTGCTCGCAGAAGTTGAAGCGGGATACCCGGCAGGCGGCGCAGGTCCCGCAGGCAATGAGGAACGAACCGAGCACCCGATCTCCCACCTGCACGCTCGAGGCGTCGGTTCCCGCAGCCACGACCTCGCCCACGAACTCGTGCCCGATGATCCCGCCCGCCCGCATTCCCGGCGTCTTTCCGTGCAACAGATGCAGATCGCTTCCACAGATCGCACTGAGGCTCACGCGCACCAGCACGTCGTCGCGCTCTCGAAGCGACGGCTCGGCCACGTCGTCCACGCGCACGCGCCCGCCGCCCGCGAAGACGACCGCTCTCACGGGCTGTGGCGCGCGGCGCCGCGCTCGCCGGTCGCGGTCGTATCATGGGATATGACTGGCTTTGTAGGCGTTCGGGAATAACACGAAGAGACGTGGTGGTTGTGGCCGCTGGTGGTGCCGTAGGAGCACGAGGTCGGGCTCACCGCGACAACCTATCGCTCACGACGTCCCGGTTGCATTCATGCCGATGAGAGATTCAGGAGATGACGGATTCGAGAAAGGGGAGTGTGCCTCGATGACTCAGCCGATCACCATGTACACCACCGCATGGTGCGGCTACTGTCGCCGCCTCGAGCGCCAGATGCACGAGGCGGGCATCGCCTTTCGCAAGGTCGACATCGAGGCGCAGGAGCATTTCGGCGATCGTATCGAGGCCCGGACGGGGGGCCAACGTACGGTTCCGACGCTCGAGATCGAGGGTGAGCTGTACGTGAACCCCTCGATCACCCAGGTCCGCAGGGCCCTCGCCGGCGCCCCTCGGGGGAATTAACGCCCCTTTCCACTGTTGTAAGGTTAAAAAGCGGTCGCCGACCAGATCGCGCCGCGGTAGAAAGAAAGGGTAATGGCCAACTTTCGCGACCTCCTGAAGAAGGTCAAGTCCGAGATATCAGAGGTCACCCCCGAAGAGGTCGACGAGCGACTGAGGCGGGGTGACAGGTTCCTCCTGCTCGACGTACGTGAGAACGAGGAGGTCGAGCACGGCATCGTGCCCGGCGCCCACCACGTGACCCGAGGCCACCTCGAGAGCCGGGTCGAGGACGTCTTGCCCGACAAGGGCGCCGAGGTGGTCGTCTACTGCGCCGGTGGCGTAAGGAGCGCGTTCGCCACCAAGACGCTCGAGGAGCTCGGGTACGGCAACGTGTCCTCGATGTCGGGCGGCTTCACCCGCTGGAAGGACCTCGGGCTCGACTTCACGATGCCCAGGATGCTGGACGCCTCGCAGCGCGACCGCTACTCGCGCCACCTGGTTCTTCCCGAGGTCGGCGAACGGGGCCAGGTCAAGTTGCTCGATTCCAAGGTGCTGTCGATCGGAGCCGGGGGCCTCGGCTCTCCTGCGCTCCTCTATCTCGCGGCCGCCGGTGTCGGCACGATCGGGATCGTCGACGCCGACGTGGTCGAGGCGAGCAACCTCCAGCGTCAGATCGTTCACTCGACCGACACCATCGGAATGAGCAAGGCCGAGTCGGCGCGCGAAGCGCTCACCAAGCTGAATCCCGACGTCAAGGTCGAGGTTCATCCCTTCCGCATCGACGAGTCGAACGCCTCGGAGCTGATCGGTCAGTACGACGTCGTGGTCGACGGCTGCGACAACTTCGAGACGCGCTACGTCGTGAACGACGCCGCCGTCGAGCTGCGCAAGCCGGTAGTGCACGGTTCGATCTTCCGCTTCGAAGGTATGGCGTCGACGTTCATTCCCTACGAGGGTCCGTGCTACCGCTGCCTGTTCCCCGAGGCTCCGCCTCCGGAACTGGCCCCCACTTGAAGCGAGGCAGGCGTCCTGGGCGTGCTCCCGGGCATCGTAGGTAGCCTTCAGGCGAACGAGGCACTGAAGCTGATAGCGGGATACGGCGAGCCGTTGGTGGGCAGGCTGCTCACCTTCGACGCGGCGTCGACGACCTTCCAGGAGGTCAAGGTGCGACGCGATCCGCACTGCCCCGTTTGCGGCGACGGTAAATAGACCTTTCCGGCATGAAGATCGCGGTGATCGCCGATACGCACACGCGCGGGATGAGCCGCACGGTTCCCATGGGGGCCTGGCCCTATCTAGAGTCCGCCGATCACATCCTGCACGCCGGGGATGTCGTCGATCCCGGCGTGCTCGACGAGCTGAAGGCACTGGCGCCGCTTACCGTGGTGATGGGCAACTGCGACGCGGGGGACGTGCGTGACTGGGGTGCGACGGACACTGCCGAAGTGGAGCTGGGCGGCATCAGAATCGGAATGGTGCATGACGCGGGATTGAACCCGGGGAGACGCACTCGCATGCGCAGGCGGTTCCCGGAAGCGCGCGTCGTCATCTTCGGTCACTCGCATATGCCCTTCAACGAGGATCTCGACGGCCTCCTGCTGTTCAACCCGGGAAGCCCGACGTGGAAGCGCAAGGCCCCCTTTACCTCGATGGGCTTGCTATGGATCGATGACGGCGAGGTGGAAGGGGAGATCTTCCCCGTCTAAGGGATCCCATCATCGAGGGCCCGTTCCATCCACTGGAAGGGGTCTCTGATCTCCTCGGACGACGGAAGGTTGTCGGGCGCGTCCCATACCTTGTTGAGCGCGCCGAGGCCCTTGATCTTCACCACCGCGGCGCAGAAGGTCTCGCCCTTGGTCTCCAACGCCCGGTCGAAGGAGATGCCGAGAATGCTCGACAGCGCGGCCTGGCCCTCGCTGGGCGATGCACGATGGCGCGCCATGCCCTCGTCTATGCGCGCGGCATCATCGACGACCTCCGCCATGATCGCCTCGGCCGCGTGCGCGCCGTAGCCCTCGAACAACGCGGTGAAAGCGCGCACCCTGTCGAGCGCGCGGCTGTGGCGTTCGCTCTGAATCACGGGCAGAGCGTCGGAGGGAGAGTTCTCGGCGAGAGCTTCCACGCCCTTGGTCTGAAGATCCACCATGCGCCGCTCGAGATCGCCGACGTCCAGTTCGATCGAGTCGACGAGATCGGTCAACAGACTGCGTGCATAGCGCGCCAGCCACGGGACCGAGGACATAATGAGGTGTCGCGATGCTTCCTGCGTTGCGAGCCACTTGCGGAACGCGAGCTCGTCGAATCCGTAGTCGCGTGCCACGACATCGATGTTTCCGAGAACGAAGAACAGTTGCCCGGAGTCGTCGCGCGGGATGGGGTAGTAGTAGCGCGTAAGCGTCTCGGTCGAGAGCCCGCCGAGCAGCTGACCCGCCTGGAGGCCGAGCAACAAGGGGCCTACCTGCCCCATGGCGGCGGCCATCGGGTGGGTTCCGCCCGCGGGGGTTTCCCCCTCCATGCCCGGCATCCCACCGAGCTCACCCATCTTGCCGAGCTCCCCCGTGAAGCGCTCGGCGAGCCGGTCGAGCAGCCACTTCCATGCCCCGAGAGTCGAATCGACCCACCACGGCCGGTTGACGACCTCGGTCCGCATGGGCTCGTCGAGCGACAGACGCGTGTAGCCGGACAGCAGGAGCTCGGCATCGTGCACCGCGTCACCGAAGGACTGGCCGATCTCCCGGGTCGGTCGTGGCTCCGCACCGGCCTGCGCTGCGACCGCGCCGCCGACCTGGCGGGCGACCTCCGTGTTGATGGGCCCCTCGCTCGACGAGAGAAGCTTCTGTAGCTCCCGGAAGAGCGGTATGTCCCCGGGTATGTCTCCGAAGGGTTGCTGTGACATAACCCCATCGTCGCGCAGTACGCTCCCAATTCAGGCTCTCCTGACATCGATGTAGGTCAAACCGCGGCCATTTCGTGAGGTAGACGCAACTCGACAGGCCCGCACGCGAGCATCACGAGCGCGATCGCGGCCTCAGCGGAATGGAACCCG
>JBOGWX010000040.1:0-4412 GCA_050694055.1 Actinomycetota bacterium
GCGACGCTGAACTCGCCGAGGTGCCTTTGCGCAAGCACGATTTCCACGGGGAGTGGAACTACACGATCCTGTCCGCGCCCAACTCCGATGACAGCAATGAGGCCGTCTAATTTCCTACCGAGCCCTAAGTCGCGCTAGCACGCTGTCGAGATCCTCGGCGGCCCCCGGGTCCGCCGCATGAGCCACCGCGCGACGGTCTAACTCGGCGCGCTGGGCCTCAGTTATCGGAAGCTCGTCCGGATTGATGCGGATGCTTTCCCAGATGTCTTCCACCAACCTGAGTCGCTCCTCTATCGGGAGTCTGGCGATCTCGTCTTGAGGCATCGCGGTCATGGTCCAATGTTCTCACGGGCCCCCAGATCCGGGCAATGACTCGAGCTCTCGGCACCTCGTGTCGGCAAGACGAAGTCAGGGCGACTGGTGAAAGCGGGAGGGGTATCCCACCGAATCAAATCGGTGGCAATCCGTGAAGGCGGGTTAGGCGGAACTGACGCCGATTCACGCTCCCGGAGCCCTCCAGCGGCGCTCGGCCCGGACCCCCAGTGGGGCTTCAGTGCGTCGGGCGTGAAGAAAGTCATGGGGCGAACGCGGAGGGGAGGACCCAAGGGGACCCTCCCCTCGTTTCTCGGGTCCCGTCCGGGGCCCGATTCCTATGGCAACAGGTCGAAAGTGACCGTTCCCGTTTCGAAGTTGAGCGTCGTCTGACCGCGAGCGTTTCTGAACTCTCCCGTTCCACCAACGACCGGATACACGGTCAGAGGCAGATCGGCGAGGTTCTGGAAGCCTTCCGATAGGAGCGTCCCCCGCCCCGTGATGTGGTCCTCCTGCTGACAGTAGAAAGGCCTCGGCTTCGGACTGAACTGCTCGCAGATGACCTTCGTGTGCCCGGCGGGCTCCATTGCTTCGTTGAATATCTGATACTTGATGTAGACACGGTCTCCCCGACTCGGTCCCTTCTTACGAAGATCGATGTCGATGAAGCGCGTGTCCTCCGGGGGCGCCAGCCGGAGCGTGAGCGACTGTCTCTTCCGACGCAGAGAGACCTCGCAGGTCCTGGGTGATCCTGGGTCGTGGCATCGGATGGGTGTCCGTCGGGAATCAGCCAGGAAAAACCGGTGGTCCAACGACGAGGCTGCCAATTTCCAATCCTTCGCGAACGGGTGTCACTCGCGGCTGGGAGGGATCTCTGTGTTCGGTTCTTGCCGGGGGAACGTGCCAGAAGGGGAAACGTCCTCCTGTTGACAGATGCCTGACGACGCGCACGGATTCGAGAGGCTCCGGACTACAGTCATGGAGTCTCTGTCCAATCGCCCATGGCCGGGAGCGGTCTCGATGAAAACTTGGGGAAGCTTCACCGAGGGGTTGCGCCCTTGAACGACGACGTTCGGCTCGCCGATCTACTCGCGGGCCTGTCTCTCATCTCGGACATGGGCTTGGGTCTCCCTCCCGAGAACGCCATGCGCTCATGCCTTGTCGGCACGGCCCTCGCTCGCGCCATCGACCTCGATGAAGCGGAGGTCGCGGACGTCTTCTATACCTCGCTTCTCCAGCACATAGGTTGTACGGGATACGCCCACGAGACCTACCTTGTGTGGACCGACGACATCGCCGCAAACCGCGCGGCGCGGAGGACGAACTTCGCCGACCCCAAGGATCTGTTCAAGGCCTATCTCCCCACTCTCACCCAGGGCATGACCGCGCGCCAGCGAGCGCGCGTCGCGGCCAATTTCTTCACCAAGGGTCCGGGGTTCCTCAAGCGCTTTACCACCGCGACGTGTGAGGTCGCGGCACAAACGGCCCGCCGGCTAGGGCTCTCGGACGGGGTTCGTCGCGGCCTGCATGAGGTCTTCGAGTGGTGGAACGGCAAGGGTGCCCCACAGGGTCTCAAGGGCGACGACATCTCGCTCGTCGGACGCGTCGCACACATCGGCGCCACAGCCGCAGAACACGATGTGCTCGGGGGACCCGAGCTTGCCGTCGAGGCCGTGACACGGCGCGCCGGGACCGTTTTCGATCCCGCGATCGCCGATGCATTCGTGACCCACGTCGCAGAGCTGTTGGAGACAGCCAGCCTGGGCGATCCTCGTCGGCGCGTGCTCGAGGCGGAGCCCAGGCCCCTCCAGATCATCTCGAAAGCTCAGTTGCCGGATGCGGCCGGGGTCTTCGGCGACATCGCCGACCTCAAGTCACCTTTCACGCACGGCCACTCCGCGGGAGTGGCGCAATTGGCGCGGGCGGGCGGCGAGAAGCTGGGACTCGACTCAGTAGCGCTGCTGAGGCTGCATTTGGCGGCGCTGCTGCATGATCTCGGGCGCATCGGGATCCCGGATACGGTGTGGGAGAAGCCCGGAGAGTTGACGACGGCCGACTGGGAGCAGATCCGCCTCCACCCTTATCACTCGGAACGCGTTCTTTCGTGCTCGCCGGTTCTTGAGCCCATGGCGCTTGTCGCCGGGATGCATCACGAACGCATGGACGGTTCGGGCTACCACCGCGGGTGCAAGGCCCCGGAGATACCACTTCCGGCTCGCGTTCTGGCGGCCGCGGATGCCCTGCAGGCGATGACGCAGAGCCGGCCACATCGTGACGCGCTGACAGTTGACGAGGCCGCAGAACAGATACAGCACGAAGCCCGAGAAGGACGACTCGATCCCGATGCCGTCTTGGCCGTCGCGGACGCCGCCGGACACTCCCTGCGAAAAGAGGCGAGCCTTCGACCGGCTGGGCTCAGCGACCGGGAGATCGAGGTCCTGAAACTCATGTCCCGGGGCCTCTCGAACCGGGAGGTCGCGCGGCGCCTGTACATATCCCCCCGCACCGCTGAGCACCACGTCCAGCACATTTACACAAAGATCGGCGTGTCCAGCAGGGCGGCTGCGGCGATGTTCGCGATGGAGCACGGCTTCATTTCGTAGAGGCGGAATAGGTAGCTCTACCGATGCGGCCGTCCCGCCGTTTTCGGGATGCTCGTTTCGTCGGTTCCGTTGAGCGAAGGAGGTGGAGATGAGCACTAGCGCCATTGCACGTCGGTTCTTCGACGAGGTCTTTAGCGAAGGGAAGCTTGATCTCGTCGATGAGTTGTTTGCGACCGATTATGTCGGGCACCCGTCGGGGAACGAGGAGACAACTCGGGGGCCGGAGGGAGTTAAGGAGTACGTCGACGCCCTTCGGGGGGCGGTCTCCGATCTCACCGTAACGGTCCAAGATCAGATCTCCGAGGGCGACAAGGTCGTGACGAGGTGGACCGCACAGGGCACACACGATGGTCAGTTGATGGGCATCGCAGCGACTGGGCGGGGGGCGGCGGTCACGGGAATCACGATTCAGCGCGTCACAGAGGGCAGGGTCGTCGAGGGCTGGACGAACTGGGACCTGATGGGCATGCTCCAGCAACTCGGCGTGGCTCCTGGGCCACCTCAGGGATAACCAGGCACCAGAGCGCAGCCGGGCAGCGCCTCGCCCACCACTGTGTCCCCACCATGTGCGAAATCCCATAGCCACGGGATCGGTAGGGCGAAAAGGAAAGGAACTCACCATGAAGGTTGAGGAGAGCATCATCATCAACCGCTCGCCGGAGGCCGTGTTCGCATTCCTCGCCGATCGTGAGCACGATTCGGTGTGGATGGCATCGGTCGTGGAGTCGGAGTGGCTGAAGCCGGATGCAGGTGACACGGATTCACCAACGACAGTAGGCCGCCGAGGGCGGATGGTCATGAAGAACATGGGGCGGCGCTTGAAGTACGTCGACGAGGTGACGGACTACGAGCCCGGCAGGCGAATCGCGCATAAGACGGTCGAAGGACCGATAAAACTCAACACGGCCTGTCTCACCGAACCGGCGGGTAACGGCTGCCGCGCAACGGTAGTTGCCGAAACCGATAGCTTTGTCGGCGGGTCGTTGGGGAAGGTAGCCAATCCGATTGTTGCGAGAATCGTTGGCCGCGGCTTCAGGGCCGATCTCACCAAGCTCAAGGGCATACTTGAAGCGGAAAGCGGACCAGCGACTAACGAATGATCCTGGGATTCGCCGCGCTGGAGATCCTTGTTTCTGCACGGTGATGACGATTAAGGGCGACTCGAGACCTGGACCGGCTCGAGGCAGGGTTGCCAACCAATTGGCAACCTCCGAATCGGGAGGAGATCAGAAAAGCTAGGACGAACTCGGAGCTGTCAGGAAGTTGGAACCTCTGTTGATCTGCACAAACAAGCGTTGTCAAGTTCAGGCAGTTAAGAAATCAGGACGTCGTGCTTATAACTTGAAAACCGTTGTCCTAACGGACTTGTGGCTCCTTCCGAGAATTCGTGCCTAATCCGCGCCTGCGCGTAGCCGGAAATCCGTAAAACAGAAGGCCCTTCCGGGTTTCTTGGGCTTGTCGAGAGTCCAATCAACCTCGGAGGGGCCAAGTGACAGT
>JBOGWX010000041.1:0-4926 GCA_050694055.1 Actinomycetota bacterium
ACAAGATTTCGTGGCCCACTCATGGCCCAAACGTCGCTTCGACGATTGGCTCAACCATGCGGTGCCGAGCTAACTCCAGAGTCAAAAAGACCTGCAAATGATGCCGACCAGCCGATCAGAGGAGTTCGTCGCCGGGCGTCGTCGACCCCGACTCGGCCTGTCACGCCGGAGGTCGCGGGTTCGAGTCCCGTCGCTCCCGTAACCTCCCTGCAAATGGGTGCTTTTCGTCGCCAGGTCAGGCGCGACCGACCGCCGGCTTCTTTTCATCCCGCGCTCATCCCGCACCGGAAATAGCCGGTCTTAGGCGACCCAGCCCGCAAATCCCCGCACGCGGGATGACCGGCCGACTCGCCGGACATCTTGTGGCAGCGGGATGGAGACACCGCCGATTTCCAGCGGTTTTCATCCGACGAGCAAAGGTGTAGCGCTCGCTTCCCTCGCCGATCCCGCAGTGGAGTCGCACTCGCCGTCAGGATGCCGAAGGCCGGCAGGCGTGCTACGGCGACCCGCGGGGGTTCGAAGCGCATTCCGGCGGGTCCACGTTTTGACTCGGGGGAGCCACGAACGGCGTTATCGTCGGCCCGCAGATGACGACGATCGGTGAATCGCATCCGCGCCGGCGACCACTTCCCCCCGTCCAGTCGAGACAGATCCCGACGATCAGTTGAGGGAGCCCTGGTCAGCCTCAGACTACGGAGAGGACCGCGTCGAGCCGTTCTTCCGACGCGACGTGCAGTTCTAAGTCGCACCGCCCGCGCCGGTGATCGGTTCTAGCGACCAGTCATTCGTTAGCCGCTGAACCACCTCGGCGCGGCCGAGCCGAAAAACATCATGAAGAACAGTGACGCCCGGTCGAGGAGCCCTCGCCTCCGGGCCCCGATACACATGCTGGACGAGCACTAGACCCGATGCTCTGAGCAAATCACAGTCGTGGCAAGCAACAGCATCTCGACCCATTATGAGGTGCGTGAGCTGTTGGTCAGCACATATTTCTGCAAGACGCTGCGTTCGCTCGGAAGCTGTCTCAATGGAAGATCCGCGCATCAACAGAGGCACTTTCCCGCCCGACACAGCCGTCATCGTCTCAAGTAAGTATACTAACGTGGCAACGGTCACGGCCGATAGGCTGGGGATGTTCTGCCGGATCAGGCCGCTGACATCCGCCCAGATGGGATGGAAGTCGACGTCTTTCTGATATGCCTCCCGGAATGGACGCTGCCACCGCATAAAGCTGAACGAGTCAGCGATGTCCACTTCCGATATAGGCTTCGATCGCGTGTGGTGCGCTATGGGGAGCGTTAACCAAGCCTCGACGCCAGTCCGGGTGATGTACTTCGTTCTGTGTTGAAAATGGTTCTTGTTGAGCTTGACGTTATCGAGA
Source organism: Actinomycetota bacterium (assembly GCA_050694055.1). GTDB lineage: Bacteria > Actinomycetota > CADDZG01 > CADDZG01 > WHSQ01 > WHSV01. The sequence continues at coordinate 1,382 of JBOGWX010000041.1, forward strand.
AAGACGATTGTGTCCGCTGCGAGGCATCGCGCGACATACCCTGGCCAGGGCAGGAAGTGGGGCTGGTGGATCATCCCGACTCGCATTGTTCCACCACCTACCGGCGTCTTGTCAGTCTCACGACCCCTAATCTCCCGAGCGAGTAAGGCTCCTCACGGAAAGAGAGAGCCAAGGACGACTGGCCCTCCGCCGTCTGAGTCCGTTAGTCGGACACCCTAATCGACCGGCAACCGCGCTACCCAGTACGACCAATCTGCAGGACGAATTCTGTAGTCCCGGGTTGCAAGAGCTGTCTCGAAGCCGTGGGATTCGACTTCGTCGACGATCTCGGCGAACGACGAGCGGTAATTCTCCACCTCAGCGCCGTGATAGTCCTCGGCGTAGTACCCGCGGACCTCTCCCGGTCTCGTGAGATGCGAAGATCCGATGATCGCGCCTCGAGGCTTCATCCATGTCGCACATCGGTCTAGCAGGCGCGCCCGGCGCGCAACTGGATGCAGGCAGTCAAGAACATTGCCCATCAGCAGCACGAGGTCATACGATGCTGGCTCGCAAGCAAACTCGACCACGTCCGACACGACGAACGCTAGCTCCGGGCAGTTCTGTCGCGCCGCGCCAATCATCTCAGCGGACGCATCTACGCCCAGGTAACTACCGCACCTGGCGCCTAGGTGAACGGCGAAGCGGCCGGCCCCGCAACCCAGGTCAAGGACGGATGCACCTGGCTCAAAGGCCGTGTCAAGACACATCGCCTCTGCCTTTGAGATCGACGTCCACCTCGAGTAAGCATCCACGACAGCTTCACGCGACATCGCATCGATGTACCGTCGCTCCGTGGCACTTGCGTCAACCACACCAGTTTCGCCCGCTTCCTCAGACTCAGAATCGAGATGAGCCCCGCTCAGAGCTCATCGCTCATGAAATCGACGAGATTACTTGCCATCCGCTGCCATTCATCGCCTTCCGCGTACCAGTGATCGGCTCCCTCGATCTCAAAGATAGAGCCGTGCTTGAGAACCCGGAGAAGATCACGCGCATGTCTAATAGGGACGGAGGTATCGGCAGTACCGTGAACTATCCGAACCTTCGCGTCGATCCGACTCGCAGCTTCGTACGTGTTATGAAAAAGCGAGTCGAGGACGATCGTATACTTGTGTCCAACTTTCTCTGAATAGCCCTCTCGTCCCCAATCCTCCATCAGCTTTGCACCGTATTCGATCTGATAACCCTCTGGGAGGAACGTGCTAGCCGACTTAAGACCGATCGCTTTAACCTGCGGGAAGTTTGCTGCCTCAAGTAGGGCTACGTTCCCGCCAAAGCTTGAGCCAATTACTCCCACCCGGTCCATGTTATGGTTGCCAGACAGAGTCACAAATTCCATGGCCGCCCGGAAGTCTCGGCAGCCGCTGGTGAGCGTGAGGTCGTCGTATACCCCCGGCGAATGCCCGAGGCCCGCGAAATCAAAGAGGAATGTACCAATGCCCCGGTGCAGCAGTATTGGAACAAGTTGCGTCCACGTCTGTCCTTCGCTGCCGTTAGGTCCATCTCCAGTCGCTAGCACCACGAGTGGAAAGCCGGACCGAGCGTTGGTGGGGATACCCCAGCTTCCAACGAGATGCCCTCCGTTGTAATCGAACTTGATAAGTTCGCGGCCCATGCGTAAGTAGACCTCCTCTCTACCTCGCGGCTAACTTCGAATAGTTCGCGATTCATGAGTCGATTCCGAATCTTCTACGATGTTTACACCGATTTGCGTTATGGGCACACGTGTTGATGTCCGCTTTAGCGTTTCCATGCAGGGGGCGAGTAGCACACCGTCGGCGATGTGGTGTGCGGCGAAGCTATGTGCCCGCCGGAAGTAGTACATGCCATAGGCGCTCAACTTGAGCGCCGCAAGCGTTGACCCTGCGATGATTATCACCATCCAGTACCAGTTCAGGTCAACGGCATAGGCCACCGCGCCGGCTGCAAGGGGCAGAATCAGCCCCGTCCCAAGACGGAGCTCGCCCTCCGAGCGATACTCATCGTATGGGCCTAGCAGTGCTGATCCAGCCAGCTTCCCTTCAAGCCACAGACCGTCGGCGAAGACCTTATTAGCGAATTGATCGGCTGCCGCTGCCGCAACAGCCGGACTTGCATCTGGTTCCGGAGCGGGTCACGTCCCGTAGCGTGGTGTAGGAGCGCATCGGACGGAGCCGGAGATTAGTCCGGCCACCGCGGCGCTCAGACTCGTCGGTTCCTGCCAAGGACTGACGAGAGGAGAATCACCGCGATGGCCGAGACGAAGAGGATGACGGCTGAGCAGGTCGTCGGCTACCTGCTCGAAGGCGAGGGGCTTGATGTCGTGCGCGAGTCGCTGAGCTGGGTCGTGCAGTTGATGGAGGCCGAGGTGAGCGAGCTTGTCGGCGCCGCCCGCGGGGAGCGAGCACCGGAGGAGCGGCTGACGCATCGCAACGGCTATCGGTCGCGATCATGGGCGACGCGCGCGGGCGAGCTCGAGCTGGCGATCCCGAAGCTGCGGCGGGGCAGCTATTTCCCCAGCTTCCTCGAGCCGCGTCGTCGCTCCGAGCAGGCGCTCGTGTCGGTCGTGCAGGAGGCGTATGTCGCCGGCGTCTCCACGCGCAAGGTCGACCAGGTGGTCGAGTCGCTCGGGTTGAGGATCTCGAAGAGCGAGGTCTCACGGATCTGCCGAGGCCTCGACGAGCAGGTCGACGCTTTCCGCAACCGGCCGCTGGAAGGGGCGTATCCGTACCTGTGGCTGGACGCCAAGGTGGAGAAGGTCCGCGACGGCGGCCGCGTGGTCAGGAAGTGCCTTGTCCTTGCCTACGGGGTGCACGAGTCCGGCTACCGGGAAGTGATCGCCCTCGACGTCGGCGAGGCGGAGACGGAAGCTTTCTGGCGCAGCTTCCTCCGCTCGCTGGTGGAGCGCGGCCTCGCCGGCGTCCAGCTCGTCGTCAGCGACGCGCACGCCGGCCTCAAGAAGGCGATCGGTCAGGTGCTCGGTTGCCCCTGGCAGCGCTGCAGCGTCCACTTCCTGCGTGAGGCGCTCGGCCACGCTCGCCGCGAGCAGCAGCCGATGCTGGCCGCGCTGCTCAGGCCGATCTTCAACGCCGACAGGAGCGAGCTCGCGCACGAGCTCGTCGGCGACGCCCTCGAGCGGCTGCGAAAGCCGCTACCGAAGGTGGCAGCACTGCTCGAGGAGGGCGAGGAAGAGCTGCTCGCTTTCCACTCCTTTCCCGCCGACCACTGGCCGAAGTTGCGCTCGACCAACCCGCTCGAGCGCGTCAACCGCGAGATCGGCAGGCGCACCGACGTCGTCGGCATCTTCCCCAACGACCGCTCCCTGATCCGCCTCGCCGCCAGCGTCGTGATCGAGCAAAACGATGAGTGGCTCGTCGGCCGCCGCTACCTCAGCGCTCACACTCTGGAGGCGGTGCTCGACCAGGAGAAAGAAGACAAAGACAGAGAGGAGACGCGCGAGCTCACCACGGCCTGAGCAGCCAGCGATCTTGCCGACGAGTTACACCACGTCCTGGGACTTGACT
>JBOGWX010000042.1:0-9732 GCA_050694055.1 Actinomycetota bacterium
ATGCGGTCCATGCGGTCCATGCGGTCCATGCGGTCCATGCGGTCCATGCGGTCCATGCGGTCCATGCGGTCCATGCGGTCCATGCGGTCCATGCGGTCCATGCGGTCCATGCGGTACATCGGTGCACCGCATGTACCACAGGATTTGGCCATTCCCGGAAAGACACCTACCAGGCCCGGCCGTTCGCCTCTCCCGGTTCCAGTTCTTGGCAAGACGATGGAACTCCTCGGAGGTCATGGAACGGGCAAAGATGCAGAGCAAGCCGAAGAGATGCGTCGCCACATCTTGGCCTCCTGGAACTTCTCGCCGAGGCAAGCGCAAATGCAACCACGGGTTTACTTTCCGGAGTGTCGATCCCGGCAGCCGACCGTCACCAACCGCCGAGGGAGGCTCTGTGACCTACGAGCTCAGGCCGATCGGGTACGTCGAGTCCCCGCTGGTCGACCGCGCACACAAGCCCCCAAGCAGGGCTTCGAGGGAGCTTCGGACGCGTGGCTGGTGTTCCACGCCGGTATGGCCGAAGGTATCGGCCACCTGCAGCCAGGCACCGACATCCTCGTGCTGACGTGGCTCGACCGCGCCGACCGGGACGTGCTGGCCGTGCACCCGCGCACCCCCATGACGGGGTCCTCACCACGCGGTCGCAGGACCGGCCCAACCCCATCGGGCTGCACCGCGTGCACGTCGTGACCATCGACGGCACCCGAGTGCTGGTGCGGGACCTCGAGGCCTTCGACGAAACGCCGATCATCGACGTCAAGCCCGTGCTCGACCGCGGCGCCACACCGGACCGCTAGAGGTCGACCTCGTGCTTGCCGATCAAGTCGGCACCGATGGCGTCGGTGATCCGGACGTCGACGTAGTCACCGACGTGCAGGTGGGAGTCGGTCGTGACCGTTATCTCGCCGTCGATCTCGGGGGCCTCGCGCTTCGAACGGCCAGCCCACGAATTCTCATCGATGTCGAAACGTTCGACGAGGACCTCGAAGCGGCTGCCCACGAGCGAACGAGCACGACGCGACATCGTCAGGTCGGCGAGCCCCTGGACTCGTTCGGTGCGCTCCCGTGCGAGCGCGGCTTCGACTTGACCGGCCATGTCGTGGCTGCGCGTGCCGTTCTCCCGGCTGAAGGTGAACACGCCGATCCAGTCGAGATCCGTGTCGGTGACGAACGACTCGACCTCAGCCGCGTGCTCGTCTCGTTCGCCCGGGAAACCCATGATGAAGGTCGAGCGGATGCCCGCCAAGGGATCGGCGCTCCTGATGCGGGAGACGATCGACTCGAAGCGTTCACGGCCACCCCACCGGCCCATGCCCTTGAGCACGGGCTTGGCGACGTGCTGGAGCGAGAGATCGAAGTAGCTGACGACGATCGGGGACTCGAGGATTGCATCGACGAGCTCGTCGGTCACTCCCTGCGGATGGAGATACATCAGGCGAATGCGTTTCAGTCCGTCGATTCGCTCGAGTCTGCGGAGAAGCTCGGCCATGCTTCCCTCGCCCGAGTCGCGTCCCCACATGACCGAGTCCTGACTCACGAGTGACAGCTCGGTGACGCCGAGATCGACCAGTTGGAGCGCTTCGTCGGTGATCGTGGTGAAGTCGCGCGATCTGAACTTGCCGCGCATCAACGGAATCGCGCAGAAGGTGCAACCACGGTCACAGCCCTCGGCGATCTTCAAATAAGACCACGGAGCGCGTCCGAAACGCAGTCTGGGACTCGCTGCAATCGTCGCGTCCCACCACGCCGGGTCGAAACGGGTTCCAGGATCTCCGTGAATACGGGCGTCGAGCGTTCCGGCGGCGACCCCCTCGACGATGTCGGAGATGCGCGGGTACGCCGCGAAGTCGACGAAGGCGTCGACCTCGGGCAGCGATTCGTGCAGCTCGTCGGCCGCACGCGCGACCAAACACCCCGTAAGGATGAGCCCCTTGAGTCCGGCCGAGTCCTTGAGCTCCGCGAGTTCGAGCGTCTCCTCGATCGTCTCTCTACGAGCCGGATCGATGAAACCGCAGGTGTTTACGAGGACGACCTCGGCATCATCGACCTCGTTTGAAACCTGGTGACCCTGGGCCGCGAGCAGCCCCCCGAGGCCCTCGGAGTCGACGGCGTTCTTCGGGCACCCGAGCGAGACGATGGAAACCTTGGCCATGCGGCTCTCTGATCTAGAAGAGGTCTTCGACGTCGTCGGGCAGAGACACGACGACTGCATCGGGGCCGCCCGGAGCGCCCAGGTTCTGACCGTTCACGATCAGATCGACGCCCTCTGCATAGCCGAACACGATCTCCATGTCGTCATCGGCTGTGAAGGTCTCCGAGCGATCGCCCACCTCGAGCATGATGCCGCCCGGAGTGATCAGCTCGCCGTCGGCGGTCACTTCGATCCAGCAGCGCGCGCGCTTCGCGACCATCTGAACCTGCAGACCGTCCTCGAGAGCGAGCGTGACGTCCTCTTCCTCGGTCTCGGTGGCGTCGGGAGAAGGTGATTCGCTCGGTTCCTCGGCGGGAGCTTCCTCCTCGGGAGCCTCGGCCGGTTCCGAATCGTCCTCCGCCACTTCCGATGCCGGGGCATTCGGGTCCTCGGGTGCATTGACGAGTCCGACCACCGCGAGTGTCATCAGCGCGAAGGCGGCAAGGAGGGCCGCCACGGTCCAACTGTTCAGCGGGCGTCGCTGGCGCGGTACTCGCCTCGCCCGGTCGTTCAGAGCGGTGATGGTCGATGTATCGGCCTTGCCGCGTCCGTACTTGCGGTCGAACTCCTGAATCAGCGGATCCTCGTTCACCCTCAGAAAACGCGCATAGGTCCGGAGGAATCCGCGCACATACGCCGGCGCGAGGAAGTCGAACTCGTCGGACTCCATGCGCATGAGGTAGTCCGGTCGTATTCGAGTCTGCTCGGCGGCCCTGTCGATGCTGACCCGGCGGCGGCGCCGGGCGTCTCGCAGGTAGGCGCCCATGGAGTTCTCTGACACGAATCTCCGCTTCTGTCAGGTCGTTGGTTGCCCGTAGAAACGACCATTATAGGTGTCGCCCGCATCGAAGCTCCCAGCTACGGAATCACAAGGCGTGGACTTACACCGCGGCTATTCGAGGAGCCACCACTGCGTACTCGCGCGCCTGCTGTCGGTGTGTCTGGCGACCCGACGATGCCGGCCTCACCCAAGTGCGCGCCTAGATCTCTCCCGCCTGCTGGGCGTCGTTCAGCTCCTCGGCGGTCATGAGCACGTCGCGCGGCTTCGACCCCTGCGAGGGACCGACCACTCCCCGCTGCTCGAGCAGATCCATGAGCCTTCCGGCGCGCGCAAAGCCGACCTTCAACTTGCGCTGCAGCATGGAGGTCGACCCCAAGCCGCTTCGGACCACGAGGTCCATGGCCTCACTCAGCAGGTCGTCGTCATCGCCGCCTCCACCAATGCTCCCGCCGGACGAACCGAGTACCAGATCCTCCTCGGTGACGCCGTCGACGTAGGTGGGCTGGCTCTGGCGGCGCGTGTGTCCGACGACCGCAGCGACTTCCTTTTCGTTGACCCAGGCCCCCTGGATTCGCCGGGCCTTCGACGAGTTGGCGTGCAAGAACAGCATGTCTCCGTGACCGATGAGCTTGTCCGCGCCTCCCTGGTCGAGGATTACGCGCGAATCCTGCTGGCTCGCGACGCTGAACGCCATGCGCGAGGGAATATTGGCCTTGATGAGTCCCGTGACGACGTCAACCGACGGTCGCTGCGTGGCGAGAACGAGATGGATGCCTACGGCGCGTGCCATCTGAGCGATGCGGCAGATCGCGCTCTCGACATCGCGCGGCGCAACCATCATCAAGTCCGAAAGCTCGTCGACGACGACGAGGATGTAAGGCAACGGCTCGGGGTCTGCTTCGTTGTCGTCTCGCCTGACGACCGCGCGGCGCGCCACGGCGTCGTTGTAGAAATCCAGGTTCCGCATTCCGTTCTGGGACAGCGTCTCGTAGCGCATCTCCATTTCCTTGACGACCCAGTTGAGCGCGGCCGCGGCCTTCTTCGGAACCGTCACGACGGGGCTCAAGAGATGCGGAACACCTCCGAAGTTGGTCAGCTCCACGCGCTTGGGATCGATCAGGAGCATGCGCACCTGGTCTGGCCTGGCGCGCGTCAACACCGAGGTGATGATCGAGTTGATGCACGACGATTTTCCGGAGTTCGTTGCGCCGGCTATCAGGACGTGTGGCATCTCGGTGAGATTCGCCATTACGGGCTCACCCGAGATGTCCATGCCGAGCGACACCGTCATCGGATGCTGGTCAGCCTGAGCTTCCTTCGAGCTCAAGACGTCCCCAAGGGTCACGAGCTGGCGACTGCGGTTCGGAACCTCGATACCGATCGCGCTTCGGCCGGGTATCGGGGCGAGAAAGCGCAACTCACCCGAGGCGAGCGCGTACTTGATCTCGTTCGACAACGACAGTACGCGATTCACCTTTACACCGGCCCCGAGTTCGATCTCGAAGCGCGTCACAGTCGGACCGGGGGTATGACCCGTCACGGAGGCGTCGACGTTGAACTGTTGCATCGTCGCTTCGAGCGTCTCGGTCATCTCTTCGATTCCGCGCGCCGAAACCTCGCGCGCGCCGCCCTTGGACAACAAATCGAGTGAGGGAAGCTTGTAGTTGCTCGAGTTCCCGACCACGAGCGCCATCTGGGTGGGCTTGCCTGCTTTGAGGTTCGACGGCGGCCGCTCGGCATCGTCGCGTGCCTTGTTCCTCTTGCCCGGCCGAGCGGTGAGAGGTTCGACCTCCTCGTCGTCCTCGAAGTACAGGTCCTCGTCGTCGTGGAGAGCTTCCTCGTCCGCGTCATCGACGCGACCTGAGAGCAATCCCCTCAAGAACGCTCCTGCCTGCACGATCAGAATGCCGGTCCACTCGACCACTCGGCTGACGGGCGTCTTGGTGACGATGAGCACGCTGGCCGCGAGGAGCACGCCCAGAACCACCCACGTTGCCCAGAGCCCGATGAGCCCGGACAGAGGGTTCGCCGCCATGGCGCCGAAGATCCCACCGATGTCCGACAGCTTTTCCAGAGAGGCGTAGATGGGCTTGTTTCCACCGCCCAGATGGAACATGCCGGTGAGCGCGAACAGCCCGAGGGCGCACCCGCTCATGATTCGCCCGATTTGAAGCCGGAGCGCGGGAACCAGCATCATCGCACCGGCCGCGAACAACACCGGAGGGGCCGCCACGGCGACATCACCCGTAAAGAGCCGCGCGAGGTAGTCGAGCCCGCGCCCGATCGGGCCGGCGCCGCCCGCGTAGATACCGAGTCCGCCGAGCGCGGCGCCGAACATCACGACCACGCCCCAGACCTCGACGGGGGCGCTCACGATTCCGACGTAGACCCACTTGAGGAACGAGAAAAAGGCGTTGGGGCGCCTGCGGGCTCGTGGCCGAGCGGGGGCTCGGCGGGCCGAAGGCCTGCGGGAGGAGGACGCGCGCGAGCCGCGGCCGCGCGCGGACCTGCCTGATCTGCTCGGTGCCTTGCGCCGAGTCTTGGTCGCCACGAAACGTCCCTTCTAGGCGGGCAAATGAGCCACAAAAGTAACATCAGTTAACACCAGCAACAGGATTTCGGCCAGGGCGGCACTCGAAGCTCGGAAGCGAGCCAGGCGTCCCCGTTCACCCGTGGAGATCCAAGCCCGGCTCTGAGCAGGGGCAGCTCCAAAGATCGTTGGCGAGCCAGTCCCCTCACTCATTATGAAATCACCCGGGGGCTCCGATGTCTCGAGGCTTAGAGCTACGTGGTGACGAAGATGCCGAGAATCGCGCCGAATATGATGTGTGCGCCAAGCGCTACAAGCGGCGTCTCCCTCCCGTAGTTCAAGGCAAGCAGGCCCGGGGGCTCCAAAACCTGATCGAGTTCGGGACCGCTTCGCTCCGAAGCCATGCGTACGTGTATGCCGGGGAGCAAAGGGACTATCAGCGTCAGGGCGGCAAGCCCATGGAACGCGCCGAAGATCGCCCCCAGCCACCAGGTCGCCCTCTCGAGCAGCGCGAAACCCACGGCGTAGAACAGAGCAAAGATCTGCCCGTTGAGAAGGTGAACCAGAAACCCGATCACCCGCGCCCGATCGGAGTCCTCTGCGAACATCGTGCCGAGCATCATCGGTATGTCCATGCGCGTAAGACCCGCTAGTTGGGCCCCCACCATCAGAGCGGTAAGCGCAACGGTGGCGACGAAACCGAACGTCGCCCAGCCAGCCCAGTCCATCACTCCACCCCCGCTCCGGTTTGATCTCCTTGGACCACCTTGTTGGCAGCGTGCAACGATAGAGCGGCCTGGACGAGCGTCGCATGAGTGAACGCTTGGGGATGATTGCCGAGGAACAGCTCGGTCGCCCGCTCGAAGAGGCGCTTCGCCTCCTCGATTCTGCCCAAACAAGCGAGGGCCTGGACGAGCCAGAAGGAGCAGGGTACGAAGGCACCCTCGGTTCCCTCGAGATCGTCCGCTCCAGGCGCGTAACGATAAAGCAGGCCGGCGCCCGCATCCAGTTCACGCTGAATGGCTGCCACGGTTCCGGCGACGCGCGGCGATTCCTTGTCTTCAAACTCCAGCAGCGGCAAGAGCAGAAGGGCCGCGTCCAGATGCTCTGAGCCGTACTTCCAAACATATGCGTTGCGCCTGGCGTCGAACCCGTTTGCTTGGATGTCGGAGGCGAGTGCAGCTCTCTCGGTGATCCAGCGACGACTGCGGTGAGGCCGCACCGAATAACTTCGCCCGATGCGGATGGCCCGGTCCAACGCGAGCCACGCCATGAGCTTGGAGTGAACGTAGTGTTGGAGATCCCCGCGCACTTCCCAGATCCCGGCGTCCGGGTCCTTCCACGCTCTCGACACGAAGTCGGCGAAGCCCGCTACCGCGCGGCGCGTTTCTGAGTGCAGCCGGTGTCCCGATTGGGACAGCAGCCAGGCAGCGTCCACCACCCACCCATAGACGTCGAGCTGGTGCTGGGAGCTCGCGGCGTTTCCGATTCGCACGGGACGGCTGCCCATGTACCCGGGTACCTCGTAAAGGTTTCTTTCTCCCGGTCCCGGTCTTCCGTAGATCGTGTAGAGCACCTCGAGCCGAGGGTGCGTAAGGCGGCTTGCATGCAGCAGCCAGTGCATGAACGAGTGAGCCTCCTCGGTTTTTCCCACGCCTAGAAACGCACCGATCCCGATGCTTGCGTCGCGCGGCCACGACAACCGGTAGTCCCAGTTCCTGGGGCCACCCGGGACTTCAGGTAATGAGGTGGTTGGCGCAGCGACAGGCGCGCCCGAAGGGGAGAAAGTCAGAAGACGCAGCGTAATCAGGCTGCGCGTGACCGCGGCGCGGAAGTCGCCCTCGTAAAGCAAGCCGAGGGACCATTGCTGCCACCAGGCCTCCGTCCGTTCCAGCTCCGCCCAGGCCGCGTCGGGATGAATAAGTACGAGCGGCGCACGATCCGCCATCGTCATTACGAGAGTCAGCTGCTCTCCTGCGCGGAGCTCGACGGCTCGTTCTCGGCCCGGTCTGAGGGCGAGATCCGGCAGGGAGCGAAGCGCGACTGCAAGCGAACCCCAGGTACAGACGAGCTCGCCGTTGCGCCTCTCCGCGCTTCCGCGGCGGCCTGGAAGGCCCAGCTTTGGATCGAAGTTGATGCGCACGGTCGCTTTTCCAGTCGTGCACCGGACTCGACGTACGAGCAAGACTTGAGGGAGCAGCCTGGCCCGGACGTCTAAGGCCATGCCTTCGGTGAGAATGAGCTCCCCCGTTTCCGTTCGCCAGGTCGAATCGAGGACGGCGGACTCGCCTCGGTAGGCGCGGGATGTGGATCTCAGGCCCTCCGGGGCGATGAGGAAGCGGCCGGCATCCTGGCCGCCAACGAGGCCACCGAACACCGGGTCGGAGTCGAAGCGCGGCACACACAGCCAATCGATCGATCCCCGCGAAGAGCACAGCGCGGCAGTCCGTGTGTCTCCGATGATTGCGTAATCGGAGATCGGCAACTGGTCCATCGCTCAACTCACAATCGGGCCGTTACGCCGCCCCGGTCAACGGCAGCCACGCCCCTCGCAGGCGCCCTGCCTCTTCCGAGCACAGGAACTCGATCGCCGCGGCGGCGTCCCGCGGAGGAATCCAACTGGAAGAATCCGCGTCAGGCATTGCCGAGCGATTTGCCGGCGTGTCGAGTATGGAAGGAGCAACCGCATTCGCCGTTATGTCGAAGGAACTGTTCTCCTCCGAGATCACCTCGGCGAGCAGACCGACGCCGGCCTTCGCGATCGAGTAGGCCGCCTGCCCCGTTCGGTCGAAGCGCGCCGTTCGGGCGGACACGAGGACTATCCTCCCCCATCCGCTCTTGCGCATCCACGGGAGCACTGCCCGGCAGCAAAGGAACCCTGAGGTGAGGTTGAGCTCGATCATCTTGGTCCAAGTCTCGAGTGAGTGCTCGTGTACCTGCTCGCCGCCTCTCCAACTCCCGACGAGGTGAACCAACACGTCGATGCCTCCGAGTTGGGCGGCCGCCTCGTCGACGGCTGAGTCGACAGAATCGGGATCGGTCACGTCGGCTGCCACGAACAGGAGTTGGTCATCGCGCGGACCGAGCTCCGAAATCAAACGTTCTCGTTCATGGTCGGCCCGCCAGGTCGTCGCCACTCTGTGGCCCGCGTGGAGCATGCGCCTTGCCACGACCTGGCCGAGAGCCCCCGTTCCACCGGTGAGAAGGATTCGACGTCGAGGGGAGGAATCCAATGCGCCAATACGTTGGCCTGACATGGATACTCCTTGCTCAAGCATTCTTGGGCTCCTCCCGGAAGTGGAGGGACCGTTCGTACGACGACGGAAGTTCGCCGAGGTTCGGTCTCGCCTGGTTCCAGTCCGCGAGAAACTTCTGAAAGCCCGCGTCGGTGAGCGGATGTTGCACGAGCTTCTCGAAGACCGAGAAGGGCATCGTCGCGATGTCGGCGCCCAGGCGAGCTGCCTCGATCACATGCAGCGGGTGGCGCAGGCTTGCTGCGAGGACCTGAGTCGCATAACCCTGGACGTCGTAGATCGCGGAGATCTCCGACAGCGTGTCGAGGCCATTAAACGAGATATCGTCGAGCCGCCCTATGAACGGAGAGACGATATAAGCGCCCGCCTCTGCGGCGATGAGAGCCTGAGCTGGGGAGAACACGAGGGTCATGTTGACCTTTATCCCTTCTTCGGCGAGCCTGCGCGTTGCGGCTAGGCCGTTAGGGGTGCACGCGATCTTGACGATCGTGTTGTCCGCAATCTGACGGATGTCGTGGGCCTGTCGTATCAACAACTCGGTGTCATCCGACGCGGTCTCCACCGAGACCTCGCCCTCCACCAAAGAGCAGATCTCCTTGACGAGGGGAAGGAAGTCTCGTTGTTCCTTCGTCACGAGTGTGGGATTCGTCGTAATGCCTCGCAGGACCCCCCAGCGGTGCGCTTCGCGGATCTCATCGAGGTTGGCGGTGTCCAAGAACAGCTTCATGGTTCCTCCTAGGAACGAATGCCGGTTAGGTCCAGGAACTCCTGGCGTGAGGCGTTGAGCGTCATCGTGCGGTCCTGAGCTTGACGCAGCACTGGCCGGTCATGGGCTCGAGGGATGCCTCAACGGACTCGTTGCCCAAGCCGTGCAGGAGTCCATCGATGAAAGCCTGGTTGATCCCACACACGAGCTCGGGAGCTTGGCGGGCGAGCCTGTGGAACGGACAGTTGTGGAGGGAAACCGTCCTTCGGT
>JBOGWX010000043.1:0-4060 GCA_050694055.1 Actinomycetota bacterium
CGTTGACGGTTTACGGCCACATCTTCGACGACGATCTGGCGACTCGCCTCGACGGTTCGCGTGTCCAAGGCGTGACCAACCTCGATGAGCTTAGAAATGTCGAAGCCGAAAAGTAGCCTCTGACCTGGGCTTTTAGTGTGGGTCGCCAGGGAATCGAACCCTGAACCTACGGATTAAGAGCTTTTCTTCCAGCGTCCTGAGCGTCTCTAAGAAGCACTGCACCTATTTGCCCTCGGTTGGTCTCCAACTGGCACCTATCCGATACTGACCACGTGTCACAGGTCCTTTGGCCCGTGATGGTCAGACACGCAGCACCTTCACTAGCAACTGGGGGAACGTAGCGCGATGGGATCGACGAACCTGCCGGCGGTCTTGACCACGTTCATCGGTCGCGAGTCTGAGCAGGAGGATCTCCAAGCGCTGGTTCGGAGATCGCGCCTCGTAACCCTGACGGGCTCGGCCGGTGTCGGGAAGACGCGGCTCGCTGTCGAGGCGACGCGCGACTGGATCGATGACTATGTAGACGGCATCTGGTTCGTCGACCTGGCGCGCATCGGGGATGGGCGCTTCATTCCTCAACTCACAGCCGAAGCGTTCGGGTTGAAGGAGCTTCCCTTTCAGGAGCAACGGGATCAGCTGCTGACCAGGCTGTCAGAGTCGCACTGCCTGATCGTGCTAGATAACTGTGAACATCTCATCTCAGCTTCGGCAGCATTCGTCGACGAACTTCTGCGGACCTGTCCCCAAGTAAAGGTTCTGGCGACCAGTCGTGAGCCACTCGGCGTGCCGGGTGAGGCGATCTTTCAGGTCCCTCCGTTGTCGCTTCCTTCTGATTCCGGCTTCAACATCCCCGACACACACGTATCGGAGGCCGTTCTGCTGTTCGTTGACCGTGCTCGATCGGCGGACGCCTCCTTCGAAGTCAATGCCCAAGCGCTCTCGGTGATCGCGGCGATCTGCCGAAGACTGGACGGTGTCCCCCTGGCGATAGAACTCGCCGCGGCCCGAGTTCGGTCCCTCGCGGTAGGGGGGATCGCGGCGGCGCTGGACGAGCGATTCCGATTGCTGACTGGAGGTGTTCGTAGCGCCCTTCCACGTCAGCAGACGCTGCTCGCGTCGGTCGAGTGGAGCTACGGGTTGTTGACCCAAGATCAGCAGAAGGTCTTCAGACGGCTCGATTCATTCGTCGGATTCTTCTCGGTCGCGGCAGCACAAGGTGTATGCGACGCCGGCGATGTTGCGGGAGTGCGCGAGATGTTTCTCGCACTCGTCGACCGTTCGCTTGTGCAAATGGACCGTACCCGCCGGCACGCGCCCTACCGCTTACTTGAGACGCTGCGTCACTTCGCTGCAATGAAGCTCGACGAGGCGGGTGAGATGCGATCGACGCGTGATCGACACATGAACTACTACGCCGGGCTCGCGATCGAGGCGGAAAGAGATCTTCAAGGCAGACACCTCGCCGAACGCGTTGAGGCGCTTGGGAGTGAGCACGAGAACCTGAGGGCGGCGTTGGATTGGGCGACGGAACATCATGTCGAGACGTCGCTGCGGATGACGGCTGCCCTTGCGACGTATTGGTTCACGCGGGGTCACTGGAGTGAGGCAAAACAGCGTGCCACCCGTGCGCTAGATGCCACGGATGCACCACCAGTGCTTCGTGGAGCCGCGCTCGCGGAGGTGGCGAGGATCGCTGCTATCGCGGTAGACGGGCCAACCGCTGTGACCTTCGGCGAGACGGCGTTGGAGCTCGGGCGCGCGACCGGGGACAAGAGGATCATCTCTCCAGCTCTCTGGGCCCTGGGCACGATCTATGCATTCTTGGATCCCCGCCGAGCACGTCCTCTCGCAGCCGAAGCACTGGAGGCGGCGGAGGCCGTCGGTCTCGAGTACCTCCCCATACGTGGGCAAACGACACTGGCGATCATCGAGACGCAAACCGGTGAGTTCAGAGTGGCTCGACCGATGTTCGTCGAAGCGAGCGACCGGGCGCGAGCTAAAGGGATGGACCTTGCGCTTATCCCGAATCGTCTGTGGCTCGCGTGGACGTGTGTGGGTCAAGGCGACTTTGACGAAGCGGCGGCCCTCGCCAATGAAGGGATCGAGATCTGCCGGCGGCTCGGCAACCCCAGTTCGAGGGTTACCTGGCCTCCACTCTCGCGACGACGGCTGCTTACAGAGGCGAGTACCAGCGGGCCCGTTCGTTCGCGACTGAGGCGCGATTATCGGCCGAGAGATTGAATGATCCCCCTGGACTGCTTTCGGCGGTGACCGCGCTTGCAGTCCTCAGATTTTGTGAAGGCGATCTCTCTGGCGCCGAAGAATCCGTCCAAGAAGCCATCCCCCTCGCCCGCGCCGCTGGGCCAACATGGGTTCACGCGTTCGCGCTTGTGATCCTGAGCGAGCTGCAGCGATGCTCGGCCGATCTAGACGCCGCTGTGTCTTCTGCGCGAGAGGCCGGCGAAGTGGCCCGCCGCGTGTCTAACCGTTGGTTGGACGCGCGAGCGCGGCTCGTGGAAGCCAGGGCGCTGACCGCTGCGAGCGACTTCGATGCCGCCGAGCGCCTCGTGCACGAGGCGCTTCCGACGTTCGGTGAGCTGGAGGCAAGGCCGGACTTGGTAGGCGCGCTCGACGCACTTGGTGTAGTCGCAAGCTCTTCATCGTCACCGCAAGATGCCGCCCGGCTGTTTGAAGCGGGAGCTCAGCTTGCCGACCAGATTGGGCTCGTTGTGCCGGTGCCGGTCGGCAACGAGACCAGGACGTGGAGGACAAGCTTGGCGACCGTACTGGACGCCGCCACGCTCGAACGGATACGACGGGAAGTTCTTGAGGTTGGCGTGGATGGAGTTATAGAGCATGTCTCGCGCGGATGGGGACGACGTTCCCGTCCCCGCAGCGGGTGGGAGAGCTTGACCCCAACCGAGTTGAAGGTCGTGACCCTTGTCGCCGAGGGCCTGACGAACCCTCAGATCGGCGAGCGGATGTTCATCTCACGCCGGACGGCCCAGACCCACCTGACCCACATCTTCGCCAAGCTGGGGGTCGCGTCTCGGAGTGAGCTGGCCGCGGAGGCGACCCGCCGGGGTCTCGACTCGTAGCCCGATACACCACCGCGTTCCTCCGAAATACGCCAGGTGGCCGAAGTAGTGGCTCGGCCCGTGGTCAACCCTGTGATTAGGCGAGTGCATCGGTCACGGCCAGGAGGAGGATCAGCATGACTATCACGACGGCAGTCCTTGGAGGGGCCCGACGGGTCGAACGTGACGATGTGGTGTCTCTCGCAGGTGTTCTTGCCCGGGCGTTCCATGAGGATCCCGTCGGCGAGTGGCTGTTCCCCGACGCCACCGGCCGCCAGCGAGGCCTCACACGACTTTTCGAGTCGGAGATCCAGCACGTCACGCTCCCCCACGGCGAAGGCCTCACCAACCGAGACGAGACTGGTGCGGCGCTCTGGCTACCTCCTGGTCACTGGAAGGTGCCGCCACTTACGCTCACCAGGTTGCTGCCGCGTTTCATGGGCCTCTTCGGACGTCGGCTCCCTCTGATCTTGCGGGGATTATTCGAGGTCGAGAAGCACCATCCTTCGTCGGACGACCATTTCTACCTGCCGTTCATCGGCGTGGAGCCCGACCACCAAGGACTTGGCATCGGCTCGTCTCTCCTGAAGCCGATTCTGAAGAGATGCGATGCGAGCCGGGTCGGCGCCTACCTCGAAGCGACGTGCGATGCCAACTGCCGCCTCTACGAGCGTCATGGGTTCATGGTTGTCCGTGAGATTCAACTCCCCGACGGTCCGCCTGTATGGCCGATGTGGCGCTCGCCCAGTCACTATCCCCTCGCTGCTAGCGACGGAGTGAACTAATGAAGAAACGATGGGCCGTTCTGCCTGTCATCCTCGTAGCCATGCTCAACCTCGACGGCCCTCTGGGCGCCAGTCCGGGTGGTGCGCTGTCAACGGTCGCGGAACAGCTGCGCTGGCATGGGACGGTCGACGGCGCGCTATCGACGCATCCCGCCGACTGCTCGGAGGCATGCGACGAGTTCACGTTCGAGGTCTCGC
>JBOGWX010000044.1:0-2841 GCA_050694055.1 Actinomycetota bacterium
CTCCTATCGCGAGGAAGTGACCTTCTCGCATTCCGGCCGGCCGTTCTTGCACTATCTCCAGCGAACCTGGTCGCTGAAGGACGGCGCGCCCATGCACACCGAGACCGGCTACTGGCGCCCGAAGGAAGCCCCATCGATCGAGCTGGTGCTCGCCCACGGCTTCGGTTCCGTGGAGGTCGCGACGGGCCGCGTCGAGGGCCAGACCGTTTCAGTGACCAGCCGCAGCGTGGTGGGAGCACCGTCGGCGGACCGGATCGACGAGATCGCCCGGCGGATAACCGTCGACGGCGACGTGCTCGCCTACGAAGTGGACATGGCAGCGGTGGGCCAGCCGCTGCAACACCACCTGAGCGCCGAGCTCAAGCGCGTCATCGACTAAGCGGCGCGCACGACAGCTTACGCGTCGGCGTTGGCCCCAGTGCGGCGCTTAGACTTAGCCCGGATCCACCGATGAATAGGTGAAACGCGCGCGTCGATAGACGCGACAAATGCCCCCTGACCTGGGAGAATGGTGCTGTCCAAAACTACCAACCTCCGAGCCAGAAAGGCACTTTGTCGATGCGATCTTCTCACAGTCTCGACGCGCTGTCAGTGCAATTCGACGACGACAACGCAGTCGCCGATGCCGGTCTGATTCTCCCCGCCACCCTTGCCCAACACCTGGGGCTCAAAGAGCTCTTCTATGACCATGTCAGCCTCGGCGATGCCAGGGGCCGGGCCAACGTCGGCGACAAGGCGATGACCGTAGTCGCCTCGCTCATCGCCGGCGGCGAATGCATCGACGATGCCGACATCCTGCGTGCCGGCGAAACCGACCAGGTCCTCGGTCACTGGGTGGCGGCGCCGTCCACGCTCGGGACCTTCCTGAGAAGCTTCTCGTTCGGTCACGCCCGCCAGCTCGACAAGGTCTCGGGTGAGTTGCTCCGGCGTGCATGGTCGGCGGATGCGGGTCCCGGCGACGACGAGGTCACGATTGACCTCGACTCGACGATCTGCGAGACCTACGGGCTGCAAAAGCAGGGCGGGGCCAAGTTCACCTACAACCACGTCCGCGGCTATCACCCGCTGGTCGCGATCGTTGCGGGGACCGGCGAAGTCGTGCACGTACGCTTGCGCGGGGGACCAAGCTACGCCGGGCGCGGTGCGGCGAGCTTTGTCAAAGAGGCCGTGGACAACGTGCGCAGCACGGGCGCGACCGGCGAGATCGTGATCCGGGCGGACTCGGGTTTCTACAGCCACAAGGTCGTAGCCGCGTGCCGCAAGGCGGACGTGCGCTTTTCGATCACGGTCAAGATGATGGGAAAGGCCCTCCACAAGGCGTTTTCAGCCATCCCCGAGAAGGACTGGACGCCCATCCCGTACTTCATAGAAGGCGCCGCGGTCGCCGAGATCAGCTACACGCCGTTCGCCACCAAGAAAGGTGCGCGGCCGGTGCGCCTCATCGTGCGTCGTGTCCCGCCGACGCCTGGGTCCCAGCTGGCACTGTTCACTGAGTTCAGCTACCACGCGTTCATAACCGACCGGGCCGGCGACATGCTCGCGCTCGAAGCCGACCACCGCGCTCACGCCGAGGTGGAGAACACCATCCGGGACCTCAAATACGGCATGGCCCTCAACCACATGCCCTCGGGTCGCTTCGGCGCCAACGCCGCGTGGCTCGCCTTTAACGCGATCGCCCACAACCTCGTGCGCTGGGTATCGCGCATCGGGCTCAAGGAGACACTCGTCATGACCAAGACGATCAGACGACGCTACTTCTCGGTCCCTGGGCGCATCACTACCTCGGCGCGCAAGGACACCTTGCATCTGCCGACGAACTGGCCGTGGGCTGCGTTCTTTTCAGCCGCGTTGGTCGCGCTTCGAGCAATCTCTCCGCCGCTTCGGATCTAACCCGGCAGCAGCAACCCCTGAAGCTCTTGGCCTGCAGGCCTTCGTTCGCGTGCGCTTGATTGCGTTTACCTACCTCGCCGTCCACGGACAGCTGCTCCATTGCTACCTGCGCGCGCCGAATCAGCTTGCCGCTGGAGATTCAGCCCTTCGTGGGTCAATACCGGGGCAATCCCTGGGGCCGATCGGTGGATCCGGGCTAAGTCTCCGTCTAGGAACTCTCTGATTCGACGTATGAGCCGGCGTATGGCTGCCGGGGGACGGTAGCAGCCCGCAACAATGGGAAGATTCCATCCTCTTCGCGGAACGAGTCGCCATCTGGAAGGGCCCTGAAGAAGCCGTCTAACTTGAGCCAGATCAAGCTGCTTTGACATCCCGAAGACACCTCACATTCTGCATCTTTCCCTCGTCGTCGAACAGCTCTTCGGGTCGATCACCGCGTAGAACGATCCCGAAGCCGCCCTCTTTATGGATGGCTTCAACCGCCTGTCGCATGTCCCCATAGAGGATCTGAAGCTCTGCTTCGTCGGTTTTCAATTGGTGTGCGATCCGGCGGAGAAAGTTCTCGGCGTCCTGTGTGTCGGGGACAGGACCGCCAGCCTTTATGACGCGTCCGATCACGATGCGGCGGCAGTAGGGCCTGAGGTGCGCCATTTGCGAGGCGAGTGGATCCGGCAACTCATCTCGATCCAGCACGACGAAAACATCGATGGCGCCCGACCCAGGCCTCCCTCTTCGCAGCTGTTCGGGCGGGGGAAGCCCTGAGATTGCTTCAAGCAACGCCAGCGGCCACACAACGGGTCCGAGCAAGACTCCGACCGCGAACCAGGGCAGCGGGTGGAACCCGCGCCGGTTCATGATTCGCGAGAGCCCGAAGGCCTGACCGAACCACACGATGGGCGCACAAGCGATAAGGACAATAGACATCTCGAGGCTCCTCGTTCTCCCTGCAGA
>JBOGWX010000045.1:0-32563 GCA_050694055.1 Actinomycetota bacterium
GAGCAACTCCACGTCGACGGCAACAAGGGTCTCATCTACTCGCAGATCGCATCGCTGCTCGAGGACCAGGAGGTGCAGTTCGAGCCGGGCGGCAAGGTGGCCTACGTCTACGACCCCGATCGCGTCACCAACCCCGGAGGGTCACCCGCTGAAGGTGCGCCCAACGACCTGCCGACTCAGGACGACATCACCGAGACGCAGGCGACCGGCATCCAGGAGTTTCGCTTCGACGTGAAGGGGCCGTCGGACGGCTTCTTCAACGGCGGCATGACCATCGAGGCGAACTTCGGCAACCTCGGCAGCGTCTCACCCAACTCGGCGGCCGAGCTGGTGCTCGAGTACTGCGGGCCGCCCGACCATGCCGGTGACGAGGAGGGCTGCAGGGAGGTCGCGCATTACTTCAACCAGAGTTTCCTGTACCTCCAGGCCGGGGCGCGCATCGATCTCAACGACCCCAGGCCGGGCCCGTACCGCATCCGTCCCGAGGCCGGCCGGCTGCTGCCGACCAGATTCGACGTGAGCTTCAGCCGCAACCAGGCCTACGAGATACCGGACCAGGCTCCCTACGACGTGTCGCGCATGGACTTCTTCGAGGACCTCAACGAATACGTCGTTCCGGGGAGCGAGCTCACCGCTGTGCCGGTCGAGTCCATCTTCAAGATTGGCGGACGCCGGACCCTCAGGGCGTTCGACTCCCTGGTCGTGGCCGACGACTTCATGCCTGGGTTCGTGGCCTCGGGTGAAGCGCCCGAACCGTCGGGCAGTCCTCAGCCTGAGGAGAGCTTCTCGCTGGGTGCGGAGACCGCACCGCTACCCACCACCAGCGCTTCGTATGAGTTCGACGTCGAGGAAGGTTTCGACAACGACCGTATGGTCGTGAGCGCGTCCTGGGGCCTGCCGAGCGACTACGACGTTCACGTCGAGTACCTCGACCCTGCCACCAACGAGTGGCAGGACCGTGGTTGCGAGTGCTCATTCGTCAACAACGGCGAGGAGATCACGGTGTTCGCGCCCGAGACGGGGAAGTGGCGCGCGCGCGTGGAGAACTTCGCGGCCGCTCCCCAGCAGGTCGACGGGACCATCGAGTTCTTCACGGATCCTGCTCCACCCGCCGCTCCCGACAGCCGTTACAACGAGAATCAGTTCAAGCGCTATGCAGGGACGATTGCCGAGTACGCCGGGCGCGGCGGAAACGTGGTACTGACCGACGGCGCGCTCGAGGGCTTGACGGCGCTGTCCACCGGCATCACCGCCGGCGACGTCACTGGCGGCGCCTTCTACGCCGGTTGGATGGACTTCGACGACGGACGGGGCGAGACCTACGATGTCCATCATCTCGCCAACGACGTCGACAAGGAGGGCGCGGCCGAGGGCAGCTCGACGGTCGACGGACAGCGCTTCGAGCACCGCCACCAGACCTACGAACCGGTCCCTCTCGGTTACTACATCAGCCCTTCGGGCGCCGGTAACTCCGAATGCGACAGCGACCGCTGCGATTCACCGAACTGGATCGTCGACCAGCAGGCTTGGCAGGACGCGGGCGGCACCACCGCGGCCCGGACGCTGGTGCGAGAGACCGTCTCGCCCGGAAGCCCGAGCACCACGGGGACCTCGCTGGGCGAGCTCGACTACGGGGCCGGGCGCATCCGTATTGCCGGCGCGCTGCTGCCGGATCCGACCGAGGAGAACTATCACCCCTACGGCCTGTCGTCGTACGCGCTGACCTACACGGGTTATCAGGTGTTCGAGAATCTGGTGGACTGGACTCCCCGCTTCGGTAACTAGCGCCGCAAGCTCAGTGGTCGGCCTCCCCCGCGAGCAATCGAAGCGCGTGGGGGAGGACCTCCACAACGGCGGTGAGGCTCTCGGCCACGGCCTTGGGGCTGCCCGGCAGGTTGAGGATCAAGCTGGCGCCGGTGGCGCCCGCAGTCGCGCGGGACAGCGACGCCATGGGCGTGTGGGCAAGCCCCGCGGCCCGCATCAGCTCCGCCAGCCCGGGGGCCGGTCGCTCGATGACCTCGGTGGTGGCCTCCGGCGTCACGTCGCGGGGGCCGAACCCGGTGCCACCGGTGGTCACGATCAAGTTGGTGCGCGCCGCGACCTGGCTCCTGAGCGCGGCCACGATGTCGTCCCGCTCGTCGGGAACCACCACGCGCGCGACGACGATGTAGCTCGCCTCGGCCAGTTGCCGTTCGGCGAGATCGCCAGAGTCGTCTCGGCGGGTCCCCCGCGTCACGCCGTCGCTGACGGTGATTACCGCAGCTCGCAGATCCATTCTCGAGAAACCGTGGCTCTCGCTCTAGCGGCGTGACTCTTCGGCGCGCTCCTCGAGGTCGATGACTTCGACCGGCTGGGTCGCGAAGCCGGTCGAGCGTGCGTCTTCGTCGCTCTCGTCCTCCGCCGAGCCGGCCGGGGTCGCTTCGTCATCGGTGAGCTCGACCGGCGCGACGAAGGCGCCGCCCGTGGGCGCAACCTGGGTCTCACGTCCCTTGGAGGTGCCGGGTTCGAAGGCCTCGACCTGCTCCTCGTCGAAAGATTCATCGGCGTCCTCGGGGGACTCGAAGCGCTGCATTCGCAGAGTGACTTCGAGCAGTTGCAGGCGCAGAGCCCGGATTCGCTCGCGCGCTTCGGCCTCCTCCTTCTGGAGGATCACGATGCGTTGCTGGGCATCCTCGATGATCGCCTTGGCCTGCTCTTCTGCCCCCTCGCGGATGCGCTTGACCTCGCCGTCGATGTCCTCGTTGGTGCGCCGCACGTACTCGTCGGCCTCACGCCGTTTGTCACCGATCTCGGCGTCGACCCGAGCTCGCAGGGCGGTGGCCTCCTCCTGGGCGCGGCGGGTCATCTCGTCCGCGGAGTTGCGCGCGTGCTGGAGCAACTCACCCATCTCCTCGCCGAGATCGACGTACGCGCTCCCGGACGCCTCGGTCAGCGCACGCAACTGGTCGGCGACGTCGGCGAGAAATCCCTCGACCTCCTGCTTGTCGTAGCCGCGTAGTCCGATGGTGAACGAAGCGCTCTCGATGTCCTCCGGAGTCAGTTCCGGCTGCATATGGCGTCCTCCCTTGTGAGTGCCACCAGCATCACATGAGTGCTCTACGACGAAGTCTCCGGTTCTGGATTCGCCATGTCAACGAACCGAACCCGGCTGCCGCCCACCTCGGGGGCCAAGGGAGCTGTCCTGAGAATTCGTCTGCGGCCGGGCGCCTCAGCCTGATGAATCCTTGACGTGCGTCACAGTTTCGACTAAATCCGACGGTCGGCGTCGGTAACGGTCGAAGAAAGGGAACGCGACGGTGGAACGGAACAAGGGGCCCCCAGGGGCCCAGATCGGAGATCGAGATGCAAGAGCTGCTGTCCGCCGCCAGTCTCAGTACCGCCGGGATCCTGCTGCTGTCGATCGTGGCGATCGAGTTCGGCGGCTACTACATGCTGAAGATCGTGAGAGGGCGCGCTCCGGTGACCCCCTTCCAGCGGAACTTCGCTCGCGCGGGACATGCTCACGCCGGAGTACTGGTGACCCTCGCCCTCGTGTGTCAGCCGTTCGTCGACGCCGCCGGCATGAGTGGCCTGCTGGGCGGCCTCGCTCGCAGCGGAGTTGCGTGCGCGGCCATCCTGATGTCGGCCGGATTCTTCTTTTCGTCGATGGGCAAGGAGGTCACCCAGCCCAACGGCTTCATCGCGCTGGTCTACGTGGGTACGGTCTCGCTGGCGTTGGGGGTTGCCTCGCTGGGCGTCGGACTGCTGAGCGCGTAGCAGCCACGGGCCCCTCGCCTCGAGAGCGATACACGCACCACCCTCGTACCTAGCGCGTGAGCGAGTCGCAGAGCTCCTCGAGGCTCTTTACGTTATGACCCGAGAGGAAGCGATCGACGTGCGGAAGGGCGGCGGCCATTCCTCGAGCCAAAGGCTCGTAGTCGGTCGTTCCCTTGAGCGGGTTGACCCATATCACCTCGTGCGCGATGCGGTGGAGGCGCGCCATCTGGCGGGCGAGCAGCAGCGGGTCGCCCCGCTCGAGCCCATCCGAGCACAGCACGACGAGGGCCCCCTTGAGCGAAGCGGCCTGTGAGTACCGGTCGGTCAAGGCCTTCAGCGACTCGCCGATGCGCGTCCCGCCCTCCCAGTCGCGCACCAAGCGGGACACGTCCGCCAGCGCGCGGTCGGGATTGGTCGTCCGCAACGAGCGGGTGACGCGCGTCAGGCGCGTCCCGAAGCAGAACACCTCTACCCGCTTGCCCGAGGACATCGCTGCGAAACCGAACTGCATGAGAGCGCGCGCGTAGGGTGCCATGGATCCCGAGACGTCCAGCATCAAGACGAGGGAACGCGCGACCTCGCGCCGCGCCAGCCACGAGCGCTGCAGTGGCTCTCCCTGGGTGCGCAGCGATGAGCGAAGGGTTCGCCTGAGATCGAAGTGGGTCCCGGTAGAGGCCCGAGCTAGGCGTCTCGAACGGCGGACCGGAAGCGACACGGCGAGCTGTCGAATCAGCTTGTCGGACCGCCTTCGCTCCTCTTCGGTGAGCTGTTCGAACGACTTCGTCTTCAGTACCTCGGCCCCCGATGCGATGAGCCTCAAGATCTCCACTTCGTCGCCGGCGGCGCCCTCAGGACCGGGCGTGTCGCTGCCGGCTGCCTCGGCCAACTGCATCTCGACCTCTCGTCGGCGCGCAGGAGGCACTTCCGAGAACATGGTGGACAGGCGCTCGCGCAAGCTCGAGCGAAAGTAGTTCTCGAAGGCTCGGTCGTAGGCGGCGAGGTGGTCGGGATGAGCCACGAGGCTCACACGGCCCACCCAGTAGAGCGTGTTGCGGTCGAGCGGAGCGAGGGCCGCCGCGCCGCGGCAGAAGGTCAGAATGCGATTAGTGCCGACGGGCAGTCCTTGCTTCCGTAACTCTCGTCCGAAGCCGACCAGAAGCGTTGCGACGGAGTCCTCCGAGTCGTCAGGCGCGGTCGTCGCCGAGCACCTCCCGCATGTGAGCGACCACGACCTGTTGGTCCTCGTGATCCTTGACGACCGCACCGAGGGTCTCGAGCGCCGTCTCGTTCTCGAGCCGGTCGGCTCCGAGGAAACTCAGTGCGTTGGCCCAGTCGATCGTTTCCGCCACGCCGGGACGCTTGGCGACCTCGAGCGTGCGCATTCGCTCCACGGCCGCTGCTACTTCGCGCGCGAGCGACGCGCGGACGCCCGGCGCGCGGGTGCGGATGATCTCGGCCTCCCGTTCGAGGCTCGGGTGATCGATCCAGTGGTACAGGCATCGTCGCTTGAGCGCGTCGTGAAGCTCCCGGGTTCGGTTGGATGTGATGACCACCGCAGGTGGCCGGGAGGCCGCGATGCGTCCGATCTCCGGTACGGTGACGGCGAACTCGCTCAGCACTTCGAGCAGGAAGGCCTCGAACTCGTCGTCGGCCCGATCGAGCTCGTCGATCAGCAGGACCGCACCCGGTCCGGTCCTGATCGCATCCAGCAGCGGCCGCTCGACGAGAAAGGCGCCACCGAAGAGGTCGTCGATCGGCTTGCCCTCGGCCTGTGCGGCGCGAATCGCAACGAGCTGACGCGAGTAATCCCAGTCGTAGAGGGCCTGGTTCGAGTCGATGCCCTCGTAGCACTGCAGGCGGATGAGCCTGCGCCCCAGCAACTCGGCGAGCACCTTGGCCACCTCGGTCTTACCGACGCCGGCTTCGCCCTCCAGCAGCAGGGGTTTGTCCAACGACACCCCCAGGAAGATCGCGACCGAAAGCCCCCTGTCGGGGAGGTAGGCGTGGTCGCGCAGGGCCGTCTGAAGTTCTTCGGCAGAAGCAAAGGGGAGGGTGCTCAATCCCGTGCACCCTCCCCCCGCGCATTCGTGGTCACGAACGCGATTGTGCCTCCTCCAGTGCCCGGCGTGTCAACACTGTGGCGAGCGCCTTTCGGTAGTCGGCGCTGCCGAAGGGATCGCTCGGCGGCGAGGTGCCCTGGGCCGCTTCGTTGGCGGCGCTTGCCGCGTCGCTACCGGAGTCCAGCGCCCGCTCGACTCCGGCGGCCCGCATGGGAACCTCCCCCATGTTGGTCAGCGCCACCGCTGCGCCGCCGTTGTTCTGCACCGCGGCAACTCCGACGATGGCCCAGTCCTGCGCGCGGTGGTGGAACTTCTGATACGACCACCCTCCGCTCAGCTTCGGAACGCGGATCTCGGTCAGCAGATCCGCAGGCCCGAGCGCGGTCTCGAACAGACCGGTGAAGAAGTCACCGGCGCCGATAGTGCGTTCGCCCGAGGGTGAGCGCGCCACGATCTGGGCATCGAGAGCGAGCATCACGGTCGGAAGGTCCGATGCAGGATCGCCGTGCGCGAGCGACCCGCCGATGGTTCCGAAGTGACGCACCTGTGGGTCGCCGACCTCGCCCGCGGTGTGGGACACGATCGCGCAGTGCTGCCGGAGGACAGCGGAATCCTTCAGGTCCTCGTGACACGTCAGCGCGCCGATCGCGATCTCGTCTCCGTCCTCGCGCACGTAGCTGAGGTCGCCGAGTCTGCCCACGTCGACAAGTACCGAGGGGGTGGCGAGCCGCAGCTTCATCAAGGGCAGCAGCGAGTGCCCTCCGGCCAGCAGCTTGGCGTCCTCGCCGTGCCGGTCGAGCAGCTCCAGCGCGTGGTCGCTCGACTCGGCCCGCTCGTACTCGAAGGCTGCCGGAATCATGCTCCACCTCCCGGGGTGTCGGCGGACCCGACCCCGCTGCCCGCCGCAGTGCCCTCGGTTCCGCGTGCGTCCACCGGCGTTCCTCGTGCGCTCTGTATCGTCGACCAGACGCGCTCCGGCGTCACCGGCATCTCGATGTGGTCGATACCCAGGGGGGCCAGTGCGTCGATCGTGGCATTCACCACCGCCGGCGGAGAGGCGATCGTTCCGGCCTCGCCGATCCCCTTCACCCCCAGCGGGTTCGTGGTCGACGGCGTCTCGGTTCGGTCGGTCTCGAAGGTCGGGAGCTCGGCGGCCGATGGCACCCGGTAGTTCGACATCGACGACGTCATCAGCACGCCGTTCTCGTCGTAGACCGCCTCTTCGTACATCGCTTCTGCGATGCCCTGGGCGATGCCGCCGTGCACCTGTCCCTCGATGATGACCGGGTTGATGGCCTTCCCGCAGTCGTCGACCGCGACGTACTTGAGGATGCTCGTCATGCCGGTTTCGGTGTCGACCTCGACGGCACAGAGATGCGCACCCGACGGGAAGGTGAAGTTCGGTGGGTCGAACACGTGGGTCTCTTCGAGTCCCGGCTCGGTGCCCTCCGGCAGGTTGTGCGCCGTCCACGCCGAGAACGCGATCTCGGGAATCGTCTTGGACTTGTCGGGCGCTCCCTTCACCGAGAAGGTCCCGCCGTCGTAGGTGAGGTCCTCTTCGGAGACCTCGAGCTCGTGCGCCGCAATCGTCCTCGCCTTGGTGACGACCTTGGCGGCCGCGTAGTGGAGCGCGACGCCGCCGACCGACAGGCTGCGGCTGCCGTAGCTGTCCATCCCAAGCGGGCTGATGGCGGTGTCACCGTGCAGCACTTCGACGTCCTCGAGCGGCACGCCGAGCTCGTCGGCGACGATCTGCGACCACGCCGTCACGTGGCCCTGGCCGTGGGGCGAGGTCCCCGTGATGACGGTGACCTTGCCGGTGGGGTGGCAGCGGATGGTCGCCGCCTCCCATCCGCCCGCGACGTACCGCAGCGACGCGAGCACCTGGCTCGGAGCCAGGCCGCACATCTCGATGTAGGTCGAGACTCCGATGCCGAGTTGCTTGACGTCGCCCGAGTCCCTCCGCCGCTGCTGTTCGGCGCGGAGATCGTCGTAGCCGAACATGTCCAGCGCCTTGTCCAGGGTCGGCCCGTAGTTGCCCGAGTCGAAGCTGAGTCCGGTCACGACCTCACGCGCCTCGGTGAACGGCTCGAGGAAGTTCATCCTCCGGATCTCGATGGGGTCCTTGCCCACTCTGCGCGCCAGCGCGTCCATGATGCGCTCGACCGCATAGGTAGCCTCGGGCCGCCCCGCGCCCCGGTAGGCGTCGGTCGGCGTCTTGTTGGTGAACACTCCGGTGCAGGTGAACGAGTAGGCCTGGGCGTCGTAGACCCCGTGGTACAGGAACGCGCCGAGGATCGGAATCCCCGGGGTCACGAGCTGAAGGTAGGCGCCCATGTCGGCCAGCAGGTTGGCCCTGAAGCCGACGATCTTGCCGTTGGAGTCGGCCGCGACCTCCATGTCCTGGATGACGTCGCGACCGTGAATGGTCGCGAGGTAACCCTCCGACCGGCTCTCGGTCCACTTGAGCGGCACGCCGAGCTTGCGCCCCAGCGCGAGGCAGGTCGCCTCCTCGGCGTAGACGTTCAGCTTCGACCCGAAGCCGCCCCCCACGTCGGGGGCGACCACCCGCAGCTTCTGCTCGGGCATGCCCAGCGTCAGAGCGAGCGTCACCTTGAGGATGTGCGGGATCTGGGTCGCGGAGTACAGCGTGAACTCCTCCTGGGCCGGGTTCGGCTGGCACACGACCCCGCGCGGTTCGATTGCGTTGGGGATCAGCCGCGGGTGGTAGTAGCGCTCCTTGACCACCACGGCGGCATCGTTGAACACCTTGTCTACGTCTCCCACGTCGAGGTTCCACACGTAGCAGGAGTTGTCGTCGAACTCGTCGTGAACCTTGGTCGACCCACCGGTGAGAGCGGCCTCCATGTCGATCACCACGTCGAGTGGCTCGTAGTCGACCTCCACGGCCTCGGCTGCATCCAAGGCCTGAGCGCGCGTCTCGGCTACCACGACCGCGACGGGTTCGCCGGCGAAGCGCGCCTTGTCCTGGGCGAGCGGCCAGTGCTTGGGGAGCTTGATGTCCTCGGTCACCGGCCACGCGCACGGGAGTCCGTCGGCCCACTCATCGGCGAGGTCGGCCCCGCTGTAGACGGCTTTGACGCCGGGCATCGAAGCGGCGCGTGCGGTCTCGACCGAGTTGATCGTGGCGTGAGCAAAGGGGCTCCGGACGAAGCTGACCCACAGCATGCCCGGAATGGAGAAGTCGTCGATGAAGCGGGCGGCGCCCGTAAGCAGTTCCGGATCCTCTTTGCGCAAGACGCCGCCCCCGACGTACTTCTGTGCCTGATCGGCTACCTGTGCCATGCTCACCTCTTCCTAGGTGCGCGCGGGCGAACGCATCTCACCCGCGGCCTGCTGGATCGCCTTGACGATGTTTTGGTAGCCCGTGCACCGGCACAGGTTGCCCTCTAGCCCCAACCGGATGTCGTCGTCACTCAACTGCCCGTTGTGGTTGATGAGGTCGACGGCGGCCATGATCATGCCGGGAGTGCAGTAACCACACTGAAGGGCGTGGTTCTCGTGGAACGCCTTCTGAAGAGGATGCATCTCGCCGTTGCTCGCCAAGCCCTCGATGGTCGTGATCTCGGCGCCGTCCGCCTGCACCGCCAGCATGGTGCAGGACTTGGCCGACTTGCCGTTCACCAAGATCGTGCACGCGCCGCAAGTCGACGTGTCGCACCCGACGTTCGTGCCCGTGAACCCGAGCTGCTCCCTCAAGAAGTAGACCAGGAGTTGTCTGGGCTCGACCATCGCTTCGTGCTCGACCCCGTTGACCGTGATCGAGACTCGTCTCAAGGGCCACCTCCTTCCCGAGGCCCATCGTGGGGAAGGCGCGACGGCAAAGCCACCCGAAGATATTCAGAAGCAATGCCGTCGTGGTTCAATCCCACCCCCCGGTAGGACCGACTCCGGCGATAATGAACAGACTCAAGGTAGCACTACGCCGCGTTTTTGTTCAGTTAGCAGAGAGGGACGTGATCCACCGAGATGAATCTGAGTGAGACGGCCGAGGTTCTGGCAGCCGTTGCAGACTTGCAGGAGCGCGGTCGTCCGATGGCCCTCGCCACCATCGTGTCGGTGACGGGCTCGACCTATCGCCGTCCGGGGGCGCGTCTGCTGGTGCCGGACGAAGGGGAACCAATCGGCAACCTTTCGGGCGGCTGTCTCGAGGGTCAGGTCACCGAGATCGGACGCACGGTCATGAAGTCGGGCGAATCCCGCCTCGAGTTCTACGATCTCACCGCCGACGATGAGGTCGTCTGGGGCTGGGGGCTCGGTTGCAACGGAGCCATCGAGGTCTTCATCGAACCGGCCGCCAACGCAGCCGACACGGCGGCGACCCTCCGCCAGGCGCTGGTGGACGACCGGGCGCTTGCGTTCGTAACCGTGCTGTCGTCGTCGATCCCGTCGGTCGAGCGGGGCGCGCGCATCCTCGTCTACCCGGACGGGCAGGTGACCGGAGCGCTCGGCGACGACGCCGTCACGACCGTCGCCGCGGCCGCGGCCGGCGACGCGCTGGGCACGGGCGTGACCGAGGCGCGCGAGCTGGACGTACAGCGCGGAGACGTACGAGTGTTCATCGAGGTGCTCGGGCCCCCGCTTCGGCTGGTGGTGTGCGGGGCCGGACACGACGCCATTCCGCTCGTCCGAGCCGGAGCGTCGCTCGGATGGCGCGTGGAGGTCGTGGACGATCGCGCCTCGTTCCTCGATGCCGAGCGTTTTCCCGGAGCGCGCTCGTTCGTGGAGTGCGAGCCGGGCGAGGTCGCCGGGCGCGCGCGCATCGACCAACGCAGCTACGTGGTGGTGATGAGTCACAACTACCTGAGGGACCGCGACTACCTGCGTGCGCTGCTGCCGAGCTCGGCCGCGTACGTCGGCATGCTCGGCCCCCGGGCTCGTCTCGAGCGCTTGCTGGGGGATCTCGAAGGCGAGGGGTTTCGGCCGACGAGCGAGCAGCTGCAGCGAACCCATGGGCCCGCCGGTCTCGATCTCGGGGGCGAGGGCCCGGAGGAGATCGCAGTGGCGATAGTGGCCGAGATTCTTGCCGTGAACGGCGGTCGCGACGCGGGTTTTCTGCGCGCGCGGTCCGGTCCCATCCACGAGCGACCACAGCCCACCACGGCCTGAGAGGAGCGTCATGGAGATCGAAAACAGCTTCGAGGTCCCCGCCGCACAAGAGACGGTCTGGGCCTATCTGCTCGACGTCGAGAAGGTCGTGGTGTGCATGCCGGGGGCGTCTCTGACCGAGACCATCGACGACACCCACTGGAAGGGCAAGCTGACGATGAAGCTGGGGCCGGTGTCGCTCAACTTCGCGGGCAAGGTCGAGCTGGCCGAGCGCGACGACGAGGCTCACCGGGTCGTGCTCAAGGGATCGGGAATGGAGCAACGGGGCAAGGGGGCCGCGTCGGCCACCGTGACATCACAGCTCGAGTCACTCGAGGGTGGGGGTACGCGGGTGCGCGTCGTCCAGGACATCAAGGTCTCAGGACAGGCGGCTCAGTTCAGCCGCGGGATGATGCAAGACGTTTCGGCCAAGCTCACCAAACAGTTCTCCGATTGCCTCAAGACCAACATAAGCGTCGAGGAAGCCGAGGCCGCTTCTGCGATCCCCGAGGCGGCGGAGGCTAATCCCGACGCGGTCGAGCCCCGCGTCCCGCCTCAGCGGGTGTCGGCCAAGCCCGTCTCGGGGCTCAGCCTCGCGTTCGGCGCGCTGGCCTCGGCCCTTGCGCGTTTCTTCAAGAGGCTGTTCGGGCGCCGGCAAAATTGATCGTCGCAGTCGTGCTCGCGGCGGGCATCTCCGAGCGCCTGGGGCGCCCGAAGCAATTGCTCGAGCTCGACGGGAAGCCGCTGCTGCAGCACGCGGTCGACCGTGCCGCGCTTCACTTCGCCGAGGTAGTGGTGGTGCTCGGCCACGAGGCGGGCGCGGTCGGCGCCGCCCTCGAGCTTCCGCCCGGAGCGCGCATCGTTCGCAACGAGAGCTTTCGCGACGGTCAGCACTCTTCGGTGCGAGCCGGATTCGCCGCGGCTTCGAGGGACGCCGACGCGGTGGCGATGTTGCTCGGCGACCAGCCGCACGTCGGCGACGGGCTCATCGAGGTTACGCTCGAGGCCTTCGCTCGCTCCCGCGCCGGCGTGGTGCGGCCCCGTCACGGCGACGCCCCCGGGCACCCGGTGCTGGTGCGGGCTGAAGTCGCGCGCCGGCTCGCAGCGGCCGGCGACGAGGAACTGGGACGCACGCTGCGGGGGCCCGAGGTCGAGTGGGTCGACGGCGGCCCCGAGCCGCCGGCCGACGTCGACACCTGGGAGGACTACCAGGCCCTGCGGGCGCGCAGCTAATCGCAGGGCGACCAACCAACCCCCTGGGTCGTGGGATGCTGAGTTCTGAACACATCAGGGGGAGTTGTGGATGTAGCCGAGCTCGCCGACGAACTCATCGTCATCTGCGGACCCGACGGCGTCGTGTCCGACAGCGCCGCCCGCCGAACCTACGAGTCCGACGGGCTGCTCCAGTACAAGGTGCAGCCCGGCGTGGTCGTGCTTCCGACGACGACCGAGCAGGTCAGCAGGATCGTCGCGCTGTGCCACCGTCACCGGATTCCCTGGGTGGCGCGCGGCTCGGGGACGGGCCTCTCGGGCGGTGCCCTGCCGGTGGCCGACGGGGTGCTGATCGTGACGACGCGCATGCGGCGGATCCACGAGGTCGATCTGGACAACCAGCGCGTCGTCCTCGAACCCGGCGTGACCAATCGCGAGATCTCGCTCGCAGTCGCTCCGACCCACTTCTACCCACCCGATCCCTCCAGCCAGATCGTCTGTTCGATCGGTGGAAACATCGCGGAGAACTCGGGGGGATTGCACTGCTTCAAGTACGGCTTCACGACCAACTACGTCACGGGGCTCGAGATCGTCCTGTCCGACGGCACGGTGGTCGAGCTCGGAGGAAAGGAGCTGGACGCGCCGGGGTACGACCTCATCGGCGCCTTCGTCGGCTCCGAGGGAACGCTGGGCATCGCCACGCGTATCACCTTGCGCATAATGCCCGTGCCCGAGACCGTCAGGACGCTGATCGCCTACTTCGAGAGCGTGGGACCCGCCGGTCAGGCGGTGTCCGACATCGTCGCCGAAGGAGCCACGCCCGGAGCCATCGAGATGATGGACAACGCCGCGATCAGGGCGTGCGAGGACGCGACTCATGCCGGGATGCCGCTCGATGCGGGCGCCGCGCTCATCGTCGAGCTCGACGGTCCCGAGCCCGAGTGCGAAGCGCGCTTCACCGGCGTCGTAGACATCTGCAAGCGCAACGGCGCCACGGACGTCCATGTGGCCGCCAACGAGGACGAACGAGAGCTCATCTGGAAGGCGCGCAAGGCCGCGTTCGCGGCCATGGGACGCATTGCGCCCAACTACTACGTGCAAGACGGCGTCATCCCGCGCACCCGCCTCGGGGCCGTCCTGGAACGAATCGCATCGCTCGGACGTGAGTACGACCTCGTCGTCGCCAACGTCTTTCACGCCGGCGACGGCAACTTGCATCCGCTCGTCTGCTACGACGGTTCCGTGGAGGGCGAGGCCGAGCGCGCGGAGGAGTGCGCCGGGCTCATCCTCGAGGCCTGTCTCGACGCGGGTGGTTCGATCACCGGCGAGCACGGCGTCGGCGTCGATAAGAAGCGCTACATGTCCAAGATGTTCTCGGACGATGACCTCGCCGCCTTTCAGCGACTGCGTTGCGCCTTCGACCCGGGGCAGCAGGCCAACCCCGGCAAGGTGATGCCCACCCCGCGCCTGTGCGGCGAGGTGCCCGGACCCTATCGACGGCACCCGCTCGAGGTCGCCGGCGTCGCGGAGCGCGTGTGATGGCGACGGTCGAGTTGCGAACCGCGACCCCGGCGACCGCGCAGGAGGCAGCCGAGGTCATGCGGGCCCTCGGGGAGGAGGGCACGCCGCTGCGACCGCGCGGCGGCGGAACGAAGTTCTCCTGGGGCGCTCGCCTCGATCCCGGGGCCGTGGTATCGACGCGCGCGCTGAACCGGGTGACCGAGCACAACGCGCCCGACATGACGGCCGTGCTCCAGGCGGGCACCCCTCTGGCCGCCGCGCAGGCACGCTTCGCCACCTCGGGCCAGATGCTGGCGCTCGATCCTCCGCTGGTGGACGACGCCGCGACCGTCGGAGGGATCATCGCCGCCAACGACTCCGGCCCCCTGCGCCATCGCTACCGGGCGGCGCGCGACCTGGTCCTCGGGATGACCGTGGTCCTGAGCGACGGGACGCTGGCGCGCAGCGGCAGCAGGGTCATCAAGAACGTCGCCGGCTACGACGTGGCCAAGCTGTTCACCGGCTCGCTGGGCACGCTCGGCCTCATCGTCGAGGTAATCGTGCGGCTCCACCCGCGGCCCCCTCGTACCGTCACGGTGGTGGGTACCGGCGACGACTCCGGAGCGCTCCAGAAGGGGTCGCAAAAGGTGGGTCATGCGCCCCTCGAGGTCGAAGCGCTCGACCTGGCCTGGGACGACTCCTCGGGCCGGGTGCTCGCTCGATTCGGCGGCGTCGCTCCCGAGGGACAGGCGACGGTGGCGCGCAAGCTGCTTCAGGAAGCAGGGCTCGACGTGACGGTCACCGAGGACGATGCGGCCCTGTGGGCGACGCAACGCGCGCGCCAGCGCGCCGCCGCCGACGAGCTCTCGGTCAAGGTCTCGACGCTGCCCGTGCACCTCGGGCGCGTCATCGACGCAACCCGACGGCTCGGTGGAACGCTGGTGGGCCGCGCCGGGCTCGGACTCATGTGGGTGCGACTGGCTGCTTCGGAGTCGATCGAGGGCCTGCGCTCGGAGCTCGAGGGGGCCGCGGGCCACTGCGTGCTGCTGGACGCCCCGGCCGGGGTGCGAGCCGGCGCCGAGGTATGGGGCGAACAGGACCCGGGACGGCTCGCGCTGATGCGATCGGTCAAGTCACGCTTCGACCCGGCGGGAGTATGTGCCCCGGGCATCCACGTGGGAGGCATATGAAGCTGGAGCGACGCCGGGCCTTCGACGATCGCAGCCCGCCCGCCATCGATCTCATCGACGACTGCGTGCATTGCGGTTTCTGTCTGCCGACCTGTCCGACCTACGTGCTGTGGGGCGAGGAGATGGACTCGCCGCGCGGTCGCATCGTGCTGATGCGCACGGGGCTCGAGGAGGGGAGCGAGCTGACCGATTCGATGGCCACGCACTTCGACCGCTGCCTCGGCTGCATGGCCTGCGTCACGGCGTGTCCGTCGGGCGTGAAGTACGACCGGCTGATCGAGCAGACGCGCCCGCAGGTCGAGCGCCACCACGAGCGCAGCCGAGCCGGGCGGATCGGGCGCCGGGTCGCCTTCGCGTTGTTCACCTATCCATCTCGGTTGCGCGCGCTGATTCCGCTGCTCGCGCTGTCACGCCGTCTGCGTCTCGACCGCGCGGTCGCGCGCGGCCCCCTCGGAAGGCGCTGGCCCCGGCTTGGCGCCCTGGCTTCGCTCGCTCCCGAGGTTCGCCTGCGGACCGTGGGAGCGAAGCTCGCGGAGTTCACGCCTGCGCACGGCGAGGCGCGCGGTCGGGTGGGCCTCCTTCAGGGCTGCGTCCAGCGAGCCTTCTTCGGTGAGGTCAACCAGGCCACGGTCCGAGTTCTCGCCGCCGAGGGTTACGACGTCGTTGCGCCGCCCTCCGTGCGCTGCTGCGGGGCGCTCATGCTGCACACCGGTTACGAGGACGACGCGCGCGGGCTCGCACGCCGCGCCATCGAGACGTTCGAGGACTGCGATTTTGTGGTCACCAACTCCGCCGGATGCGGCTCGGCAATGAAAGACTACGTCCACCTCTTTGCAGACGACCCGGCGTGGG
The DNA here is from genome assembly GCA_050694055.1 of Actinomycetota bacterium. Taxonomy (GTDB): domain Bacteria; phylum Actinomycetota; class CADDZG01; order CADDZG01; family WHSQ01; genus WHSV01. The sequence continues at coordinate 15,680 of JBOGWX010000045.1, forward strand.
CACAGAGGGCGCGGGCGCTCTCGGAGCGCACCCGCGATGTCATGGAGCTCTTGGGCTCGGTCGAGCAGCGCCGGACGAGGCATGCGATCGATCTGCGAGTCGCCTATCACGATGCCTGCCACCTCGCACACGCGCAGGGAGTCCAAGCCCAACCACGCGCCCTGCTGGCGTCCATCCCCGGGATCGAGGTCGTGGAGCCCAAGGAATGGGAGATCTGCTGCGGTTCCGCCGGCCTCTACAACTTGCTCGAGCCCGTTGCCGCTCGCGAGCTGGGAGCGCGCAAGGCCGGCAACCTCCTGGCGGCCGGCGCTGACGTGATCGCCGCAGGAAATCCCGGGTGCTCGCTGCAGATAGCCGGCCACCTGCGGGCTCGCGGCCGGGAGCTGCCCATCTATCATCCGATTCAGCTTGTCGACGCCTCGATCGCCGGCAGGCCGCTGGACGTAACCGTCGGGTAACGTTTGGCGACATGGGGCTTCGTGGGCGGCTTCGAATCTGGACATCTGAGGGACTAGAGACTAGTCATTGCGAACTATTCGTATTGAGTCCCCGGCTACGAGAGCCGATATGGACTTGATGCGAGTTCTCATCGTCGACGACAACGTGCACGTGCGCGGCGGCCTGCGCCAGCTTCTGGATTTCCAGGAGCACATCCAGGTTGTCGGTGAGTGCGCGGACGGACGCGAGGCGGTGGACGAGGTCGGCCGGCTCACTCCGGACGTCGTGGTCATGGACATGCGCATGCCCGAGATGACCGGGGCGGAGGCGACCGCGGTCATCAAGCAGGATTATCCCGACGTCAAGGTCCTCGCGCTCACGGCTTTCGGCGAGATGGAGCTCGTCAGCGAGATGGTCAAAGCGGGCGCCGACGGATACCTCCTGAAGGGCGGCAGTGCCGACGAGCTGTTGCGCTCGCTCGACGCGGTGCACGCGGGCGAGGCGGCTCTGGGACGGGAGGTCACGCGCGGCGTGATGCACAACCTCGCCCAGCTCTATCGCGAAGAGCAAGAGCGCGCTCGCTCACTGGCGGAGCTCGACCGCATGAAGACGGAGTTCGTCTCGGTCGTGTCGCACGAGCTGCGCACTCCGCTGACTACGATCAGCGGCGGTGTCAACACGCTGCAGCACAAGTGGGAGAACCTCGACGAGGCTACGAAACTCGAGCTTCTGGGGTCCATGGGCAAGCAGTGCGAACGGTTGTCTTTGATGATCGACAGGATCTTGACCGTGAGCGGCATCCAGCGCGGGGGCCTGGGGCTGCAGCCCACCGATTTCTCGCTCAATACCGTGGCGCGCGAGGCGCTGGCGCTGCTGGCGCACAAGACCGACGAGAACCGGGTACAGATCACCGAAGCGGAGGTCGAGGCGTCCGGCGATCGCGACCGCATCCGAGAGGTCGCCGTGTCCATCCTGGATAACGCGCTGTCGTTCACCGCGGGACAGGTCGAGGTCGAGCTGTCGAGCGGGCTTCGTATGGTCCGGCTCGTCGTGCGAGACCAGGGCCCCGGGATCGACGCCGCAACGCTCGATGCGTTGCTCAACAAGCCCTTCACCCAGGGCGACTCGTCGTCGACGCGCAAGGTCGGGGGCCTGGGGCTCTCGCTGTTCATCGCCCGGCAGGTGCTCGAGGCGTCGGGCGGTCGCCTGGAGGTCGAATCCAGCCCCGAGGGCGGTTCGGTGTTCACGATGGTGCTGCCCAGGGCCGTCTGAGCGGAGCCGCGTCCGGGGCTCTGGTAGCATCTGTCCGGCCCCACCGGTTGGTCAGCGGTCCTCGAGGTGACCGCGTGTACGTGGCGGCCGTCCTACGCTGTTTCTTACAATCTTCTCTACGAGGAGTGACATGTACGCAGTGATCCGCGCGGGCGGCAAGCAGTTCAAAGTCGCCCCAGGCGACGTAATCGAAATCGAGAAGCTCGGCGACTCGGACGGCAAGCTCGAGTTCACGCCGCTGGTGGTCGTCGACGACAAGGGTAAGTCGATCGCCGGGCGTTCGGCACTGTCCAAGGCCAGGGTGACGGCGAAGGTCGTGGGCGCCGCCAAGGGGCCCAAGATTGACGTCTCCAAGCACCGAAACAAAACGGGCTTCCACCGCAACACCGGGCATCGCCAGCACTACACCACGGTCGAGATCTCGGACATCAAGCTGTAATCTGGGTAGTTGGAAGCACTCTTAGCGAACCAAAGGATCGATCATGGCTCACAAGAAAGGCGCATCCTCGTCCCGTAACGGGCGGGACTCCGCGAGCAAGCGGCTCGGGGTCAAGATCTATGGGGGCCAGGCGGCGGGTCCGGGCGAGATCATCGTCCGCCAGCGCGGCACCAAGGTTCACCCCGGCCTGAACGTCAAGCGCGGCGGCGACGACACCCTCTTTGCGACGGCGGAGGGCACGGTGACGTTTCACAGCAGGCGCGGCCGCAAGGTCGTCAGCGTGCTCGCAGAGTAGAGGGCGCACTCATCGCAGTTCGAGGGGGACCCCGGCGGGTCCCCTTTTTGATAGGCAGGTAGGCGTGAGGTTCGTAGACGAGGCCAAGATCAACGTGCGCGCGGGAGCGGGCGGCAACGGTGTGTCCGCCTGGCACCACGAGCCGTTCAAGCCCAAGGGCGGGCCGGACGGCGGCGACGGCGGCGACGGCGGGAGCGTGATCATGCGGGCCGACGGCTCGGTCGGGACCCTGCTCGAGCTACGAGACAACCCGCAGGTCAGGGGGGCGCGCGGGGGCCACGGCGAGGGCAAGCGCAAGCACGGCGCGCGCGGCCGCGACCGGATCATCTCCGTGCCCCCCGGAACGGTGGTCTACGACGAGGACGGCACCCTCATCGCGGACCTGGCCAATCCCGGCGACGAGCTGAGGGCCGCGCGCGGGGGCCGGGGGGGCCGGGGCAACGCCCACTTCGCCACCGCGACCCGGCGTGCACCAACCTTCGCAGAGAGGGGCGAGCCCGGCGAGGAGGCCCGGCTGCGACTCGAGCTTCGCCTGCTTGCGGACGTCGGGTTGGTGGGCTTTCCCAACGCGGGCAAGTCGACGCTCGTGGCGCGCATATCGGCGGCGCGGCCCAAGATCGCCGACTATCCGTTCACCACCCTTCAGCCCAACTTGGGTGTCGTCCGGCTCGGCGAAAAGACCTTTGTCGTGGCCGACATCCCCGGGTTGGTGGCCGGGTCGAGCGAGGGCAAGGGACTGGGACACCGCTTCCTCCGTCACGTTCGACGGGCCGCGTTTCTGGTTTTCCTGGTGGATCTTGCCGCCATGGACCGGGATCCCCTCGACGATGTGGACGTGCTCCGCACGGAACTCGAAGCGTTCGATCCCGAGCTCGCGGCGCGTCCCCGGCTGGTGGTGCTGTCCAAAGTGGACGCGGGCGGAGAGCGATCAGACGAGGCTCGAAGGCGGTTTCCCGATGCCTTGGCGATATCGGCCGTGACGGGAGAGGGCATCGACGAGCTCGTGCGCCGCCTCGCGACGGGCGTCGACCGGTCGCGCGCGGAGCTCGAGCCATCCGTGGGCTACGTCAGGCATATCGTGCGCGGTGACCCCCTGAGCGTGAGACGACTCAACGAATCGTGGATCGTCACCAGCCGAAGAGTCGAGCGCGCGGTGGCAGTCACGAACATGGACAACGAGGAGTCGGTCGACCGCCTGCAGAAGAAGTTGATCTCGATGGGCGTCGAGCGTGAGCTCGAGCGCGCCGGCGCCAAGCGGGGCGACGACGTGCTTATCGGCGAGACCTCGTTCACCTTCGAGCCCGAGGGCCCGGACGGAGAGGGCGATGGCGCGCGCCACGCTTAGCCGCGGCGATCGATTGGTCGTGAAGATCGGGACCTCCTCACTGGTGGGGACCGACGGCGAACCCGACGAGGCCCGGCTTGCGGCGCTGTGCGACGAGGTCGCTCGACTTCGAGAGGCCGGCGTACGCCCCATCGTGGTGTCCTCGGGTGCGATTGCGGCCGGACTTCGTCCTCTCGGGCTCAGTGTCCGTCCGGTCGACATTCCCGGGTTGCAGGCGGCAGCCGCAGTAGGCCAGGGCCGGTTGCACCGCATCTACTCCCGTCTCTTTGCCGAGCATCACATCACGGCGGCACAGCTTCTCTTGACCCGCTACGACTTCACAAACCGCCAGCACTACATCAATGCGCGCAACACCATCGATCGCCTTCTGTCCCTGGACGTGTTGCCGGTGGTGAACGAGAACGACACCGTGGCCACCGACGAGATCCGATTCGGGGACAACGACAGACTTGCGGCGCTGGTAGCCAACCTTTCCGGCGCCGGCCTGCTGGTCTTGCTGACCGACGCACCCGGCGTTTTTGAGGCGGACCCCCGAAGGACCCCCGGCGCCGCGTTGCTGGACGAGGTCGATCGGATCACGCCCCAACTCGAGAGGAGCGCGGGCGGGCGCGGATCGGAGCTCGCGACGGGGGGAATGGCCTCCAAACTCGCGGCCGCCTGGGTGTCTACCTTCTCCGGTGTTCCTGCGGTAGTCGCGTCCGCGACCGAACCGAACGTCTTGAATCGGGTCGCCTCGGGCGATTCGATAGGCACCTACTTTCATGCGCGCCGCAAACGAACTAGTGCACGACGTCTGTGGATCGCGTTTGCGCAACCTCCCCTCGGAACCGTGGTCGTCGATCGAGGAGCTCGCCATGCGCTCGTCCAGGGCAAGCGCAGCCTGCTGCCTGCCGGCGTGGTCGAGGTCAGGGGGAACTTCGAGGCGGGGGCCACGGTCGACGTCATGACCCCCGACTCTCAACTCGTCGCGCGGGGCACGGTACGCTACGCATCCTCAGAGCTCGAGGCCGCAAGGGGGCGACCTGCTGCCGAGTTCGCCGGTCGTGAGGTAATTCACCGCGACCAACTCGTCGTACTGGAGGACTGACCCGAGTGGCCGACACGGTTACCGACACCTGCCGCCGTGCTGCGGCCTGTGCTCCGGCACTCGCCCGACTCGACTCGGCCGTCAAGGATGCCGCGTTGCAGGCCATGGCCGACGCCCTGCTGGACTCCGCGGATGACCTCGCCGTCGCCAACCGTGAGGACGTGGCGACCGCCCAGGGCCAGGGGACCTCGCGTGCGTTGTTGGATCGGCTCACTCTGACCTCCTCCCGGCTCGAGGCGATGGCCTCGAGCCTGCGAGCCGTCGCCGCTCAAGCCGACCCCATCGGCGAGATCGTGTCGGGCTGGCGCCGTCCCAACGGGCTGACTATCGAGCAGGTGCGTGCCCCTCTCGGCGTCATCGCCGTCATCTACGAGGCCCGCCCCAACGTCACGAGCGACGTGGCCGGGCTCTGTCTCAAGTCGGGCAACGCGTGCGTTCTGCGCGGCTCGTCGATCGCCGCAAGATCGAACCACGCCATCGTCGAGGTCCTGCGCGCGGGGCTCGCTTCCGCCGGTGTGCCCACCGACGCCGTGCAACTGGTAGCCGACGCATCGCGCGCCTCGGCCAAGGAGTTGATGACCGCCAAGGGCCTCGTCGACCTCCTGATCCCGCGCGGGGGAGCGGCTCTGATCGCGTCGATCGAGGCAGATGCCTCCGTGCCGTTCATCATCGATGGAGACGGCAACTGCCACATCTACGTGGACGCGTCCGCCGATCGTGCCATGGCGAGCGAGATCGTGATCAACGCAAAGACACAGCGACCGAGCGTTTGCAACGCGCTCGAGACACTGGTGGTGCACCAGGCGCTCGTCGAAGGGTGGTTGCCCTCCACGCTCGACTCGCTGGCGGCTGCGGGAGTCGAGATTCGAGGGGACGAGCGCGTCGTCGAGAGCTGGCCGCAGGCGACCGGCGCCGACGAGAACGACTGGTCGACCGAGTACCTCGATCTCGTGCTCGCCGTGAAGGTCGTCGACTCCTTCGACGCTGCGGTGGCCCACATCAATACCTACACAACGGCGAACGCCGAAGGCATCGTGACGACCGATCTCGCCGCCGCCCGCCGCTTCGCGGCGGAGATCGATGCGGGCTCGATCCTCATCAATGCCTCGACCCGCTTTTCGGACGGCGGAGAGTTCGGCTACGGCGCGGAGATCGGTATCTCGACCCAGAAGCTCCACGCGCGCGGGCCGATGGGGCTTCGCGCTCTCACCTCGACGAAGTACGTCGTGTGGGGCGAGGGGCACATCCGCTCCTGACGGCTTTCTCCGCACTCAGGGTTCTCCACGAGCCCTGAATGCAGAGAAACCCTAGTTCACGAGTCTCGGGGCACGAAAACGCAGGCCAAGATCCAATCGCCCCCCTCGATGCCGTGCTTCGGTTTCTGCGACATCCTCTCCAGGAGCCCCCAGCGCAGTGAAAGGTTGATCTCGAGTTGGGATCGGATTTTTGTTCACATTGCCGTCGGCGGCGCGCCACACCTCCTCAACGTTGCCTTTCTAACCTGCACAGCAAGTCCCCGGCTCGAGGACTGCCAGAGGAAGGGGTCTTGTCCCCCAGTTCTCCTTCCTATCCGTGTGGCATGGGGGGTCGCCGTTCCGGACCCCCCATGACCATCGGCTCGAAGGTCTCTTCACTAGAATGCGACCTGGAGCGGGCGCGAGGCCGAGGCTCACCGTTCGTCTCATGTTCACCTACCGTTTGTATCTTGGGACCCACATGACCGAGCCGGACTACCTGCCCGAGGACCGTTACCTCAACCGCGAGCTGTCGTGGATCGACTTCAACGCCCGCGTGCTGGCTCTGTCCGAGGACCCCCAGCTTCCCCTTCTCGAACGTGTCAAGTTCCTCGCCATCTTCGCAAGCAACCTCGACGAGTTCTTCATGGTCCGCGTGGCCGGACTGAAACGCCAGGTCGAGGCCGGCCTCTCGAGCCGCGGCTCGGACGGACGAACACCGCGCGAGCAGCTTGCCGCGATCGCCGAGAAGGTCGAGCCACTCGTGCATCGTCACGACCGGTTGTTCCTCGACGAGATCCTCCCCAGCCTCGGCAAGGAGAGTGTCGATGTCCTGCGCTGGGCGGACCTCGAGGAGTCCCAGCGCCATGAGCTCAACGAGGTTTTTCGGGACCAGATCTTTCCCGTCCTCACTCCGCTTGCCGTCGACCCGGGGCACCCCTTCCCCTATATCTCGAACTTGTCGCTGAACCTGGCGGTCATCGTCAACGAACCCGAGAGCGATCGCAGCCACTTCGCGCGGGTCAAGGTTCCTCCTCTGCTGCCGCGCTTCATCGAGCTATCCGAAGGCGAGGTGTTCGTTCCCATCGAGGACGTCATCGCCGCCAACCTCGGCCAGCTCTTTGCGGGCATGACGGTGGTCGAGCATTATTACTTCAGGGTCACCCGCAACGCCGATCTCGAGGTCAACGACGACGGCGCCGAGGACCTGCTGCAGGCGCTGGAGGAGGAACTTCGCAAGCGTCGCTTTAGCCCCGCGGTGCGGCTCGAGATCGAAGAGAGCATGCCCGGCCACGTGCTCGAGCTCTTGCGGCGGGAGCTCGAGGTCGGCGAGGAGGACGTGCACGCACTCGCCGGCCTCCTCGACCTGACGGGAGCCTGGGATCTCTACCGCATCGAACGCCCCGAGTTGAAGGACCCTCCCTTCCATCCCGCGACGAGCCCCGATCTGCAGTTGACCGAAGAGGGGAGCGCGGACGTATTCGAGGTGCTGCGAAAAAAGGACGTCTTGGTGCATCACCCCTACGAGTCGTTCGCCACCAGCGTCGAGGAGATGGTAGAGCAGGCCAGCGATGATCCCGACGTGCTGGCCATCAAGCAGACCCTCTATCGCACGTCCGGCGACAGCCCCATCGTCACTGCGCTGATCGACGCGGCCGAATCCGGTAAGCAGGTCGTCGTGCTGGTCGAGATCAAGGCGCGCTTCGACGAGCGTGCCAACATAAACTGGGCGCGCGCGCTCGAACAGGCTGGTTGTCACGTCGTCTACGGGCTCGTCGGTCTCAAGACACATGCCAAGCTGTGCCTCATCGTTCGACAGGAGCGCAACAAGCTACGTCGCTACGTGCACGTGGGCACCGGCAACTACAATCCCAAGACCGCCCGTATCTACGAGGACCTGGGGCTGCTCACCGCCGATCCCGGGATCGGCGCAGAGGTCAGCCATCTCTTCAATTTCTTGACCGGCTACTCGCGTCACACGAAGTACAAGTGGATCCTGGCTGCCCCCTACGGACTGCGCGAGCAGATCATCTCGTTGATCGAGCGCGAGGCAAAGCTGCACTCGGCGGAGCGACCCGGTTACATCGCCATGAAGCTCAACAGCCTCGTCGACGAGGACGTGATCGACGCGCTCTACCGCGCATCGCAGGCGGGGGTGAAGGTGGATCTCGTGTTGCGAGGGATCTGCTCGCTCAAGCCCGGCGTGGTGGGGCTCAGCGAGAACATCACGGTGCGCAGCATCATCGGGCGCTGGCTCGAACACTCGCGCATCCTCTACTTCTGCAACGGCGGTCGCGACGATCTCTATATCGGCAGTGCCGACATGATGCAGCGCAATCTGGACCGTCGCGTCGAAGCCGTCGTCAACGTCAAGGACGGGGATCTCAAGGAACGGCTCAAGGAGATACTCAACCTGTCGTTTGCGGACAACAGCTCGGCGTGGGAGCTCGACGCCACCGGCCGCTGGAGCAGACTGCAGCCCGCCGATGAAGAGTTGGTCGACCTGCAAAAAGCGCTGATGCACCGGGCGAGCCAGCATGCGTGAGGTCGAGTTAAAGCTTGCCGTCCACGGCCCCTTCGAACTGCCCGTCCTGGGCGAGATAGAGGGCGTCGGCTCGGTCGAAGAGGACAGCCCGCAGCAGCTGCGCGCCACCTACTACGACACCGATGACCTGCGTCTGGCGCGCTCCGGCATCACCCTCCGCCACCGTTCCGGTGAGGACTCCGGCCCGACCTGGACCGTGAAGCTGCCCGCCGACGGAGCCGCCCTGACGCGCGACGAGATCAACGTCGAAGGACCCGTGAGCTCGGTGCCCAGGGAGGCCGCCGATCTCGTCACCGCATTCGCTCGGTCGAGCCCGCTGTCGGCCGCAACGCGCATCCAAACCCGCCGCAAGCGTCTGAACCTGCTCACCGGCGATGGCCGGATCGGCGCCGAAGTCGTCGACGACGAGGTGTCGGTCGTCGAGGGCAGCCGGGTGGTGGTTCGCTTTCGGGAGCTCGAGATCGAGGACAAGGGAGCAGGGACCGGCCTGCTCGAGAGTGTGGCCGCGGTGCTGCAATCCGCCGGAGCGATGGCCGCCGGCTCGACTCCCAAGGCGATACGCGCGCTCGGCGCTCGCGCCGGCGCGCCGCCCGAGGTCGTACTCCCTAAGAAGGTGTCGCCGAAGGAGCAGGCGGGCCGCGCCGTGCAGGGCAGTCTCGCGGCCGGCACCTACAGGATGGTTGCGAACGACCCCGGCACCCGGCTTGGTTACGAGGAGTCCGTGCACCAGATGCGCGTCGCCGCCCGCCGGTTGCGAAGCGACCTGCGAACCTTCCGCCCCCTGGTGGACGAGGACTGGGCGAGGTCACTCGAGACCGAGCTGAAGTGGGTTGCCGATGCTCTCGGCGAGGTCCGGGATCTCGACGTCATGCAGGCTCGGTTGCGCAAGGCCGGCGGTGGCATGGAGGACTCGCTGGTCCCTCTGTTCGAGGCGATGGATCATAAGCACGACGACGCGCGCGACCGGCTGCTCCAGGCGCTTCGTGCACCGCGTTATGTGGGCCTGCTCGACCGGCTCGTCGAGGCGTGTCGCGACCCGCGGTTGACTGTTGTCGCAACCGAGCAGAGCTGCGCCGAAGCGCTGCCTCCGCTGGTAAGCGGGGCCTGGCGCAAGCTTGCTCGACGAGCTCGTTCTCTGCGCCCGGGCGATCCCGACGAGGACTTCCACCGCGTCCGCATCCTTGCCAAGCGCGCGCGCTATGCGGCCGAGGCGGTGGCGCCCTCGCTCGGGAACAAGGTCGGCCGGCAGGCGCGCAACTTCGCCGCGCGTTGCACCGCCGTTCAAGATGTGCTCGGGATGCTGCAGGATGCCGTAGTTTCCGCAGGCATGGTTCGCCATCTCGCCCACGAGCATCCTCAGGACGGCCCCTTCAACCTGGCGCTGGGCAGGCTGCTCGAACGTCAGGAGCACAGCACGCGCGCGGCCAAGCAGGCTTTCCCGGAAGTGTGGGACTCGATGGACAGACCCAAGAAGCTCGAGTGGCTCGAGCCGTGAGCCCCGCCGGCCACATCATCGAGGCCGCCGGGGGCGTGGTGTGGCGCGGCGAGTCCCCGAGCGACGGGCCCGCCGACATCGAGGTAGCGATAGTTCACCGTCCCCGCTACGACGACTGGAGCATTCCCAAAGGCAAGCTCGCGCTGGGCGAGTCGATCGTCGAGTGCGCCATCCGCGAGGTCTTCGAGGAGACCGGGTATCGCGTGCGCATGGGTCGCTATCTCGGCGAGGCCCACTACATGAAGCTCTCCGGCGGAGTGGAACGACCCAAGGTCGTCTACTACTGGGCACTGCGCGCCGACGGCGGGCTGTTCACGCCGACTCAAGAGGTCGACGGTCTGCGCTGGCTCCCGATCGACCAGGCACGTTCGATGCTCACCCGTCCCACCGACAGAGACATCCTCGACCACTTTTTCGAGGGGCCGATCTTCACCTCGGCGGTGTTGTTGGTGCGTCACGCCAGCGCCGGCAACCGTTCGAGCTGGGAGGGTGACGACCATCTGCGGCCGCTTGACTCGAGAGGGTTCGAGCAGGCCGAACAGCTCGTCCGTCTGCTGTCGCGTTTTGCCGTCCGCCGGATCATCTCGGCCGATTTCGTGCGCTGCGTCCAGACCGTGGAGCCGCTGGCCGAGGCCATAGGGGTTCCCATCGAGCAAGAGGCCGTCTTGAGTGAGCTCGGTTACCCCTCGAACGAGGCCGCGGCCCTCGATTTCGTGCGCTCGGTCGGATCTGTTGAGGGGGCCGTGGTGCTGTCCACTCAAGGCGGGGTGGTTCCCGACTTGCTCGAGCGGCTCGCCAAGGAAGACGATCTCGACCTGCCCCGGGACTTCGAGGCGAAGAAGGGCAGCACCTGGTCGCTCAGCTTCGACGGCGAGCGGCTCGTCGCGGCGGAGTACTTCCCCCCTCCCGCAATCGACATCTAGAGCTTCAGATCCGCCGGGCGGCGGCCGATGAATCCTGTTGTAGGAGTTGCTGTCCGTTCTTTCTGTCCCGTATCGGGTTGACTAGAGGTCTGTGAAGCGTCTTGGAGTCATGGGAGGCACCTTCGACCCCCCTCATCAGGGGCATCTCGTCGCGGCCTCAGAGGTCCTGCATCATCTCGAGCTCGAGCGCGTCATGTTCGTGCCTGCGGGCGATCCGTGGCAGAAGCACACGGTCGCTCCGGCCGAGGACCGCTATCTCATGACGGTGCTCGCGACCGGGTCCCACGCTCGCTTCGAGGTCTCGCGCCTCGAGATCGACCGGCGCGGCCCGACTTACACCGCCGACACGATGGAGACGCTGCACGACTTCTACGACGGAAAGGCGGAGCTTAAGTTCATCGCGGGGGCCGACACCGTCTTCGGAATGGGCACCTGGGAGAAGCTCGAACGGCTTGCCGAGCTGGCGGAGGTCGTCGCGGTGTCGCGCTCCGGCATCGATCTCGCAGACCTCGATCCCGGTCCCCGCTGGCCTCAGGTCCACGTCGTGGAGATGCCCGAGCTGTCGGTCTCGTCGACCGAGATCCGGGACCGAGTACGAAAGGGCCTTCCGATCGACTACCTCGTGCCCTCATCGGTCGCTTCGTATATCGCCGAGCACGGCCTCTACCAGGGCGAGCGGAATGCGAATGGCTGAGCGCAGGGGCCGGCACAGCGCGGGGCCGAAGCGGAGAGGCCCATCGTCGCCTCCACCGCTTCCACGCGGCCGGAGAAGCGCGGGGCCGCGCCGCTCGGCTCTGTCGCGGCGCCGGCGGACCTTCCGCAAGCGCTCGTTTGCCGGAGGAGGCGCCGCGCTCATCGTGGGGGTCGTCGCGCTCACGCTCGCGGCAATCGTCGCTGGTACGACCGCGGTGGTGGACCGCGCGGGCCGCGGCTCGGACGATCGAGCACAGAACCGCACCACCGCGGCGAGCGATCTGTCGACTTACCTCGTGGTGGGCACCGATCTGGGCGGGACCGGCACCGAGGCGCGCTGGATGACGCTCATCGGCGTCGATAACGCCGGAGGCCGGGCGTCCATCGCCTACCTTCCCGCTCACACCGCCTACGAGGTTCCCGGTCGGGGGCTAGAGGGCATCGGCGATGCTCTCGGCTCGGGTGGCATGGGGCTCGTCTCGGTCAGCGCCGAGAACATGCTGGGCGTCCCCATCGACCACTACATCGAGCTGTCGGCCTCCGACGCAGCCACCGTGTTCGAGCAAACCGGGGACCTGTCGGTGAACGTTCCCCAGGAGGTTCGAGTGTCCGCCGGCGCCAATACGGCGCAGATTCTGTTCGATGCGGGCGAGCAGGTGCTGCCGGCGCGCTGGCAGGTTGATCTCCTGTACGAGATCGGGCTCGACGGGGATGAAACCGAGCTCGGTGCGCGGCACCTCGCCTTCTGGCAGGCCTTTCTCGAGAGGCACTCCGATGACCCGCAGTCCCTCGGTACCGCCCTGGGTGCAGCTTCAAGAGCGCTCGACAACTCGGATACCTCCTCCGAGGAGCAGGTGGAGTTCTTCACCGATCTGGCTTCGGTACCGCCCGAGAAGGTGACCATCGCGTCGCTCCCGGTCGACGAGGAGATCGTGGGGGAGACCGAGCTCTATTCGACCGATGAGGCCGAGGTGCGGTCCTTCGTCGAGGACTCTTTCGGTGCGGTGGCTGGGCTCGCCGATCAAGTGCGAGTCCAGATCCTCAACGGCAACGGGCAGCCCGGAGTCGGGCAGGCCGTCGCCGAAAGTCTCGTGGGAGAGGGCTTCAGGGTGGTGCTGTCGGGCAACGCCAACCACCTCGATTACGAGGAAACACGCATCGTGACCTACGAATCGACGCCCGAGGCGCAGGCCTCGGCAGAGCGAGCTCGGGACCTCTTGGGGGTCGGAAAACTGCAGGTTTCCGTGCAGCAGCAGGGTATCGTGGACCTCACGATCGTCGTTGGAAAGGATTTCATTGACGCAACTGGAGCAGATAGCGACTGAGGCCTCCGAGTACCTCGAAGCCGCGGTCGCAGCGGCCGCTTCCAAGAAGGCCGACCGGATCGTCGTCCTGGACGTCTCCAGGGCCCTGGTCATCACCGATCACTTCGTAATCTGCAGCGGTAACTCCGAGCGTCAGGTCCACACCATCGCCGATGCCATCGAGCATCGCCTGCGCGAGGAGCGCGACCTCCGGCCGTTGCGCCGGGAAGGCCACCGTGACTCCCGCTGGGTGATTCTCGACTACGTCGACTTCCTCGTTCACGTGTTTCACAGGGAGGAGCGCGACTACTACGACCTCGAGCGCCTGTGGGCGGACGCCCCGATGCTCGAGCTACACGACGGCCGGCGATCGTCTTCACGATCGCGAAAGGATGGACCGGAGAGCGATGAGCCAGCAACCGCGGCGGAGGCGCCGTAGGAGACGAGGCCGCGGCGGGCAGGGCAGATCCAAGTCCCAGGAGCAGCCGCGACAAGAGACCGAGCCGCAGCCCTCGCACGGCGATTCCTCGCAGGCACAACCGAAATCAGAGAACGGTGGCCCCCGCCGGCGCCGCCGAGGCCGCAGGCGCTCGCGCGGCGGTGGCGAGCGAGCCTTGACTCCGGCGAAGTCCTCGGAGGACATCGTGCGCGCCCCCTCGGGCCGGCGCCCGGACTCGTTGATGCTTCCCCCGGACGACCGGCGGCTCGAGGACATCATCGGCTCGCTGCAGTCAGAGATGGGCGTGCCGCAAAATCCCCAGGAGTACAGGCTCACGATCAAGGTGGCCGAGGAACGCGACCAGAGCGCGCGTAACCACAAGCCCCCGGAGGCCAAGAACGGGGGCGGGGAGTCGGACGGGAGGCCGAAGCGGGAGAAGGCTCCGGCCCCGCCGCGTGTGGGCGACGAAGAGTCGCCCGCAGCGCAACGGGAGCGGGCGCCGTCACGCAGACGCCGGGCGCGTCGCCGTAGGCGAGGGGGCCGGGGTCGAAGCGGGGGCGGCAACTCTCCGCGCGGCTGAACCTGGCCGACCCGGCTCGGCGAGCCGATTCCTGGACCCTGAGCGGCGCGTGAGACGACACCTCAGGGTCCGAGAGTGCCAAGCCTGCGACCGGCCGCAGCGGCCGTACTCGGCACCTGGTCACCGGGCGCAAAGCCATCACGCCGCTCAGACGGAGCGCTGCGAGTTCCACCCAATCTCCGGCCGGATCTCGAGCACGGCTCTGCTAGCATCGATGTTCCATTGGGGCCCGTAGCTCACTTGGTAGAGTGCCGCCATGGCATGGCGGAGGTAACCGGTTCGATCCCGGTCGGGTCCACCTGAAGGCCAACAGTGTACGAACCGGACGCCATGATCGACACCTCTCGGGCGCAGCTGACTCTCGAGCTGCTGGTTAGAATTCGGACCAGTCATGAGCGAGACGATTCCGTTAACTGAAGCCAAGGCCATCTGTCGGATCTCGTCGACCGAACCTCGCGGGAGCACGAGCGCTTCGTGGTGACCCGCAACGGTAGACCGGCAGCTGTCCCGATGTCGCCCGAAGACCTTGAGTCGCTGGAGACCGTCGACATCCTTCAGGACCGAGCGTTTCTCAACTCGATCCGGAGATCACGCCGGGAAGCATCCGAGGGAAAGAGGCTCCCCCCTCAAGGATCACGTGTAGGTGGCCTACGAGGTTGAGATCACGCCGGAGGCCCTCCGGCATCTCAACCGGTTGCCCGAGAAGGTCAGAGCCGCGGTCATGGAAACGATCTTGGGCTCTATTGCCGCCAATCCCCGGCGACCGGGCAAGCCTCTGAACGGCGAGCTCGAAGGGTTCCATTCAGCTCGCAGAGGAGAGTTCCGCGTGATCTACGAGGTCGACGAAGCGGGTCGCGTCGTCCTGTCCACCGTGCACAGCACCGGCGGAGCACCTACCGCAGGCGCTGAGGAGCCAGTCGTTGACTCCAGATGGTCCGGCCGATGCGGTTCGCGCACTGTACGGTCTCTTAAGACCACTCATAACACCCATAACACCTATGTAATCCAGGGGCCGAACCGGGCTTTCCGATTTGCGCGGAGCATGACAATAGCGCTACCATAGGGCTATGGCTCGCACTCAAACTATGGTCCAGTTGAACGACCGGCTCCTCCGCCTGCTCGATAGGCACGCAGCGCGCAAAGGGATATCTAGGTCGGCCTTGATCCGTACAGCTCTTGAGGACTTTCTGAGAGAGGATCAGGAAGCGATGGTAGGGGATCAGATCGTCGAGGGTTACAAACGAATTCCGCCTGCCAGCCCCGATGAATGGGGTGATCTCGAGCAGTTGACCGACAAAGCCGCGGTCGATGTGCTCCATCGTTTGGACGCTGAGGAGAGCGCCGCAGGGCATGAGCCGTGGTAGCGAGAGGCGAGGTCTGGTGGTACGAGGATCCACGCGCAGGCAGACGGCCTTTTCTGATCCTGACCCGGGACGAAGCGATTCCCGTGCTCAACCAAGTCCTTGCGGTCCCGGCCACGCGGACCGTTCGTGGAATACCAACCGAAATACCGCTTGGTGTGTCAGATGGGATGCCCACGGAGTGCGCTTTGACCCTCGATAATGTGACCCTCGTCCGGGTGGCGCTGTGCACGGATCGCATCTCCCAGCTGCGCGGCGAACGGATGCAAGAAGTCTGCGAAGCACTCCGAATCGCCACCTCCTGCTAGATGGCGATCGCCTCCGCTCGTACCAGGAACTGGGTTCACGCACGTTCTCTTAAGTCCAGTGTGTAGTGGACCTGCGACAGCGGGATCAGGATCCTGACGCTGCGCCAAGCGCGTCAGCCCTGATACGGCGGTCGCAACCTCTTGAACATGGGGAAGTGCCTGACATTGCTCGTCGCCAGAACAGCTCCAAGCTGGTCGGCAGTCGCCGCAACAATAAGGTCAGGACTACTGATCCCCGGATGGCTTTTCCTCCATTTGCGACCGAGCTCGCCGGCCCGTCGCGCAATTGGCTCGTCAAGTGCGACCCAACGAAGCTGCTGGAAGAGGCGTTCCGTGGGCACTCGCTCGGCACTGCGCAAGCCTTGGATCACCTCAACCCGCGTAATCTCGCTGCATGCAGGCACGTCCTCGAGCCTCTCGACATAGTCGACGGCGGCAGGCAGTCCGCGAAGGATGTCGATGATCACGGAAGTGTCGATGACTGTGCTGATGGCTCTACCCTCCCTTCTTGAGGTCTTCCACGGGGAACGCTTCTGTTGCTCGTCCCACGAGGACTGAAATGAGACGGCGTCCCCGGGGAACGGTCTTGGAGGCCCGACATCCACAAGGGTGTCGTCCCACGAGGACTGGTCCATCAGCACGACGCCGTGTCTCTGTCCCTTCCACTTCCCCGTGGAGAGAGGAGGCGGTGTGCTCGGAGTCGGCATCGACTGGTCTGAGGAGTACCACCTCGTCGCGCTGGGCAGGCCCGGCGACGGCGTCATCGAGATAGCGCGCGTCGAGCACCACCCCAAGGCGGTCGACGCGCTGATCACCAAAGTCGCAGAGCTGGAGCCCGACCCGGCGGAGGTCCGGGTCGTGATCGAGACGCGCCACGGCATGTTGGTCGAGCGTCTCATCGACGCCGGCTATGTCGTGGTCCCGGTCAACCCCGATCTCGTGGCACGTCGGCGTGGCCCGGCCAAGAAGAAGGACGACGCCGAGGATGCCCGCATCGTCTGCCTCATCGCGCTCGACCGCTTCGAGAGGCTGCGACCGCTCATCCCCCACGGTGACATCGCCGGCGAGTTGCGTTCGATCGCCCGCGACGACGCGCGCGCCACCAAAGACGAGCGCCGGCTGCTC
>JBOGWX010000046.1:0-17991 GCA_050694055.1 Actinomycetota bacterium
ATCCGCTACCGGCGCGTGGCCGAGGGGCCTACTCCCGATGACGTCCCGTCGCCCGCTTTCGAGTCCGCACCGGAGTTCCTGGATCGGGCACCCGTTGCGGAACCTCCTCCAGCCGACGAGCCGCCGCTGCAGGATGCACCAACCGAGCCGGAGCATTCGGGCGACGACGACGAAGTCCCCTGGGAGGGGATCGTCAGGGGCTACGAGCTCGAGCCGGGCCGGGTGGTCACCGTCGATGCCGGGGAGCTCGAGTCTGTGGCACCTGAGCGCACGCGGGTCCTCGAGGTGGAGCAGTTCGTGGACCTGCGTGACATCGACCCGGTCCACTTCGATAAGAGCTACTACGTCGTGCCCCAGCGCGACACGGCGACCGAGCGACCCTACCGGCTTCTTCATCGCGCCATGGAGGAGGCCGGGAAGGTGGCGATAGGCCGTTTCGTGATGCGCACGAAGGAGTATCTGGTCGCCGTCCGCCCTGCCGAGCACGTCCTGATGCTCGAGACGCTCTTCTACGCCGACGAGGTGCGCGACCCGAAGGAGGTCTGGGCTGCCTCGATGCAGGAACCCTCGGAGCGAGAGCTACAGGTTGCGGGTCAGTTTCTCGAGGCCTTGAGCGGGAACTGGGAACCTGCCCGACACCGCGACGAACACCGCGAGCGACTTCTCGACCTACTTCACAGCAAGGCCGGCGACGCAATCGTCATACCGGAGACCGACGAGGAGTCTGCGGTATCCCCGGCGATCGATTTGATGGAAGCGCTGGAGGCCAGTGTCGAAGCCGCGCGACGAGCTCGAGCCGGCGAGGGGGAGCAGGCCGGTTAGAAGAGGACCTGCTACCTCCTTGAGCCGGTCAACGGGTGTCGCCAGTTCTTCTTTACCGGACCAGGGGAGATTTCCGCCCCTGGTCCTTATTAATCAACGCGGCCCGACGCGAGGCCTCACGAGCCATAGGCCCTGATACCCGTGCACCGCGACCACGCCGCGATCGAAGAACGGATAGTTGCTCCACGAACCGAAGCCGAACCCCGGGTCGTTATTCGGCGGATAGACGTCGAAGAAGCCGACCTCCCCTAGTTGCCCGTCCGCAACGTTGCGCAAATCGAGCACGCGTAGCCCAGCACGATAGTTCGACTGGTATAGGTGACGCTTCTTGACGTACATGTTGTGGTCGGTCGCGGGCTCGCTGCTCTCGTAGAAGTCGATGAGCGTTGGTGCCGTCAGATCCGCCATGTCGAAGGTGTAGGTCCGAGTGTTGTGACCGAAGGAGAGCTCGTCGCCCTCGTCCCCGTGCAGGTAGTAGCGGTGGTCCTCAGTCAACCAGCCCTGGTGGCTGAACGCACTGAATGGTGCGTACGTTGCGCGCCCCACCAGTTCCGGCTCGGTCTTGTCGGTAACGTCCACGATCGACACCGCGTTGCCCTCGTGGGTGTGCGGGCTGGACGCAACACAAATCTCGCGCCCTGTGTAGCGGGTGTCCGCGCCGTGATAGATGACGCAATGTGCGTCGTGAATGTAACCCTCGTCCTCGAAGCAGCCGGCGAACCTCGGGTTGAGGGGATCGCGGATATCGATCATGTGCAAACCGCCCTCGCAGTTCAGCGACCGGTCTGCGTTGCGGGTGCCGACCGCGTAGGCAAAGCCCGAGTCCTCGTTGATGACGATGTTGTGCGCCGTCTCGAATTCCTTATAGAGAGCGTCCTCATCGAGGGTCACCGGAGCCTCGGCGGGATCGATATCTCGCAACCGCGTCAGGTCGAGCACCTGCATGCCGTGCAGGAAGGACTCGGACACGATGAAGGCGTGGTTTGCATAGACCTTGATGTCGCGCCAGATGCGATTGTCGATGGCCGACGTCGGCAGGTTCGCGAGGTAAACGGGCCGAAGGGGATCGGTGATGTCCACGATCGCGGTGCCGTTCTCACGCCCCGCGAGCACGTATTCGCTGCCCGTCTGAGGGTCCTTCCATCCCCACACGTCGCTTCCTCGACCCTGCCCGACCTCAGTGCTGCCCCCGATTTCCTCCATGCGAAAGAAGGACAAGAGGTCGACCCTGTGGCACGGGAACCTCCCGGCCATGCCCCTGACGCAGGGTTCGAAACGCCGCGGTCGGTTCGGCTGTTCTGCGGCACGGGGGTTGGGATCTTGGACCTGCGCCTCGTCCCCCGCCCTGGAATCCGCCGCCGACTCTTGCGCGACCGAGGATGTGGCAGCGCCGACGCTCAAGGCCGTCAGCGCGAGTACGCAGAAAAGCGCCCTTGCTTTCATTCCCTCACCTCCCGGGGGATGGCCCCCGTCCGCTGCAGCTCCACAAGCGCACACCGCCACGGGGCTCAGTGGGCCGCGGACGGTCCGCGCTACGCTCCGGTCCCCACCCTACGAACCGCTTGCTCATTCGAGCAACCAGTGCAAGCAGAGCCCCCACGATCACCATGTAGAAGCTCGTAGCGCCTCTCTTCCCTCCTGGATCGCGAGCCACGCGATCCCAAGGGCGGCGAGTGGATCGGCCCACCACCAACCAACGGTCGCGTTCAACACGAGACCGATCAGCAGGATGACCGATAACCACGCACACAAGAACGTCTCTGCGGCATCGGCATGTAGGACCTGGCTGTTCATCTTGCCGGCAAGGCGCTTCTTCGCGAAGCCGAGCGTCGGCATCACAATGATCGAAACGAGTGCAACGACGATGCCAAGCGCCGAGGTTTCCGGCTCCGAGCTTGTGACGAGGTCCCGAGCCGATTCCAGAACCACGTAACCGGCGAGGACGAAGAACGTGATCGCGATCAGTCTGAGAGCGCGGCGTTCCCTGGCCTCGTCATGTGCGCCTCGCAACTGCCACACGACCACCGACGCGGCGAACCCTTCGATGGAAGAGTCGAAGCCGAAACCGATGAGAGCGATCGACCCCGCCGCGATCCCGGCTCCAACTGCGACCACCGCTTCTACAACGTTCCAGGTGATGGTGAAGTACTCGAGTCGGAGCGCCTTCCTCACATTCGGCAAGGATGCCGATACCACCGGCCTCAGCCCTTGACCCCGTATCGAGGACACATCTCGATCGCGGTTCCGTTGACGGCAAGTAGCTTCTCGGCCGCGCGCAGTACTCCGATCACTTCCTTGCTCGTCACTGCGTAGAACGTTTGTCGTCCCTCGGGGCGGTCGGAGACCAACCCGCAGTCCTTGAGGCATGCGAGGTGGCCAGAGATGTTGCTCTGCGAGCCGCCGAGTTCCTGGACCAGGTCCACGACCCGTTTCTCTCCCTCCAGCAGAGAGAGCAGGATCGTGAGCCGGGTCCGTTCTGAGAACCCGTGGAAGAGCGCCGCCGCTACCTCCGCTTTGCTGCTCAGGGTTGTTCTCATTTAGCTCCAATACATCGGTTATTGCCGATAATATCGGTTCTAGCTGATGTATGGATCAATCCCTCGCCTCGCCGGATGACCGATATTCCTCAAAGCAGTCGGCGGCGCTCCTCGAATTCTCCCCGGTCGATATCGCCGCGGGCACAGCGTTCCTCCAGGATATTGAGAGCTCGAGACCGGTCGTTGCATCCTCGTGAACGGGCGGACTACGGGGCGGGCTCGTATGGGGCGGCACCCGGATCACCGTTGCCTCCCCACCTTCACTCCGGGAGGTGGCAAACCGCTTAGATGTTGTTGCCGGCGGGGTCGAGCACGAAACCCCCTAGTAGTGCTCATGATAGATGGGACGCAAGCCCGGCTCGCCGTTGTCTGCTGCACCGGCAGCGAGGGCGGCCGCGTGAAAGGCGTTGACGATCGCCCGGGTGGGTGCACTGAACGCGAAGTGCACTAGGGCGGTGGGTTCTCTGGTCGCGATGAAGAACCACGGCCTTCCTTGATCTCCGAAGCCAACGTATCCGGGCAGATCGAGCACCACACCGACCCCGAGCCGGCTTATATCGTGGAAGGATGTTGGAAGTGATCGAGGAGACCATCGCGCGACTGCCGGTGCTTCCTCTGAGGCCCTATATCGAGCGCTACATCGGTTACCGATTCGAGGGTTTCCCTGCGGGCACTCATCGCGGCCTTCCGTCACGACACCTAACCTTCATCATCAGCCTGCAGGATCAGATCGATGTGGTCGCCGTTCCAGGCGCAACCGAGCCACCTGGTTCGTTCACGGGGGTCATCAGTGGCTTCTATCCTGGGTCGGCGATCATCCGCCACAACGGCACCCAAGTAGGAGTGTGCGCCGAATTGAGCCCTCTCGGCGCCAGAGCTCTACTCGGTCTCCCGGCCGGCGCGCTCGCCTCGAGCATCGCCGAACCTCGCGACGTCGTTGGGCGCAGTGCCGTCGATCTGCCCGACCGGCTCGCGTCCGCCCCCTCCTGGAGTTCGAGATTCGACCTGCTCGACGAGATACTCGTGGGGTGGCTTCGGGAGGGGCGAAACCCTCGACCCGAGATCGCCTACGCGTGGCGTCGATTGCTCGACACCGGCGGAGCGGTTTCCGTCCAGGAGCTGGCGAGGGAAACTGGTTGGAGCCGGCGCCATCTCTCCGAGCGGTTCCGTTCAGAGGTGGGACTCAGCCCCAAGTTGGCCGCCAGGATTGTGCGCTTCGATAGAGCGCGGCTACTGCTCGAACGCAGCACGAGACCTGCTCTGTCGGAGGTGGCGGTCCTGTGTGGTTTCTTTGACCAAGCACATCTCACTCGAGACTTCAACGACTTTGCCGGATGCTCGCCGACTGTTTGGATGGCCGAGGAGATCCCATCTGTACAAGACAAGCTGGCGAGCGTTGCGGCAGAGTGATGGCATGGACAATCGAGCGAAGTCTCCGATCTGGCCGGTCCTCATATACAAGGACGGCCGGGCTGCAATCCGCTTCCTAATCGACGCCTTCGGATTCGAAGAGAGCCATGTCTCCTCCCACGAGCAGGACGAGAGCGTCATAATTCACGCCGAGCTGAAGTGGCCCAAGGGGGGCGGAGTGATGCTGGGATCTGCCGGCGCCGGTGACGAACCGTTCTCTAACTTGGCAGCCGGCAATGCACTGATCTACGTCGCCACGGACTACCCCGACGCGCTGTTCGACCGGGCTACTGCGGCGGGGGCCGAGGTGGCGCGCGAGCTACGAGATGAAGACTACGGATCGCGCGGCTTCACGGTACGCGACCCTGAGGGCAATCTCTGGTCGTTCGGTACCTACACTGGTTGACGCTTCGTTTCGCCCACGGAGAGCGTGTGTCAGCTCGAGGCAGGCTTCTCAAGCGGTTCGCCGGCGGAGGCCATCGGTCGTTCCGGGGACAGCGCCCCGATATAGACCGCCGCGAGTACGAGCGCGGTCCCGACGATGAGCTCGAGGGTCACACTCTCGTCGGCGATCACGACGCCGAGGGTCACGGCCACCACCGGCATGAGCGTGATGACGTAGTTGGACGCCGATGCCGACCATCTCCTGACCACGAAAAGGTAAAGGACGAATAGGAACAGCGACCCGAAGACCACCAACCAGGTTAGTGCGAGCCACGTGGAGGTTCTCTGCGGAAGAGCCCACTCTTCCCTGAACGCCAGCGACGCGGCGACGAGGAAGGCCGCTCCCACGGACATGCCGACGGCGTTGGTCGTCACGGGGTGCGTACGAGGGAAGCTCTTGATGATTACGGTGGACTCGGCGATGGCCAAGGCCGCGACCAGGGCGGACAAGAAGTAGAGCGCGTGTATCTCACCACCCAACGCACGGATCGACAGGACCGCGATGCCGGCGATCGCGAGCACACCGCCAACGAGACCGCGCGGCGAGAACTTCTCCTGGCGGTGAAGCACCGCCAGAACGAGTGTTGCGAGAGGAACCGACGCCACGATCGCGGATCCCATCCCCGCCGACAACTCGACGAGCGCGTAGTAAAGGAACGCGTACGCGATCCCGAAGCCCAACAATCCATACAGTGCAGCGCCGAGGGCGACTCGACCCTTGGGTAAGGGAAGGCGAGCGAAGAGCACGATGACTTGGAACAGGATCGCCGCCGCGCCGAACCTCAGCGACGCTCCAAACATCGGCGGCAGTTCCTCGTTGCTGAAACGGACCGCTATGAAGTTCCCGCCGCCGATCAGAACGGCGACGGCGAAGGCCGAGATCGTGGCCCGATTCCGCTCGTGCGTTTGCTCCACGGTTCTCCTCGCGTCAACGCCGCTCGTCGTCGGGCATCCCGATCAATCTAACTTCCCGACCAACCCATCCACCCCCAGATCCGGTACCCGACCTTTCCGCCTCCTTGACGCCAGCGTGTGCGGCATACACCGCGCTCGCTGCTATGGGATGGATCGTCCAGCGTAGGCATGCGACGCTGAAGACATGCTGCGCGCAGCGTTAGTCGACGTCGGGGGAACGCTGTGGCCTGATCGAGGGCCGCCTGGCGAAGCGCAGTGTCGGGTTCGCCAACTCCACGCGCTTCTTCCACAGCTCACTCGCGAGCAGGCTTCACTTCTGGCGGATGCTCTCAACGCGCCAGCCCTGAAGTGGGAGCGGGATGGCGCGCTCGCACAGGACACCGATGCAACCGTGGAAGAAGTGCTCCTAGAGCGAGGCATCCGGGAAGCAGATACCGTCTCCATCCGTCGGGCGATGTGCATTCCGGCCTCAAAGGGGATTCACCTCTTCAACGGCGCCCCGCAGCTTCTAAGACTGATCCATGATCTCGGTTGGCGGACTGTCGTCGTGAGCAACACCGCGTGGCGGGACGCGGAGTCCTACCGCAGCGATTTTGACTACTGCGGCGTCGGGGCGCACATCGACGTCATCGTCACGTCGCTGGACGTTAAGTTTCGAAAACCTCACGAAGAAATCTTTCGCGTTGCGATCGGCGCGGCCGGATGCAGCGCTCGAGAATGCGTCGTCGTGGGAGATTCCGAGGAAAGAGATATCGCGCCTGCCGTCCAACGAGGTATGCGGTCCCTACTAGTCGCCATCGAGCGACCTCCACCCCCCACGACGGCTGCAGACGACGTGGCGACGTCTCTTCAAGAAGCGAGCAAGATCATTCGAAGCTGGATCAGTTCCTAGAAGGCCTGACGGCGTTCTCGACACACTCGATCAAGCTCACTTATCCCGTGCTCCCTCCCCAAAAGAACGGACCTGTGGTGTGGATCGTGAAGTTCCAGCCGAGATCACGGAGCCTTGATCCAAGTTCCTCAGGGTCCCAGAAGATCTTCACCACACGGAACGTGCGTCCATCTCGAAGTCGCCTGCGCACGATGGGTACGTCAACGAAATCTTCTCGTAGCAGGGCCTCGTCCCTCCACGCGTCCTTGATCTCGTCTACGAAGAAGACCCTTCCTCGAGGAGCAAGTGCTCTGTGGACGAGTGCCCAGAATCGCTCGAAGGTCGGAGGCGGTACATGAGAGAGCCAGTTGGAAAAGAAGATGACGTCGTATCGGTCGTCGGGTTCCCAGGAGAAGATGTCCGCCTCGATGTAGAGAACGCGAGTGTCGTTGCCCAACTTCTTCCGGGAGAGGTCGTGCATTTTCGGCGAGGAGTCGAGCGCGGTGACCGCAGATGCGTGATGGAGAAGGCGACGGGTCCACGTTCCGGTGCCGCTGGCGATCTCCAGTACATTCCCCGCCGGACGAAAGCGATCCAGCGCCGCCTCTATCTCCCGTCCGTACTCTGTTAGCGGGTCGTCTGGAGGAGCAGATGTCTCGTCGTATTCCGGAGCGCGCGTCCGGTAGTAATCAATCTGCTCCTCGATGAGTCGTCTGTGCTCGTCCACTCTGCCTCCGGGTCACGGCTATCTTCTCGTAGTGGCGAGATCAGCGTTTGTCTTAGGCGGCACCGGGTTCGTGGGCCGTGCCATCGCGCGACGCCTGGTCGAGGTGGGGTGGGACGTCACGGTCGGTTCGCGCGGTGCGACCAAGGTCCCAGAGGAGGTCGCTGCCGCATGCCGTTGTGTCACGCTCGACCGGGCCCGTGACGATGACGTGAAGAGAGCCCTCGGTGAGGGGGCGGACGTATTCGTTGACGTAATCCCTTACGAGAGGCGGGATGCGGAACAGCTTCTCGGGCTAAAGAGCCTGGTGGGCTCGATAGTTGCCATATCCAGTGCCTCCGTTTATGCCGACGACCAAGGACGAAGCCTGGACACGATTCCGACCCGGGGCTACCCGCACCTTCCCAGTCCCATACCCGAGACCCAGCTAACGGTTGCGCCGGGAGACGACACGTATTCGACCAAGAAGGCGGCGATCGAGGAGATGCTGCTGTCGCAAAGCGAGCTTGTCGCATCCATCCTCCGGCCCTGCGCTATCTATGGCCCCGGTGACACGCTGTGTCGAGAGTGGTTCTTCGTCAAGCGTGCCCTCGACAGGCGTCCCCACGTCCTACTTGCTTATCGGGGCAAGAGCATCTTCCATACGACATCGGTGCACAACGTTGCCGAGCTGGTTCGGTTAGTTGCGGAAGATCCCCGGACGCGTGTCTTGAACTGTGGTGACCCAGATCCTCCCGATGTTCTCCGCATCGCCCGAAGGCTTGCAGAGATGATCGGTCACGAGTGGACGGAGATCCTCGTTCCCCCGGAGCGATCGCAAGAGTCGTTCATCAGGAACCCGTGGGCAACGCCTTGGCCCTTCGTCGTTGACATGACGAAGGCGAAGGACGAACTCGGGTATCAGCCCGTCACGACCTACGACGAGGCCATTGCCGAAACGGTTGGCTGGATTCGAAGAGTCGCGTCGCCGAACGAGTGGAAACAGGCCTTGGCTCGTGCGGCGGACTATCTCGGGGAGCGCTTCGACTACGACGCAGAGGACGCTTTCCTTCGTAGCGACGGCGAGTTGGGGATGTGAAAGCAGGCGAACTTTGAGCCGACCCACCGCGTAACGAAGATCCTCTGTCCGGCCGATGCGACCGCGGTCGCCGCCGCCAACTGGGAGCGGCTGGCGAAGGTAGGACCAGCCATCCAGCCCGACGCGCTAACGAAGCAACCTCCCGGTTTGACGCTCTCCCCGCGCCGGTGGATGACAGTGAAGCGATGGGCTTAGAAGACACCAGTCGTCGGCGGCCCTGCCCGACGCACGCCGATTATCGGTGCCACGACTTGGTGGTGTCGTTCGCCAACAGCGCACACGCACGGTGCGCGCATGACGTTAGAAAGGAGCCTCGATATCCCTGAGCAGGGGAAAGTGGCGCACGTTCGTCGTGAGAAGCTGCGCATCCAGCAAGAGAGCGGTCGCCGCGATGATGTAGTCGACATCATCGATGCCGCCGTGGGTCCTCCGATGCTTACGCGCCAAGGATCCTGCAGCTCGGGTCACGCCTTCATCGACAGCAACCCACCCGATTGCTGAAAAGAACCGCTCCAGCGCTTCCAACTCATTCACTCGCACGCCCGCGAGCAGCTCGAAGCGAACGACTTCACTCGCAAATACCGTTTCTCCATCCTCAATCAGTTTTCTGAGAAGGGCGACGGCCGGAGCATGGCCCCTGAGGTGGTCGATCGCAACGGTCGTATCAAGCAGCTTCACTCGAGGCCGAGGTGCCGCAGCCGCTCATTGAGGTCAGTCCGGATTACGTCCACGTACTCGGCGCCGGTGAAGGTCCTGCCGCGCCAGGAAGCGGCACTTGTACGCCGGTGTGTCTGTAGCACCAGCAGGTGGCGTGATCGGCGCACCTCGCAGAGAAGGCAGGAGCCCTTACTACATCACCCGACCGGCACGACCTCAAGAAACGTCGCCGTGTCCGCGAAGTGCCGGAACCGCGCGATCTTGCCGTTACGAATATCCCAGACGTGCGCGACCGGGAGATCCAGCCGCTTGCCGGTTGCCTTCCCGGAACCGGTGTAGCGGACGAGCGCCACGACGGTGTCGCCCGACGCGATGAACTCTTCCGGCGAGACCTCGAAGTCCGGAATGTCCTCGATGAGGGGGCCAAAGACCTTCTCGGCCACCGCCTCCCGGTCGCGGTACAGACCACCGTATGGCATCCCCTCGGCCTCGTACCACTCGAGCTCGTCCGCCAGCGCCCCGAGCACGGCCTGTACGTCCCCTCGCCCAAAGGCCTCGTAGACGGCCCTCACTATGTCAACGCTCTGCTCTCGCATGAGCCCTCTCCTTCGTCATACGTTCCTTCAACCTCTCCTACGCGTGGAGCTTGCGGGCGACCACGAGCAGGTACTCGTAATGGAGCTCCGCGGGACCTTCGGGCGGCCCCTGGTTCGCGTGCGTGACGAACTCCAGGAAGTCCCCATCGAGCGCAGTCGCCCGCTCGGGATCCCCGGCCAGGTTTGCGTAGATCGCGATCACGGGCCCAAAAGTCGCCTTGACGAACTCGCGATAGGCGCTGGGACTGTCGGCTCTCTCCACGTACTCCTTGCGGGCCGTCGTCAGCGACTCCACCTTGTCGCCGAACAACTCGCGGACGTGCTCCTCGCTACCCCACATGAGTGGCGACGGCGCTCCGGGTGGCGGAGGCGGCGCGTAGGGCGCGAGTGTCCCGAAGAAGCCCGCTGCCAGACCCTCGGGCGTGAAGTTGAGCATCCCGATCGTGCCCCCAGGCCGGCAAACCCGCACCAACTCGTCGGCCACCGCCCGCTGGTTGGGGGCAAACATTGCGCCGAACGAGGAGGTGACGACGTCGAACTCAGAATTGCCGAAGGGGAGGTTCTCGGCGTCGGCCTCCATCCACTCGAGCTCCACCCCATGAGCCTTGGCCTCGCGCCGGCCCGCCTCGAAGTTGTCGGGCGTAAGATCCGAGGCCACGACGTCGGCCCCCGCCTCGGCGGCGCGGATCGCCGTGTTGCCGGTTCCCGCGGCGACGTCGAGTACGCGCTGTCCGGCCGAGACCCCACAGGCCTGCACGAGCACAGGGCCGAGCCCCCAGACGGTGGCGCGCGCGAACTTGTGGTAGTCGCCGAGCGCCCAGGCAGCTCGGGTGGCCGCTTTGAGCTGCCGGTCCGCGTCCTCCTTCGCCTGGGCACTTGAAGTCTTTGGGGCAGTCTTGTGATCCGACATCGTTCTCCTCCGCTCTTGATGGGCTGGCGGGTCAGGGTGCGCAGCCGCGTCCTCTGTCTCGGCCCGCCGCCTCCTTTCGAACTCGTCGATGCGGGCGAGGGCTGCGACCTCGGCCATCAATCGCATCGAGGCGATCCGACGGTTCATAGCAGCGAAGGTAGTTCCCGAGCGGTCGCCTCGACTTCGCCAGAACCGACCATCTTTCGGCCGGATCGGAACTAGCCAGCTCTGGCTATGCGTCCGCGTCGCCGAGCAGGCCCGACCGCACGGCGTACGCGGCCGCGGCGGTCCGCGAAGTTAGGTCGAGCTTGCGCAGGATGTTGGTGACATGCCGATGAACGGTGTGCTCGCTCACCATCAGCCGCTCGGCGATCTGCCGGTTCGTGAGACCTTGGGCGAGTTGTCCCAGCACCTCGCGCTCGCGCGGCGTAACCTCCGGAAGCCGTGAGCCGCCGCGCCCGCGGATCGGTCCCTGGAGCAGCCGGACCGCGCGCTGCGCCTCGGCGTGCGCCCCGAGCCCGACAAGACGATCCCGCGCCGCGACCGCCTCGCGCTCGGCCAAATCGGAGCGACCCAGCGCGGCGAGGCTCGTCGCAAGCTCGATCCTCACCTGGGAAGCCTCGAACGGCGCGCCGCTTCGCTCGAAGCAGTCCAGGGCGTCTTCCAAAAGGGGCCGGGCCCGCTCATGGTCCCCTCCGGCGGCCGCGAGCATGCCCTCGGCCAGATCGGTGCGGGCCCTGAGCGGAGCCGTCCCGACGAGCCGGTCGATTTCCCTAAGCGCCTCGAGAGACGCGGCAGCCTCCTCGAGCTCCCCGCGCGCGACCCGAGCGTGGACGAGCAACTCGAGCACGGGAGCGCGGTCCAGCTTGCGCTCCTCGGGCAGCTGCCGCAGCAGTCTCTCGCCAAGCTCGGCGGCCCGAAGCGCCTCGCGCCGATCGAGCGCCAGGCGGGCACGACAGAGCTGCGCGTCGGCCGAGGCCCCCGCTTGGTCCAGCAGACGCACCGCGTCGGCCGGCCTGCCCTGTCGCCGTCTCAGCTCGGCCAGCCCCACCAGCGGGCCCGGAGCCCACGCCGGGCGCGAGCTCGAGAAATCCTCGATCGAGCTTCCCAGGAGAGTCTCCGCATCCGCCCACCGGCCCCGCCAGAGATGGACTGCGCCGTACTCGGCGCGGCAGAAGGCGAGCATGTAGCGGCTCCCGTAGCGCTCCGCGAACTCGGCGATCCGGTCGCACCACTCGAAGGCGCGTTCGTAGTCGAGCACGGCGGTGCAGGCGGTGACCAGGAAGCAGCAGGTCCACGCGCAGGAGATCGGAACCGTCGCCTCGCCCGCCAGGGCGGTCGCCGTGGCCTCGTCGAGGCAGCGCATACCCTCCTCGACTTGTGCACAGGCAACGAGGGTGGCCCCCTGGAGGGCGAGGCCGAGCATCTCGAGGTCGCGAATGTCGAATTGCCGCCCGAGTTGTGTTGCCCGCGCACCAAGCTCCTCTGCTTTGGCGGTGTCTCCGCAGAGAGAGGCGATGTAGCCCTCGTGGAACGCAAGCCAGCCGTGATCGGGTCCGGGGTCCAGTGGCTCGAGCATGCGCGCAGCCCGACGCAGCCAACCGCTGGCCACGGCCACCGCACCGTGGAAGTCAAGGTGATCGGACGCGAGCCACGTGGCCATGCGTGCGGCGCTCGCCGGATCTCCGGCCTTCTTGTATAAGAGGTAAGCGCGCTCGCGCCCCTCGAACACCGCGCCCGCGTCATCGAGTCACCACGCTGCCCAGCTGAGTCCCTCGAGGGCTTCGGGCGATTCGCCAGACTCCGCCTCCTGCTCGAAGGCCGCCCGAGCCTCCTCCCATGAACCCCCAGAGAGAGCCAACCAAGCCTTGCTCAGGCGCTCATCGACAGGCGTGATCTCGGGCATAGGAGAACAGTAGGTCGCGGGATCACCCGTGGCTAGGTGGTAGGGAGGACCTGCTCTGAGCTCATGTGCCCTGGAGGCGAGCCTCCAACCGGCCCGCAGGGGAGGAGATCGCATGGGCGGCGCTCGTGATCCACGGAGAAAGAGCGCCGTCCCGAGATGGGGTGTTCGCCCTCCAGTGTCGAGCGCGGTCCGTCCAGCGCGAACGATCCTGTGACGATCTCGCCTGCCGGCTCGTACGTTGTCGACCAGTACCGCCTGTGGGTCTTCCCCCTCGTCATCGGGTCGGGCGAACGCGTGTTCTCGGAAGGCACCATTCCCTCCGGGCTCAAGCTTGTCAACAGCAAGGTCTCGTCCTTTCTACTCAAGAGCATCTTCCGGGGGGCTCAATCATTTAGACGAGATGTGGCAGAGAACTCATCGGCCTCCCGCGAGATGTTCAGGGGAAACGCTGTTGATCGCGAACGGGGCTTACCCAAGGAGATTGAGGAGCGCCTCGGGCACTCGACCATCCGCGTCACTTTCGACCCGCTACGGACACCTGTTCCCGAGCCACCGTCCTGACGAGCCTGCGGAGCAGACGGCGTGCCCGGGAAGCCGCGTCGCCGCGGCAGATAAGCGGCCCAGGCGCTCGCTTCCCGACAGAGGATGGCTCGGGTGAACATCGAGGCACCTCTGCGCGAGCAGTTTCTTCGAGCTTCTGCAGGCGCCGACCGGTCGGTCGCCGACTACCTGGGGCATCTCGTCCGCAGGGAGCCCCGCCGGGTGGCCCGGCGAGAGTGGCGAGCGGAAGGTCTTGCTCGGACGCCGACCCAAAGACGCAAAGTTGTCGTAACCGGCGCGGATACTCAGGATGAGGTGATGTGAATGGGTTGGATCTCACGCAAGACCGAAAAGGGCAGCTACGTCGCCCGCTATCGGGATCCCGCGGGTCGGGAACATTCGAAGTCCTTCCTGACCAAGGCGGAGGCTAAGGCGTTCCTGAACACCGTAGAGAACGCCAAGCAGCGAGGTGAGTGGTCGGATCCTGCCGGGGCGAAGGTTCGGTTCGAGGATTACGCGGCTCAGTACGTGGAGGGGATCACGCATGTCGGACCCGGCACCAAGCTGAAGATCGAAGGAAATCCGCGGAACCAGATCCTCCCTGTCTTCGGACGCCTGCCGATGGGTGCCATCCGGCCGACCGATATTCGCGCGTGGATCGCCGCGCTGCAGGAAGACGGACTAGCGCCGGGGACGATAGCCGGTGTTTACCGAACGTTCTCGAAGATCATGAAGACCGCGGTCATCGACGGGCTCATCAGCCGGTCACCCCACATCGGGATAGACCTCCCCAAGCAGACGAGCCACGAGGAGATCAAGTTCCTCGAACCGGCTCAGACCGATGCGCTGGCCGACGCCGTCGAATCGCGCTACTGAGCCTTGATCTTCATGGCCGCCACACCGGGATGCGATGGGGCCAGCTCGCGGCTTTGCGGGCGGCGACCTTCGACCGCTACGGGCACCCCTTTCCGAGCCTCGACGAGAGATTGCGCGAGGGCCTCGACAAGATGATCCAAACCGGCCGGTCCCTCTAAGTGCCTGAGCAGGCTCGGCGGTGGCGTGACTACGTCACCGCGAACGGTCGCAGGCCGGTGCTGGAGTTCTTCGCGAAGCTTTCGGCCGAAGACCATGCACAGGTCGCCGCAGCCATGCGAGACGTTAAGGAGAAGGGACTGATCGTCGCTCGACACGTCCGAGGAGAGATCTACGAGGTCAGAGCCAGCGGAGTGGACCAGGAGTTCCGGGTCCTGTTCGCCACTGAAGGTCGGCGAAGCCAAGTCCTGCTCTCTCTTGAAGCGTTCTCGAAGAAGACCCAGAAGACACCTCCGCCGAAGATTGTCCTGGCCGAGCGCCGTCTCGCCGACTGGCGGCGAAGGGGCTGAAGGGGGTGACGGATATATCACCGATGAGATATCCTCTGTCCATGCCCAAGAAGGACTTCCTGGAGGAGATCATCGAAGAGGGGACGAAGAAGGACCCTCGGTTCCCGGAGATGGTCGAGGCCGCCTATCGGCGCCGCGTCCTCCTGCGGGAGCTGGCGGAGAAACGAGAGAGGGCCGGCATTACCCAGAAGGATGTCGCCGCCCGCATGAAGACCTCTCAGTCCGCCGTTGCCAGAATCGAGCGAGGAGAGATTGACGCAAAGCTCTCAACCGTGGAGCGGTACGCCGCAGCAATCGACCATCGACTCGAGTGGCGTGTGCAGAAAGTCTGAATCGCAGCCCTCTCTCAATGGGGACTTCTGATGCGCCTAACGAAGGTTGGACTTAAGAACTATCGCCAGATCCCCGATGTCGAGTTCACGGTTCGACGACATCTCGTGCTTGTCGGGCGAAATGATTGCGAGAAGTCGGCTCTTATCCGGACCCTCAATCTGTTGGGCCAGACGCGAGTCGGGGGCCCCAGAAACGGCCCCTGACCTGTACTTCTATCGGAGCGGGCGACCAGATTCGAACTGGCGACCCTCACCTTGGCAAGGTTCTTTCGTTCGAGCGACTCACCTGCACAAATTGAGCATTTCCCCAGCTCAACTCCCCTTTTTCGGTGTCATTTAGAGACATGGATATCCATGAATAGTCACGTGCGTTGTGGACCAAATGTGGACCAAGATCCATTGACTGAGTGCATGTGAGGCCCTCAGGCGCCACCTGGCGGCAACAGCATTTGCAACGATCTTTCGAGTCTCCCGGCCATCGAGAGCGGTCATTCCTGTCCGAAAACCAGAGGAGTGCCGAGGCCCGTGATTAGATATCCGAATCCTTTGAGTAATTGCTCAGGCTTCAATGTCGGCCGGAAATGAGTTTGGCACTGGAACAGCAATCCTTCTTCGTCGATCTCGCTGCGGACCTCAAGGGTGGTCGAGCTCGTCCGGCTCGTGCCCGGCGAAAGCATCGAGAGTTCTTCGATGAGAAGCAAGCACCTGCTGTGCTCAAGCACGGAATCTTGAAACGGCAGCTCCCGGCGTTCGGCGCGAGAACAAGTTGGACGTCTCCCAACCGACGGATCGCCTACCTCGACACACACGCGGGAGCCGGTCAGTATCTCGATGGGTCCGAGGGCTCTCCGGCGATCGGTGCGCGGATTGCACACCTGTTCGAGGCGATGAAACAACCGCGAGACCTCCGCTGCTACTTCGTCGAACGGGACAAGAGGACCTACGAGATTCTAACGACGCGCTTTGCTGATCATCCTCACGTTTGGATCGCTCCGCGCGGATCGATCGAGGACAACATCGACGAGGTCATGGAGCAGATCGATGATGATCCACTATTCGCCTTTCTCGACCCCTTCGGGTTACCTCCCGCCTTCTCCGTCGTGCAGCGGCTCCTCGGTCGCTACGATCACCTAGGAGGGCGAGACCGGGGACCCATCACCGATGTTTTGATGACCTTTTCCACGGAGGCGGTTAACAGGATTGCAAGCTTGCTGACGTCTGCCAAGACGAATCGAGGGGATCAAGCGTCGCTGAAGCGTCTTAGCGTGGCGCTGGGAGGTACGTGGTGGAAGTCCGTCTGGGATGGAGAATCTGAGGACCAGCGCCTTGAGATCATCCTTCAGGCCTACATGACGACCATTCAAAACACGGGCCCCGGGTGGCAAGTATTTGGGATCCCAGTCTTCAGGAAGCTCGGAAGTCCCCCCATCTACTATCTGGTTTTCGCTACCCGGCACCCTGCAGGTGTCGCGGTTTTCTCCGAATCCTGCTCTCTCGCCATCCAGGACTACTGCGAGTACCTGGAAAGAGGCAGGCTTCCAGTTGATTTTGGCCCTGGCGGTTTCAAGCAACACGGCTACGAGAGCTGGGTCCCCCAAATCAAGGCGAACATCGATGCACTCCTCGATTTCGGCGATATTGAAACGAAGGATTCGCTCCCTCAGATCTACGGCAAGACCTTCGGCCTCGCCCGCGCGACACATGTGCATCGCGCGGTCAAACAGCTAGTGGCGGAAGGAAAGGCTGAATGCGATTGGCAGCGGCGCATCGAGAAGGTAAGAATCAAGCGCCGAGGCCTTTCTTTGGCCCCGCTCGGCGAGCGCCGGCAACAGGCATCTCGTCCCATGATCTCCCGTCTAGATCTCGTCCTCCGACCTTCGGAGTCCGGCCGCCCCACTGCTTGAAGAAGAACGGTACGGCGTCCTGATTGCATTGATTCCGGAGAGATCGCACCCAATCGACTGAGATCGGGCGATGGCCGGGACCAGATTCGCCGCCAGCGATCACCCAACCAATGCCGTCACCCAGCCACTCACTCAGATCGACAGGTCCAAGCAGGGGTTCACAAGATAGGAAACGTACCGCAGCGGGAGTATCAAGCAAGAGCGGGATGCGTTGGTCCGCCCATCTCTGATCCTCGACCGACGTGCCAAGCCAGAC
Organism: Actinomycetota bacterium; assembly: GCA_050694055.1. Classification (GTDB taxonomy): domain Bacteria; phylum Actinomycetota; class CADDZG01; order CADDZG01; family WHSQ01; genus WHSV01. The sequence continues at coordinate 17,285 of JBOGWX010000046.1, forward strand.
ATTGACTAACGGTCGACGAGCGAACTGATTCCAATCGCCCAGAATCCGAGCCATTCGTCGAGGCCGCTTCGTCAGAATCTGATATGTGTGCTGCGGCGTGGCCGCCATGACGTTGAAAGCTCGCCGAATGAAAGAGGCGGGGACTTTCGCGTGGAACAGGTCGCTCATCGAGTTCACGAACACGACTCGTGGGGATCTCCATCGAAGCGGCTCATCCAACTTGTCCTCGTGCAACGTCAGCCCGAAGCCAGGACCGCTTGTTCGAGGACTGCCATCCTCCTGGTAGCGTCGACTTCCCATCGCCTTAAGTCGCTTCGCGAGACTTAACGCGTAGCAATGGTCACACCCAGAGGACACGCGATCACAGCCGGTCGTGGGGTTCCAGGTAGTTTCTGTCCACTCAATTCCTGTCTTCTGCCCCATAGGCCGTCACTCTAGCGGCAGGCTCCCGCGAAATGAGCGCTCGTCCGCGTTCAGGACCTCTGCCCAGCAAAATGAGTGTCTTGGTTAATCTCGGAAGGAACGCGGGTTAGCCCTGGGAGAACCCGTTCGTCGAGTCCTTCGGATCGCGCCTGCGCGACGAGCTGCTCTCGGTCGAACAATTCGACACCTTGCTCGAAGCGCAGGTGATGGTCGGAGACTGGAAGCACGAATACAACAACTACCGGCCTCACAGCAGTCTTGGCTGGCGTTCCCCGGACGCGTAC
>JBOGWX010000047.1:0-24736 GCA_050694055.1 Actinomycetota bacterium
AGATCTCCGGCTGCTTGCTCGGCTTCCGGCCCGGGGAGACATCCGAACCTCGGGGCCGGGGCGGCCGCGCCGCGCGGCCCCCGGGGCCGGGGCGCATCCTCGATCGGGTCATCGAGCGGGTGGCGGCGCCCGAGCTCAAGCTCGCTCCCGGCGAGATCGGCCTCACCGGGCTCGAGACCTACGTCTGGATCGACGAGCCGGCGCCGGTGTCGGTGCGCGCCGCCGCCGGGGCCACCACGGTCGAGGCCAGAGCGTTTCCCACGCAGTACTTCTGGGACTGGGGCGACGGCGCCGACACGCTCACCTACCACTGGGGCCGCAAGTGGAGCCGCTACCGCCCCGGGAGCATCGGCCACCTCTACGAGACCCGGGGTCGCTACCAGCTCAGCGTCGAGGTCGTGTGGGAGGCGCAGTGGCGGATCGACGGCGAGCCCTGGCGGGCGCTCGGGATGTTCTCGCTGGGCGACACGGTCGACTACCCGGTGCGCCAGATCCAGTCCCGGCTGACCCGCACCAGCAACTAGATCGCATCGCGCGCCGGGAACTGGTTCGTAGGCGACCAATTGCCGGCTTTGGTTTCGATGCCCGGCCATCAAGCGCATGACAGACCCACTGGACACCCTCCCCGCAACGGAGCGGTACGCTCGATTCTGTAGGAGCAAGTCGGAAAGGTCCGACTTCGTGTTGGGGGGAGGCAACGATGCCGAAGCGCTCGATCGTCGCACTGGTGCTGGTCGCATTTTCGCTGATGGTGGTGGCTCCGGCGACCGCCATCGTCTACGGGGAGCCGGACGACGGCAGGCATCCCTACGTGGGCGCATTCGTGCTGGAGATCGACGGCGAGTTCCGCAGGATCTGCTCCGGCAGCCTGATCTCGACGACCGTGTTCCTCACTGCCGGACACTGCACCGCGGCGGCCGAGGACATCCTCGAGCCGGGCGAGCCCGTATTCGTGACCTTCGACGATGTGGTGCGCCAGACCTCGACTTTCCACAGCGGCACTCCGCACACCCATCCCGAGTTCGGCTCCGGCGGCAACAACGACCCGCACGACATCGCAGTGATCGTGCTCGATGAGCCGGTAACGACTCAGGGCCTCGCCGAACTCCCCGAAGAGAACCTGCTCGACGACATGAAGAGCGAACTGCGCGACCAGACCTTCACCGCGGTCGGCTACGGGACCATCCGCGAGACGCGCAAGAAGGGCCCGCAGAACATCCTGCCCAACCTCGAGCGACGCATGGCGCTGCAGTCGTTCAACGCGCTCAACAAGGCGTGGCTCAGGCTCTCGATGAACGAGGCCACCGGCGACGGAGGCACCTGCTTCGGCGACTCGGGCGGCCCCCACTTCCTCGGAGGAGAAGAGTCCAACCTTGTCGTCTCGATAACCGTGACGGGTGACGCCGTATGCAAAGCCACGGACGACACCTACCGGGTCGACACGCAGTCGGCGAGGGACTTCCTCGGCGATTTCGTGGCTCTGCCGTAAACCGAGCTTTGGAGATCTAAGCGCCGAGGGTGCGGTCAGATCTCCAAAGGTGACCTCGAGCGAGCAGAGGGAGCGCTGTTAACATGGCCTCGGCCGCGCGTAAGCGCTCCTCCTGCGCGACACAGCAGCGAGCGCGGCTCGAAGCCGAGCGCACCTGGTCTAGCAACAGGAGGTGACGCGGTGCTGGTCACGGCGCTCGGCATCGGAGCGGCGACCTGGGGAATCGTGATGGCGCTCTCGCCGGTGCTTCAGATACGAAAGATCCTGACTCGGCGCTCGTCCGACGACGTCTCGATCGGCTACTTCTTCGTGCTGCTCGCCGGTTTCGCGCTCTGGCTCGCGTACGGGCTGTCGATCGGGAATCTGGTGCTCATCGTGCCGAACTCGGTTGCGCTCTGCGTGGCCGTGGCGACGATAGTCATAGCGCGCCACTACCGTTGATGAGCAAGCAACCACGAACGCCAAAGGAGCACCAGCTGAGCACCGAATCGGTCTACCTGCACGACTCTTACGTCCGCAACTTCGAAGCGAAGGTCGCGGCAACCGAGGACAGCCTCGTGGCGCTCGACCGGACCGCCTTCTATCCCGGTGGCGGTGGTCAGCCCCACGACCTCGGCACGATCAACGGTGTGCAGGTGACCTCGATCAGGCGCGACTCGGGGCTGGTGTGGCACGAGCTCGACGGTGAGGTTCCGTCGGTCGGAGACACGGTCACCGGTGAACTGGATTGGGAACGTCGCTATGCACTGATGCGCACGCACACCGCGATGCACATCCTCTGCGGTGTCATCTGGCGCGACTACGGCGCCAAGGTGACCGGCGGAGGAATGCAGCCGCTCAAGGGGCGGATGGACTTCGAGTTCGAGCAGATGAAGGCCGAGCTCGTGGGGGACATCGACAGGGCGATCAACGAAGAGGTTGCCAACGCCCGCTCAATCAGCGTGCGCTTTCTTGATCGCAGCGCGGCGGATGTCGATCCGGATCTCATCCGAACGAAGATCAACCTGCTCCCGAAGGAGATAACCGAGGTGCGAGTGGTCGACATCGACGGGCTCGACGTGCAGGCTGACGGTGGCACGCACGTCAACGCCACCGACGAGGTCGGCACGATTCACATCGCCAACTACAAGTCCAAGGGCCGAGCCAACAAGCGCCTCGAAATCGCTCTCGATCCAACCAGCTAGGAAGTCCGCGTAACCGACTGCAGCGCCTCACGCGGTGGCACAATCGTCACTCCCTCGATTTGCAGCTTGTCGAAGTGACGATCTCTGGTAACGAAGAAGTCCGCCCGCGCCTCCAGTGCAAGCGCAACGAGGTAATCGTCGTTGGGATCATCCGCTACCACTCTCGGCTGGTCCCGGGGATCGTCGAACTGCAAACTCTCCGCGCGCAGGCGCTGCGTGAGCTCATCGACTTCGGTGCTCGTGATGACGTAGTTGTCGGCAATGGGAGGATGCAGCAACGCTCTTGAAACCTCGGCGATGAGGTTCGGACAAACGATCAATTCGAACTCCCCCACCTGCCAGAGGTCCAGCAGCCGAGAACATGCGCCGACTGGAGCGAGGGTCCCGGCTATGAGGCAGTCGGCGTCAACCAGTAGCTGCAAGGCGAAGCCCCGCCATCAGGGTGTGCGAAGTTGGTCGCGACCCGGCCGAGGCTCGTGGATGACCTCGGAGGCGAGCCGCACAGCCTCCTCCTCATCGAGATTCGCCTTCGCTCGCACCCTGTCGATGATCCCGAGGCCCTCCCTGAGTGCCCTCTCGAGCACCTCGCTCTGAGACGTGCCCGTGCGCGCGGCGCGCACCCTGACCTGCCGCATGAGCGCCTCATCCAGAGAGAGTGTCGTCTTCACCTTTGCCATAAAGCCATATTGCCCTACGTAGGTAAGTAAGGCAAGGCCTCGGCTCGGCCCGCGGGTCTTCTTCGACTTCACGGGCCGCAGAGGTCAGAGCCAGGCGGCCTCGGCGAGCGCCGCGTAGAGATAGATCGAGGTCTCGATCCCTTTATAGAAGGCATCGAGGGTCAGGTTCTCGTTCGGCGAGTGATTGGCCTCGTCGTGGTTGGCGTAGGGCACCAGCACCGAGGGCACGCCGAGGGTCTTGGTCCAGACGTAATCGGGCAGCGATCCGCCGGCCGACGGAGTGACCACCGGCTCTCGCCCGGTGGCGGCGCGGACGGTATCGATGATGAGGCCCGCGACGGGCATCTCGGCCGAGCTCCGCGACGGGGCCATGGCCCCCTCGTAGCGGACCTCGACCTGAGGGGCGTGCTTGGCAACGTGGGTCCTCACCGCCTCGAGGATCTCGACGGGATCCTGGTCGACGACGAGGCGGAACTCGATGCGGGCGCGCGCGCTCGAGGCGATGATCGACTTGCCACCTCCGCCGGTGTGCCCGCTCGCAAAGCCGTTGATGGTCATGGTCGGCTCGAACATGACGCCGCGCGCGTACTCGAGCGCGTCGGTCACGTACGGCTCGCCGAGTCCCAGCTCCCTGGCGAATTCGTCCGCGTCGTAGGGGACGCGCGCCGCGAGCTCGAGCTCACCGGGAGTCGGCGCGCGCACGTCGTCGTAGAAACCGTCGATGACGATGCGGCCACCGGGCCCCCGCATGCTCGCCAGCAGGTCGACGAGATCCATTGCGGGATCCGGAGCGATGTTGCCGAAGCGCCCAGAGTGAAGGTCCATCGCCGCGCCTCGAGCCTCGAGCTCGAGCGACAGCATTCCTCGGACACCGAAGGACACGAGTGGGCGACCGGAAGGATCGACGCCTCCATCGGAGGTGATGACCAGGTCGCACGACAGCAGCTCCCGGTGCGCTCGGACGAAGTCATCCAGGTGCGGGCTCCCCGCCTCCTCCTCCCCCTCGAGCACGACCTTGAGGTTGAGCGGCGTTGCTCCGGCCGTCTCGTGGTAAGCCTTGATCGCCAGGATGTGGGCGAGGTGCTGGCCCTTGTTGTCGGCGACCCCGCGGCCGTAGACGCGCCCGGCGCGCACCTCAGGAACGAAGGGCTCGGAGTCCCACGCCTCGAGTGGCTCCGGTGGCTGCACGTCGTAGTGGCCGTACAGCAGCACCGTTGGCGCGCCCTGGACATCAGCAGTCTCGCCGAGGATGACGGGGTAGCCGTCACTCTCGAGCAGTTGGGTGCGGCACCCGGCCGCCTCCAGCAGCGAGGCCGAGTGCTCGGCGCACTCCCGCATACCGATGTCCTGCGTCGAGATACTGGGGCGCGCCACATAGTCGAGCAGGATGCTGAGGTGCTCATCCCTGTGGCCGCGCGCATAATTGAGCGCCTGGTCGCGCTGGTCCTCTGCTTGCACCGGCCCTAGGGTAGGCGCGTCTAACGGCGCAGGCGCACTACCCGCCGCCCGCCTCGAGGCTCAGCGCGATCGACAACTTCGGCAGGCTCGTGATCACCAGGTCGACACCCACGGTTCCTCCCGCCGCGACGTCGCCGAAGGCGCACGACACGGTGGCCGACTGGGGCGAGGCGTCCGCCAGCGAGCAGTCGCCCTCGCCCGACTGGGCGGACAGAACGAGTGGTTGCTCAGTGGCGGGAGGCGTGCCACCGCCGAGTTCCAGGCCGGCGGTCAACGAGACCCCGGTCAGCGTGGCGCCGCCCGGATTGGTGAGGTCGATGAAGACGCTGGGGGTCTCGATCGGGTTGCGCAGGCTGCTGATCGACACCGCCATGGGACCGAGCTGGCCGGTGGCAGAGGGGTCCTCGGCGAAGGGCCCGCCGAGATCGAGCTCGGTCGACAGCGTCGCGCCCCCGTCATCTTCGAACTCGGTATCGACGCCGTCGCCGCCCGTCCCACCCCCGGCGCGATCCCCGCCCGCGCGATCGTTCTCGTCGCCCTCTCCGCAGGCGGCGCCCAGGAGCAGTGCGCAGAGCAGGAGCGCACCAGCGCGCCCCGACGCCGTCACGGAGCACCCGGCTCGAACTCGACGCGCAACGAGTCGTCGTCGCGCAGCACCAGCGTGACCCCGTCACCGTGGCTCCAATCGTCCGGGATCAGGAAATACTTGTCGTCGCTCCTGACCAGTAGTCGCAGGCCCTCATAGCGATAGGTGAAGGTCGTCTCCCCGCCGGGAAGCACTTCGGCGACGACCCCGGGAGCGTCGACGCCCAGATCGCGCTGGCTGTAGACGACGGCCCCCGGCAGAGTGGCGAGTGAACCCTCGAGTCTCCTCGCCTGGCCGCGGCCGAGTGCTTGCGCGAGATCCTTGGTGGTCCAAAAGAGGCTGAGGAACACGATGACGACGATCAAAATGACGCTCACCGAGGACAGCCACGACGTCTCACGAATGGCAGGGGCCGGCTTGACGAAACGATTGTCCAGATAGAAGCCGTAGGCGAGCAGCGAGATGCCGATCCCGAAGCTCGTGGAGCGAAACAGGAAGTGCGGATTGAACGGAAGCGGTTCGAACACCGCCACCACCCCGAGCAGCAGCAGGACCAGACCGAGCAGCTTCAGCCCGACGATCACGGGAGTCTTCCACCGTTCCGTTCGAGCGCGCTGGAACCGATCAACGAGGGCGCGATGAAGCTGAATAACCGCAAGGCCCACGAGCGCGACGAATAGCAAGATCACAAACAGAGCGTCGCCACCACGGAGCAGGTAATCCTGGACCGAGAAGCCGAGCACGCTGGTGTCGATCCCAAAGTGGCGCGAGAGAGTTTCCTGGCGCTTGACTGCAAAGTAGAAAGCGAGAGCCGTGACCGCCGTCGTGGGGGCGAGGACCGCTCCGAGGACCTTGCCGAGGCTCTGAAGACCGCGCGGCAAGTCGGAACTGGGAACCTCTTCCACCGTTCCCGAGTCTCGCAGGATGGATGCGCGTCGGGACATCGGATCCCCCAAGTTGGTAGGCCGTGTCTGAGTGTGGGCCTTGGGGGCCGAGGGCGTCAAGGGTTGGTCGCCCGCGCGCGCGCCGTCAAGCTCTGCGACCGAACATCGCGAGGAGCCGAGTCTGCTCGCCGGCGCCGGCAGGGATCTCGGGGCGCTCAGCAATCGCTCCCCCACCACGGTAGAGCTCCTCGCGTTCGACGAACCATTGTTTGCACGCGGTCACGAGCTCCGCATCGAGTTGTTCGTCGGCTCCGATGGCGCGCGCCAGATCCCAACCGTGAACGAGGTGGTCGGCGAAGAGCTGCATGAGGTACTCCGAGCCGGGTACGTCGCCGAAGCTGAGATGCACCGTGCGCCCGAGAACCCCCGGCTGTTGCGCGGCCGCGACGGCGTCGTCCTGCGCGCGCTTCCATGATCGCTTCGGGTCGTCGCCGAGACAGTCCCCGTCGAAGCGATCGCCGACCTCCTCGATCGTCGACCCAGCGAGTATCGGGGGTACCCATAGATCCTCGCTGACAAGATGATTCACGAGGGTGCGGACGTCCCACTCCGTGTTCGGCGTCGGGTTGGTCCACTGGTCGTGGTCGATCGCCCGGACGCGCCGGTCGTACTCGTCGGTCGAGCGAGTGAAGAGCTCGGCTGCGTTCATGACACCTCTTTCTGTTGATGCCGTGATACCAGAGGCCGTGTGATGGAACCAGTCGGGAGCCGGTGCGCCAAAGAGCCGTCGGGATGAGAGCATGGGGGCATGGCGATGAAGACCGTGCTCCGCTCCAACGACCCGTGCTGGTGCGGGAGCGGCAGGAAGTACAAGCGGTGCCACAAGCTCTCGGACGAGCCGGTGCGCCCCGGCAACGTGTCGCCGCGGCGGACGGTGCCGGCGTCGATCCCGCAGCCGGACTATGCAAAAGGAGGCATGCCGGACTCGGGTTCGACCTCCGCGACCCAGAAGCCCGAAGTCATCGAGCGGATGCGTCGAGCCGGCAGGATCGCAGCCGAGGTGCTGGCGCTGGCGGGGGCCGAGGTCGCTCCGGGAGTGACCACCGAGCACATCGACGAGGTCGTGCACGAGGCCTGCATCGAGCGCGGCGTCTACCCGAGCACCCTCGGCTACAAGGCTTATCCGAAGTCGTGCTGCACCTCGGTCAACGAGGTCATCTGCCACGGCATCCCAGACGACCGGGCGCTGCGGGACGGAGACATCATCAACATCGACATCACGGTGTTCGTAGACGGCGTCCACGGCGACACCTCGGCGACCTATCCGGTGGGAGGTATCGCGCCCGAGTCGCAGGAGCTGATCGACGTCACGCGCGAGTCGATGTGGCTGGGCATCCGGACCGTACAACCGGACACGCCGGTCAGCGACATCGGCAAGGCGATCGCCGGCTTCGTCGAGCCGCAAGGCTACGGGATCGTGAGGGTCTTCGGGGGCCACGGCATCGGCGAGCGTTTCCACACTTCTCTGCACATCCCGCACTACTACGAGCCGCGGGCGGACACCCTGATGAAGCCGAACATGGTGTTTACGGTCGAGCCGATGATCACCATGGGGAGCTATCACCACCGAGTGTGGCCCGACACCTGGACGGCGGTGACGACGGACCTCAAACGAACGGCTCAGTTCGAACACACGGTAGTGGTGACGGATGACTCTGTTGAGGTGCTGACTCCAGGGGCGGAGAGCATCTGAGCACGACATCCTTGTGGGACGGCGGCGAAGCGCTGGGATCCGTCCTGGTCAGGCGGCGGTCGAGACTACCGCCCTCCGTCCCCGAAATTGGGTTCACCTAGGACGACCAAGCCGATGCGCTCGGCCTCGAGCACCAAGCGATTGCGTTTGCGCCGGGCCACTCGGTATTCATCGGGGGTCAGGCCGATGACCTCCAGGCCCGGGGGAGCATCCTGATTGAGCTGCAGCATCCGATCCGGAGCGCGCGACTCGAGGTCGTCGGAAACCACGAGTAAGTCGATATCACTCCACACATTGAAATCACCACGCGCGACCGAACCGGCAACGATGGCTACCTTGATTTCAATCCGCTCATTCAACCTCGAGGCAAAGCTTCTGGCCTCGCTTAACAACCGGTCGCGTTGCTGCCGTCGCTCGCTCAAGGGATCAGTCATGGAGGCTGGTCCATGACTCGTCAACGAACGCGAGCACAAGCTGCATATCAGAGATTGAATCCTCCGAATCCTCGGCCGCGTAGTGAAGTGACGGCGGTCCCGATGGGTGGGCATCCGGATAGCGCGCCGGGATGTAATGGCGGCTCAAACGGCGCAGCGCACCTGCAACCCCTGGGGGAACGGCGAGCTTGGCTTCCTCGACCTCCTGCCCGAGGCGCACGACATCATGTCCCCACGCCCCTCTTCCGAGGCCGTGGAGCAGCGCCTTGATTGCGAGTTGCGCCCCTTGCTCTGCCAGAAAGCAGGCCCAGTTGTGCAAACCAGCTTGCGCTTGCACCCGAGCGCCCTCGGCCGCACGGTCGGCCTCCTCTCTCCAACGAACGAATTCCTCCTCGTCCAGAAGTGATCCGGCACCGTTGTTCATGGATCCATTATGGGCGTTCGTGGTCCCGGCTTGGGTCCGCAACAACAGCACGGGATAGCCGGCCGGCTCGATGAGCTGCGTCGCACCTTACCGGCGAGGGAGTCTCTAGCGCAGCGGTCCGCCGACGAGCTCCATTCCGAGCTCCGCCCGCAGCGCCTCGACGTCGATGTCGTTGCGCCCCGCAGCGCGGTTGTGCGCGCTGCGGTGCTCGAAGTCGCGCAGCAGGGCCTCCAGGGCGAGCCGGCCCTCGTCGTCGCCGGCCGCCTGGCGCGGGGTGAGGCCACCCAGCGCCGGCACCTCCTCGTCCAGCCACGCCTCCTGCCATGCCGTCTGCGCGCCCGGCGACATGCCTGCGCCGGCCGAGGCCTCGGTCGAGGGCACGAAGTCCATGAACGGATCGACGCTTATCGCGGAGAGCAACGTCGGATCAGCCCCGATGTCCTGCAGCACGGCCACGAGCGCCTCCAGTCGATCGTCGGAGTTGACGTCGAACACGAGCTCGTCGCCATCCCGTTCGATGAAGGCGCGCACGTAGCGTTGCTCGTCGCCCACCTCGGGTGAGGGCTCGAGACCCTCTCGTTCGCACATCGCCTCGAACTCGGCACGAGCCGACGCCGCCTCCGAGGCCGACATCACCCGGCCGAGCCACACGATCTCGTCGTCTCGCAGCTCGAAGTCCGAATGTCCGGCCAGCGTCTCGAGCGCGGCCGCGTGTCCGAGCGCGACCCGCACCTTCTGGAGGTGCAGGGCTTCACCGTCGGTGTTGGTGAGTCTTGGCGGCGTCGCTCGCCACTCTCGGATCGCGTCGATGATGCGAACGATGCCGCCGCTTACCACCGTGCTCAAGAACGACTCCAACTCTTGGGGCATGGGAGAGCGCTCGCGCGCGACCACCCCGGGAGGGCCGGCCTCGAGCCAGTCGCTGAAGTAGGCCGACCGTCTCCGAGCGCTGTGCCGTTCAGATTCGATGATGAGATCGGCCGTGTCGAGCGCGACCTCGGCGGCCCGGTCCGCCTCCCTCGGGTTGAGCGGAAGGGCGCCGTTCACGCGCCAGACGCCCTCGACCGGAACGACGCTGCCGAGCAGCACCGACCACGGCGCCAGCCGCTCGAGCAGCTCGGGCGCGATCTGAACGTAGTGGCGTTGGGCCGAGAGCAGGTCGGTGACCCACACTCCGGGAGCGGCCTGCGGATCGGCCACCTGCCACAGGCCCCAATGCTCGTATCCCTTGAGGTCCGCCGCGCGCCTGCGTAGCTCGGGGGCAACGGAGTCGTCTCGCAGGAGATCGGCCAGCAGCCCTACGTCGTCGTCCTCCACGAGCTCGTCCTGCGGTGTCGTAATCATGCGCACCCGCAAAGCGGCGAAAAGATCGTGCTCGTCGGGGTTTCGGTCGTCGTCCTCGCCGAAGAAGTCACCGTGCAGCCGGCGCGCCGAGCGCGCGTACTCGGCGCGACTCGCATAGCCATCGAGCGCGGCGCGGAGCTCGTCGAGCGTGGAGGCGTCGGCGAATGATTCGAGCGCGATCCGCTCTCGCTCCGCGCAGCAGTAGCCATACCGGTAACCCGAGCCGCAGGGACAGTCGTCGGGCGCGTCCAGCTCTCGATGCGAGAACGCGATCTCGAGAGCGTCTCTGTAGACGTCCTGGGCCGCCGCGTCGGTGGGGTCGGCAAGCAACGGCTCGAGCACCTCGAAGGCGCGCACGTCCTCGAGACCGGTCAGCGCCACGGCCCAGCACCAGCGAAGCACCGGCTCGTCGTCGACGGCCACCGCGCGCTCGTAGAGCTCCGCGCCGCGCCGGTCGTCGCGCGCGCACTCGGCCGCCTCGGCCGCGAACGCCAGCGAGGTGAGGCTCTCGGGAGCGATCTCGACTGCGGCCTCGCCGACCGCCTGGACCCGCGCCGGCGAGGAGCGCTTGGCGATCACGAAGGCGAGGCCGTCGGTCGGACGCCGGCCCTCGAAGAGCGCCAGCAGCGCTCGGGCCGGCTGCTCGGCCAGTACTTCAGGATCGCCGGCGGCGGTCATGAACGACTCCATAGCCTGCTCGGCCAGCCGCTGCATCCGCCGCCGGGTCTTCTGGTTGGGCCGGGGCTGCTCTTTCCTGCGCTGCTTCCGGCGCGCCTTCTTGCTCACCTCGGCATCCTCCAGCTTCCGCTCGAACCGTCGCCCCCGACGCTACCGAAGCCACGCCGGGAGGACGCGTCTATCCGAAGAAGAGCGCGAAGGAATCTCTGCCTGGGTGCGCCGCAGACGGTCACCGCTGAAGCCAGCGTGACTCGACAACAGCCTTCTTCGACCGAGCTCTCGCTACTCGAACTTGAAGCGCGTCGCGTTCTCGGTGAAGCTCGTCCACGCGAGTACGCGGCGCGGCCGTAGGACCGACACGCCTCCCATATACAGGCTGGGCTCGAGCCGCCCGTACTGAGGGTACTTGGCGAACGACTCATCGGAGAGACGCGCGGCCATCTCCTCCGTGGGCTTCTCGATCTCGACTGCGCCCTCGACGATGATCACCTCCTGACCGTCACCGATGTGGACGGCGACGTGCGGGTTGCGAGTGATGTTGCGGTAGTGCACGGTCTTCGGGCTGCCCCCGTAATAGAGACCCCCGTCGAGCCACATGCCGTCGCGCGGAATGACGTGTGGCCGACCATCGGGCCTCGTGCTCGAGATCCAATACACGCTCGCGCTCTCGAGCCTCCGCTCGACCTCAGCCCACTCGAGGCGTTGCGTCGGGCTCCCGTACTCGGGCGGGATGTCGGGCTTCTCGACAACTGGCTCCGTCACGCTAACCTCCTCTTTTTGAGCGGCCGAGCCGGGGGGAGCAAGACCACCCTTGTATCTCACCGCCCGACGCTCGGTCGATCATTCCTGATCGAGCAGGCCCATCGACTGAAAGAAATCAAGATGAGCAAGATCGTTGCCTTCACGAGTCTCACGCCAGACGGCGTCATGCAGGCTCCGGGGCGACCGGACGAGGATACCCGGGATGGCTTCGAGCACGGCGGTTGGGCGATCCCGTACGCGGATCCCGCGATGTGGAGCGGCATGGGCGAGGCCGGCGCCCTGCTGTTAGGGCGACGGACCTACGAGGACTTCTACGGTTACTGGCCCAACCAAACCGATAACCCGTTCACCAATGTGTTGAACAACACCCAGAAGTACGTCGCGTCGAGGACGCTCAAGGAGCCGCTCCCGTAGGACGGGAGTCAGACAACCACCTCGGCGCTCGTAGACACAAGTCGAACAGCTCTACGTTTCGGCGGTCCATCGTGGCGCAGGCGTAGCGGACATCCTCATGGCGGAGGCGGAACGACGGATCGGAGATGCCGGCCACCCGACTGCCTGGCTCGCCGTGGTGGCGGGCAATGCGAGAGCCCGGAGGTTCTACGAACGCAGTGGCTGGTCTGACAGAGGCCAATTCGACTACGCCGCAGCGAGTGACCACGGTCCCATCCCCGTGCCCTGCTCATCGGTACGAGAAGAACCTCGGTGCGCCGTAACGAAGGGCGTTTGACGGTGGCCCTGGCGGGATCGCGTCCTAGGTCCAGGCGAGGGGTTAAGGAAATCCGGCCCCCGTTCGGGTTGCCCATGTCATGCCACCACAGGTACCATAGCTGGCATGACTCGGAAGACCACCGTCTACCTGCCAGAGGTGCTCAAAGCGGCGGTCGAGCGGGAGGCTCGCCGGCGGGGTTCCTCTGAGGCCGAGGTGATCCGCCAGGCGATCGCGGCTGCGATGACCGCACCTCGGCCGCGTCCCGGCTTCCTCGAGGCCGAGCCGTTCGCCGCGCAGGCCGACGAGCTGCTTACCGGGTTCGGCGAGCAGTGATCGTCGCCGATACCAGCGGCCTCCTCGCGCTGTTCAACCGTCGGGAGCCGGCCCACGCCGCCGTCAAGGAAGTGGTCGACGCCGAGCCCGAGCCGCTGCTGGTGTCACCCTACGTGGTCGCCGAGCTGGACTACCTCGTGGCCACTCGACTCGGCGTGGATGCCGAACTGGCGGTGCTGGCGGAGGTCGCCGGCGGCGCATACCACTTGTCGGGCTTCGGCGCCGAGGAGCTGCAACGGGCGCGTGGCGTGGTCGAGCGCTACCGCGAGCAGGACGTGGGTGTGACGGACGCGTCGATTGTGGTGCTGGCCGATCGGTACCGGACCCGCTCCCTACTCACGCTGGATCACCGCCACTTCGGGTTGCTGCGCCCGCTCGACGGTGGCCGCTTCCGCCTCCTGCCGTAGCAGTCAGCATCAGTCTGTCGCCTCTGCGTAGCGGCTCTCGTCGATAACCAGCCGCCAGTAGCCGGACTGGGGTGGCGCCGCACGAAAATCTTCGAAATCGAAGGTCAGTATCGGGAGCTCATGGCGTTCGGCGTACGCCATGACCGAAGCATCGACGAGCCCAAGGTCGAGCTCTGAGAAGCGACTGTCGATCTCGAAAGCCCGCCCAAGCAAGCCCTGCGAAAGGAAAGCGACCTCGTGCTCGCCCGCCGAGAGCGCCGCCAGGAACGCCAGTGCGGCGGCTTTGCTCACCCGTGCTCGGAGCAGTTGATCCACTTCGACGACGACGAGGTCCGGAATGATGAGGTCGCGGCCGAGCTCTGAGACGAGGGTTGCCGCCAGCCGGTGAGCCTTATCGCGTCGGTTCGTAGCGGCGACGAGCGGCCCCGTGTCGCCGACGACCTTCAACCGCTGGAGACGAGCTCTTCGAGATAGGCCTCGGCTTTGCGCCCAAGCTGTTCGGGCCCTTCTCCCGCCCCGACATAGCTGACCGACCTTCGGCCCTCGAGCGCCTTGGCTCCCGCTTCGATCAGACGGGCCGCCGCGGCGGAGAAGGACTCCCCGTCATTCGCCATCCTTCGAACGAGCGCCTCGGTGCTGTCCGGCAAGCTCACGGTCCGACGAGCCACGAAAGTCACCTCCCGATCGTATGAACTCCGCTATCATACGATCTGGGAAGTCGGCTAAGTCCCCACCTCAGCCGCTCAAATCGCCGTGGGATGCCGAGGCTCGTAGAGCATGACCTCGGCGCCGCCGGGCAAAGCGAGGGTGGTGGTGATTCCCCAGCCCTCGTCGAGCGGCTCGCCTCGGACCTCGACCCCCTTGCCACGCAGTTCCTCGATCGTCGCGGCGATGTCGTCGCACATGAAAGTCAGCTGGTGGCGCACGCCACTTTCGAAGGTCGGGCCCTCCGCCGGGTGGATGCCCAACTCCGCCGGGGGCAGAGCGAAGAGGAGCCATCCGTCTCCGGCATCCACATGCTTAAAGCCGAAGACGTCGCGGAACACGTCGCGCAACGCTTCTGGCTCCGAGGTATAGAGGATGGCATGTGCACCGGTGATGGCCATCTCGTGAGTGTACGGAGCAGCGTGGGGTGAGGACCGAATCGGCGAGGAGATCACGCTTGCCCGCGTCAAGAGAGTACTCGTGTCGCTCTGCGAGGTCCCCGATGCCCCGGAGGTGGCTGACCGTTGGTGCCGTTCGTCGGCCGAGACCTACGGTCGGAAGTGTCTGACCTTTCGCAAAAGGTGCGCCTCCGGGTGCCCACGGCCCACGACCTCCCAAGCGACCAGCTCAGGACGGCGACCGAAGAGCACGATCGTGCGCGGCTCTCGGTGGGGGCCCGGCCGGACGCCGGCCTCGACGCGCCAGCCTCTCGCTTCACCCGGCCTCAGCGCGGCGGAGTGGACCGACAGGCTCGTTGCGCCGCCGGCGCGCAGGCGGGCGGCTTCCTTCTGACAGAACGGATAGCTCTCGGGTCCGCCGGTGAGCACCCCCATCGCCATCTCTGGTTCTGCCGCGACCTCGGAGTCGTCGACCTCGATCGCCCACAGGGCGCGCCGCACGGTTGCGACGTCCTCGGGCTCCTTGATCTCCTCGTGTCGAAGGAACTCGGCCCACGCCCCGTCGGGCGTGTCCGCAAGGTACTGAACCGGACCGTCCCCGTCGCCGTGCCATCTTGCCGCCGGTTGATCGGCGCTCTCCCACAGAAACGGCCAGCGGGGATCGGCGTGGCGAAAGAGGATCACGTCGCAGTGGCGAAGATGAGCGAATGAGCGAGCTCGCGAATCGCGCGGGGGCCGGGATCATCGGGCGTCCAGTGTTCGAGCAGGAGCGTGGCGGGGGCACAGCCGTCGAGCGCGAAGCGAGTTCTATGCCACCAGCGGCGCACCCCCACCTCGTTGTAGGCGCCGCGCAGATCACCCACCACCAAAGCGATGAAGTGCAGCCGCTCGGCGATGAGGTCCGGAGTGGCCCGGCTGCCGTTGGCGTAACGGTTGAGGCTGCTCTCGGAGATGTTCAGCAGGATGCCAAGCTCGGCCGCCCCGAAGAGCCCGATCATCGACTTCCATTCATACTGGGGCAGCGGCGAGGCCCGCAGGGCGTCCAACACCCCCCGGATGAGCTCGCCGGTTTTCTCGGGATCGGAGGGGTCGACCTTCTTCAGCCTGACGATCAGGCGCTAAGGGCGACGACATTCGTGCTTGTGCGGGAACCGGAGCAGAATCCGTTAGTGAGCTAATCTCGTCAAAGCGTCAGCATCTGTGGGTCGAGAAGTTGAAGGCAGGGTGGGCATGCGGCTCTTTGACGAGAAACACGTCAGTAGGTTTCGCTCCATTAGGAAAGCCAGTCTTGAAGACGCACGTGAGTTCTCCGTCCTCGCTGGCCTGGGCAACTCCAGAAGGTCGAACCTCTTATGGGCGATAAATCCCTTCCTTACAGGCGCGGTCGAACCCGGGGTTCCCTTTCGTCTGGGTCGAGACTATAACCGACCAAAGGCTGTCGGAGAGGCCGACGGTTTCTGCTATCTGCCCGTGGTTCGCTCCTGGGGCAGCGAGCCGGATGATCTGAGGTCGCTTCTCTCGGGTGATTCCGCGCCACGGCCTTCCCACGCTTCCTCCTCTCGTGATCAACTAACCTCCATTCACTCGGAGAGGTGTAGAGCAGGATCGCTTGCGCGCTCAACGGAATTCAGCATGACGATCGAACATGACTGATCCCACGTCCGGGGGCGAGGAGAGGTCGGAAGACGCCAAAGACGAACTCGAGGACTCCTTGAAGGAACTCACCAAGGTCATCGAGTTGGATGCCGGCAACGCGCTGGCGTGGCACGACAAGGGCATCGCACTCATCAACCTCCATCGGTTTCAGGACGCCCTTGAGCCATTGTCTAAGGCGATCGAGCTGGATCCAGGCAACGCGCTGGCGTGGCACAACAAGGCCATCGCCTACACAAATCTGGGCCGGTCTCAGGACGCCATTGATGCTCTGAATAAGGTCAAAGCGCTTGAGCACAACGCTCGTAGAAAGCGGAGGGCTGCGTTTTTCCGCTCATCGTTCGCCCTTTGGCGCAGACTCGATCGTCAACTCGCAGTTGCTCTGACAATTCTCACGGCGACCTTCTACATCTTCGTGCGAGCAAACTACGATAACTTCTACGATCGATTGGGTGTCACACCTGAAGAAGTCGGTCTAGACTTTGCTGCTCTTGTTCTGCGGCTCGCGTCTTGGCTCTTCTTTCTCGTAGTCGTGTTGGCAGCTGGCATTCTCCTAATGGCGATCGCAGTTGCCATTTATGCGCTCATCTTTGTCCTCTTTCCGATAGCTAATCGTGTTTTCGTACATGGGATCGGCGTGTTCCGAAGATCACTCGACGAAACTCTGAAAGTTGTACTTCGAGATGTCCCTTTCGATGAATCATCTTCATCAAGCGAACGCTCGGACCATCACAATGGGTTCGTAGACCTTCTGTGGAAGACGTATGGCATCGTTGCGTCAGGCCTTTGGGTCGCGTTCGGATGGATGTTACTAGGATTGGCATGGATTGTGCTACCGATCCTACTACTCTCGCAACCACTTCGAGCGTCGATATACCTGATCGTGTGCGTAGTCCTAGTGCCGCCGCTCACCGCTTTGTCCCTACACCTCGTAAGGCGCTCGTTTTTCCCCTCTGTGCTCCAAGCCCTCCTTGTGAGACGGCTCTCTTCACTTCATCATTATCTCAACAGGAAGAAGAGCCCGAAGGTACGCCACCTGGGTGACTCGGTCCTAGTCGACGGAGTGCTCTCTGCTCCGCCAAGGTTCACTGTCTCGTCCACCGAAAACCCCTCTGCCCATCCCAGGATTCTTTGGTCCGCACTGTGGGTAGTCGGGCTCGTCATGGTCTTTGTCTCCGTATACGTGGCGTTTTACATTGTCCTCGACGCTACTCAAGTCGTACCCAAGGTTAATAGGATTGTTCGCGGAGAGCGCGTCCAGCCTGCTTTCTTCGAACCCCTCGCCGTTCGTGCAGATCCTGTCAAGATTAGCTGGACGGGAGATTCACCTCGGCCAAACAGTCTCAGCAAGAGACACCGCTTCACTTATTTAGGTCAAGCACAAGGTGTTGTTGTTCTATTCGTCGTCGACGGACCCGCGAAGGGGAGAACTTTGCGCGTTCCTTCTGGATCAATTCTTCTCTCGAATGTCTCACCTTAGAGCCTGTCTCTCAAAGGTTCGCTGAGGCGATCCGAGCAGCGGTCGATGGCTAAGGGAATCGAATGGTAATCGCCGGTTTTCAGAGCTCCACAGCTTGCGGAGGTTGTGGGTCGCGGCGTGCAACCTCCATTCGGTCCGGCAGGCTTCCCGCCCTCGCTGCATGAATCTTCGAACGCCTCGTAGTTCTTTGATCTTCTCGTTGATCAAGAAACGTCCCCCGGGCACCCCGCGCATGTCGACCTGGCCATCCAAGACAATATCCATGAGATCAGAGTGGTCCCTTGTCGACAGAAGGGCGACCTCGCGGTAATCCCACCGATATGTGATCTCGGCCACCCAGTCATCACCACAACGCCTCAGGTGATAGGAGCCATCTTCCGAGAGCCGTCGCCGACCGTTTCCCCGGTACGTCATCCCCACCTCCCCGCGATTCTTCATCTTCTTCCTCACCAGTTGGGCCAAAGGCAACGTCGATGGATCCCCAACCCGCATGCCAGCTCGTCCGCGAGCCTCCAGCCCAGACGCACGTTAGCCAAAGCGCGTGGGACGCTCCTGGCGCAGACACCCTGACGCTCGCACCACCGGTGGAGTTTGATCCCCTTGGTGCTGAGGACGAGACGAAACAGGTTCGCGACGAGCTCCACCGCGAACCTCTTCGTCAGCCTCTGGTCGTCAGCACGGAGGTTCGCGACCTCAGCATGTTTTTCAGCCTGGACATCGAGGTAGGCGAGCCCGGTCACGCGACCCTCTTTCGGGCTGAGGTCATTTTGATCAGTGCGATCGAATCGGCTTGCCTCGCCAGATCGCGCGAGAGGTGGCCCGCCACCGCCACAACGTGCACCATGACTCCCGTGGCTTGTAGAGCCCGCACCGTATCGACAAAGTATCCGTCGCCTGTGCCGAGGACGACCTCATGGCACGAGAGGGGTCGGTCGTTCATCATCCGGCGGCAGAGTTCGGCGTCGGCCGCGAAGGATCTTCGGTTTGTAGTGTTCGATGAATTGCACACCTACCGCGGACGACAGGGTGCAGACGTTGCGCTTTTGGCGCGCCGAGTCGCAGACGCATGTGCGGCCCCCAAGGTCCAGTACGTGGGGACGTCCGCAACCATGGTTAGCGGAGGATCGCGCGCCGAACAAAAGGATGCTGTCGCTGGGGTTGCTTCAATGCTTTTCGGCGACGACGTCAGATCGAATCAGGTCATCGTTGAAACTCTACAGAGAGCGACCGCCGATGCGGAGCCCTCTCCGGAAGACCTAGCTCAAAGCGTGCGCGCGGATCGAGCCAAGTGGACCTACGACGAGCTGGTTGAAGATCCGCTTGCATCCTGGATCGAGTCGATGTTCGGCCTGGGAACAGACGAGAAAGGACTGCTGGTCCGTCGGCAGCCGACCACCATGCAAAGGGCTACCGGCGAGCTCGCGAAGGTGACTGGTGAACCGTCTGCTCCCTGCGAGCAAGCGATCCGCTCCCGGCTCCTTGCTGGAAACATGGTTCAGCACCCCTCGAAACATCGACCTCTCTTTGCGTTTCGCCTCCATCAGTTTCTCTCCAAGGGAGACACTGTGTACGTCAGTCTCGAGCCGGAGGCCGACCGCTACATCACGAGCCACTATCAGCTGGTCGTACCCGAACATCCCGAAAAGGTGCTGCTGCCTCTTGCCTTCTGCCGTGAATGCGGGCAGGAGTACCTCGTCGTCGCACGTGAAAAGAACCAGGGCGTAACCACCTATCGGCCCAGGCGCGATCAGGATACGAGCGGTGGTGATGTCGACAATGGCTACCTGTACGTCAGTCAGGACTACCCCTGGCCGGAGGATCCGCTGCATGAGGGTCGACTTCCCGATTCGTGGCTTAGCGAGATCAATGGGGAAACGCGGGTCATGCAGAGCAGAAGAAAGAGACTCCCGCAAACGACTTCGGTCGCCTTGGATGGGACGCAGTCGCCGCCCGGGCTTGGTCTCGAGGCCGCCTACGTGCCCTCGCCCTTCCTCTTCTGCCTGCGGTGCGGCGTCTCCTACGAGCAGACTAGAGGGCGTGAATTCGCCAAGCTCGCAACACTCGACGTGGAGGGTCGCAGTTCGGCAACGAGCATAGTTGCATCAGCCATCGTGCGAAGTCTGCGTGAGCCCGAAACCGGACTCTCGGAGGAAGCACGAAAACTCCTGACCTTCGTGGATAACCGACAGGACGCCAGCCTTCAGTCGGGACACTTCAACGACTTCGTTCAGGTTGCGCAATTGAGAGGTGGTCTTTATAGAGCGGCAGCCGGCGCGAGAAGCGACGGGCTTCGTCACGAGGACATTGCAAAGCAGGTAGCCGGCGCTCTGGGACTGCCGTTTCACCTCTATGCCCAGAATCCAGACGCCAAGTACAGCCAGCGCGACAACACCAACAAGGCGCTGCGTGAAGTCATCTCCTACCGGCTGTTCCTTGACCTCGAGCGTGGTTGGCGCGTGACCATGCCGAATCTTGAGCAGACGGGCTTGGTCAAGATCGATTACGTCGATCTTGACGAGATCGCCGCGGATCCCGAATGCTGGGAACTTCGCCACGAAGCACTGCGGGGCGCTCCCCCACCGCTGCGACGAGACTTGTGTCGAATCGTCCTTGACGAGCTCCGCAGGGTGCTCGCGCTCGACGTTGACCAGATAACGCAGGAGGGGTTCGAACGTGTACGAAACCTCTCGAACCAGCAGCTAACGGGACCGTGGGCATTGCCAGAGCGAGAGCCTGAGCCTCAGCCGGGAACGGCCTACCCTCGCCCGGGACGTCCGGGCGGCTCGCGACGGGACGTTTTCCTCTCCGGCCGTTCCGCCCTGGGGCGATACTTAACCCGCCGCAATCGCTTTCGTGATCTGAGTGCACCCCTCGACCATGAGGGTGCCCGGCTCGTAATCTCGGAGATCCTCGAAGTACTTGATGCGATGGGCCTGCTGACGAACGTCGGCACCGACAACGATGGGGTCTCGGGTTACCGGCTCAAGGCGTCGGCTCTGATCTGGCGAGTCGGTGACGGAACCATGGGCGCCCCCGACCCGCTAAGGCGTACCGACGATCCCGATGCCGGCTCCAGGGTCAATCCGTTCTTCCGCGACCTCTACAGAGACATCGCTGATTCGCTTACCGGCCTTCACTCTGCGGAACACACGGCTCAGGTACCCGCCGAAGTTCGGGAACAACGAGAACACGACTTTCGCCAAGCGGAACTGCCTCTCATGTTCTGCTCTCCCACTCTGGAGCTCGGCGTCGACATCGCGGGGCTAAACGCAGTCATGCTGCGCAACGTCCCTCCTACACCGGCCAACTACGCACAGCGCAGCGGACGAGCGGGCCGTTCTGGTCAGCCTGCACTCATCACCACTTATTGCGCGACCGGCAACAGTCACGATCATTACTACTTCCGGCGCTCGGACAGGATGGTCGCCGGCTCGGTGGCTCCCCCTCGCCTGGATCTCACGAACGAGGACCTCATCCGATCCCACGTGTACGCCATTTGGCTGGCGGAGACCGACCAGGACTTGAAAGGTAGCCTGATCGACATCCTCGAATCCGGTGGTGACCAGCCGTCTCTCGAATTGCTCGAACACATACGTAGTGCGATCGATGACTCGGGCGCACAGCGGCGAGCAATCACGAGGGTGCGGAACGTCCTGGGAACCATTTCGGAGCTGCTCTCAACGACAACTTGGTGGCGCGACGGCTGGATCGAGGACACAGTCAGCAACGCTCCGGCCGGCTTCGATCGTGCCTGCGAACGCTGGCGCGCTCTCTACCGCGATGCCCTCACAGATCGTGAGGAGCAGAACCGGATAATCATCGATCACTCGGCAACCAGGAGGAAGCAGCGAACAGCTCAGGCAAGGCGTAACGAAGCCGAGAATCAGATTCGCCTACTAAAGAACGAGGACCAAGAGCGCGGCCAAACCGACTTCTATCCCTACCGCTACTTTGCGTCGGAGGGATTCCTACCGGGCTACTCCTTCCCTCGTCTGCCGCTCGCCGCGTTCATTCCAGGCCATCGACGAACCAAGGACGGCGACTATATCCAGCGTCCTCGCTTTCTCGCCATCAGCGAGTTCGGCCCTGGAGCACTCATCTATCACGAGGGAGCCCGCTATCAGGTATGGCGCGTTCAGCTTCCGGCCGCTGTGTCCGGAGAGACAACCATCGATACCGACGAGGTTCGAACCTGTGAATCCTGCGGATATCATCACGACCGCGCACCCGGTATCGATGTATGCGAGAACTGCGCACATCCTCTAGGCGCGGTTACCGGCGGACTCATGCGCTTGCAGACTGTCTTCACTCGTCGTCGCGAGCGCATCTCGTCCGACGAGGAAGAACGGCGGCGGGCCGGGTTCGAGCTGATGACCTCCTACCGCTTTAGTGACCATGGTGACGGCCCCGGCCACAGCGATGCCGAGGTCGACCTCGAGGGCGAGCAGGTCGCTTCCTTGACCTACGGCGATACAGCCGCTGTCAGAGTGACAAATCGTGGCCGAAGAAGACGTAAGAATCCCGAGGACCTTGGTTTCTGGATCGATGCCGTCGAAGGACGCTGGCTAAAGGACAAGGAAGCGCCGGACGCCACGTCCGATAGCGAGCTGGACGAGCAGGAGGACGCGCCACGTCGCCAGAAAGTGATTCCGTACGTCCAAGACACTCGCAACATACTCATGCTTAGGCTAGGTGAGACCGTGGACGAAGAGACCGCTGCGAGTCTTCGCTACGCGCTCGAGCGCGGAATCGAAGCCCGGTTCCAGCTCGAGGACTCAGAGCTTCGCAGCGAACGACTTCCCGACCCCGACTCCAGGGCTCGAATGCTCTTCATGGAGAGCGCAGAGGGTGGCGCCGGAGTACTGCGGAGACTTATAAACGAAGCCGGGGCGCTGGCAGCGGCGGCTCATGAGGCTCTTGCCATTGCGCACTTCGATCCGGAGACCGGAGCCGATCTCGGTCATGCACCTGACACGCCGGAGCGCTGCGAGAAGGCTTGCTACGAGTGTCTGCTCTCCTACTCTAACCAGCCGGATCACGGACTGATCGATCGACACAACGTCTCCGATCTCCTGCTAAGACTGGCGCGCTCAAGCGCGGTCTCCGCCGGGCGTGGTGTCCCAAGGGAAACCCACCTCGAAGAGCTATTAGAGCGCTGTGACAGCAATCTCGAAAAGAAATTCCTGAATTGGCTCGACCAGCACAACCTCCGCCTGCCGGATAGGGCACAAGACTTGGTCTCGAGCGCCTCCGCAAGGCCCGATTTCTTCTACGACAGCAGTGGCTCCGTGGCGATCTTCATCGACGGTCCGCATCACGATGTGGACACAGTCCACACGCGTGATCTGGACGCGGAGGCACGGCTCATGTCCGAGGGGTGGTTGGTTCTCCGTTTCCGGCACGACGAGGAATGGAGAGAAACTGTGTCCGCTTACCCGTCGATCTTTGGATCATTGGAGACGATCCGATGACCTCGTACGCCGCGGGCTCTCTCGTTAAGGCGCGCGGCCGGGAGTGGGTGGTTCTTCCCGAAAGTGCCGACGACTTTCTCGTCCTCCGTCCGCTTGGTGGGGGACAAGAGGACATGGCCGGCGTGTTTCCCGCTGGAGGAGGTGGCTCCCGCGAGTTTTCCACCTCCATCCTCCGGGGACTTGGGGGACGAGCTAAGCGCGTCGCTACTACGAACCGCGCTTCGAATCGGGTTTCGCTCAAGCGCAGGACCGTTCCGCTCGCTGGCATCCCTGACGGTGGAGCCTCGCAGCTACCAGCTCGTCCCACTCCTGATGGCGCTGCGCCTTGAAACCGTGCGCTTGCTGATAGCCGACGATGTCGGAATCGGCAAGACGATCGAGGCCGCTCTCATCGCGACCGAGTTACTGGCCCAGGGAGACGCTCGCGGTCTTGCCGTACTTTGCAGCCCCGCGTTGGCAGAGCAATGGCAGGGAGAGCTCTTCAACAAATTCGGCATCAACGCTGAACTCGTCCTGCCCAGCACCGTGAGCCGTCTTGAACGCAACATCCCCACGGACGAGTCGGTTTTCGAGCACCACCCCCACGTCGTGGTCTCCACCGACTTCATCAAATCTCCGAGAAGGCGAGATGAGTTCGTTCGAACCTGTCCCGACTTGGTGATCGTCGATGAGGCGCATACATGTGTTGCCGGCGGTTCCGGTCCAGGCAATCGTGGACGCACCTTGCGCTACGAGTTGCTTCAACGCCTCGCCCAGGATGAGGAGCGCCACCTCATTCTTGTGACCGCCACGCCTCACTCTGGTAAGGAGGAGTCCTTTCGGAACCTTCTCGGACTTGTCGACCCTCGACTGGCGGAGCTCAACTTCGAGGAGCAGCAGCAACGTGAGCGACTTGCGCGCCATTTCGTGCAGCGTCGCCGCGCCGACATCCGCCACTTTCTTGACGAAGAGACTCGCTTCCCACGCGATCGCTTGACGAAGGAAGCACCTTATCGCCTGAGCAACCAGTACCTACGGCTATTCGACCGTGTCATTGCGTACGCGCAGGAATCGGTTCGAAGCGAGGCCGACGGCAGTGTGCGCCAGAGAGTTCGTTGGTGGTCCGCGTTGGCGCTGCTCCGTGCGCTGGCCTCATCACCACGCGCGGCAGCTCAAACGCTGAGAACCAGAGCGTCTGCGGCCGAAGCGATCAGCTCGGAGGGAGGCCGACGAGCTTGGGCGTTCCATCGTGCTCGACCTCACAGGCGACGAGTCCGTCGAAGCCGCCGATGTCACGCCAGGAGCCGACGTCGAGCAGGATGCAGGGGAGACCTCTGAGCGCAGACGTTTACTCGTTTTCGCCCGCGCGGCCGAGGCTCTCGAGGGGGACGAGGACAGCAAGCTCGCCAAGGCGGTTGAAGTCGTCAAGGAGCTCCTGGCCGAGGGGTACGACCCGATCGTGTTCTGCCGTTTCATCGACACCGCCGACTACCTCGCCGAGCAACTGAAGAGATCGCTGGGAGGTCGCGCACATGTCGATGCTGTGACCGGTGTGATCCCCCCCGCCCTCAGGGAGGAAAGGATCAGGCAGTTAGGAGACCTCGAGGGTCGCAAGGTGTTGGTGGCTACCGATTGCCTGTCCGAGGGCGTCAACCTCCAAGATCACTTCCAGGCGGTGGTCCACTACGACCTCGCCTGGAATCCCACCAGACACGAGCAGCGTGAAGGCCGAGTCGACCGTTTCGGACAAGGTTTCGACGTCGTTCGGGCGGTCACCATCTACGGCCAGGACAATCGCAGAGGATGTCCCGGTCGCCGTTGAATTTCGGTGACGACCCAACGGACTGACTACGCAACCTTACGACCTTCCTGTGACACTTTCTCGGCATGCGCGCGCAACGCCGCGACGAGGATCCGCATATCGC
>JBOGWX010000048.1:0-8317 GCA_050694055.1 Actinomycetota bacterium
GTGAGGGCGCGCTGATGGCCGAGCACCGACGACTGTAACGTAAGTGGAGCGGCCGTGGCCGCAAGACGCTCTACTCCCTCGGCGCGCGCCAGCCGGAAGTCGAAGTCGCCCGGGCCTCCTCGCCGGACCTTCAGTTGCGCTCGGCCTCCTGCTTGCGGAACCAGCTCGGGTGATGCCAGGCCGCCCACGCGCGCGTAACCCTGCCGCCGGTCATGCCCGGCATCGTGCCCGGCAGCATCACCGTGGACATGTAGACGTGAATGATGAAACCGCCCACGGTCAGCAGGAAGATGGCATGGTGCAGCAGACGGGCAAACTGGTTCCAGCCACTGCTCATGAGGCCGGGGAACCAGAGCGGGAGGCCCGTAATGAGCAAGGCCACTCCGGTCACGACCGCGAACCAGAAGTAGCCCTTCTGGCCCGCGTTGAAACGGTCGATGTCGACCTGGCTGTGGCCCTCGCGCACGTAGCTGCGCAGGTCGCGCGCCCACGCACGATCCCTGGCGTCGAAGACCATGTCCCGCAACCACAACACCAGCATCAGTACGACACCGATGGTGAAGGCCACGCCGACGATGGGGTGTAGGAAGCGAACCGTCTGACCCCCGCCCAGGACATCGTAGAGCCACGCCATGCGCGGATAGCCGAGCGCGAACCCCGAGAGCATCAGGTAGATGAAGGTGAGGGCGACGGACCAGTGCAGGACGCGCTCCGCCAGCGAGTAGCGAAGGATCCCTTCCTCTTGTTCGACTCGCACACTCATGGGCGCTCGCCTTCTCCCCGATTGGATTCCTCAGGAATCTGCGTCTCTCCCTCGGCCGCGCGGCCCTTCTCCCGGGCGGAGGCAACGGCCTTGTCCTCCGCAGGCGGGAACCTGCGGCCGGTCCGCAGGAAGAAGAGCCCTGCGCCCAGCAGTCCCACCCAGGTGGCGAGCGACCCGAGCTTGCGCAGTCCGCTCATGACGGGGAAGAAGCTGGCGCCCTTTACCGTCGGCTCATCCGGGAGCCCGTACTCGTCGAGCATCTCGCCGCGCGGCACGACGTACATCATGTGCAAGCCCTTGACTCCCTCGGGGTCGTATAGGAGCGCGTCGTCGAAGCCGCGGTCCCTGAGCTTGGCCACCTTCTCCTCACCGTAGTGAAGCATGTCCTCCTTGGTCCCGAAACGGATCGACCCGGTGGGACAGGCCTTGACGCAGGCAGGCTCCATCCCGTTGCTGATGCGCTCGACGCACATCGTGCACTTGTAGACCTTCTTCGTCTTGGAGTCGAAGCGCGGGATGTCGAAGGGGCATCCGCTGACGCAGTACTGGCAGCCGATGCACTTGTCCTGATCGAAGTCGACGATGCCATTCTCGTACTGCACGACCGCGCCCGGTGCGGGACACGCCAGCAGACAACCCGGTTCCTCGCAGTGCAGACATGAGTCCTTGCGAATGAGCCAGGCGAGGTCGTTGCCTTCGAGCTCCACCTCGTTGAAGCGCATGAGGTCCCAGGTTGAAGCGGTGAGGTCCTCGTGGCTCTGATAGCCGCCGAAGTTGTGGGTCTCCTCGACTTCGAGGTCGTTCCACTCCTTGCAGGCGACCTCGCAGGCCTTGCAGCCGATGCAGAGGTCGATGTCTACGAGCTTGGAGACCTCGACCTGCCTGATGGAGTGATCCCGACGGATGTTGGTGCCGGAGGAAGGAGTCGCCGACTTCCGCTTGACCGCGAGACCGAGCTCGGTTGTCATCTCCCTACCTCCTAGACCCTCTCGACGTCGACGAGGAATCCCTTGAACTCCGGTGTAGCCGTGGTCGCGTCACCGATGTAGGGCGTCAACAGGTTCGCCATCTGGGCCGCCTTGCCCTTGCCGTGGCCTCCCGCGTAGTGCCAGTGCACCGGAATGCCGACCTGGTAGACGACCTTGTTGCCGAGCCGCAGCGGTCGCATTCGCTTCGTCACCAGCGCCAGCCCCTCGACCTCTCCCCGTTTCGAGCGCACCCTTACCATGTCGGTGTTCGCGATGCCCTTCTTCTCGGCCAGCTCCACCGGCAGCTCGACGAAGAAGTCGGGCATGGCCTCAACGAGCTGAGGCACGTGCTGGGTGACGAAGTGCTCGTGCTCGGTGAGCCGGTAGGTGGTGGCCACGTAAGGGAACTCGCTGTCGTCCTCCGCGAAGCTCGCCGGCGCATCCTCGTACATGAATGCAACCGGGTTCTTGTTGGTGCCGCTGAACGGGTTGGCGATGGGCGACTCGGTCTGCTCGTAGTGCTCGGGGAAGGGGCCATCCAACAGGAGCCCGCCCGGCGCGAACAATCGTCCGACTCCCTCGCCCGTCATGATGAAGGCGCCGAGGCCGTCCTCGGGTGGGGAATCCGGCACGTAGTCGGGGACATCGCCGACCCACAGGCTCCCGTTCCAGCGGATCCCGGGACGCGTCTCGTCCCAGGGCTCGCCCTGGGCGTCGGCCGAAGCGCGGTTGTAGAGGACGCGCCGGTTGGCCGGCCACGACCACGCCCAGTTGTGGAAGTAGCCCATGCCCGTGGGGTCGTCGGTGCCGCGCCGGTCCATCTGGTTGCCGGCCTCGGTGTACGACCCCGTGTAGAGCCAGTTCCCGATCGCGGTGGTGCCGTCGTCCTTGGCGTCGAGGAAGGTGTCCAGGAGCAGCCCGGTCGTGAGATCACGCCCATTGATCTCCGCCGAGAGATCCTCCGCCGGCGGGTCGTCCTGATCCGAGTACTCCCACGTGAGATTGAGTATCGGATCGGGGAAGACGCCGCCCTCCTCCTCGTAGAGCTTCCTCATCCGCAGGAAGAGCTGAGCGAGGATGTAGTTGTCGTTCTTGATGTCGCCCTCAGCAGGAAGCGCGGCGTGCTTCCACTGCGCCCAACGGCCCGAGTTCACGAACGCACCGGACTTCTCGATCCAGTGGGTGGTCGGCAAGAAGAACACCTCGGTCTGAACCTCTTCGGGATCGACTCCGGGTGCATGCCAGAACTCCGACGACGCGGTCGGGAACGGGTCCATGACTACGAACCACTTGAGATTCGACAGCGACTCGATCACCCGATTCGAATCCGGCCCGACGTTGACGCTGCTCATGCCGCCGTTGAAGAGGCCGTGGAGCCTCTCGGCGCGCGCCTCGTCGTGGAACGTCATCCACGACCAGTTCTTGTCGGGTTTGGGCAGCCACGAGAACGAGAAATCGTTGTCCTCGGTTGCAGCCTCACCGAACCACTGCTTGAGCAGGCTCACCGTCATGGCTCGGTATACGGAACCGAAGAAGTTAAGCGAGTTCGGATCGAGCTGGGCGAGCGCCGCTGCGTTGATGTAGTCGTCGAGGGACTTCATGCCGGGCTTCGGGATCGCCATGTAGCCGGGCAGGATCTCCCACGACTGCGCGTTGTCGGTGTTGCCCTGGATGTTGGCGTGGCCCCGCTCGGCGTTGACGCCGCCCCCCGGCTTACCGACGTTGCCGAGCAGCATCTGAAGGATGCCGATGCCTCTGATTATCTGAACCCCGCTGGTGTGCTGGGTCAGGCCAACCGCATAGACGACGTTGCCGGCCTTGTCCGCCGTGCCGGTGGCGCCGAAGATCTCGGCGATCTCGAGGAACTTCTCCTCCGGGATGCCGGTTACCTCGGACACCATCTCCGGCGTGTACCGGGAGAAGTGCTGCTTCATGAGCTGGAACACGCTGCGCGGATCCTGCAGCGTCTGGTCGCGCTTGGCGAACCCCGGCGTCGCCGCCGGAGAGAGAGGAAGAGCACTCCCGTCCGTCCCACCCTCCCTCACCTTCGGAGTCTTCTCCGTGATCGACGGTTTCATCTCCGTGCCCGAGATCCGCTCGTAGTCCCACGCCGACGAGTCGTAGAGCCGCGTGGCTTCGTCGTAGCCGGAGAAGAGACCGTCGTCGAACTCGAAGTCCTCGCCGACGATGAACGAGGCGTTGGTGTGGAGCTTTACGTAGTCCTCGTGGTACAGCTCGTTCTCGAGCACGTAGTTGATGAGTCCGTTGAAGAAGGTGACATCGGTCCCCGCGCGGATGGGGGCCCAGAGGTCGGCGACGGCCGACGTGCGCGTGAAGCGCGGGTCAACATGGATGATCTTTGCGCCGCGCGTGTCGCGCGCTACGTGTGCCCACTTCCACCCGCAAGGATGATTCTCCGCCGGGTTGGCGCCGATCACCAAGAACACATCCGAGTTCTTGAAGTCGACCCAGTGATTGGTCATGGCCCCCCGGCCAAACGAGGCGGCCAAACTGGCCACCGTGGGGCCGTGTCAGACCCGGGCCTGTTGTTCTATGCCCACCGTCCCGAGAGCCCTGAAGACCTTGGTCGTAAGATAGCCCTCCTCGTTGCTGATGGTCGCGCCCCCGCCCCATGCGAAGCCCTCGTTGCGGTTGACGATGTTGCCGTCGTCGTCGGTTTCGACGAAGCGTTCGTCGCGCGCATCCTTCATGAGCCGGGCGAGACGATCGAGCGCGTCGTCCCACGAGATCTCCGCCCACTCGGTCGCGCCCGGTTCCCGGTGCATCGGCGCCTGCACGCGCTCTTCGCTGACCGCGAGCTGCATCGTGCTCGCGCCCTTCGGGCACAACGAGCCCCCGTTGATCGGACTGTCAGGGTCGCCTTCGATGTGGACGAGGTAGGGCTTGGTGTTGAACGAAGTGGTCTCCCCGTGACCCGCGACGTAGGCGATCATCGAGCAGCCGACGCCGCAGTAGGGGCACACCGAGCGGATCTCCTTGGCGCGGCTGATCTTCAGCTCGCTCGCCTGCGCGTACGCGGGCTCGAGGTCGAAACCGAAGGTCGCCCACGCAGCTCCAGCGGTGCCTGCGGCGGAAACCTTGAGGAAGTCCCGACGAGTCAGCTCCATGCGGCCCCCGATCCTCGCCCCCACAAGCCTGTGGGGGGACATTCCCTGCTCGTGCCCTGCTCGTGACTAGTTAGACCGTACTACCCAGGAAGATGTTGGTCTAGTCGAACGTGTGAAGTTCAGTAGGGTGTTGTGACCAGTTAGCTCGGCTTGGTTTGCTCGAAAGGCTGACCGAGGCGGCCGGGAGGCGACACCTGTCACAGGCAAGCGCGATCACCGAGGAGGACGTCCGCAGGGCATTGGGCTCGGTGGACGATCCCGAACTGCACCGGCCCCTCACCGAGCTCAACATGGTCCGGGGCGTCGTGGTCGCCCCCGGCCG
The DNA here is from genome assembly GCA_050694055.1 of Actinomycetota bacterium. Lineage (GTDB taxonomy): Bacteria > Actinomycetota > CADDZG01 > CADDZG01 > WHSQ01 > WHSV01. Next base: position 5,182 of record JBOGWX010000048.1, read on the forward strand.
GGTCCGCGTGTCGGTCGCCCTCACCGTGGAGGGCTACCCCCTCAAAACCAAGCTCCACGACGACGTCATCTCGGCGGTGAAAACACTGGGTGCCGAGCAGGTGTACGTCGACTTCACGACCATGACCGACGACCAGCGCAAAGAGCTTCGGCGCCAGCTTCACGGCGACGGCGCGGTCTCAATGGGCGACGTTTTTACATCGTCGAGGGTTATCGCCGTGGCCTCTGGCAAGGGCGGAGTGGGCAAGTCGTCGGTCAGCACCAACCTCGCCGTGGCCCTGGCCCGACGCGGCCAGCGCACCGCAATCATCGACGCGGATGTCTACGGGTTCTCTATCCCGCGCATGATCGGCATCGATCGAAAGCCCGTGATCATCGATCGGATGATCGTGCCGCCCGAAGCACACGGCATCGCGGTGATCTCGATCGGATTCTTCGCCAGCGAGAACAATCCCGTCATTTGGCGAGGACCGATGCTCCACAAGGCGCTTACGCAGTTTGTCACCGACGTCTACTGGAACGACCCCGACATCGTCATCATCGACATGCCGCCGGGAACGGGCGACGTGTCGCTCACCATGGCCCAGTTCCTGCCGGCGACGGAGATCATCGTGGTGACCACCCCCCAGCCCGCAGCGCAGCGCGTGGCGCAGCGGGCCGCATACATGGCCCGCAAGGTGAATCTTGCGGTTTCCGGAGTCATCGAGAACATGAGCTGGTTCACCGGACGCGACGGCTTTCGCTACGACCTCTTCGGCTCCGGAGGGGGTGAACTCCTGGCGCAGGAGCTGGGGGTCCCTTTGCTGGGCCAGATCCCGCTGGTTCCAGCTCTGCGCGAGGGCGGCGACGTGGGCGCTCCGATCGTCGTCGCAGAACCCGACTCGGAGGCGGCACACACGATCGACGCGGTCGCGGGGAGGCTGCTCGACATGAGCGCGCGCCGTATCCGGCTTCCCGTCGTGAACATCGCCAAGCCCTCGTAGCGAGGCCTAGAAACGGGTGCAGAGCTCACAACGGCACCACGTCCGCAGCGTCTCCCACCGGTAGACGCCGGTCTCGTGTCCATCGTTCCACTGCAGCGACAATCCCCAGCCCCCGACGAGCTCGGCGCCTGTTACCTCGAGGGTTTGAGACACTCCCGGGTGGGGCCAGATCGTTTCCCCTCGCGCGCGCAGCTCGCGGCACTGGGCGCAGGTGCAGCTCCGTCGCAACCCTACGAGCTCGAAGCGGGACAGGTGTTCGTCGGCCCAAACCACCACGAGGGTGTCCGCCTCGAGGTCGACCGATTGGGCCCGAGTCTCGAGATTCATGTGGAGAGATGCCCATGGAGAACCTGCCAGAACATCCAGTATGAGTCGCGGTGTGGGGAATGGCCTGCGCCGGCGAGCACCTGGAAGGTGACATTCGGATTCGCCGCGGCGATCCGCTCGCCCATGTCGGGGGTGACCAGTGCGTTCTCCCCGGGATCGGCCGCGATGAGCAGCGTGGGGCAATCGAGCTCCATCGCCATGGGGACCACATCCCACGGTTGGTTCTCCAGGGCGGTGCGCCGCACGATCTCCGGGCTCGACGCCTCGAGCGCTTCCGCCTTGATGCGAGCGTCCTGCGGGTGCCATCTCGGGTTCTTGACAAGGACGGCACCCGCGCTCGGATCCTCGAAAGGCTCCGTATATTCGGCGATGAAACGCTCCGGCTCAGACAGGCGCAGCAACGGGTCTTCGAGCACGAGGCGACCTGCAAAGCTGCGGTCCGTCGTTTGGGCGACGACGGCGATGGCTCCGCCCAGCGAGTGGCCCACAACAAGGTCCCACTCGCGGTCGAGTGCCAGCACATCGGCCGCGTAGGAGGCGAGGAGGTAGTCGTCCCCCCGCGGACTGTCGCCATGGCCGCGCAGGTCGGGTGCGGCAACCCGGTAGCCGGCTCTTGCCATCTCCGCACCCACGCGCCACCAACTCCGCCCCGAGGAAGTTAAGCCGTGGAGCAGCAAGGCGCGGGGACCTCGTTCACCCCATTCGAGAGTTGCTAGCTGCAGTTGCTCACCCATCTCTTCGGGCGGAAGGACGCGTCAGCCGCCGATGTAGGACATCTCTATCTTCTCGAGCCCGGCGGTCTCGGACGAGCGAATCTCCGAGTACCGATCGTCGCGCACCCTCCAGAGCGCCGCGACGGCCTTAGCGAGCTCGTGGTCGGGGGTCCCGCTGCGGACGAGCTCGCGCAGGTCGTGTCCCCGGCTTGCGAACAGGCAGGTGTACAGCTTGCCCTCGGCCGATATGCGCGCGCGCGTGCAGTCCGAGCAGAAGGGCTGCGTCACCGAAGCGATGATGCCGATCTCGCCCCCGCCGTCCTTGTAGCGGTAACGATTGGCGACCTCGCCCCGATAGTTGGGATCGACCGGCTCGATCGGCATCTCGGCGTCGATCCTCGCCACGATTTCTCGAGCGGGGACGACGTCGTCGAGCCGCCAGCCGTTGGTACTGCCCACGTCCATGTACTCGATGAAGCGGACGATGTGACCTGTGCCGTGGAAGTACCGGCCCATCGGAAGGACGCTGTCCTCGTTCATCCCGCGTTTCAGCACCATGTTGATCTTGACGGGACCGAGGCCGGCAACCGCGGCCGCCTCGATGCCCCCGAGAACCCGCGCTACGGGAAAATCGACGTCGTTCATCGCCTTGAAGACATCGTCGTCGAGCGAATCGAGACTCACCGTGACTCGCCCCAATCCGGCCTCCGCGAGCGCTCTCGCTCGCGTGGCCAGCATCGATCCGTTGGTCGTCAGAGCGAGATCGGGGCCGTCAATGGCCGCCAGCATCTGGATGAGCCGCTCGATGTCGCGGCGCACGAGGGGCTCTCCTCCTGTGAGACGGATCTTGCTCACCCCGAGGTCCACGAAGATGCGTGCGACGCGCTCGATCTCTTCGAAGGTCAGAAGCTCGGCGCGTTCGAGGAACTGGTAGTCGCGCCCGAACACTTCTTTGGGCATGCAATAAACGCAACGAAAGTTGCAGCGGTCGGTTACCGATATACGCAGATCGCGCAGCGGCCGTCCAAGAGTGTCGATCGCAGCCATCAACGTATCCTGCCACTCAAGTGGGAGATGACCAACAATCAGTTCAAGCTCAGGCGTTCAGCAGCCG
>JBOGWX010000049.1:0-9520 GCA_050694055.1 Actinomycetota bacterium
ACAAAAGGCTCACGAGCAGGGCATCAATGTGCGGGTCGGGCTGACCGAAACCAAGACCTCGGCGCGCGGCTGGATCCATGGCCCCGGCGCAGAGCACGGCGTCATAAAGCTCGTGGCCGATAGCGAACACAAGGTCCTCGTCGGCGCCTCGGTGATGTCACCGGGAGCCGGTGAGGTCATCGGGTTTCTGGGCCTGGCGATAGCCGAGCGGGTGCCCATCACTCGCCTGCGCGAGCTCATCTACCCCTACCCAACCTTCGTTCGAGGCGTCGAGGACGCTCTCCGCCAACTGTCCGAGTCGTAAATGACGCCATCACTTTGAGCACGAGTGCGTCCGTATCAATGATGAGCCAGCACCACTTCTCACCGACAAGAGCATGAGCGGGACGCGCCGACGTCAAGAGGCGCGCCTCGCGTCACGCAAATCGGCGCGCAGAAGAAACCTCCTCTTGACGGCGGGGGCGGTGGGGGCGGTCGCCCTCGTGGGTGCTGCTGCGCTCTTTGGGGGGCCGCGTGGCGGCGCGACCGTCGAGGGCACGGCCGCGCTCGGCGAGCCCGCACCGGAGGTCCGTCTCACCGACTTCGAGGGGCAGGAATTCTCGCTGGAGGAATACAAAGGGCGGCCCGTGGTCGTGAACTTCTGGGCATCGTGGTGCCCCTTCTGCGCCGCAGAGATGCCCGATTTCGAGAAGGTCCACCGATCGGTTGCCGACGACGTCGCATTCCTAGGCATCGACCAATGTGAGAGCTGTCAAGGCGGGAGCGCGGATGCGGCTCGGGAACTGGCCCGAGAGACCGGCGTCACCTACCGGCTGGCAGAGGACCCCGACGGCTCGGTGTTCGTCGCCTTCGGCGGTTCATCGATGCCGACCACGGTTTTTATCGACGCAGAAGGGCGCGTGGTCGAGCACATCGGCGGGATGCTGTCGGAGTCCCAGCTACGCGACTACATCAGCCGGCTGTTTGGAGTCGGCGATGCGTGAGCACGACTACTGGGCCACGCCCCCGGGTGGGTCCTCGCCCGCGCGGCCGCTGCTGCTCATGGGCCTCGGCGCCTTGCTGCTCCTCGCCATTGCCGTGGGCGGTTACATGCTCGTGACCCGAACCAGTCCGACACCAGATGGTGCGACTGCTCAGGACACAACGGCCGAAGCGCCCCAGGGCGCGGTCGGGGCGGCCAAACTCAATCCCGACGACATCGTGGACGTCATCCCGATGGACGGGATTCCCGCGATCGACGAACCGCGTTTCGAGGCGGTGGCTGAAGTCGAGTGGCTCGCCGACCAGGAGCCGGTTATCGCATTCGAACTCGAAGATGATGCGCGCGCATACCCACTGCAGATCATGACGTGGCACGAGATCGTCAACGATGAGGTCGGCGGTACTCCAGTGGCAGTGACTTTCTGCCCGTTGTGCAACACCGCGATCGCTTTCGAGAGGCCAAAGATCGATGGCGAGGTAACGACCTTCGGTACGTCGGGAAAGCTCATCAACTCCAACCTGCTGATGTACGACCGGGCGACGGAATCCTTGTGGCCTCAAGTCACCGGACAAGCGCTCGTAGGCGAGCTCAAAGGCACGGAGCTGACCCGCTATCCCGCCCGCATCGTCTCGTGGCAGGACTTCAGAACCGAGTTTGAAAACGGACAGGTGTTGTCGCGCGACACGGGTCACGATCGCCGCTACGGCGAGAACCCCTACCCCGGCTATGACGACGTCGACAACGCGCCGTTCCTGTTCAGCGGAGAAGTGGACGGGCGGCTGGCCGCGGTGGAACGCGTTCTTGGGCTCGAGAATGAAGGTGATGTCGTGGCCTTTCCCTACTTCCGGCTGAAGAGCGAGGCGGTGGGAGGAGTGGCGGTCGCGAACGTCACCGTCGGGGCACAAGACGTCACAGTGCTCTGGAAGGCGGGCACCACCTCGGCTTTGGACGGACCCGATATCGCCACGTCGCGCGACGTGGGAGCCGCGGTCGCCTATGTGCGACGAATTGACAAAAAGACCCTGAGTTTCGCCGCACAGGGGGGCGAGATCGTCGACCTTGAGACCCATAGCACCTGGAACCTGTTCGGCCGCGCGATCGAGGGTCCGCTCGAGGGGCGGTCGCTTCGCCCGGTCGATGCCACCGACTCGTTCTGGTTCGACTGGGCGGCGTTCCACCCCGAGACGAAGATCTGGCAGGGAAGCTAGCCGTGTCGGCGGACCCCAGGGAAGAGTTCCTGGCCGCGACGCTGCCCTGTCTGGATCTCATCTACAACCTCGCCCGCCGCAGCATGCCGGACAATGACCTCGTCGACGACCTGGTCCAGGAGACTTATGTGAGGGCGTTCGATGCGTGGTGCTCTCGGCGCAAGCCGAGGCGGGTCGAGCCGTGGCTCGCGACCATCTGTCTCAATGCAGGTAGGAGTTACTGGCGGCGGGCGTCGACCCGGCGAGAGGTCACGACTGAAGAGATAGACCTGGGGGCGACGCCCCAAGGCGATGTCGAGGACCGAGCCATCGCTTCCGTACGCGCCGCACTGGTGCACCGGGCGTTGTGGCAGTTGTCCGACGAGCAGCGGATTGCGATCACGCTCATGGACCTCAACGGCTTCAGCGCAAGGCAAGTGGCGCGTATGACCGGTTCGCCGCGCGGCACGGTGCTATCGCGCGTGCATAGAGGCCGCAAGCGACTCGCGCAGATCCTGAACAAGGAGGTGGAGCGGCTTGAAACATGATCCCGAGAAGGCGGCCGCGTCCTACCTCTCCGGAGAGATGAGAGGTCGCCGGCGCGACACGTTCGAAGCACACATCATGGACTGCGAAGACTGCTGGACCGAGGTGCAGCTCGGTCGCGCCGGAAGATCTGTGGCCGAGTCGGGCCGCGAGCTGGCGCCCCAGGACACACGAGAGCAGGTGCGCGCGATCATCGCGGCACTTCCTGCCTCTCATCGACCATGGCGGATGGGATGGCGGACGACCGTGATGACCCTGGGTGCCGTCGTCGTGGCCGCCATGGGTTACATCGGACTCACAAGCTCGCATCAGCCCGAGGTGATCGATGCGGTCGTGGCCGATTACCGTGCGCCTTCGCATGTCGGCGTTGTCGTCGAAGCGAATCTGCCAACCCGGCTCGGCGATCTCCGTTATCTCACGAGCTACGCCACGACGGTTGAGAACATGGACGTGGTCGCCCACGCGTATGAAGACTCGGCCGGGCACGAGGTAGTCGTCTACCAGGCGGAGGCCACTTTCCCGGTCGCCGACGGGGCCGAGCACAGCAGCAACGGGCGCACTTGGCGCGCCGCCACCGACGGCGTCGTTCTCTTCTGCGCCGACCGCCCCATCCCATCACTCGTGGTGGGAGACGACGAGCGCGAGGTTGCCCTCGCCGCCGAAGAGCTTGGGCTGAGATGATCCAGGAGGAGACCGCCCGACCGGGACGCGGGATCTTCGCGGGGGTGGTTGCCGGCGTCGTGGGGCTCGGGTGCTGCGTGGGGCCCGCGGTAGCCGCTCTCACCGGGATCACTTCGGCCGCGGTCGCCATCGATGCGGCCAATTCTCTCTACGCGGAGTGGGGATGGGCGTTCAAGGTCGCCGGGGTCATTGCCGGGGCTGCCGCGATCGGTCTCTCGCTCAGAGCCCGTCTGCGCTGCCGGTCTCGGCCCCTGGGTATCGGCAGGTACGCGCTCATCGTGATTGTCACGGGACTAGTGACTTATGGCGTTCTCTACGGCCTGACGACGTGGCTAGGAGGTCTCGGTGATGAAGGTGCGGCCGCCGCCGCAGAGCAGCGCCTGTCGCCGCATTCCTCCGTGGAGGTCTCCGGGCGCAGTGTTAGCTCGCGAGTGAACTCGGCGCTCAAGGAAATCACCTCTCGCTATCCCACCGTTGAGCTGTCGTTTGTCGGGGCGTCGCGTGACAGCATCCTCGTCAAGACGGGGTGGGAACTGCCCGACACACCGGTTGGGGAGCGCTACTACACCGAGCTTCAAGACACGATCGAGGACTCGCGCGAGGCGACGATCCTGCTCCTGCAGACCATCGCCCGAACCAACCCCGGGATCGATCACCTCGGTGCTTACGAGGATCGCAACATCGTTCCGATCTGGAGCAGAGAGCAGGTGCTGGCCGCCGGCGACCCACGAAACTTTCGGGACTTCGAGCGATTCACCAGCTTCCAGGTCGATGCCGAGAGGCAGACTGGCTACTTCGCCATCCTCACTGGCGGGACCGATCGGTGAAGGCTTTTCTGCTCCCCAGCACCGATACCGGCGTCGTGGTCCAGGCCGTCGCCACCATTGTCGTGGCGCCGATCGCGCTTTGGCTCGCGGCCAAGCGCAACCGTGACCTCGCGTGGCTCACCGGTGGTGTCATCGCGCTTTGGGTCGCCCTAATGGGCTTTCGCGCCCTTCACTGAAATAGATGCAATCGGTGCGAGCGCGACCACGTCCGCTTACATGAGGCAAGGAAATGCGGCTAGCGAAGAGACGGCGAATACGGGAGGTGGTCATGGCGGCTGCGGCAAGAAACTGGCGCACCACTGCTGAAGCGATCGGAGGAATTCACCCAGAGCTGCAACGGCGGGAGTTCCTGTACCGGGGGGGCCGGTTAGCTCTACTCGGCATGGTCGCACCCGGTCTCCTGGCGGCGTGTGCCAGCGACAGCGAGACCGAATCCTCGGGCGGTTCGGTTGCGACGTCACCGACTCCGCCGAGCGACGTCGAGGGGACTCCGCTGGTCGGAGATGTCATCGACTTTGCGCTTACATCGGATGAATGGGAGGGCGCCTTTGGTTTCGTGACCATGAGGCTGCATAAGGCCGTGGTCGACGGCAAGGACGCCTACTTCATCCGCACCGACACGTCCGATCGCAACCTCGCCGGGAGCGAGGGGTTGGTGTGGGCTCCCAAGCTCGGCTCGCTCAGCGGGCCCGGACTGAGCGGAGAGATGTTCCTGTTCGACGATGACCATCCCGCGGTTCTCTCGGCCGAGCCGGGACGAGGCGATTACACGCCCACGTGGCGCGTGAGCCGGGTCGAGTGGACGGGCGCGCCAAAGAGCCTCGCTTCGGTTGAGGCACTGCGACGGGCAGAAGCAGAGGGGCAGCTGCGAGTGAAGCCCACCAAGGCGATCCTCAACGCCGGCCTCGTCAAGTGGTCATCCGGTGAACTGCCGATCGACTCCGATCTCAAGGATTATCTTGGCAGCGGCCAGCTCATCGAGAAACCGGACACCCAGGGCCTCGAGGTCACCTTCAAGCTGCACGAGTGCTTTCCTCAGGTGCGTTACATCGTCGTCGACACGTCTCTGGAACCGATGGCGGTGGGCATGAACATCGCACCCTCGCCGGCGTTGGCGGGAAGCTCAGAAGCGGGAGGCACGGGGCGGACCAACGTGTTCATGAACGGTCTCAAGGGACCGGGTCCGATGGGGTTTCAGCCCTCGGTATTCGACTCGCAGGCGGGGGCCGAAGAGTGGAGCCCGTACTGGGATCACATGACGTATGCGTGGAAGAAGAACAAGACACCGCGCGTCCTGACCTCCGAGGACGACGTGCACGCGGCGCGCGATGCCGGCGAGCTCGATGAATTTCCGGGAACGCCAGACACCAAAGGCGAGATCTTCACAGTGAACTGTCCCGTTCCGGTAACCGCTCCCAACACGTTTACGGGGTGATTCTTTGCCGATAGGACTCGCGCTCATCGCCGGGGGGCTGTCGACCCTCAATCCGTGCGGGTTCTCATTGCTCCCTGCGATGCTGTCGCTGTACATCGGCAGCGATGCGGGGGACGACCATTCCGCGTTCGCACGGATGAGCGCGAGCCTGAGGGCTGGCGCGCGCGTGACGGCGGGCTTCCTCACGGTCTTCATCGTGGTCGGCCTGCCAATTGTTTACGGGCTTGGCAGCATCGTTCGCGCGGTGCCGTGGGCCGGTGCGGGGGCCGGCATCGCGATCACGATCGCAGGTCTCGTGATCCTGTCGGGTCGCCACATCGGCTTGAGCTTCAATGTCGCCCCTCGTGGGCGGTCGAACAGCGGCGCGCCGTCGATGTACTTGTTCGGCGTCGCCTACGCGGTCGCATCGTTGGGATGCACCCTGCCCGTCTTTCTCTCGGTGGTCGGAGCTTCGCTCGCGGTTCGGGGCCCGGGTGCGGCGACCGTCGTGCTCGCCGCATACGGCATCGGGATGGGCGCGGTGATGATGACCCTCGCTCTCCTCGCTGGCGGGGCGCGCGATCGGCTGGTCAAGATCCTGCGTCGGGCACTTCCGCGGATGCAGCGGATATCCGGCGCCCTTCTCCTCGTCGCCGGCGTCTATCTGAGCTACTACTGGCTGCGGATCCTGTTCGGGCCGATCGCCACGCTCGCCGAAGACCCGATCGTGGGAACGGTACAGCGCTTCACCACCCGCATCGAGAGGATCGCAACGGCCAATGCGGAAGCGATCCTGGTCGTGAGCTTGATTGTGGTCGGAAGCCTCGGCGCTTGCATCGCCTGGCGTTTGTGGCGCTCCAAGAATCTCGATAGAAAGGTGAGAGGCCTAGGGGTGGGCGCTTTGGATGACTTCCTGGAGGCCGACGATGCCCGGAACGCCTGAGGATCTTCCGCCGATCCAGTACAGGGCGCGCACCACACTTACGCGGGGAAAGAAACGCAGAAGATAGAGCGCCGTCAGGCAGATTGTGAATCGCAACAGGCCCGAGAATAGGAGGAGCGATGCCGACCGAGATCGACTCTGCGCAACTGCAAGATTTGCTTGACCAAGGAGATGCGCAACTCGTGGAGGTGCTCCCGCCGCGCGAGTACGAGGAGGAGCATCTCCCAGGCGCTATCAGCATTCCGCTGAAGTCGTTCACCCCGGCAGGCCTTTCTCGGCTCGACCGTCAAGCACCGGTAATCGTCTACTGCTGGGACGACGACTGAGACATGAGCCCGCGAGCTGCGTGGCAGCTCGAAGCCATGGGATTCACCGATGTCTACGATTATGTAGAAGGCAAACTCGATTGGATCGCTCACGGCCTGCCAGTTGAGGGCAATGGTCCTCACTACGCGGTGGCCGGAGAAGTGGCCGATCGCGACGCGGTGCTTGCATGCCGGGTGGGAGATCTCGTCGGCGACATGTCCGAGAAACTTGAATCCGAGCCGCTCGACTATTGCGTGGTTCTAAACGATCACGACATCGTTCTCGGGCGAATGAGAAAGAAGAACGTTCGGGGTCCCCCCGACGAGTCGGTCGAACTTGTGATGGAACCGGGGCCGACCACACTCCGGCCCAAGGAACCGGCCGGGGGGCTGCTCGAAAGAATGCGAAAGAAAAACGCGCCCGCTGTGATAGTCACGACCAAGAGCGGACGGCTTCTAGGAGCTGCGACTCAACAGGCATTGGAGCAGCTGCTCTCGAGAGGGTGATTCGGAGCTCTTTCCGCAGCTAGTGCCCGCCTCGGTCCTGCCGCAAGACGAGACCACTTAACCCTTACGATTCCCGAACGTCCCCAGCAGTTCATCATCGGTGAGTCTTCCAAGCTCGAACGCTTCCTCTAGCGAGAGTAGGAACGTTCCGGGATGCTCGACAGTCCATTTCTTGCCGGCTTCCCTGTTGGCAAAGAAGTGGCCGTAGCGGCAGAAGCTCGTAATCACTTTCGAGTCGAATGGACGATTCGGTTCAAGGAAAGAGACGACGACCTCGTTGGGCTCCACCGATTCCAAGGCGTTTGGAGAAACCCGCAACGAGATGGTACGGCCGGTGGCCGGACAGATGGAGCGAACATCCAGTGACGCCTCGAGCCTTCGGGGGAGAAAGAGCGTGTCCCACGCGCACCACGCCCACAGCTTGCGCCCATCGAGGATGATCTCGTGCGGAGGCATCTCTGCGACGGTGAGCCCCCAGAACCCGATCACCCGGTCCTGCTCATCGCGAAAGACACCGGGCCACTTGTCGATGCGCTCGCCGATTTCCTCGTCGGCAAGACCCGTCATGGAGGAAATCTCGGTGTCGGCGACTGGCCTTCCGCGCCCCAAGAGCTTGTACAGCGCGCCGACGATGCGGGCATCGGTTCCATCGGTGTCTGGCCTTGCACTGTTTGATGGCCTCGGCGATCGGCCGGACGTCTCTAGTCGTGGTCATCGGCTGCCTCCTCATGATATGTTTTAGCGAATAATACGCTAAAAGAAGTAGGAGGATCCAGATGCCGATCGGGCGCCCCACCATCATCGAGGCCGAGCCCGTGACCCTGGCCGACACCGAGCTTCTCGCCCGGCTCTTTCGGGCGCTCGGGGACGCCACTCGGGTGCGCGTTTTAGAGCTGCTGCTGGCCGAGGGGGAGTTGCACCAGATGGAGATCGTCCGGCGCCTCGGCGCTACCCAGGCGCGGGTGTCCGAGCACATGGCCTGTCTCGTCTGGTGTGGCTTCGTGGAGCCGCGCACGGAAGGGCGCCGGACCCTCTACCGAGTCGCCAACCGCAGGGTCGGGACGCTTCTGGATAAGGCCAAGCAGTTCTTGGAGCAGAACGAGGCCCAGATCGCGACGTGCCGGCGGATTGAACCGGAGGGGAGCAACTGATGGCAAAGGCGAGGATGGAAGTCGACGGTATGACGTGTGCTCACTGCGAGCAGACGGTCGAGCATCTGCTGGCCAGCGCCGGGGCGAGAGATGCCAAGGCAGATTGGCGGAGGGGAGAGGCCACGTTCGAGTTCGAAGGTGACCGCTCCTCGATCGATGAGTCCTTCAGCACCTCTCACTACAGGCCCAGGGAGATCGAGATGGTGGAGACTCCCCAGCCAGTCGTCTCTACACGAGGTGATGTCGAATTCGACCTCGTCGCCATCGGATCCGGCAGCGCGGCGTTCGCGGCGGCGATCCGGGCCACCAATCTCGGCGCCAGGGTCGCGATCGTCGAGCGCAATACGGTCGGCGGGACTTGCGTCAACGTCGGGTGCATTCCATCCAAGAACCTGCTCGCCGCGTCCGAGACCTACTACCAAGCCGGTCACCACCCGTTCGCGGGCATCTCGACCGTACAGGACGGCGTGGAAGTAGGCGCGCTCATTGGCAAGAAGACCGAGGTTGTGGCGATGCTGCGCCAGCAGAAGTACCTCGATCTCGCCGAGCACTACGGCTTCGAGATCATCCGCGGGAGCGCGCACTTCGTGGGCTCCGACGCGATCGACGTCGACGGACACAAGATACGCGCCGGTCATTTTCTGATCTCGACAGGTTCGGCGCCGTGGGCTCCGCCAATAGCAGGCCTTGAAGACGCCGGGTATCTCACCTCGACAACGGCAATGGAGGTAAAGGAGCTTCCCGAGTCGCTCGTCGTCATCGGCGGCAACAACATCGGGCTCGAGATGGGCCAGGTGTTCGCCAATCTCGGCACCAAGGTGACCGTCGTCGAGGCGCTCGATCGCATCGCGCCGCTCGAAGAACCCGAGATCTCACAGTGGATGACCAAGATCCTCACCGACCAAGGCATAGACGTCGTCCCCGCCGCCAAGGTCATCCGGGTCGAGGGCGGCGAGACCAAGTCGGTGATCGCCGAG
>JBOGWX010000050.1:0-23012 GCA_050694055.1 Actinomycetota bacterium
TTGGGCAGAGGATGGTGCGAGCGTGTCTGCTCCGCTGGCGGCGGAACGATGTGATGCTGGAAACTGAGCTCTATGGCGGAACGATGTGATGCTGTTTACGGCGGAACGATGTGATGCAGGCTGTCACTTACTCTTACTCTGGCAGAACTGAATGAAGAAATTGCAGTTACTTCGGGGAGGATGGATGTTCCGCAGGTCTGTGATGACCGTGCTGGTGGCTTCTTCACTCACCCTGGGGACTGGAGTCTTCGTCACAGCGACAGCTCAACCCTTCGGGCCGACGGAAGGGTGCTGCCACTTCGCCGACAATTCAAACCATACCTACTACTTTGTGGATCTTGATAATGAGACCTACAAAGACGCAGCAAAGCATGCCGTTAATCATCTCGACAACGGGACGCAGATGACGACGAAGAAGGCGGAGGAGCCAACCGACCGCACAGACGTCTTATGGCTTGATGGCTATTACGGAGGCAACCTCCTTGGTTTGTGGGACTGCACCAGTCTTAACACAACACTGCAGGTGAATGTGAAGGCGGCGATGCCAAGCTGAACCGATCGAAGCTCGACGGTGAAGGGCAGAATGCAAAGGACAAAGTCGCGTGCCACGAGCTCGGCCATTCTACCGGTCTGGATCACACAGGTAACGCGGACAGCTGTATGCAACAAGGCATACCCAATCCCAAGTACTACAGCGATCACGATAAGAGTCATATCAATGACAAGTATTGAGCCATGCCGGGGTTCCGGAAAGGGTCCCAAATGAAGAAGCACATTCGCTGGATCTGTGTGCTGCTCCTTGTGCTCGGAAGCTGTGGCGCTCCACAGGTAGATAGCGAGCAAGGGGGCGTCGAGGCAGACGGCGACTTCTTTCAGCTCTTACGCCGGATAGCCGTGGAGTATGAGGTCTATGATTCACTTGAGGAGCTGTTGAAAGGGGCCGATGTCGCTGTCATCGGAGTGATCGAATCCATCGACACGGGTCGAGCCCTCGGGGCCGGCAGAGACCAGCCAGAAGCAGTCGAGACCTTCCTCATCACGGTGAGGGTCCAGGAGCTCGTCAGTGGCGATCTTCCCAGCGACAGCCAGGAACTTCTAGACCTCGAGCTGTACAAACCGAGCCTGGTCAGCCTCCAAGACGTTCGGCGCGCAAAGCCGGAGACACCGTTGCTGTTAGTACTGACAGACACTGCCAACCTGCCCCAGCCGAGTCCGGTCGACGACTCGGATGTGGATCGCGAACCTGGCAAGTCTCTTTTCACGATCCCCAGCGACACGGCGATCTTCGTGGAGCGCGCCAACGAGGTGCTCACTCCCCTAAGCCCGTCCGTTGACGCCGTGGACAGGTCCGTCAAGGCGACGAGCTTGCAGGAGCTGGCAGCTCAGATTAGGTCCTTGTAGCGTCACGGCGGTCGGATCGCGCGGCGTTGGGCATGAGGGGCTTCCCGATGGCTCTCCGGTCTGGGTTTGCCGGACTCGTCCCATAATCGCTTGCGCGGGCAGATCGAGCGCTGCGCTCGCAGCGTTAAGCGGTTCTGAAATCTGTGCGAAATGCACCCCTAGACCACTTCATCCCGCTAGGAGCCTCTCCCCGGCCGTTATAGAGTCCGCGCGTTCGGTCTACAGGGAAGTGCCGAACGACGGCCACAAGGGAGGGGATCCTGTATGAGCGGTACTGCTTCCGGCGCGAGTCCGGGGCACAAGTTCTTGTCCGTGATCATTGCCGCGGTGCTGATGGCGGGGCTGATGCTCGGCGCTGTCGCACCAGAGGCGGACGCAAAGAAGCAGAAGCAGAGCGCGGCGGAGGTCGATTACTGGCTCACGGTCCTGCACAACAATGACGGCGAGTCCCGGCTGATCGATGCCGGCGGAGATCTGACCGACTTCGGAGGCGTGGCGCGCTTCGCCAAGTTGGTCGAGGAGCTGCGCGACAAGGGAAGCAAGAAGGTCAAGAAGGGCAACCCGAAGAAGGCCGCGGTGCTCATCTCCTCGGGCGACAACTTTCTGGCAGGGCCCGAGTTCAACGCCAGCCTCGAGCGTAACGAGGCCACCGGTGAGCCCTACTACGACAGCGTCGCGTTGCGGATCATCGGCTATGACGCGATGACCATCGGCAATCATGAGTTCGACTTTGGTCCCGACGTGCTGGCGACCTTCATCGAGGGCTTTCGAGGAAAGACTCCATTCATCTCCGCCAACCTCGACGTAAGCGGCGAGCCAAGCCTCGCCGAACTGGAGGACGACGGCATCATCACCGGCTCTACGGTCGTCAAGAAAAAGGGCGAGAGTATCGGCATCATCGGCGCCACGACCGAGCTGCTGCCGACGATCTCCAGTCCGCGCAACGTCGAGGTCGAGGCCGTGCTGCCCGCCGTGCAGGCCGAGATCAGATCTCTGCGCCGGCAAGACGTCGACAAGATCATCCTGTCGAGTCACCTACAGGGCATCGACTCGGAGATCGACCTGGTCGGTTCGCTGCGGAACGTCGATGTGGTCATCGCCGGAGGTGGAGACGAGCTCCTGACGAACGACGGCGATGTGCTGGTGCCCGGAGACGAGATGCTCACCCCGTTCGGTCCCTACCCGGTGATGGCCACCGACGCCGCGGGCCGCGAGGTGCCCGTCGTCACGACTCCCGGAAACTACAAGTACGTCGGCAAGCTGGTCGTCGGATTCAACGAAGCCGGCAGAGTCGTCGCCATCGACGACGACAGCGGGCTCCAGCGCGTCGCAGGGGGCGACCAGCCGGACGCGGTAAAGCCGGTCCGGCGGATCCAACGACAGGTCGTGCAGCCCGTGGCCGAGTCCGTCGAGGCTCTCGCAAACAACGTCATTGCTCAGACCGAGGTCACGCTCAATGGCGTGACTGCAGACGTCCGCACCAAGGAGACGAATGCCGGCAACCTGGTCGCCGACTCGCTTCTGTGGCAGGCGACCAAGGTCGCCGGAGACTTCGGGGTGCCCGAGCCGGACATCGCGCTGCAGAACGGCGGCGGCATCCGCAACAGCCTCGTGGTCGATCCCGGAGACATCACCGAGCTCGACACCTTCACGTGGTTGCCGTTCAGCAACTTCACCTCGGTGATCGATGGCGTCGAGCGCTCGACGCTGAAGGCGATCCTCGAACACGTCGTGGAGGTTGCTCCTGCAACTGCGGCGGGCAAGTTCGCCCAGATTGCGGGCTTCGAGTTCACCTACGACGGTGACGGAACCGCAGGCAGCAAGATCAATGACGTCACGCTTGACGACGGAACCCCGATCGTGACCGACGGCGTAGTCGAGCCGGGACCGGCGCTGACGGTGGCCACCATCGACTTCCTCGCGCGCGGAGGCGACGGCTATCCGTTCGGCACGGTCGATTTCACGCCGGTGGGAGTCAGCTACCAGCAGGCGTTGGCCAACTATCTGACGGCGCCCGATGGCCTCAACGGTCTGGTGACGGCGGCCGACTATCCGGAGGGCGGCGAGGGCCGCATCGTCGCCGAGTAGCCCGACCGAACTGGTACGTGCACGACAGAGGGGCCGCCTTGGGGGCGGCCCCTCTGAGTGGTTCGGTTCTGGCTCGCGAGGCTAGAGGCGGAAGCGAGGGACGGCCCGATCAGCGGATGACCGCGATGGTGGCTCCCGTCTCGACCGACTGACCCTGTTTGACCTTCAGGTCCGTGACCGTGCCGTTGGCATGAGCCAGGATCGAGTTCTCCATCTTCATCGCTTCGAGGACGACGATCGCTTCGCCCGCCTCGACCTCCTGTCCCTTGGACACGAGCACCTTAACGATCGTCCCCTGCATCGGTGCGATGAGCGTTTCCGAGCCTCCACCGCCGGTGCCGGCGACCTTGGCGGGCGGCTTCGGTTTGCGGCGCTGCACCGTGGTCTCCAGTCGTTCACGCGCGGTGACCGAGAAGCGCTTGCCCTCGACCTCGACCTCGAAGCGCCGCTCGACGATCTCGGGCTCGCCGGCCTGGGGTTTCTGCACCGGCGCGTCGGCGAGGGCCGAGAGGTCCATCTCTCGTTCGACGGTGCCCGTGTGGTAGTTGCCCGAGGCGAATCGCTCGTCGGCCAGCATGAGCCGGTGCCACGGGATCGTGGTCTTGATGCCGTCCAGCTCGTACTCGCCGAGGGCTCGCAGCATCCTGCGGCGAGCCTCCTCTCGGGTGGCGCCGTAGGTCAGGAGCTTGGCGATCATCGGATCGTAGGCCTGTGGAATCGTGTAGTCACCCTCGGCCCCCGAGTCGACGCGCACCCCCGGGCCCGCCGGTTCGCGGTAGGCGCCGATGCGCCCCGGCGCCGGCATGAAGTTCTTGGCCGGGTTCTCGGCGTTGATGCGACATTCGATCGCCGCCCCCTTGAGCGTGAGCTCGTCCTGGGTGAATTCGAGCGGCTCGCCTGCTGCGGTGAGGATCTGGGCCCGGACGAGGTCCACTCCGCACACGAGCTCGGTGACCGGGTGCTCGACCTGGAGTCTGGTGTTCATCTCGAGGAAGTAGAACGACTCCTGGTCCGCGTCCAGCAGGAACTCACAGGTACCTGCGTTGGTGTAGCCCACTTGTTTGCTGACGCGCGCGGCCGCGTCCATGATCTGCTCGCGCACGCCGTCGTCGAGCACCGGTGACGGGGATTCTTCGACCAGTTTCTGATGGCGCCGCTGGAGCGAGCAATCGCGCTCCGGGAAGCTCAGGATGTTGCCGGTCGCGTCGCCCACTACCTGAATCTCGATGTGGCGAGGGCGCTCGAGGTAGCGCTCGAGATAAACCTCGTCGTTGCTGAAGTAGGCCTGCGCCTCCCGTGCGGCGCCGGCGAGCGCGTCGCCGATCTCGTCCTCGGTCGCCACGACCCGGAAACCCTTGCCCCCTCCTCCGGCCGATGCCTTGATGGCGAGGGGGAGCCCGTGTTCCGAGACGAACCGCTTCACCTCGTCGACCGTGGTCACGGCGTCCTTGGTACCGGGAACCGTGGGCACGCCCGCCTCCCTGGCGGCGCGCCGCGCAGAGGTCTTCTCGCCCATGCCCTCGATGACGTCGGGATCGGGACCGATCCAGGCGAGCCCCGCCTCGATCACCGCCCGGGCAAACTCCGCGTTCTCGGCGAGGAAGCCGTAGCCGGGATGAACCGCCTCCGCCCCGGTTCGCCGGGCGGCCGCGAGGATGGCGTCGATCTTGAGATAGGACTCGGTCGCGGGGCCGGGTCCTACGTTGACGGCTTCCTCCGAGAGGCGCACGTGAGGCGCGCCGGCATCGAGCTCCGAGTAGACCGCGATCGGAACGATATCCAGGTCCCGGCACGCGCGGATGACCCGGACGGCGATCTCCCCGCGATTCGCAATCAGCAGCTTGGTGAACATCGGTCCTTCTTCTACTCGGACTTCGTATTGTCTGACCTCATGGCCAGCGACTTGAGTGATGAGATCCTAGAGCGCGCCCTGGTGGGCCGGTTTGGACGCTACCGCAGGGTCTACGACTCCATCGACTCGACCAACCTCGAGGCCCTGCGCTGGGCGGCCGAGCAGGACGTCGCCGAGGGGGCCCTGGTGGTGGCCGATGTTCAGACGGAGGGCCGAGGGCGATGGGGGCGAAGGTGGCTGTCCGCGCCCGGCGCGGCCCTGATGTTCTCCATTGCGCTGCGACCCACCTCGTCGCCGCATGCGGGGCTGCTCACCACCGCGGCGGGCCTTGCCGTCGCGCAAGCGGTCGAACGAACCAGCGGCCTGCGAACCGCGCTCAAGTGGCCCAACGATGTGCTCGTCAACGAGCGCAAGGTGAGCGGCGTTCTGGTCGAAGCGCGGACGGTGGGACATGCGACGGATGCGGTCGTGGTGGGAGTGGGCATCAATCTGCACTGGCGAGGAGCCGACTTTCCCCCCGAGATCGCCGCCCGGGCGACCTCGATTGCGCAGGAGGTCGAGTCGGCGGGCAGGGGCCGCGTTCCGGCGCGCGCGGATCTGCTCGCAGCGGTGCTGCTCGATCTGGAGGATTGCTACGACGAGCTCGATACGAAGCGGGGCAGAGCCGAGATGATCGGGCGCGCCGCCGGGCGTTCCGCGCTGCTCGGCAGAGAGGTCTCGGTGCGCTTTGCCGACGGCTCTTCCAAGCAGGGGATCGCCGCCGGACTTGCCGAGGACGGCGCCCTCCTGCTCGACGACGGCACCGTCGTCGTGGCTGGAGAGATCGAGCAATTAGGGCTCCGGCAGGGGGAGGGCACGAGGCGGGACCGGTGAGGACTGGAGGATCGATGAGGTCGTCTGCCCGTACATCAGGAACCGGTCGAGGACCTCTTCGAGCTTGTCGATCTCGGTGACGTAGACCTTCATCAAAAAGCAGTCCTCGCCGGTGATGCGATGGCACTCGACCACCTCGGGGGTGCGTTGGGCCAGCTCGGCGATGTTGGCCAGTTGTCCCGGACCCGGGCGGATGCGAACGAAGGCGGCCACCGGCCAGCCGAGCGCGCGCGGGTCGAGCTCGAGCCGGTATCCGGAGATGACCCCGCCGGCCTCGAGGCGCTGAACGCGGTCGGTCACCGCGGGCGACGACATCCCGAGCCGTCGCGCGAGCTCGGACATGGTCATGCGCGGATTGCTCCGGAGCTCCCCGAGGAGACGAAGGTTGGTGGGATCCAGCGGCGACTTCAAGGAAAACTCCCGTCTATCCGTGAATTTCTGAGGCAATTTCCACTTTACACCTCAGAGTTGGCATTCTTCTCCCTCGTTATACCTGAAAACATGGCTCCTGTGACCCATCAGTCCCGGAGCGCCCCCCAGCGAGCTCGGCCCGCCCTCGCCGACCGAGTCCCACCCCATGCCTTCTTCCTGGTCAGCGCCGTCTTTCATTACCTCGGTCCCGCCTTCGCAGCCCTGCTTTTCGGACAAGTGGACGTTCTCGGCGTCGCGTGGCTTCGGATCGCCGGTGCCGCGCTGGTGTTCGCCATGTGGCGCGGTCCCCGGCGCCTGTTAGCCGGGATGACCGCGGGGGCGCCGTTCACCTTGATCCAGCTCGGAGTGGTCCTCGCCGCCATGAATGCCTGCTTCTATCTGGCCATCGCCCGTCTTCCGCTGGGAACCGTCGGCGCGATCGAGTTCCTCGGCCCCCTCGGTCTTGCGGCGGCGGGTATGCGGAGCCGCAGGAACGTCGCCGCGCTCGGGCTCGCCGCCGCCGGGGTCTATCTCCTGACGGACGTCCGCATCGCCGGCGAGCCGCTCGGCTTCGTCTTCGCCTTCGCCAACGCGGCGCTGTTCGTCGCCTACGTCGTTCTCGGTCATCGCGTCGCCCGCGCCGGTGGCGCCGCCGGAGTGGATCGTCTCGGTCTCGCCATGCTCATAGCCGCGCTGGCCATAACTCCGGCCGGCCTGAGCGGAGCCGTTCCGACCTTCTCCGAGCCGCTCCTCCTGGGGGCCGGGATCGGCGTGGGCATCTGCTCGTCGGTCATCCCGTACGTCTCCGATCAGCTTGCGATGGCCCGCTTGCCCCGCTCGACCTTCGCCCTTCTACTCTCGATCCTTCCGGCCACCGCCACGCTCATTGGGGTGCTGGTCTTGGGACAGGTCCCCACCGGCGTCGAGATCGCGGGAGTGCTGCTCGTGGTCGGAGGCGTGGCGGTTCACGAGGTCGCCGAGGGCTAGCGCAACCGCCAAAAGAGATACACTGGTTGCATGCAGGCGAGAGGGAAAGATGAATGACGTGATACCGGACGCTCCCGCGCTCGTCATGGACTTCGTCAACACCCTGGACCTCGAGGAGGGGGCCGACGAGCTGGACTCGCCGCACGCGCTGCGGCGTTGGATCGAACGGCGCCTCGGGACGCGCCCTCACTCGATCGACGAGGATGCCTGGCTCTTAGTGCTCGAGACGCGCGAGTCGCTCCGGGAGGTGCTCGCATCGCACAACGGCCTGCCGCTCGGCCCCCAGGCGCTGCGTCGGCTCAATCGAGCCGGCGAGCTTGCCCAGATCTCGGCACACTGGAACGACGAGGGCAGGGCGACGTTCGCGTCTCGGGATCCCGGTGCCTACGGCGCGCTCGGGCGGATCCTCGCAGCGGTCGTGGTCGCCCAGCAGGAGGACACCTGGGAGCGGCTCAAGGTTTGTCCGGCCGAGGATTGCCGCTTTGCGTTCTACGACCATTCCAAGAACCGCTCCGGCAAGTGGTGCACGATGCGCGTCTGCGGTAACCGGGCAAAGACGCGCACCTACCGGCAACGACACAACTGAGAGGCGCGAGGAAACCATGACCGTGGTTCAAATCTCGACCCAGGACGTCCGGAGACTGTTCCTCGAGGCTCAGGGTTTCATCGGTGCACCCGATCGACGGGGCGGCGTGGCGGCGATGCTCCGGGCGGTGGGAGCCGTGCAACTCGACACCATCTCGGTCCTCGCACGCAGCCACGAGCTCGTTCCGTATGCGCGGCTCGGCCCGCTCAGCCGGGAGGAGATCGAACGCGCCTACTGGAAGAGAGACGAGGCCTTCGAGTACTGGGCCCACGCGGCCTGTGTTCTGCCGATCGAGTCCTGGCCCTACTTCGAATACCGGCGACGTCGCGCGCGGGAGCGCTACGCGTCCAACGGTTACAAGAAGGCCGGCAAAGAGGCGCTGGCCCGCTTGAAGGGTGAGGGTCCGCTGACGGCGACCGAGTTGGGGGGCGCAAAAAGAGGCGGCGTCTGGTGGGACTGGTCGGACACCAAGGAGGCGCTCGAGATCATGCTGGCCGAGGGGCACGTCGTCTGCGTCGAGCGACGTGGCTGGCGGCGCGTCTACGACCTCGCCGAGCGCACCATTCCCGCCGAGCTGCTCGACCACACCCCCGACGACCTCGAGTGCTGGGCGCATCTGCTCCGGGCGGGCGGCAAACGGCTCGGCGTCGGGACGCGCGCCGACCTCAGCGACTACTTCCGTCTCAAGGCCATCGACTTTCGTGCTGCGGTCGAGGCCGCGGGGTTGGTCCCGGTCGAGGTCAAGGGATGGAAGGACGTCGCATGGGCGCACCCCGATGCGCTGACGTGGCTGGAAGACGGCATCCGGGGTCGTCACCGCACGACCCTGCTCAGCCCCTTCGACTCACTCGTGTGGGACCGCGACCGCACCTTTCGGATCTTCGACTTCCATCATCGTCTCGAGGCCTACGTGCCGAAACCGAAACGCATCCACGGTTACTTCGCCATGCCTCTGCTGGCCAAGGGGAAGCTCGTGGGCCGCGTCGATCCGTCGCGCCGCGACGGCGCACTGGTGGCGAACAAGCTCACCGTCGAACGGCGCCACGTCACCGATATGGCCGGAGCGCTGATCGAAGCGGCTTCTTGGGTCGGTGCCACTTCGGTCGTCGTCGAACGGATGGATCCTGAGGACCTGCGCGCCGAACTCGAGGCCGCCCTCGCACCGGGGTCCTGATGCACCGGAAGCCGACCAAGGAAGAGGTGGCTACGGCTGCCGGTCGCAAGGTGCCCGACCTCATCAAGCCCGGACTGCGCGTCCTGTTCTGCGGCATCAACCCCGGGCTGTACTCGGGGGCCACCGGGCATCACTTCGCTCGTCCCGGCAATCGCTTCTGGGGCGCACTTCATCGCTCGGGGTTTACGCCTCATCAGGTGCATCCCTTCGACGAACGACTGCTTCTCGAGTACGGACTGGGGGTCACCAATTTCGTCGAGCGGTCCACGGCCCGTGCGTCCGATCTCCACGACGACGAGCTTCGTGCGGGCGTCGAGCGACTCGAGGCCAAGGTCGCGCGCTTCAAGCCGCGCTATGTAGCGTTCTGTGGCGTGAGCGCCTACCGAGTGGTGTTCGGCGACAACAAGGCGGCGGTCGGGCCACAGGAGCGCGCGCTCGCCGGCGCGCGCGTCTGGTTGCTCCCGAACCCCAGCGGGCTCAACGCGCACTATCAGTTGGACGACCTCGCCGTCGAGTTCGGCCGGCTGCGAACGGCGGTGTCCGGATGAGGCAAGCCGGGCACAGGTAGGCTCTGCGAATGAGTGACAGCGGGAGGCGGGAGGCGGATCTCGCCCAGCAGATCGAACGAGCGCGGTCGGGCGGAGCTCCGAAGTACCACGACAGGCTCGCGGAGCAGTCGAAACTGTTCGTGCGAGACCGGCTCGCTCTCCTGCTGGACGATGCCGACTCCTTTGTCGAGGACGGCCTGCTGGTGAACGCTCTGGCAGGAGATCTTCCGGCCGACGGCGTGGTCACCGGCGTCGGGTCCATCGCCGGACGTCCGGTCGCCATCATGGCCAACGACGCAACCGTCAAGGCCGGTTCCTGGGGGGCTCGCACGGTCGAGAAGATCATTCGCATCATCGAGCTCGCCCGGCGTCACGAGCATCCTCTGGTCTACCTCGTCGACTCGGCGGGGGCGCGCATCACCGACCAGGTGGATCTCTTTCCCGGACGCCGCGGGGCCGGAAGGATCTTCTACAACCAGGTGCAGGCCTCGGGGAGGATTCCGCAGATCTGCTGCCTCTTCGGTCCTTCGGCCGCCGGTGGTGCCTACATTCCCGCCTTCTGCGATGTCGTGTTCATGGTCGACGGCAACGCGTCGATGTACCTGGGCTCCCCACGCATGGCCGAGGAAGTGATCGGCGAGCGGGTCACACTCGAGGAGATGGGGGGTGCTCGGATGCACTGCGAGATCTCCGGTTGCGGCGACCTCCTGGTCGCCGATGACAAGGCGGCGATCGAGGCCGCCAGGGGCTACCTCGAGTTCTTCGGCCAGAGCTGGCGCGATGATCCGCCGCGTATCACCGGGAGGCGCCAGGCCTTCACCGGCTCGTTGGCGACGCTGGTGCCCTCGGACGAGAGTCGCGAGTTCGATGTGTACGCGCTGATTGCCGGTCTCGTCGACGAGGGGTCGTTCTTCGAGATCAAACCCGACTTCGCCAAGGAGCTCGTCACCGGGCTGGCGCGACTCGATGGACGCGCGGTCGGCATCGTCGCGAACCAGCCTGCCGCGAAAGGTGGAGTCCTGTTCGTCGACTCGGCGGACAAGGCGGCGCGCTTCATCTGGCTGTGCGATGCCTTCAATATCCCGTTGATCTTTCTGAGCGACGTGCCCGGGTTCATGATCGGCACCGCGGTCGAGCGTCAAGGAATCATCCGGCACGGCGCAAAGATGATCACGGCCGTATCCGAGGCCACGGTCCCGAAGTTCTGCGTCGTGGTGCGCAAGGCGTATGGCGCCGGCCTCTACGCGATGGCCGGTCCGGGGTTCGAACCCGATGCGACGATTGCACTACCGACCGCACGTATAGCAGTCATGGGTCCAGAGCCGGCGATCAACGCGGTGTATTTCAACAAGATTCAAGCCATCCAAGATCCTGGGGAGCGCGCCGCGTTCGTCGCCGCCAAGCAAAAGGAGTACGAGGAGGACATCGACCTCGTGCACCTCGCGTCCGAGAACGTGATCGATGCCGTGGTGCAGCCGGATGATCTCCGATCCGATTTGATTCGCAGGCTCGACGCGGCCGCGCGCAAGGACCGGCACTTCTCGACCCGCCACCACGGCGTGCCGCCCGTCTGATTCGAGGAGCGACGTTGACCGGAGAGTTCGTGACCATCGGGCGTGACGGCCGCGTGGGAATCGTGTCGCTCAACCGTCCCCAAGCCCACAACGCTCTGTCGGGAGCGATGGCCGACGAGCTCGCCGAGGCGTGCCGCGCGCTCGCGCGCGACGCCGAAGTATGGGCTGTCGTGCTGCGCGCCAACGGGGATAAAGCCTTTTGCGTCGGCGCCGATCTCAAGGAGCGCGCATCGTTCACGCTCGAGGACTTCCACGCCAATCGAATCCAGATCCGAGGCATGTTCGACGCCCTGCGATCCGTGCCGCAGCCGGTCGTGGTCGCTCCCTTCGGATTCGCGCTGGGTGGCGGTATGGAGCTCGTGTTGTCGTGCGACATCGTGGTCGCAGCAGAAAAGACGATGCTGGGCCTTCCCGAGACGCGCGTCGGTCTGTTGCCCGCCGGAGGAGGTACGCAGTTGCTGGCGCGCAAGGTGGGCTCGGCGCGCGCGAAGGAGTTGATCTTCAGAGGACGGCGGTTCACCGCCGAGGAGGGACTCGGCATGGGACTCGTCGCCCAGGTCGTGGGACGGGACCGGCTCGAAGAGGCCGCACTGGAGATGGCGCAGGACATCTGCAGGTCGTCACCCGTCGCAGTGCGCGAGGCCAAGAGGGCCATAGATGCGACTTACGGAGTGGCCCTCGAGGACGGCATCGAGCTAGAGAACGATGCTTGGAAGATCGTAATCGCGAGCCGGGACCGCGCCGAGGGCATAGCCGCCTTCAACGACAAGCGGGACCCGCAGTGGGCCAACCGGTGAGCTGGCCCGGCTCGGTGAGGATTCGGGAGGTCGGCCCGCGCGACGGCATCCAGAGCGAGAAGGCGCAGGTCGCCACCTCGGACAAGGTGGCGTTGATCGACGCGCTGGCCGCTACGGGACTTCGTTACATCGAAGCGGTTTCGTTCGTGTCGCCCAAGGCCGTCCCCAACATGTCCGATGCGCGCGCGGTGTGGGCCGGCATCACGCGACGAGAAGGCGTCTTCTACTCGGCCTTGGTGCCCAATCGCAAGGGCGCCGAGATCGCCGCCGAGGCCGGGGTCGACGGCATGCAGGTGTTCATCGCGGCGAGCGACTCGTACAACCTGCGCAACCTGCGCCGAACCGTGAAGGAGTCGCTGCACGATGTCGCGGAGGTCGTCGAGGTGGCGCGCTCGGCAGGCGTCGCGGTCGAAGGCACGATCTCGACGGCCTTCGGCTGCCCCTACGAGGGCGTTGTGCCGCCGGAGCGCGTGGTCGACGTGAGTGGTTGGATGGTCGACGCCGGCGTCACGTCGCTCTCGTACGGTGACACTACGGGAATGGGCACGCCCCGCCGCGTGCGCGACGTCATCGAGGCGCTCCAAGCGGAACTTCCCGACATCGAGCTCAACATGCATTTTCACGACACGCGCGGCACCGGTTTGGCGAACGTGCTCGCGGCTCTGGAGCTCGGAGTCGATTACTTCGATGCTTCGGTAGGAGGTATGGGAGGAAGCCCTTAT
Organism: Actinomycetota bacterium; assembly: GCA_050694055.1. Classification (GTDB taxonomy): domain Bacteria; phylum Actinomycetota; class CADDZG01; order CADDZG01; family WHSQ01; genus WHSV01. The sequence continues at coordinate 13,014 of JBOGWX010000050.1, forward strand.
GCGGAGGGGGCCACCGGAAACATCGCAACCGAGGATCTCGTGCACATGCTGAACGACATGGACATCGAAAGCGGCGTGCAGCTGGACGCGTTGATCGAGGCGGCGCGGCTCGCGCAGGGTTTGGTCCACGCGGAGTTGCCGAGCAAGATGCTCAAGGCGGGACCGCGCTCGCAGGTCCAGGGTGCGCCGACCAAGGGCGACGTGGGTGTTTGACAAGATCCTGATCGCCAACCGAGGCGAGATCGCGGTGCGGGTAGCGCGCACCTGCGCGCGCCTGGGCGTCATGTCGGTCGCAGTTCACTCGGATGTCGACGCACACGCCAAGCACGCGGCCGCGTGTGACGAGGCACTGCATCTCCCCGGCGTGGCATCGACCGAGACCTATCTGAACCAGCGGGCGATCCTGCGGACGGCGCGAGACTCGGGCGCTCAGGCGATTCATCCCGGATACGGGTTTCTTGCCGAGAACGCGGACTTCGCCGAGGCGGTCGCCGACGAGGGCCTGGCCTGGATCGGCCCCCCCGCCGCGGCGATGCGCAAGCTAGGGGACAAGATCAGCGCGCGACGCCTGGCCGAGGAGGCCGGAGTGCCCGTGCTTCCGGGACTCACGGACACGGTCGAGGACGCGGCGCGCATCGAGTCGTTCGGCCGGGACTTCGGCTACCCGCTGGCGATCAAGGCCGCCGGCGGAGGTGGGGGCCGCGGGCTCAAGGTCGTGCACGATCCGGCAGCGGTCGCCGCGGCCTACGAAGCCGCTCGGCGCGAGTCGGAGTCCTACTTCGGTTCCCGCGAGGTATTCGTCGAGCGCTACCTCGAAGCTCCCAAGCACCTCGAGGTTCAGCTTCTGTCCCCTTCCGAAAGTGACTCGTTGTGGCTCGGCGTGCGCGACTGCTCGCTGCAGCGTCGTCACCAAAAGCTCGTCGAGGAAACGCCGCCTCCTCGTCACCGGGAGATCGCACCCTTGATGGGAGAGGCGGCGGTCGCCCTCGCCAAGGCGTGTGGCTACGTCGGTGCCGGGACGGCCGAGTTCCTGGTGGACCCCGACGGCTCCTTTTACTTTCTCGAGGTCAACGCCCGGCTTCAGGTGGAGCACACCGTGACGGAGGAGGTCTTGGGGCTCGACCTGGTCGAATGCCAGCTGAGAGTTGCCGCGGGGGAGTCGCTGGGGCTGTCGCAGGCCGAGCTCGAGCCGGCCGGACACTCGATCGAGTGCCGCATCAACGCGGAGGACCCCGCACGGAATTTCGCTCCGGCGCCGGGGCTGATCACGAGCTATGCCGAGCCCTCCGGGCCGGGCGTGCGCGTGGATTCAGGCTACCGCGAGGGCGACGAGGTGCCGGCGGCCTACGACTCGCTCGTAGCCAAGGTCATCGTCACGGGCGGCGATCGCGAGGAGGCGATCGCGCGCATGCTCGCGGCGCTCGACCGGATGAAGCTCGAGGGCATAGCCACGACCATCCCCGCCCACCTCCTGTTGCTCGTCGATGAGACCTTCGTCGCAGGCCGGCACACCACGCGTACGGTCGAGACCGGCGACGTGCTCAAACCGCTGACCGAACCGGGCCACGGCGTGCTCATCATCGACGGCCACCCCGTGAGACTGTGGCACCGAGGCATGGCCGCATCCGCAGCCGCGGCGGTGGGAGCCCAGGCGTCGGGCGAGCTGACGGCGCCGATGCAGGGCACGATTCTCAGGGTCCTCGTCGCCTCGGGTGACGAGGTTGCCGCCGGCGAGCCGCTCATCGTGCTGGAGGCGATGAAGATGGAGACCACCATTGCCGCTCCGAAGGATGGAACGGTGACCAAGCTCGAGGTCCAACAGGGTGAGACCGCCGGAGCCGGCCAGGTTCTGGCGGTGGTCGAATAGACGGCGGCGCGGCGCTGCTCGGCGGCGCGCTCGTTCAACTCACCGTCGCGCTCGCCGTCGGCTGGGCGCCGGCCGCAGTCGTTCTGCGGCGGGGAGGCGTCCCCGAGGGCATCGGCCGGCCCGAGCACGCCCTGGCGGCCATCGTTGCTTTTGTGGCGCTGAGCGTCGCTCTCCTGGTGGCGCACGCCGCCCTTCGGGGAGCCGTGTTCTCGAGCCCCGTGGTGGTGCCCCTCGTGGGGCTGGCGCTGGTCGGGTTCGGGTTGCTTGGGGGAGCATGGCCGCGCCCGGCCGGCGGCGAGCGCCGAGAGAAGGCGCCGGCATGGCTGCCCGCGGTCGGGCTCGCCGTCGTCCTCTTCGGGATCTTTGCGACGCCGGTGTTCCTCGAAGGTACGGGCGTGCGCGCCGGAGACTCGACCTTGCACATGGGGTGGACCGAACAGTTGCTTCGAGGTGAGTCGGTGCCGCCGGGCCCCGCGCCCGAGGTTGCCCGCAACGCATACCCGTGGGGATTCCACGCGGTCATGGCGACGATGATCCGTCTCGTACCCACGACGAACACGTTCGTGGCGCAAGAGGCCATGCATCTGTTGTTCCTTCTAGGGCTTTCGCTCGCCTGTGCGTGCCTCGCCCGCCGCCTCCACCGCGGTTCGGGCTGGGCGGGGGCGGCCTGTGGCACGCTCATCGCCGGCTGGGGCTGGGTGAGCGCCAAGCGCGTGGATTTCGTGGCCTCTCCGCTCGAGGCGCGCTACGGGGCAGACATGGTCGCGGCCTCGCCCAACTCCGTCTACGAGTTGTTTCCCCCGGCGCTCCCGCGCGAATTGGGGCTGGTGGTGCTCGCGGCGGCGGGCTTGCTGGTCCTGCTCACCGTGCGTTCCGGGGATCGCCGCGTGGGACTGCTCGCCGGCGTCACCTGCGGGCTGGTCGGGCTCATCAGCGTCCCCTTGTTCTTCACGGCATTGGTGTGGGCGCTTGTCGGAGCGGCCCTTGCGGAGCCGGGGACCCGCGTGCGCATGTGGCTCGTGGTGACGGCTCCGGCGCTGGTCGTGTTCGGGCTTTGGGCCGGGCCCGTCGTCTTCAACTACTTGCGCTACGACGGCTTCACCAACGTCACCTCTCAGTTGGGTGTCGAATGGCCACCGCTGATCGCGCTCGCCTCGTGGGGATTCCTTGCTCCCCTGGCGCTCGCCGGAATCGTCTTGGCGTGGCGCTCGGGCACGACGGAGGCGCGCGTGATCCTCGGCTTCGCCGCCGGCGTGGCCGTCATGCTGGCGCTGGCGCGCGCCCGGTCCGCGTTCGAGTGGAGCCTCGCCGGTAACGCAACCGCCCTCCATCAGGGCCGCATCTGGCCGGTGGCGCACCTGCTCGGTGCCGCCTTCGGGGGGGCCGCGCTGGCGGCCGGCTGGCAGTGGCTGAGAGCGCGCTCGGAGTTCCTTGCGCCTCTGGCCGTGGCCACTCTCGTGGTGGCGGGCTCGATCTCCCTATGGCTCTCGTCGCAGGCGTTCGCGCACATCCTGAGGGAGCACGAGGACAGCTTTCTTTACACGCGCGAGGAGTTCGCGCCCGGCTCTTTCATCCTGAACGCCTCCGCGCAGCTCGACCCCTCGGACGTCGTGCAGGCCCCCCCGAACGAGCACAACGTGCTCGGCTTCTGGCTCTTTCAGTTTTCCGGCGCGCGCGTCAACGGCCACTCCGATTCCCGCTATCCCGGCAACGAGCTGCGCATTCGCTACCGGGAGCTCGCCCGGCGCTACGCCGAGACGATGTCGTCGGGAGGATTCGCGGTCGACTACGTCCCCGTGCCCGCGGCCGAGGTGGGGGACGACGCGTCCGACGCGGTCGTCGCAGAGGGCCCCTTCAGGGGCGAGACCTGGGTCCTGGTGCCACCGGAGGCCCTGGACTAGCGAGACGAGGTGTCGCAGCCGCCGAGCGGGGGGCCGCCTCCAAAAACTGCCTTATCGGGACATTAGGTACTATTTGCCCGCAGGTGAGTGGAGGATCGACACCGGTTCAAGGGAGGGAGAGTCAATGCGGACTCGAGTACTTGGAGCACTCGCCGTCGTGTGCCTGGTCGCGACACTCGTCGGGGTGGCCCTGGCGGACCGGGGTGCCACGCCACCGCGGCGCGCGACCAACGCGGCGCCGCTGCCGAAGCACGTTCCGGGAGACTTCATGTTGTCGCGCTCCGGCGAGCAGAAGGTTCCCGCGAACGCGTTCGAACGCGCCGTCGCCCAGGCCGACCGGATCGAGGCGAAGACCGAGAGGCAGGCCCCGGGGCTGGCGCGGAGAGCGTGGCAGACTCAGGGACCCACCAACATCGGGGGCCGGGTCACCGACGTGGCGATCGACCCGAACCGCGCAGACACCATCTACGTTGCCGCGGCCAGCGGGGGCGTATGGCGTTCGACCGATGCGGGCGACACCTTCGAGCAGGCGTGGCCCATCGAGCTGACCCAATCGATCGGCGCTCTCGCCATCACTCCAGAGGGGAAGCTCTACGCGGGAACCGGAGAGTCGAACCCCGGCGGTGGCTCGATGACCTTCGGCGGAACCGGGATCTACACCTCGACCAACGGCGGCAGGAGCTGGAAGCAGTCCGGACTCGAGGCCACCGACCGCATCAGCCGCATCATGATCGACCCGGACGACCCCGACACGATCTTCGTCGCGGCCTCCGGAAACCTGTTCACGCCGACCGACGACCGCGGGATCTACCGCACCACGGACGGCGGCGGGACGTGGGAGAAGGTCCTTGAGGGACTCAACGGCACCACCGGCGGAACCGATCTCGCCATCGACCCCGAAAACCCCGACAACGTCTACGCCGTGATGTGGGATCACCGGCGCGAGCCCGATCTGCGCCGCTACGGCGGCGAGGGCTCGGGCGTCTATCGCTCGACCGATGGCGGGGACACGTGGACGCAACTCTCCGGCGGGTTACCGCCTTCCAACGAGAACACCGGGCGCATCGGCATCGGCTTGGCTCCCGGCGATCCCGACCGTCTGTACGTGATCCACATCGAGCGACTCGGTTTCTTCGAGGGCTTCTACGTCAGCAACGACGGTGGCGACAGCTGGACCAAGAGCCCGCCCAACCCGCTGCTGGAGAACTCACAGTCGAGCTTCGGCTGGTGGTTCGGGCGCGTGTGGGTGACGCCGGAGAACGCCAACCGCGTGTTCGTCGCGGGCGTACCTCTGATGGAGAGCAAGGATGGAGGGCTGACGTGGATCTACGGCGCGCCCGACGTCCACGTCGATCAGCACGCGATGGCGTGGGACTCCAAGGTCGATGATCGCATCTATCTCGGAAACGACGGCGGCACCTACCGGAGTGACGACAACGGCCTGACCTGGGTCAAGGCGACCTACGAGCCGTACACGCAGTTCTACACGATCGACGTGAGCGAGCAGGATCCCACACGGATCGCCGGCGGAACGCAGGACAACGGGTCGCTCCGCACCTGGAACGGCGAGCGTTGGAACTCTCACTACGGAGGCGACGGCCTCGAGAACGCCATCAACTACGACGACCAAGACATCGTCTATGCCTGCTTCCAGTACGGAAACTGTGCCAAGTCGACCGACGGCGGCGACACCATGCGCAGCTTCACCAACAGGACGACCTCTCAGAGGCGCAACTGGATGGCGCCCCTAGAGTTCGACCCGAACGATCCGAACGTCATGTACTACGCGGGCAACATCCTCAACCGGACGACCGACGGCGGCGAGACGTGGGCGCCGATCAGCCCCGACCTCACGGGGGGGCCGGGTCGTGACACGCTGTATCCGTATGGAACGCTCACGACCGTCGCGGCGGCTGCGTCCGACGGTCAGGTGCTCTACGCCGGAACCGACGACACGCGCGTGTGGACGTCGAAGAACGGGGGCGCCGCATGGGAGCGCGTCGACGATGAGCTGCCGGAACGCTGGGTAACGCGCGTCGTGGTCGACCCCGACGACGAGGAGCTCGCCTATGCGACCTTCTCCGGGTTCCGCAGCGGCGACGACGAGGCGCATGTGTTCCAGACGACGAACGGCGGCGAGTCGTGGATCGACATCAGCGGCAACCTGCCGAACGCTCCGGTCAACGACCTCGTGACTACCGGACGGACGCTCTTCGTGTCGAGCGACGTGGGCGTGTTCATGAGCCGCAACGGCGGCCGTTCGTGGCTGACGCTCGGCAACAACCTGCCGCTGGTCCCGTCCACCGACCTGCGGATTCACGAACCGTCCAACCGTCTGTTCTTGAGCACCTTCGGGCGGGGGGTCTACAGCATCGAGTTGCCGAAGGAGCCGAGGGGCGGACCACCACCACCTCAACGATAGGAGGAAGTGCTTGATCCGGGCGATGAGACGACGGCTGGCCGTGCTGGCGCTTACCTGTATGACGCCGGCCGTGGTCGTCGCCTGTGCTTCTTCGGACGACGGGACGCTGGCCGGGGGGTGCGGCGAGCGTCCCGAGCCCGCCTCCGATCTCTCGGTGCTACCCGAGGGGATCTCGCTCGACGAGTACGGAACCGTCGTCCGGGCGCGCGCGAAGAACGGCTTCGTGGGAGCGCACGCCGTCGCCCAAGGCAACGTGGACAAGCTCTACACCCCGCTGCTCAGACTCTTGAAGGATGGCGGCTACGACATCGTCGGCGAGGACAACGAGGGCTTCGAGGCCGAGATCTTCTTCATGCGAAACTCGGATACCGGCTCGTTGATCTTGCGTCAGGGCGAATGCGAGGGCGAGACCAACATCATCCTGACCTTCGGAAGCTGATGCGCGCACGCGGAGGATTAGCGGGAACCGTTGCGTGAAATCAGAAGGCCCGGTGCCCAAGGCACCGGGCCTTCTGTTGTGGTCGCGGGACTGCGTGCGAGCTCAGTCGCCGAGTTGCCCCCTGATTGCGCCCCCCGGGAAGTCCGAGTTGTGCACGTTGACGTAGTACTCCTCGGGATTCTCGGCGATGTCACGGATCAGAGCCTCGTCGACATCCTCCTCGCAGCCTCTGGCCGAGTTGCCTGGTTGTGCGGTGAGAAACAGTGGCACGACTATGGGGCCGGCCACTCCCGCGGGGCCCTCGTGGATGTGGGCGGCTGTGGGCGTGGCTATGTTCTCCCACTGGATCTGCCAGCACACCTTCTCCTGATTGGGGAAGAGGCCTAGCTGAGCATTTCCGCTGCCGTCCGGGTCCCCGGGTCCGGGGACTTCCTCGTCGCCGCTCAGCGACGTCCCCAGCCGGATGCGCTCACGGCGACCCTGCCGCATGAGCGAGAACTCCTGGGTCTGCGGGTTGAGGTGGTCGAGCTGGACCGCGCCCCGCATCACCCCTCCTCCTCGCACTCCGAAGACGTTCAGGCCCTCGGTGATGCTGCTCTCGTAGAGGTAGTTGTTGTACCAGTACGTGGACCAGGCACCCCCGAGCTGGCAGCCCGGAGGACTGGTGTTGCTGCAGAAGGGCCCGGGGCCGAGCGACTCAGGGTCGGACCAAGCCACGGTCTCGGGGTTCGCCGGGTCGGTGAAGTCCGTCACCCACGTGCCGGCCTGATAGTTGCCGCTCACCAGGACGTACCGCCCCAACTTCGGCACCACGTTGTAGTTGTGGATGGTGCAGTTCTCGTCGGGGCCCTGCGGCCGCGGCAGCGTCCACTGGCCCAGCTTCTCGCCCGTCTCCGAGTCGTAGAAGAAAGCGCTCTTCTTGACGTCGGGATCTCCTGCCTCACACTCGGCCTGAGCACCACCGCCCGGCTCCCAGCCGAGGATGATGACCTCGCCGTCCCAAGTGAACGCGGCCGAGTGCCAGCTGCCGTTGCACTCTGGGTCTCCGGGAACGTTGCAGACGCCCTCTTCCTCGATCGTGTACAGAAACTCGGGATCCTCGAACGAGCCTCCACGAGGCCCCCCGATGCTGTACACGTTGGAGTGCTCGTGGCCGGCGACCGCCAGCAGGTTCACGTCGCCGAGGATGACTCCGCTGTCGTGCGAGTGGTGCGCGTCTGCGAGCGGTTCATCCCGAAGCCAGTGTGCGCCCGCCGGATCGTCGAGAGGGACCTCGACGATTCCCAGGAACGGCCACATCTCACACGCACCCGAACCGATGGAGGTCTGGTTGTAGACGATCAGCCGGTTGTTCTCCTGATCGGGAACCGCGGTCGCGGTGTGCGAGCCACACCCGATACCTCCGTTCTGATGCTCGCGATCGGCGAGCGGCCTCTGGCTGAGCTCCACCTCGCCTATCAGCGCGGGGTCTTCGAGATCGCTGATGTCCCAGATATGCATGCCCTCGAATCCCTCCGGTACGGGCTCGCCGTCGCAGAACCTTCCCGCCGGAGCGGGACTGTTCCAGGTGCGGATCAGGATGTCCTCCCAGACGACAACGTCACCCTGGTCGCCGTTGCAACGCGGGTGAGAGATCTCTACGGGGTTGCGCGGATCCGAGAGGTCGATGATCCGAAACCCGTCGTAGTTGCCGTTGAACGCCAGGTCCCCCCAGAAGGCGAGGTCGGAGTTGATGTGACGCACGTCCGCAGGGTCGGTGAACGTGGCGGGATGTGGGCTGTGACCGAACGCAACCATGTTCGGTGTGTGTGGGCGGGTCGCGTGGTCGGCCGCCGCCGGAAGCGCTCCCGACAGGAGCGTGAGCGCGGCACCGAGCAATAGGACCCGTCGAATGATTGAACGCAAAATGTCCCCCCTTTTTGTCATTGAACGCTTTGTCATTGAACACAGGGTTAGTGCCTTGGCAATTTTGTCCAAGCCGGTGGGTCGCGTCCGAGAAACGGACAGGAGCGTACGCCGTCGAAGTCGCGCGCCCACAATCGAGCTAGTGCGCACTCCCATTGCGCCGTCATGGCCCCCTCCCAGCCTCCGCGCGCTTGTAGCCAACGTCGCGGCGTGCATCCTACTCGGTGTCGGGGCCCGCGGCGCTGGCCCTACGAGACTGTCCTGGTAATATTTGGAACTACCCTTGGGGATCACGGTGCTGAGGTGCCGCGCGGCGAAAGGAATTAAAGGGAACCGAGCGCGTTGGCTCTCGTATGGGAGAGCTCAGGTACATCGATTCGATTCTCTCCGGTCCGCGCGAGCCCCCGCGCGGCGCGAGTGCCACACCCAGCGATGCCGAGGCGCTCGACGCCTACTCCCAGGTCGTCACCCGCGTGGCGGAGGTGCTCTCACCCTGCGTCGCCAACCTGCGCATCTACCGCAGACTCGGGCGCGGGGGCCGGATCGAGGGCGGCGGCAGCGGCGTCGCCATCACCCCCGACGGCTTCATCCTCACCAGCGCTCACGTTGTGGAGGGGACCGATCGCGGCGAGGCCGTCTTCGCCGACGGCAGTGAGGCGATGGTCGAGATCGTGGGCACCGACCCGCTCAGCGATCTGGCGGTCCTTCGCAGCCTCGCGGTCGAGCTGACGCCGGCGCAGCTCGGAGATGCGGCCGGTCTCAGGGTCGGCCAGCTCGTGGTCGCAATCGGGAACCCACTCGGCTTTGCGGGCTCGGTCACCGCGGGCGTCATCAGCGCGTTAGGGCGCTCGTTCCCCACCCGCGCGGGATCAGTCACGCGTCTGATCGAGAACGTCATCCAGACGGACGCCGCGCTGCACCCCGGCAACTCGGGCGGAGCGCTGGCGAACTCGAGTGGTCACGTGGTCGGCATCAACACCGCTCTGGTCGGTCCGGGTCAGGGCCAGGGTCTCGGGCTCGCAGTGCCGATCAACGCCGTCACACGCCGGATCATCGCCGCCCTTATGACCGAGGGGCGCGTGCGCCGCGCCTACATCGGAATTGTCGGCGGTCCTCGTCCCGTCCCGCCGCGTCTCGCGCGCGAGGCGAACAGGCGCACGGCCATAGAGGTGGTTCAGGTCCTTCCCGGCAGTCCTGCCGACCGTGCCGGGTTGCGCAGCGAAGACCTGATCCTCGAGATCGACGGTGCCGAGATCGGATCGATGGACGATCTCCAGCGGCTCACCGACTCGGGAGTGATCGATCGCCTCGTTACGGTGGCGATCTACCGCAACGGGGCGCTCAGGGAAGTGGGCCTCAGACCCGAAGAGCTGCGCACCTAGCCGAGAGCTAGGAAGTGAGCGCCCGGGCGATCACCATGCGCTGGATCTCGCTCGTGCCCTCGAACAGCGTGTAGATCTTCGAG
>JBOGWX010000051.1:0-9435 GCA_050694055.1 Actinomycetota bacterium
CCACCCGGCGTCCGCCGAGCCCCACCGACGAGGTCTCACGGGTGTGGCGATACGCGGCCCGACCGGGATCGTGCTTGCCCTTGGGCCCTGCGATCGTGGTGACGTCTTCCTCCAGCAAGGTGTTGAACACGTCGAGCCCCACTGCGACCGCGAACGCCAACAGCCCCTGCTTGGTCTTACCGGCCAGCTCCGCGAGCGACACTTGGACGTGCTCGGGAAGTTCGATGTCCTTTTGCCCGGGCTTCCTTCCGAGCGGGATGCGAGTTACTTTCGCCATGGCGGTTCCCTCCTTTACTCAGCCTGAGCACTACCACGGCGTGGCAGGGCTCAGGCGGAGGGCCGCCACCTTCAATTTCAACGGAGCCGGGGACAACCTCAGATTAGGTGCAGCTTCTGCGGAAAGAGATCCACCGAGGTTCGTAGCCGCCGTAGCCTTGTTGGCAGTCCTGGTTTCGCCTTTGGCAAATCCCCCAGAGCGAAATACGACGGACCAGGTGTTCGCATTTGCAGTGAATGCCTCGGACTATGCAACGAGATCATTATCGAGGAATCTCGCGGTCTCTGAGCTCAGACAAAGGCACTGGAGAGCCGGATGAAGCTCGGGCGTAGCGGTGTGCCCTAGGTGATCGTCTGCATTGCTCGGTCATTGCGGCGACGAGCGACCTCTTCGTTTATGACCCTGGAATAGACTTGCGAAGATTCCCAGCTCATCCCGCCGAGCAATCCGATGGACTTCATCCCAGGGGTGTTCAAAGGCCGGGTTCCCCAATCACGGTGTGGCCCAGTGCCTCCCCGAAGAGTGATTCGTTCACTCGCCTGCCGAGCTCGAAGGCTTCGTCGATGGATAGGGTCAGGGATCCATCGACACTTGTCGCCTGGCCCGTGTCCGCTAGGAAGTTCACATGCTGGCAGAAGGCATCAAGGACGTCTTGGGTTCCGATCGAGCAGTTCACCATCGATACCCATACGCGATCAGGGCTCGTTTCCCTGATCCCATCCGCACCGATGCTTACCTGAATCTCTTCGCTCGTGTGCGGACAATGCGATTCGATCAGGGCGTCTGTTCCCAGAAGCTCCGGCAGGAAGAGGCCGTCCCAGGCGCACCAGGTGTAGAGAACGGTGTCTCGAACTATGAATCGGTGGGCTGTCGGAGCCAATGACAAGCCACCGAACGCAACGATGTCGTCGCCCTGTCGCATCGTTGATGGAAAACACGAAAGAAGGCGCTCGAGCGCTCCATTCGAAGCGGAGGAGTTCCACACGCGCGTGACATCCACGGGCCGCCCCCGAGCGAGGGCTCGAAGGATCCGCAACGCGAGATGTTGGTCCTCGGGCGTCAGTGAGGGAGTGTCTTGGAGCAGGCACTCGATCAAACCGTCAAGTTCAGACAGGTCCGGGGTGTCATTCACGGGGATTGCACCTCTTCGAGCGCCTTCACTATGTCCAGTAGGGCCGGGGCACCCTCTCGACCCGCGGCGGTCCCATAGATCCGACAGGCGATGCCGATCCTCCCCGCTTCGTGCTCAAAGGGGTCACGACCATTGAGTTGAATGGTTGGGGAGCCTCGAAAGCCGACCTCTTCGGCTTCTCGTTGCGTCGTGATGCGGCGCCTCTCGATTAGATCCGACGACTGACCGATTTCGGCCAACGCTGTCCCGAGGCGTTGTTCGGCGAGATGCCAATGCGGGCAGCCATCGAAGTAGAGGAGGGTGATGCGCGGTTTCCGGGGACTCATGCAGACTCCTGTCTCAAGGTGGTCCTCCGAGTTAAGTCCTTCCAGCGCACTGGAAGGTCAAGTTGATAAACTGAGCCGATGTTGATCGGAGAACTCGCCGCTCGGACCCGCGTGCCCCCTAAGACGATCCGCTACTACGAAGAGGTGGACCTCATGGCGCCCCCTCCGCGGACCTCGAGCGGCTACCGGGATTACGATGAACTGGCCGTTGAGCGACTCAAGTTCATCCGCGGTGCACAAAGTCTTGGCTTCGGTCTAGGGGAGATCCGAGAGATCATCGCCTACCGGGATCGAGGGGAAACACCGTGCGCCCACGTCCTCGAGCTAATACAGGGGCGCTCCCGAGAGTTGGTGGAACGGATCGACGAGCTTCGGAGGTCTCAAAAGGAGCTTGAGAAACTGGCGCGTCGGGCTCGTCGGCTGAGTCCGAAAGATTGCGAACCTTCCCAGATCTGTCATCTGTTAGCGCCCACTGATAGCGGCTAACACCGGGCTAAGACGTTAGCGGTTGACCGGCTCTGCACCACAATGCGGACATGGCTCATCATTCCGTATCCTGGCCTCGCTCACCGACCTGAAGCTCTAAGTTATCGATTCCCGGATGCGGTCGCTCATACGTCATTTTGAGACGACTCGACAAGAGTCAGATTTCGCGCAGACCCCTGGGCAGCACCCACGGGTATCCATCTGCTTGCGCTTCTCGCAAGCTCCCACCGTCGCGCGCTACGCAGCGCTCGTCTACTCGCTTCGCGACCCGGCCTCGTCCTCAGGCTCCGCTCGCACGGCGAACCGGCGCGATGGTGGGCACGGGGTCGGTCGTCAGGAAGTCGACGATCATCGTGTTGCACAGCGCTGGCTTTTCGTAGAGGAGCCCGTGCGACGTGCCAGGGACCAATGCAAGCTCAGCGTCGGGAAGGCCCCGATACATCGCGACCGCGTGCTCGAGGGTTACCTCGTCATCGTCACCGACCATGACCAGCGTCCGACTCGTTATTCCGTTCAGGTCGGAGGCGGAGAGCGTCGGCTCTTCCCAATTCATGCGCGCCAACTTCGCGTTCACCACCGGGAAGTGGTCGGGACCGTCCGGCGATAGCTCCGCGTAGCCGCGCACGAGTATCTCGGGTGGACTCGCGTCTGGATCGATCGCGCTGGCGACCCACCCATCGCGGTGGAAGACGCCGCTGATAAGGACCACGCGGCGGGCAAGGTCGGGTCGGCGCAGCGCGACCAGCAGCGCCACGCTCGCGCCGGCGCTGCAACCGACCAGGTGCGCCGGCCCACCGACCACTCCCTCGAGGAACGCGATGGTGTCCTCCGCCATCAGCTCGTAGGTGATCGGCCCCTCGACATCTGGGGTCCGCCCGTGGCCGCGCCTCTCCGGTGTGAAAACGTGGAATTGCGCTACAAGTGCGTCGAGGGTCGGCGCCCAGGCTCGCGCATCGGCCCCTCCGGGGTGCAGTAGCGCGAGGGCCTCGCCCTTGCCGTGCTCGTCGTACCAGGTGCGCACCCCGCCAAGCTCTGCGCGTCCCGCCATCGCGATCACTCTCCTTGGGAAGTCTCAATGCTCTATATGACCCCGACCCGCTGCAGACTCATCGCGGGGCTTGCCATTCGATACCGGCTGAAACTTGGCAGGAGGAGCTAGGCAGTCAACCGTTCGACACCCAAGGCTGACATGGCTCTTCATTCTGTCCCTGGCCTCACTCACCGACTAATGCTCTAAGCGAACGATTCCACGCCCGACCGCTTCGGTCACCGCTTGGGTGCGGTCGCTCACACCGAGTTTCGAGAAGACGTGCAGTAAATGCGTCTTGACCGTGGCTTCGCTGATGTAGAGCCTTGCTCCGGTCTCCTTGTTTGACAGCCCCTTGGCCACGAGTTCCAGTATCTCGATCTCGCGCGCGCTGAGCGTCGCTGACCTGGGACTGCGCATGCGATCGACCAAGCGCGAAGCGACGCTGGGAGCGAGTGCCGATTCGCCGGCGGCAGCCATGTGGATCGCCCTCAGGAGTTCGTCGCGCGTCGCATCCTTCAGCAGGTAGCCGGTCGCGCCCGCCTCGATTGCCCTCAGGATGTCGGCATCGGTGTCGTAGGTGGTCAGGATCAGCACCTGGACTGCGGGGTGACGCTCGCGCAACTGCTTCGTGGCGGCAGCACCATCCAGCTCCGGCATTCGCAGGTCCATCAGCACCAGGTCGGCGCCGGAACTCGCTGCTATTTCGATCGCCTCGTGCCCGGTGGAAGCCTCGCCCACGATTTCCACGTCCGCATCTGACTCGAGCATCCCGCGCAGCCCCGTGCGCACCACGAGATGATCGTCCGCCAGAACCACCCTGACGCTCATGGGGCAGAGATCGGTGTCTGAGCCACCGTGCGGGTAAGGATCGGCCGGAGCGGCAAGCGTATTCGGATCTTGGTCCCCCGGTGAGGGGAACTGTCTACCCCGAGGGATCCTCCGAGCGCCTCCACGCGCTCTCTCAACACCACCAGACCCAGGCCCCCGTCCCTATCAGGGGCGGATGCAAGTCCCTCGGGGTCAAACCCGCCACCGTTATCGAGAACCTCCAAGTGCACGGCGTCGTCGAGGTAGGAAAGCGTGATCGTCGCCTCGCTGGCCAGGGCGTGGCGACGGATGTTCGAAAGCAGTTCCTGTGTCGCTCGCAGCAGCGTCACTTCTATGTCGGTTGCGAGACGGTTTTGGCTCCCGTTCACGACGGCTTGAGCCTTTAACCCGGATTCCCTACGCAGATTCTCCACCAGCCTGGACACGGCATCGGGCAGCGTGCCCTTCTCGAGCGACTCGGGGCGCAGGGCCCATACCAGTCGCCGCACTTCTTTCAAGTTATCGCGCGCGGTTTGCAGGGCCTGCTCGATATGACCTCGCGCGCCCGGTGCGAGCGCTGATGGAGTGACCTGGGCGGCTTCCAACAGCATCACGATGCTCGACAACCCTTGAGCCACGGTGTCATGGATTTCTCCCGCCAGCCGCTCACGCTCCTCGAGCATTCCCGCGTGGCGCTGGGTGATCGCCAGGTCGGCACGGGTGTCCTGGAGCTCCTCGATCAGACGCTGTCGCCGATGACTCTCTTGATGGATTGCCCGCATGGACACCACGATCATGGAGAGGACGGCCGCGGTGATCCCGGCGGCCGTCAGGTCTGCGAGTCCTAGGGTGTTCCCCCGCACCAGAGGGTGGAGAACCATGATTCCGAACACAACTGCCAGCGCGGGTACCGCCTTACGCCACGTCAGATAGCCCGTCACCTGCATGAAGGCGCTGAAGGCCACCACCTCGTACGCGGGAGCGAGGGCAACCAGGATCGCCCACAGCGCTCCCGCCACGGCAAAGTAGGAAGCAGAAGCCCTTGGGGAAGCCAGGAGTCGATCTCCATCTCGGACGACCCATGTCCAGTACCACACGGCCAGTGCCGCGGTGATCACCACGATCCCCATCAAGCGAGCCGTGTCGTCCCGGACCTCGGCGCTGGTCACGGCCTCGATCAGGCCGAATCCAAGGGTGCCGTAAAAGAGCAGATGCCACCCTCGAGACCACCAACCCCCGGAGGGGTGAGGGCACAACGGCTCGATCGGTCGTGAAGCAGCTGGGAGAGACGCTGCAGGGGCCATTGCGGAACGCCCGTTCATTGCTCCATCTCACCACACGACACGCGATCGGCCATCAACCAAACGGTGGACCCGCAGACCCACCGCCCGGTTATCCAAAGGCAACCAGGCGGGCGATTACTCGGGCTCCATTAGCGGGCACGATTCTCGCCTAGACGTGACAAGCGCGAAGGAGTTGAGCGTGACGGAAGGAAACCTTGTGCAGGATCCGAGATCAGATCCCCTTACGGACGCAGTGTCGAACGCGCCTTGGTCTGATCCAGCCCCCGATCTGCCCGGTGAGCATCTCGGTAGCCATCAACCTCGAAGACCGATCCGCAGGATCGGCCCGATCGGCACCTTTATCCGGATCGTCTTAGGTCTCGGGCTCGTTTATCTCGCGGCATTCGACGAATGGACGATGTGGGACTGGGGGCTCGCCTGGCACGAGGCGATCCTCGGGATAGTGGTCTTCCCGGCTCTTGTGGTTCTAGTCGTGCTCCTGGCTCGTCGCTTCTCGGACGAACCGATAAGGCTGATGGGGCCACTCGGGCTTGCGCTCAACACGGCCGCGATCATCCTTCTGCTGGAGGGCAGGTACACGCACGACGCTGCGCTGCTTTTTTACGGCTTGTCGTTTCCGATAGCCGCGTGGCGTGATCTGCCTGGGTGCGAAGTCACCGTCGTCTCAAACCTCATTCTGGGGCGCGACGACCAGATTGGCTGCCCGGTAATGGCGCCGGTGGATGAGGTCGAGAGGAACGTGAGGTGGTGGGGGACCCAGGGCAGCGCCCTGGCGGAGAGGATGAAGCGAGCGAGGCCACGAACGCTGGCCGGCCCCGCGCAAACCAGCTCCGAGGACCCGTCTCAGGGTGTGGGGAATCTGGAGACAGAGGGGTGGCGCTCGATGCTTCATATCGGAGTTTGCCTCGGGGTCGGGATAGTGACGGTGTTGGTTCGCGAGCTGATCTGATCAACGCGAGTAGAAAGGCAGATGTCGGTCGAAAACCATGAAGGAAACGCAGATGACAGTGTCCAGTCCGAAGCACCCTATCTTCGAACGTTTCTATGGCTGGATAAGCCCCAGAATGGATCAGGGTGGGGTGCATGCTCACCGGCGCCAGCTGCTGGCCGGATTGTCCGGTCGAGTGATCGAGGTGGGCTCCGGCAACGGCTTGAACTTCGCTCAGTATCCCTCCGAAGTCTCGCGGGTGCTCGCGGTGGAGCCGTCACCGCACCTCCGCGAACTCGCACGGGACAACGCCGAGGGGGCTCCCGTTCCGGTTGAGGTCGTCGATGGCGTCGCCGAGCATCTTCCAGCCGACGATGAGACGTTCGAGGCGGCTGTCGTTTCGCTCGTGTTGTGCTCGGTTCCCGATCAGCGGAAGGCGCTGAGAGAGATCCATCGCGTGCTCCGTCCCGGGGGAGGCTTGCACTTCTACGAGCACGTGCGTGGGGACACGCCCGCCCTCCAGCGCGTCCAGCGTCTGGTGGACGCAACGATTTGGCCCTTGTTGGCGGGAGGCTGCCACACCTCGCGCGACACCTCTGGGGCGATCACCAATGCCGGGTTCGAGATGCAGCGCGTTGACCGATTGCGCTTCCCCGATTCCGTCGTCTCTATGCCGAGCTCACCGCACATCCTCGGCGTGGCGGTTCGTCCGAGTGGATAGCAGCGTCGCGTTGAGGTACCTGGAAACGTATTCGTAAGTCTCAACAAGCTGGGAGAGCAGACATGACCGCAACCATGCTGGGATCTTTCCTATGGTGACCCTACCCACCGAGGAACCACTGGCGGTCGCGGTGGTCGAGGCGATTCACAGCGGCGATGTTTCGAAGCTGGAGCGGCTGCTGACCGAAAATCCAGGTCTGGCCACGGCAAGGCTGGGCGATGACGACCCCGGCGGCATGTCGCGCACGCTGCTCCATATCGCAACGGACTGGCCCGGGCACTTTCCCAACGGCTCGGAGGCGGTGGCCGTTCTGGTTGCAGCCGGTGCCGATGTCAACGCTCGGTTCAGGGGGTCGCACGGCGAGACACCGCTACACTGGGCGGCGAGCAGTGATGTCGTCGAGGTGCTCGACGGGCTAATCGACGCCGGCGCCGACCTGGAAGCAGACGGCGCGGTGATCGGCGGAGGTACTCCGCTCGCGGACGCTCGTGGCTTCGGGCAGTGGCGAGCCGCGTACCGGCTGGTGGAGCGCGGAGCGAAGACGACACTGACGGATGCCGCGACGCTCGGGCTGATGGATCGGGTGGAGAGCTACTTCGCCCTCACGCCCCCCGCGCCTGAGGACGTGAATCATGCCTTCTGGGGTGCATGCCATGGCGGGCAGCAGCGTATTGCGGAGTATCTGCTTGACCGAGGCGCGGACCTGAACTGGGTTCCGCCGTGGGAGAACCTCACCCCGATCGACGCCGCAGAGCGCAGCGACGCAGCCGAGCTGGTCCGGTGGCTGCGCGGACGAGGTGCTGAATCCGCCTCCGAGACCACACCCATGTCCCGCGATGAAATCAAAGTGAAGCCGCCGAGGAAACGGCGCCACATCGAGCTCCTCCTCGGCTGGCTGGACGCTTTACGGCGACGCGACCTCGAAGCTCTGGCGGCCGTGCTGGATCCCGACATCGCCTGGCAGGGACTGCGAGAGGATCTCATTTGTCGTGGTCGTGAAGAGGTGGTTGACGCCTTTGTCGCCCAGCGCGACCAGGACTACGAGGTCGAGTCCGTCGAGCTCATCGCAGGCGATGATCACGTGGTGCTAGGTGTGCGAGTCCCTGGTCTGCGGGAAGTCGCCGGGATCGAGGTGGAGGGCGAAATCTACAACGTGTTCACTATCGCCGATCGCAAGGTGATACGCATCAGGGATTACCTGAAGCAAAGCGAGGCGCTTGATGCCGCGGGAGCTGCTGGGAGCGTGCCGGCGGCGGAGTAAGGGACCCATCGCTTATTGGGTTTGTTGTAAGGATGGACGCCCACCCCGCTCTACGAATAACCGGCTCGCTAACAGAGAGGGACCGATGAGTTTTCCGTCGATACTCGGTCCGACAATTCAAGGGCCGGTCGAGACAGAGGAGAAGCTATGACCGTGCGGTTTCCAGGAGAGTCAGCGGAGTACCGGGCGGCGCGCGATCGGCTGCTCGAGCAAGAGATCGAGCTACGCCGCGCCATGGAGGCCGTGTCCGCGGCCAGGCGTGACCTCCCACCAGCTGGGGTGGTTCCGGAAGACTACGTTTTCCAGGGCGCAGGCGCGGACGGCGTACCAAACGACGTGCGGCTCTCGGAGCTCTTCTCATCCGACAAGGACTCGCTCGTGGTGTACAACATGATGTTTCCGCGTGATCCTTACGACGATCGGCCGGGGCCCAAGGGCGGTCGGACTGCGCTTTTGCCGCTCGTGGAGAGTCCGTGCCCTTCTTGCACCGCGCTGCTCGACCAGCTCGAGGGTGCCGCAGATCACTTCAACCAGCGCGGCAACCTGGTGGTAGTTGCGAAAGCGCCGTTGTCGCGCGTGCTCACCTTCGCCGAGGAGCGCGGCTGGCGCCAGCTACGCCTGTTGTCCTCGGCCGACAACAACTACAACCGCGACTATCACGGCCAAACGACGGAGGGACAGCAGAGGCCGATGCTCAACGTATTTCACCGCGACGGGGGAACGATCCGCCACTTCTGGGGCGCGGAGCTTCTCTACGCGCCGACCGACCCCGGACAGGATGACCGCAGCGTCGGCACCCTCGAACCGCTATGGAATCTGTTCGACCTGACGCGGGAGGGACGCCCGACCGACTGGGAGGAGCAGTTGACCTACTCGTGACCCGCTCCCGCGGTTCAGCACCTGAAGCGGTCAGGCTGGTTGCTAAGAGTCGTCTCGCGATGGGTACGCACGACCAGCCGCATGAGGATGCATTGTTCTCGGAGAAGGAGCTACCACGTTACCAAGCGGAGCAACGGGATGGGACTTACTGCTTCATGTCGTGGGACGAGGTGCCACCGCCAAGTCGGTGGGTGCTGCTGCCGACGAGACCCACCGGGTTCCTGTTGCAGTAAGGCTTAGATGATTCGCGTTGATCGTTTCCGGGATCGAAGACGGGGTGCGGC
>JBOGWX010000052.1:0-3913 GCA_050694055.1 Actinomycetota bacterium
CGTCGCCTTTTACACCAGGTTTGAGACGCCACCCCGCGGGCTGGTCCGAATGGAGTGACGCTAAAACCGAAGCACTCATCCGCTCCAGTTTGGCCACCGCATTGAGTGACTTGGGATCGACATCAGAAGCCATTGTTCATCGTGAGGTTGCAGTCGCGATCATGCAGGGTGCGTCGGATGCCGATGAATACCGGATGCAGCTGGCGATCGAATACGAGAAGGCAAAGCGCTTCCTGGAGGCGGAGAAGGAGTACCGAAGATGCATCGATCTTCGACAGACTGCCTGCAATGATGCAAAGGGGGACGTAGAGCGACAGGAAGCGGGAGAGCGGCTTGCCGACGCTGAGAATCATCTCGCCTATATGTACGCCGAGCAACGGATTGAGCTTGATGAGGGTCAGCGGCTTGTGGAGAGGGCGCTTCACCGCGTCCGCCGTGAAAGATCGCCCGAGGCATATGGGGCGATGCTGGATACCCGAGGCTGGCTGCGCTATCTACAGGGCGACTTTGATGGCGCGGTCGCGGATCTGTCCGATGCAATTCGCATCGGGAGGGGTCAGGACGCAACGCTTGATCGCCATCACTTGGCGTTGGCCTACGAGGCAATAGCAGCAACAAGCCAGGAGGAGGGCAAGCAGCACAATTTGAAGCTAGCGCGCCTGGAGTGGGAACGCATTGTCGAGTTGGATCCCGAGAGCTCGTCGGCAACCGTCGCTCGGGACCGTCTCGCCACGTCATCCTTGTCGGGAAGGGACCTGAAGTCTAAGTCAGCGTAAGTCGCTCAAACGATTACAGACGCGTGAGTTGGTAGGGCAGGACAGGGAGAAGCGCGGTCTGGAGTTTTTCGGGAATCCCCCAGCACTATCTCGAATTGTTCTTATGGCGTATCGGTATCGATTCCGCCGCGAAGACCCTGAGAAGTGTGAGAGATCGAGTGGAGTCACAGGCGGCTCTCACTTAGTGCGTCTCTTGATGAGGTGGTCCCTGCTGCGGATGGGTCCCCTCGGTCGCGCGGGTCTCCAATCAAGTTCCAGTCCGGTTTGGCGACAACATAAATCTTCGCGACCACCTTCTACCCCGCGAAAACCCCGTGGGAATGACAGCTTGCAGTGGCCCCACCGTGATGGCCTGACTTGGCCCCACCTGCGCCGTCGATAGGTTAGCTCCTCCGGGCCGAGGGTCGGAAAGGTTGGGCGACCGGGGCGCTCCCCGGAGATTCCGTCAGGTCTTGGTCTTCACCCCCTTCCGTTGCTTTCTCTGCATCGTCTTGCGGAAGCGCCACGACTCGGTTCCGGTCTCGATGATGTGCGCGTTGAATGTGAGCCGGTCGACGATCGCCTTGCACAGACGAGGCTCGGGGAACACGGTCGTCCACTCACTGAACGGCAAGTTGGTCGTGACCACGATGGGCGACACCTCTGCGCGCGCGTCGAGCACCTGGAACAGTAGCTCGGCCTCGGTCGCGGACAGCGGCACATACGCGAGTTCGTCGAGCACGACCAGCTCGATGCGCGCGTAGCGCGCCACGACCTTGGACAACGTGTGATCGTCGCGCGCCTCGATGAGCTCGTTGACGAGCGCGGCCGCGGTGACGAAGCGGACCCGTCTGCTCTGCATGCACGCGGCGACCCCGAGCGCGGTCGCGAGATGACTCTTCCCGGTGCCGGGCTCGCCCATGAAGATGACCGGCTCCGCTTTGTCGACGAACGCGCACGATTGAAGTTCGTAGATCGTCGCCGCGGGGATATGCGGTGCCTCTTCGAAGTTGAAGTCGTCGACCGTCTTGAGGCGGGGGAACTTAGCATCGCGGATGCGCCGGTGCCGGCGCCTCTCGCCCCGGTCCTCGAGCTCGGCTTCCAGCAGCGCCCACAGGTAGGCGAGGTGAGTCTGCTTGGCGCGGGCCGCTTCTTGTGCGACGGCTCCGGCGCGTGTCCCGATGGTCGGCAGCCGTAGCTGTTTGCAGGCGGCTTTGATGGACGCCTCCAGGGCGCGGTCGCGCGTCGGTGCGGTCATCGTGACACCGCCCGGGCTAGCAACTCGTCGTACGCATGGGTGTCGGGTGCAGGCCGGTCGTAGCGGGACAGCTCGCCGACCTCGAGGGCCGGGGTTCTCGCCTCCGGTCCGGCCACGAGGTTGCGCGCGATCAGCGCGATCGTGCCCGGGTCGACGGTCCCGAGCTCGAGCGCGCATTCGACGGCCTCGGTGACGAGCTCCCCGGGATGCTTGCGGTGAAGCAGGAGCACCTCGATGAGCGCGCGCGTCCCGGGTGCCTCGCCGAGGCGCTTGCGCATCAGGGCCCACAGCTCGTCGTAGAGGGCGGGGAACTCGCGGCGCGCTCGCGCCTGGTGCAGTGGGAGCGAGCCCGGGAACGCGCCCGGCTTGGCACTGAGCAGCTCGAGGTAGTGGTCGAGCAGGAGGCGCTCCTGGTTCTTTATGTGGAGGCGCTCGTGGACCGCCACGATGCGCCCCTGGTGGCTGACCTCGACCTCGAGCGGAGTCGTCCTGACCGAGACCTTGGACCCGGTCAGGGCAGCCGGCACCGAGTAGCGGTTGGTCTTGACCTTGACCCGGCACTTCTGGTCGACCGTCGCCTGGGAGAGCTCCGCGACCTCGAAGCGTTCCTCGGCCAGCGGCCGCAGGAACTCGCGCTCGGTTTCGTAGTCCTGCGCCACGGTGGTGGCCTTTGTCTCGATGGTGCGGTCGAGGTCTTTGATGCAGCAGGCGCGCAGGTAGGCGTTGAGCTGGTCGTAGCTCTCCACCTTGGGCACGGGGGTGAGCCACCGCCTCCTGAAGCGCCCGACCTCGCCCTCGATGCCGCCCTTCTCGTGCGCGCCCTCATGTCCGGGAGTGCAGAACGACGACTCGAACAGGTAGTGCGATCTGAACGCGACGAAGCGATCGCGCTCGACACGCCGGCCGCCCCTGAGGATCTTGGCGACCGCCTCGGAGAGGTTGTCGAAGCGCAGCAGCTTGAAGACCCCGCCCAGGAACTCGAGCCCGAGCATGAGGCCTTCGAGCAACGCCGATTGGTTGTTGCGGGGATAGGCGACGTGGAGCGCGGCCCCGGAGAACTCGCTCCGGAGCGCGATCACGCTCGCCTTTTCCCGGCCCCAGGGGAAGTCGACCAAGGCCTCGTAGAAGTCGGCCTCCGCCGAGCGCCCGACCTCGTGGTGTTGGGGGACGAAGGCCAGCCCCCCGAGACCGAGTTCGCGCCTGCGCGCTCGCACGTAGCTGCGCACGGTCGACTCCGCCACCTCTGCACCGCGCTCGTCTCGGCACCGTTGCCAGATCCGCCGGGCGGTGTGGCGCTGCTTGCGCGGCGCGGTCTTGTCGGACTCGAGGATGCGGTCGATGAACGCCTTGGTGGCAGGCGTCAGCCTGGGCGCGGCCCTCTCCGGGCGCTTGCGCGCCGGTGGTATCGGGGAGGCGAGCGCCTGGCGCACGGTTCGCCGGTGCACGCCGCGTTTGCGCGCGATCTCGCGCTTGGACAGCCCGAACTCGTAATCCTTGCGGATAAGCTCGTACAACTCCACCCTGCGCATCCTTTCTCCCTCCCGCTTCGAGCCGTCAGACAGCTCGAATGGTGAGGGTCACGGGGCGCAGGGTGGGGCCAATTCAAGCGATCACTTCACGCCTGGGGTGGGGCCAGTTCGAATCGTCAGACCCACCCCGCGAGCCATTCGGAAACGGTGGTGAACATTCGGAAACCATCGGCAAGAAAATCGCAGGCCAGAGCCGATTTCCTCGCGTTCCTGCAGGTCATGAAAGGACCCTTCCCAGATTCCTAAACCGTGTGTCGCAGGTTCGAATCCTGCCGAGGGCGCAAATGTCATGTCGCGGGGCATCGTGGACGGATGTCGCGAAGCATAGTGGACACCCGTCACCCCAAGCCCTGCGACTGGTAGTCCCTGCT
>JBOGWX010000053.1:0-147016 GCA_050694055.1 Actinomycetota bacterium
CCTGCTCTGGTGGCCATGGCGCCCTCATAATCCTTGTCCTTCAACAGCGTGCTCCAGCAGTCGTAGGTAACTGCTCGGATCCCCTCGACTCTCTTGATCGTGCATCACTCCCCTCGCCCGCAGGCCGGCTCGACGACGCATGGCGCATTGCTCGATTTCTCGTTCTCGCCACGGCCGCTCGGGGCCGGGGGCTCCCTCGACCCTACCGGATGGAGGCCGGCTCGACACCGCGATTCTCCGAGCTCGTTTAGCTTCGCCGACGCTCCGGCTTGACCACGCAAGTGCCCATCGCCCGAGCCAGGATCGCCGGTTTCTCGAGGAGATCCGCCGCCGACTCCGACACGTCGGGTCGAGGCCGTGCGTAGCAAGTGACTTCGAAGCGCATCTCGCGCGACGAGCTGCCCACCCGGATGATCTCGCCGTGCGCCTCGACGAAGTCCCCCGCGTAGGCGGGGGCCAGGAATTCGACCGAGGAGTATCCAGCGAAGAGACCCTCGTCGCCGTCGCTTCGAATGCAGAGCTCGGTGGCGACGTCGCCGAGGAGCTCCAGCAGCTTGGCGCCGGCGACGAGATTGCCGCCGTAGTGCGCGTCCGTCTGGGAGAGACGCACGCGTAGCCGCGCGCGGATTGGTTCGGTCATGCAGAGAGGCTACTGCCGGAGAGCTCCGCTCGTCTGTCCGGCCCGACATCACCCGACTCGCGAAAGAAGCTCAAAAAAAGTAGAGAAAACTTCAGATCAAGACCCGAAAGTCGCGAAAAAGTGTCACAGACCCTGGCTAGCCTTGATTCATGCAAGCCACGAGATCCACGGAAACCACGGCCATCGTCCCGCTCAACCCTCGCAGTCCCGCGCAGATCGAGGACGCCATGGGCCAGCTCCACGCCATCGAGAACGCCACCCGCCGCCGGAGGCTCCACCTCGCCTTCATCTACGACGCCCGCTCTCTCTGGACCGACGACGGCGCCCGCTGCATGGAGGACTGGCTGCGGGCCAAGTACGCCATGTCCTGGAGCGCGGCCAGGGACTTCCTCAGGGTGGCCCACGCGCTCGAGGAGCTCCCCGAGATCGCTGCGGCCTTCGAGGCGGGGGTGTTGAGCTGGGACCAGCTTCTCCCCTTGACCGAGATCGCCACCCCGAAGACCGATGCAGAGTTCGCCCACACCGCCCCGCGCTTCACCGTGGCGCAACTGGCGGCGCTGGCGCGCAGACGGCGTGAGATCACGGCGCAAGAGGTAAACGAGGCCCACCGCAGGCGGTGCCTCGAGCTGTCCTGGAGCCTCGATCGCACCACGTTGCGGATCTCCGGTCGCCTGCCCACGGACCTCGGAGCGGTGGTCGAGAAAGCGATCAGGCGCAGGGCCGCAGCGCAGCCCAAGGGCCCCGACGGCCTCTACCGGCCCGCCGAGCAGACCGCCGCCGACGCTCTGGTCGAGCTCGCCTCTGCGGCCATCGCGGCCGATGCCGACGCGGACCGGGCCACCGTCGTGGTCCACACCGAGTCCATCGTGCTCGCCGGCGACGGCACCGCCGAGCTCGAGGGCCGTCATCCGCTCGCGGCGGAGACGCTTCGCCGCCTCGCCTGCGACTGCCGGGTCACCTTCGTCAACCACGATCAGCTGGGGCACCCCCTCGGAGTGGGACACACCACCAGGAAGGTGCCCCGCTGGCTCGATCGCGAGGTCCGCTACCGGGACGGCGGCTGCCGCTTCCCCGGCTGCGGGCGCGAGTGCTTCACCCACAACCACCACATCGACCACTGGATCAAAGGCGGTCCCACCCAGCTCCCCAACCTGGTGCAGCTCTGTCGCTTCCATCACCGGCTGTTCCACGAGGGCGGCTGGAGCATGAGGGGCGACCCCGACACCGACCTCATCCTGGTGCGACCCGACGGCACGATCCTAAGAACCGGCCCCCCGCCGATGCACTGGACGGTCAGGCAACGGCTGTTCTGCCCTGCAGACCCATAACGCAACAACCAGGCGGAGAATCGACCGCTCGGAACACAACTCCCCTAGACTTCTCATGAATGGAGGTCTCGAGGTGCTGAGCCAAAGTGAGGCGGACACTCTTCTGCGCGTCCCAAAGATGTTCGTTGACTCCTTTTCCCTGCTCCTGCCTGTGGGGGCAGACGAGCATCGCGATGTTGTCAGCGAGGACGGGCGGGAGCCTTTCGTATTCGACGCCTCGAGAGGAACCTTCCGCATTACCAAGGTCAAGTTTCAGACTAGGGCACGAAGGATCTTTGTGCTCGCGCGCTTGGATCTGGACGGTCCTCCTCATACCAATCCGGATGGGACGCTCATGCAGACGCCACATCTGCACTTGTACCGAGAGGGCTATGAGGCCAAGTGGGCGTACCCGCTCAGCCCGACGGACTTTCAGGATCCGGATGATCTGGGACAAGCGTATGTGGATTTCTGCCGGTTCTGCCGACTGCAGAACACCGTTCCACTACAGGCGGGCGGCTGGTGAATCCGAGCGACGAGTGCCAGGAGCTAATCGATAGCTACTTAGTGTGGCTGAGAGAAGGGCTGTCGGGAGTGAAGATCAGCGACGCATGCGAGATCACGACTCCCTTCCTGGATCGACACAACGATCACCTCCAGGTCTACTCAAGCAGGGTCAACGGTTCGATCAGGCTCTCGGACGACGGATACATCATGGCCGAGCTTGGATCTAGCGGATTGGAGTTTTCGACACCGAAACGAAAAGCTGTGCTGGACACAGCTCTGAGGGGTTTCGGCGTACGTCTTGAGGATCGCAGCCTCGTCGTCGATGCGTCGTCCGGAACTATCGGTCAGAAAATGCATTCCCTGGTGCAAGCCATGATCGCCGTCAACGACATGTTCGTTATGGCGCAGCCGCGTGTGAGCTCTTTCTTCTTTGAGGACGTCAAGGCGTTTCTTGACCTGAATCAGATTCGCTACATCGATCGGGTAAAGGTATCCGGACGGAGCGGATTCGATCATGCTATCGACTTCCTTATTCCGAGTTCGACTGTCCGTCCTGAGCGTCTGCTGCAGACCATCAACGCGCCAACCAAGAGTTCCGTTGCGACCTATCTGTTCTCGTTAGGAGACACGCGAGCCGCCAGGGAGCACCCTACCCAGGCGTACGCCTTTCTCAACGATGAAGACAACGAGGTGGGTGCCGGCGTGGTGGAGGCACTGGAAGCCTATGAAGTTCACCCACTGTTCTGGACGCGCCGAGACGAGACAGTGGCGGAGCTGGCGAGCTGAGACATCGCTGATGACAAAGCGCGTCGCTTAGACGTCGTAGACCTTGAGCACTCCGCCGCCGTAGTGGTTGATTACTCTGACTGCGATCTTATTGGTCGGCGGTTTGTCGAACGGTCTGCTCACGGTTGAGTAAAAGGCGATGACCATGCGTCGCTGGGCAACAGCACGCGCAGCTGGTCCCGGACTGTGATGCCGGGGGCGACGCGTGATCCCGTCGTCGGTGAACTTGAAGTGCCTGCTCCGGCTCGGCATACGGCTAAAATTGATGACCGTATTCTCGATGAGCGCTTGCGCCACGCCTACCTATCTCCCCCTGGGTTTCGAGGAGACTCTACCGGCGCCGTGCCGCTGTGTGGGCGAGGTAGGAGGCGACCTCCGACGGTTTGGTGCCGCGGCCGAAGATCTTGTCGTAGCCCAACTCGGCGGCCTGCTCCTCGCTGAAGCGCGGCCCCCCTCCGACGAGGATCAGACCGTCTCGAAGCCCGGCCGCCTCGAGCGCAGCCCGTACTTCCGCGAGGTGCACGAGATGCGCGTCGCGCTGCGTCACGACTTGTGAGACGAGCACCGCGTCGGCCTGGTTGGCTCGTACGGCGTCGACGATTTCGGCGGGCTGAACCTGGCTGCCCAGGTTGATCACATGCATCTCGGGGAAGTACTCGAGCCCGTGGTCGCCGGCGTACCCCTTCATCGACAGAATCGCGTCCAGTCCAACTGTGTGAGCGTCGGTTCCGGTGCATGCACCCACGACGACGAGCCGGCGCTTGAGCGACTCGCGCAGCACCCGGTTGACCTCCTGATAGCTCATGTCGGGAAACTCTCGCTCGGGCACCTCGAGCTCGTCGGGATCGATCGTGTGGCGCGTCGCTCCGTAGACGATGAAGAAGGTGAAGTCGGGTCCCATCGCCTTCATGTGCACGACCTGCGGACGATCGAGGGTCAGCGTGCGCGCCAGCTCGAGGGCTGCCTGACGCGCACGCTCGGACTCCATCATGGGCAGGGTGAAACTGAGCTGAACCAACCCGTCGTCGGTAGCATCGCCGTAGGGCCTGATGGCGGTCATTCACTTCACCCCCAGCTTCCGACTCAGCACCTCGGTCATGGGATTGATGTACGAAGCGTCACGTTTCACGACACCCGACAGGCCTTTGCCTCCCGTGCGGGTCCTGACCGTGTCGGCGAACATCCCGGCTTCGATCGCCGCAAACATGCCGATGTCGGCGACCTTGGTGAGCATCTGGCGGGTTTCCTCGAGCACCTGGTTGGCTCGACGCTCGACGTCGCCGCCCTCCTCGAAACGCAACTCACCGGCCAGCGCGCCGGAGCCACCGAAGATGTAGTTGGCGTTCTCGATGGCGAGATCCCTGTCACTCAAGAAGGGTGTGTGGATGCCCTCGGTCATCATTCCGAGAAGGATGATGTCCTGGCCGGTCAGCGCGCCGACGAGGTTGAACATCCCGTCGTTGAGGAACCCTCTGAAGATGTTGCCCGTCATGTGCTTGGTCGGGGGCATGTACTTGAGCGGAGCTTTCGGAAAGCACTCGCGGATCAGCTGCGCATGTGCCAACTCGAGCGCCACCTGGTCCGGCACGTCGGGATCGATCTCGAAGGCATGGCCGAGCCCCTGTTGCTCCTCGGGCAGTCCCGCCGACAGCGCGAGCCTCTCGTTGAGGAATTGCGACGCGAGCACGCTGTGCGCGCCGGAGATGGCGTCCGCTGTGGTCAGGTAATTGTCCTCACCGGTGTTGATGATGATTCCGGCCAGAGAGTGGACCATCCGGCTGAAGTGCTGGTCGATGAAAGTCCGCTGCATGTTGATGTCACGGAAGATGATTCCGTACATGCAGTCGTTCAGCATCATGTCCAGCCGCTCCATCGCGGCCGTGGCTGCAATCTCGGGCATGCACAGTCCACTCGCGTAGTTCGTCAAGCGGATGTAACGCCCGAGCTCCTCGCCTACCTCGTCGAGCGCCGCCCGCATGAGCCTGAAGTTCTCCTGCGTAGCGAAGGTGCCGGCGAAGCCGTCGGTGGTCGCTCCGTAAGGCACGTAGTCGAGCAGACTCTGACCCGTCGATCGGATAACTGCGATGACATCCGCACCCTCGCGCGCCGCGGCCTGCGCCTGAGGGATGTCCTCGTGAATGTTGCCGGTGGCGACGATGAGATAGAACCAGGGCTTGTTCGCGTCGCCGACGCGATCGATGAGGCGAGCTCGCCGGTCGCGCGACGCGGCGATGCCGGCGGCCGCTTCGTCGCTCGCTCTCGTGGCGGCGGCGAGCGCGCCGACGTAGGCGCGGCCCTCGGGCCAGGTGGGGACGATCTCGCGTGAGGCGATGCCCTCGGCGGCGCGCTGCGCCTGGCCCACCCGCCCGACCGCGTGGAAGAAGGGAATCAGCACGCCTCGCTCGAGACCCACCGATCGACTTATCTCGTCGACGACTCGGTTCGGGATCGGGACGGCCTCGACGCCCTCACCCTCCACTCCATCGACTCCGGCGAAGCGCAGGCAAGCCCGCTCGATCGAGACCGTGGTATGGGTGCGAGCGAGGTTCTCGATCGGCTTCGAGATCTCGGCGGCGAGCGCTCTGCATTCCGCGACCGACGCGTGGTCGATCCGAAGCCGCCCGACGGGGCGCGTGAACTCGCGTGAGGACTTCATCTAGGGAGCCTCAGCTTCCGCCGGCGGCCACACTCGCTTACCCGACGCCCAGGTTCCGAGGACCTCCGTGTTGACGAGCTCGTCGGGCTCCGTGGCGACCGGATCGCGATCGAGCCAGGTCACATCGGCGATCGCGCCGGCCTCGATCGCGCCACGGGTGTCGTCCTGCCGCGCCGCTCGGTGGCCGCCGATGGTGTGCAGGGCCAGGGCGAGGTGGCCGTCGATGTTCTCGGCGGCGACGTGATGCGCCCGCAGAGCCGCCATCTGAAGGAACGGATCCAGGGGCGTGACGGTCGAGTCGGAGCCGGCCGCCAAGGAGAGCTCGTGCCTGCACATCGAGCCGAAGCGGTTCATGAGCCGTGCACGTCCCCACCCGATGCGTTCGGCGTAGAGCCCGTCCTCGCCGCCCCAGAAGGCATCGAACGCCGGCTGGACACTGGCCCGAAGGTTCAATTGCCGGGCGCCCCGGATGTGATCGTCGCCGGCACACTCGAAGTGCTCGATGCGGTGGGCGCGCTCGATCACTGCGGCCCGGCCCACCTCGGTGGCGACGCGCTCCCAGGTCGTGATGGCCTGCTCGATCGCGGCGTCCCCTATCGCGTGGACTCCGACCTGGAGGCCGGCCGTCTGGGCCGCGAGAAAGAACTCGAACAGCTCCTCGTCGTCCCGGTACTTGACGCCGCTAGGAGGTGAACCCTCGGGAGGGGGCGCTACGAACGGCTCTTTCATCCACGCCGTGTGGGAACCGAAGGAACCGTCGAGGAAGTAGTCCCCGCCGATGCGGGTATGCCCCAATGACTTGACCTTGTCGACTTCGTCGGTCCCCAGATAGGTGACTACGTTGAGCGCCACACCATCGATGGCGTCGGTGAAGACGTCATACGAGGGCCACCCGCGCCACTCGACCACGAACATCTCATGAACCGACGTGACGCCCTTCGAGTACGCGAGTTGCACCGCGGCGCGGATGGCGGCTATCTGCTCCTCGCGCGGCAGGCTCGCGTCGAACCAGTTCCACGCTCCG
Source organism: Actinomycetota bacterium (assembly GCA_050694055.1). GTDB lineage: Bacteria > Actinomycetota > CADDZG01 > CADDZG01 > WHSQ01 > WHSV01. The sequence goes on from JBOGWX010000053.1 coordinate 6,921, forward strand.
CAGGCGGCCTGCTCTCGTAAGTATCCGGTCGGCCGGCCTTGTTCATCGAGATCGACACCGTCTATGTCGCCGAGATCGAGTTGTTCGATCAGCGCGCTCGATACGATGCACGAGTGCATGTCGGCGCGCGCCAGCATCGCGGGCCGCTCCCCCACCACCCGGTCGAGGTCGCCGCGCGTCAACGGCCTGTCGAGCGGGTCCTCGAAGTTGCCGCCGAACATGACTGCACCTCCGGCGGCGGCGTGACGCGCGAACGAGTCGAGGATGACTTCGGCGGAGTGCACGCCACGAAAGTCCATGCCCCCCGCGTAGAGACCCGTGGCGGGAAGGTGCACGTGCGCATCGCAGAAGCCGGGAACCAGCGCTCCACCCTGCAGGTCGACGACTCGCTCCGCCGGAGGGAAGTCGTCACCCCCGTCCGCTGCGTCGATTCGTCCGTCACCAATCAGGACCCAGTCGATCACTCCGTTGGATAGGTTCGTGCGAATCGTTCCGTTGTGAAAGAGAGTTCTCACGATTTGGCCCCCCGCGATGGTTCGGACGAGCGCGCGGCGAATCTCTTCAGAAGCGCAGGTTCGTCTCTGACGAGGTCGAGCGCGAGCCGAGCGTGACCGGGAAGATAGCCGTTACCGATGGTCATGTCTGGATACTTCCCCAGTCCTTCGGCGACCAGTGCGGCGGAGGTGAACGAGGTCGCCATCGAGAAGAACACGATGCGTCCGTCGTCCTCGCAGCTGAGGATTGCTCCACCCTCGCATCCGGGGACGTTCGTACACACGAAAACGAGGTCGGCGAGCCGGCCCTCGAAGGCGTCCAGGACCGCCTCCGAGGTCGCGAGCGGATCGGTGCAGTCGACGACGATCGCCTCGGCCCCCGCGTCCTCGGCGGCTCCTAGGGTTGCTTCGGGATAGCAGAGCCCCAGCACGTGACCCTCGTCGCCGGCGTTGCGTCGAGCCTGTGCCGACACCAGCATCCCGGACTTCCCGCCCGCGCCGACGACCACGACCCTCATCCCCGGCCTTACCAGCCGGGCGGCCCAGGCGGGCGCGCCCGCGACATCCAGCACGCCGAGGGTCATCTCGTCCGAAAGATCCTCCGGGACCTCGGCGTAGAGGCCGGACCCAAAGAGGATGGCGCGCCCCCTCACCCCGACCTGCTCTGATGCCGGATCGAGGTGCAGGATCTCGTGGATGACCAGCGGCGTAAGCGACAGCGACACCAGCGTGGCGACGCGCGTGCCCTCGGCGGGCTCGTGCCGGTGAGCGCCCAGCTCCGACACCGTGCCCACCAACATTCCCCCCGAGCCGGTGACCGGGTTGTGCATCTTTCCGCGCTCACCCACGATCTGGAGGATGAGCGCGCGCATGGAGCCGGCGTCGCCATCGCACTCGCTGCGAAGCTGGGCCCACGACGCTGCGTCGATGTTCAAGAACTCGACGTCGATGGCCACCTCGTCGGCGGCGAGCGGCGTGCTCGTATCGAGCCGGCGAGCCTGCTGAGGCAATACGCCCGGCGGTTCGAGTGAGCGGTGCACGCCGAAACGCTCCACGGCTATGCGGGGACAGTCTCGGGAGTGTGATCTAGACCCTCGCGCCGCCAGTAATCCTGACCCTCCGGCGGCAGCATGTAGATAGGGTCGTGGTACTCGTAGCGTCTGTTGAGCGCTTGGGGGTCGTCGAACTCGATTCCGGTCCGATAGTTCTTGGTCCAATAGGAGATGCCCCTGGTGCGATCGTACTCATCGACCTGGTGCACCCAGCGCTTTCCTACGAACGGCACGTCGCAGACGATGCGTGGTGTCGCAAACCCCGGCATGTAGCCCATGATCGAGTGCTGCAGCTTCTGAGCTTCGTCCACGCTCAGCCGCCAGTGCTCGGAGTTCGGGATCATGTCGCACATGTAGAAGTAGTACGGCATGACCTTGGCATGATCGAGCAGCGTGAAACAGAGATCGAGCAGATCGTGCTGACTGTCGTTGACGCCGCGCATGAGAACACCCTGGTTGCGGACGTCACGGAAGCCCATCGCATGAAGCTTCTTGACCACGTCGGCGACCAGCGGAGTCAGATTGTTCGCATGGTTCACGTGCGTGTGCACGGCGAGGTCGACGTCCCGATCTACTGCCTTGTGGGCGATCGTATCGAGTCCGGCCAGCACGTCGTCCTGGAGGAAGTGCTGAGGGAGGCCCATGAGGCCTTTGGTCGCCAACCGGATGTCGCGGATGTTCTCGATGTCGAGCATTGCGGAGATGAAATCGACGAGGTGCGCGATGGGCAGGTTGGCGACATCGCCTCCGGACACGACCACGTCGCGCACGGAGGGAGTGGCTCGCAGGTAGTCGAGGATCGCTGCGTAACGCTCCTTCTGCTTCATCTCGAAGCGGTACTTGACCACCTGCGGAACGTTGTTGCCGACCAGGTCCATCCGCGTGCAGTGCCCGCAATACTGGGGACAGGTCGACAGCAGCTCGGCAAGCACCTTCGTCGGGTAGCGGTGCGTCAGTCCCTCGACGGCCCACATGTCCGCCTCGTGGAGACTGTCGCGCGTTGCCAGCGGATGGCTCGGCCACTCGGGATCGCGATCGGCGAAGGCGGGAATCATGTAGCGCCGGATGGGGTCGTGCCACAGATCGTTCTCGTCCATGGTGTTGAGCATCTGCGGTGGTATGAGCATCGACATGGTGGCGCGCTCGGCCTGGTCCCGCTTGATCGATTCGACGAGGTCACCCGGCATGAGGTCGCCGTAGACCTTGAGTAGCTGGTCCAGGTTCTTGACCGTGTGCTGACGCTGCCATTTGGCGTTGAGCCACTCCGAGTCCGTGACGTCGGCGTAGCTGGGGAGCCTCCGCCAGTCCGGCTCGGCGAAGTCCCGCTGCGGCGGATAGGGGTAGGGCTGGTCGGTGGCATGTGCCCGCGGGGTGCGCCGGCTGAGGGGCAACGGGCTGCGGCCGAGGGGGGCATCGGGATTCACCGGCGTGGTCGTGGACGTCATGGTGGTCCTCCCCTCCTCGGTCGGGCTGTTCGGAATCAATCCTTGCTTTTCCCGAGGCTATACCCTAATGCTGTTAGGAAAAAGCGTCATTAGGCGGAATAATCTTCGGAACAGGAGCGATGGTCATGGACGAGAAGGGCCGCAAGATCCTCGGTCTGCTGGAGCGAGACTCACGCCTGACGTACGCCGAGATCGGCGCCCAGGTCGGCCTCGCCGCCTCGAGCGTGCACGACCGCATCCGCAAGCTCGAGCGCGAGGGGGCGATCCGGGGCTACCGGGCGGATCTGGACTTCGGGGCCGTCGGGCTGCCGATCACGGCCTTCGTGAGCCTCGCGCTCCAGCCCTCCTCGCCCCCGGGCATCCCCGGCAAGGTGGCCGAGTTCTCCCTGGTCGAGTCGTGTTACTCGGTGGCCGGTGACAACTCCTACGTGCTGGTGGTCCGGGCCCCCGCCACCGAGGCCCTGGAAGACCTGCTCGACGCGCTCAGGGCCAAGCTCGAGGTCACGACCCGCTCGACGATCGTGCTCTCACAGCCCTTCGAGCGCCGCCCGATAGTGGAGACAGCCGCGCCGCCGCTATAACTCGATCAACCCGGCGTTCGTTGGCGTGAAACCGCAGGCGTCGAAGTAGAAGAGCCTCAGGTGATCGTCGAAGTCGACGTGCAGCCACTGGCAGCCGGCGGCGCGCGCCTCGGCGACCGCGACGGCCACCAGTTGCGTCCCGATTCCCCTGCGTCCCGCCTTCGAGGCCACGATCGTGTCCAGGATGAAGGCGTGTAGCGCGCCGTCCCAAGCCACGTTGACGAAGCCGGTGAGCTCCGCATCCTCACGGGCGCAGACCCAACCGAGGCTGTGTCTCTCGACCTGGCTCCACCAGTCGTCATCGAGAAGGCGGTGATCGAAGGCCTCAGCATGCAGCGCGTTGAGCTCCGAGTTGTCGAAGTCGCCGCGCCACTCGTAGGTGATCTCCATGTCGGCAACGTACTAATTTCTGGACCCTGAGGGGTGCACGACACGACACCTCAGGGTCCAGAAACAGAGCCCTGCCTTCGTTAGCCCTCGGTGAGGCGCCGGCCGATGACGTAGCGCTGTATCTGGTTCGTCCCCTCGACGATCTGCAGACCCTTGGCGTCGCGCATGAAACGCTCGGCCGGGTACTCGGTCACGTAGCCGTAGCCTCCGTGCAACTGGAGCGCGTCGGTCGTGACTCTCATCGCCACGTCGGTGCAGAACAACTTCGCCTGCGCGGCCTGCAGTCCGTAGTCCTCTCCGGCGTCGCGCAGGGCGGCCGCGTGGCGGTAGAGCCGGCGGCCCGCCTCGATCTGGGTGGACATGTCGGCGAGCATGAACTGGATGCCCTCGTTCGAGTTGACCGGCGCTCCGAACTGCTCGCGCTCCGAGGTGAACGCCAGAGCGGCGTCGAAGGCCGCCTGGGCGAGCCCGATCCCGCAGGCCGCGATCCCCAGCCGTCCCGAGTCGAGCGAGGCCATGGCGATGCGAAAGCCCATGCCCTCTTCTCCCAGCCGCATCGTCCCCGGTACCTCGGCGTCGTCGAGGGTGAGCTGCCAGGTGGGCGAGGAGCGCCAGCCCATCTTGTCTTCCTTCTTGGTCCCCGCGAACCCCTTCGTCCCCTTGGTCACCAAGAAGGCGGAGATGCCGTTCGGCCCCCGGTCTCCGGTCCGGGCCATCGTCAGCACGACGTCGGCCTCGTTGCCTCGGGTGCACCAGAGCTTGCCCCCGTTGAGCCGGTACGAGCCATCGGCGCGCACGGCTTTGGTCGCCAGCGCCGCGGCGTCGGAGCCGGCGCCGGACTCGGAGAGGGAATAGGCGCCGAACCACTCCCCCGTCGCCAGCTTGCTCAGGACTTCCTTGCGCTGGGCGTCGCTGCCAAACTCGTTCACCGCGAACGCGCAGAGCGTGTGCACCGACACACCGATCGCCAGCGAGAGGTGGTGATAGGCGAGCTCCTCGATGACGAGCAGATACGAGGAGTAGCTCTGGCCGCCACCGCCGTACTCCTCGGGGAAGGCCAGCCCGGCCAGCCCGAGTTCGCCGAGCTTGGTATAGAGGGCGAGCGGATCCTCGCCTCGCTCCTCGAAGCCTGGTACCGAACCCACGACCTCGCCGGCGCAGAACTCGCGCGCCAGCCCCACGAGAGCTCTCTGGTCCTCATCCAGCAACCTCAGGTCGGGCGGCATGTGCGGGAGAATACCCCTATGAAGATCCAAGATCGCAACGGACAAGCACTCGACGAAGCCACGCTTATCGTCGATGCCCAGGAGCTGATCGACCTGCTGCAGGGGCTCGCCGACGTCGTCGAGGGCAAGCGAGAGCATCTTCACTTCAAGCAGGCGGCCGGCTCGGAGCTCGTCGTCAAGCTCGGCGACGAGTCCGATCAAGAAGATCCCATTGGACACCAGATGGACTGGTACGTCGGCCCCCTCGTTCTCTTCGGTGGGCTCTTCATCATCATCGGGATCGTCACGGTGTTCCGCTGGGCGATCGGGCTTCTCGTTTGAGCCAACCGGGCGGCCTGGGGAGCCGCCTCGAGGCGTGGGAGAGGCTCGCGGCTTCATCGTCCCGGCCCTTGGACGTCCTCGTGGTGGGGGGCGGAATCACCGGTGCCGGCATCGCGCTGGACGCCGCCTCACGTGGTCTGAGAACCGGCCTGGTCGAGCGCTTCGATTTCGCCTCGGGGACCTCCGGCAAGTCGTCCAAGCTGGTGCACGGAGGTTTGCGCTACCTCGAGCAGCGGGACTTCGGGTTGGTGCGCGAGGCATCGGTCGAACGCGGGTTGTTGAACCGTCTCGCGCCCCATTTGGTCGAAGCGCTTCCTTTCGTTATACCGGTGGCCGATCGCTGGCGACGAGCGAGGTTCGGAGTCGGCATGTGGGTGTACGACGCGCTTGCGAGCTTCAGGAACACGGCTATGCATCGCTACATCGATGCCGGCACCGTCGGGCGGCTGGTGCCGGCGCTGCGACCAAACGGAGGAGACACCGGCAAGCTGCGAGGCGGTTACCTCTACTACGACTCCAAGACCGACGACGCCCGGCTCGTGATCGAGGTGCTGGTTCAAGCGGTGCGGCTGGGTGCGACCGTGTGCAACTACGCGGCGGTTCGTAATCTCGAGTCGTCGGAACGCGGTTGCAGCATCCTCGTAGAGGACACCATCGACGGGTCGCTCATGGAGATCGCAGCCCGGCGCGTCGTCGTGGCGGGCGGAGTGTGGAACGACCGAATCGAGGCCCTCGGCAACCGCGCGGCGGCCCCTCGTCTGCGGCCCAGCAAGGGCATTCATCTGGTCTTGCGTCGGTCCGACGTTCCCCTCGCCGATGCGGCCAGCTTCATTCCCGATGCGCAAGAGAAGCGGATGCTGTTTCTGATTCCCTGGCACGACGTCGTGATCGTCGGCACGACCGACTCCGACTACGCCGGCGACCTGGACCACCCCACGGTCACTCCCGACGAGCGCAGTTACCTGCTCGATGCCGTCAACCAAGCTCTCGGTGCGTCGTTGCGCAGCGGCGACATCGTAAGCGGATGGGCGGGTCTTCGTCCGTTGGTCCGAGCGGAGAGAGGCACCACGGTGGATTTGTCGCGCGCGCATGCCGTGTACGAGCTTGCCCCCGGTGTGGTGGGCATCACCGGGGGCAAGCTCACCACGTACCGTCGTATGGCGCAAGACGCGGTGGACCGCATCGCTGGTGACTTCGACCGGGCGGGCCGCTCGCGCACCCGGTGGATCAAGCTCGGCTGCAATGATCTCGACGCGTTGAGAGCGGCCGCAGGCCGGCGCTCCCGACGGCTTGGTGTCCCACGCGAGGCCACCGATCACCTCGTCCGTTGTTACGGCGACCGGGCCCTCGCCGTGCTCGATGTCTGCGCCGAGTCCGGACTGTCGGGTCCCCTGGTGGCCGACCACCGACCCATCGCTGCGGAAGTGCTCTATTGCGCCCGCGCAGAGATGACCGTGCAACTATCCGACCTGCTCGCGCGCCGCACCCGCCTTGGACTTACCGACGCGACTGCGGGGCTCGGAGGAGCCGGCGAGGCGCTCGCGCTCATGGCGGGCGAGTTGTCCTGGAACAACGCGGAGAGCGTGCGGCAAGTCCAAGCTCACCGCGCGGAGATCGAGCTGGAGCGCGGCACCACACTGCCCGAGGAGGTGACGGCGTGAGCGCGCCCAACCTCGAGCACGAGGTCGATCTCGTCGGCTCCTTCGACGGGTCGCTGATCGCCGCGCGACGCATGGGCGCCGAGGAAGGAACTCCGCTGCTGATCGCGAGCGCCGTGGGAGCCAACCTGTCCGTCTGGAGACGGGCGCTGGTGGATCTGGTGCGAGCTCGCCCCGTCATCACCTGGGATCTGCGCGGGCTCGGAGAATCGGGCTTGGGGCGCTCGGAACGATTGGACCCGAGCGCTCATGCCGAGGACGGCGTCGGGGTCGCCGACTTCTACGACGTGGAGCGGTTCCACCTGGCCGGCTGGAGCACCGGCGCGCGCGTTGCCCTAGAGATAGCGCACCGGTACCCGGAGAGGGTGGCGACCCTGACCCTTGTGTGCGGCGGCTACGGCTACTCCGTTGCGGCCGGCCTGAGGCATCTCGAGCTGATCTCGGTGCTTCCCACCGTCAGCGGCGTCGCGAAACACTTCTCCGGATATCTGGGAGCGGCCCTGCGAGGTCTGACGGGTCGCGCCGAGCTCACCGGTCTCATCCGCCAGAGCGGCATCGTCGGGCCGACGGCGGACACCTCGGCCCTGGTGGAGATGCTTCGGTCGATGGCCGAATCCGACGCCCGGGTACTCCTCGCCACCTACGAGGCGGTGGCGGGAGACTCCGTCCCGGAGATCCTGGATGAGATCGAGGCCACGACGCTGCTCCTTGCGGGCGAACGGGACCCCTTCACGTCCCGGCGAACGATGGAGCACATGGCTAAGACGATGCCCGCGGCCTCGCTCAACGTGTACCAACGAGCCACGCACTATCTGCCCATCGAGTTCCCCGCCCGGCTCGCGGCCGAGCTCGGCGATTTCATGAAGTCGAGCTCGGGTCCCGGTGTGGATTGAGGGGCGGTGGGTTCGGGGCGGCTCAGTACTCCAGGCCCGGGGAACAAACTCGAGTTCAGACCTTCAGGTGGATGGCGTCCCGTAGCAGCTCGAAGCGCGCGGGCGTGTAGCCGAGCACCTCTCCGTCGGCCTCGAGCAACAGTGGCGGCTCCGACTCGATGGATGCTTGGACGCGCTTCGCCTCGAGAATCTTGGGGTGAGGAACGTGCTGGCCCTTGTAGACCTTGGGCATCACCGCAATGGCGTCGCGTTTGCTCGCGTGCTCGATCTGAAAGTCGAGCACCCCGTCCGTGGGGGCCGCCTTGGGGGCGATCTTCATGCCGCCTCCGAAGAACTGTCCGTTGGCTATCACCATGTTGTTCATCTCGCCTTCGTAGGTGCGAGTCATGAGATCGACCTTGACCCGAGCGGGTTTGTGGCGGGCGATCGTCAGCCAGAAGGCGAAGAAGTAGACGGTCGGACCGAAGAAGCGCGGCAGGCGGGCGGCTCGCTCGACGACCCGGGCTCCCAGACCAGCCTCCGCGACGTTGGCAAAGTAGCGGACGACTTCCGAGCCGTTCTCGGTGAAGGTGATCTTGCCGATGTCGATCGGAAAGAACTCGTCACCGTCGAGGTGGACGACCGCGTGGCTGGGCGACGACGGGATGCCGAACGTCTTGATGAAGTCAGAGCCCGTCCCTGCGGCGACCACGCCGAGCTTCGCCTCGGGGTTGGTCGCCTTGTCGTCCTCGATAAGCCCGTTGACGACCTCGTGAATGGTGCCGTCGCCCCCCACCGCCACGATGAGCTGCCGGCCTCGCTCGAGCGCCTCCTTGGTCAACAGCGTGGCATGACCGCGGCCCTCGGTTCGCACGACCTCGTACTCGAGCCCGCGCTCGACGAGCAGCCGCTCGACCTCGGGAAGGCACTTGCCCACCGCACCCCTGCCCGCATTGAGGTTGCACACCAGGGTGAGAACCCCGTAGGGAGAGCTCACGCGGGCTCCGGCTGGTTCAGACCGAGCGCTCCCGGGTTCATGATGCCGTGGGGGTCCAACGCGTTCTTGATCTCTCTTAGGACGTCGAAGGAAGCCCCCAGCTCCTGCGGAAGCCAGCGGGCGCGCGTTCTGCCGATGCCGTGATGGTGGCTGATCGAGCCACCGGCCGCGAGACAGGCGCTCATTCCGGTCTCCCACCACCGGTCGATGCCGGCCGCAGCCTCGTCGTCGTCGGTGCACATCTTCGCAAGGGTGAAGTAGAGACAGGCGCCGTCCGGATAGATGTGAGACACGTGACAGGTGACGAAGTCGGCTTGCCCGGACAGCGCGTCCTTCAGGGAGTGGTAGAGCTCGCGCAGCACGGTCCAGGTTCCTGCGACCTCCATCGTGTCGATGATGGCATGGGGGCCGAGCATCCCCGTCCCGGACATGAGCCTGGTGTACTCGACGACGGCTGCGTTGCGGTAGTTCCACCAGTGCTCGACCAGGGCATCGTCGAGCCGCTTCCCGCGGCATAGAGCCACCGCAGACTCCGCCCGGCGCGCCGCATCGTCTCCGTCGAAGGACATCAGCAGGAGCGGTCCGGTGGGGGGATCGTCGAGGCTCATGGTGAGGAGGACCGAGTCTTCTCTGTCGTAGGCCCGCACCACGGTGGGTTCGAGACGGGATTGCGCCAGAGCCCGGCACGCGGCCATTGCGTCGCGCATGTGCTCGAAGCCGATGCAGGCATCGACCCGCATTTCCGGGACGGGCGACACCCGCAACGTGACCTCGGTGACGATTCCCAGGGTCCCCTCGGAGCCCAGCATGAGGGCGGCGAGGTCGGGCCCGGTCGAGCGGCGGGGCACGACTTTGCTCCGCAGCACGCGTCCGCCTGGAAGCACGGCTTCGAGACCCGCGACGAGCTTCTCGATCCCTCCGTAACGAGCAGATAGCTGCCCACACGCGCGCGTGGCGATCCAGCCCCCGACACTCGAGATGTCGTGGGATTGTGGCTCGTGGCCGAGCATGAAGCCGTGTGCAGCCAGCGCCTCCCGCAGTTCCGGTCCCGTGACGCCGGCGCCAACCGTGACCAGACGACTCTTGGGGTCGATCTGGGAGATGTGATCTAGCGCGCGCATATCGACCACGACAAGACCTCGGCCCACGACGCCCTCGACGACGCTGGAACCTCCGCCGAAGGGCACGAGGGGTACGCGCTCTTCGTGTGCCCAGGTGAGCAGCCTTCGGACCTCGGTTACGTCGCGCGGTCGCACGACGGCGAGAGGAGCACCGGCCGGTTCTCCCGTCCTGCGCGCGAGCAATGCACGCGGCGACCAGTCAACCGCGTGCTCCTTTAGATCGACTGCATCCACACTCACTCGGTCGGGGCCGAGCAACGATGTGAGCCGGCCGGCGACTTGCTCCCCCAGGCCGTGCACCTCCGAACCCGCCGTCACGTTCGTTCGACGATGGTTGCTATCCCCTGTCCCACGCCGATGCACATGGTCGCGAGCCCGTAGCGAACCTCGCGCCTCGTCATCTCGTGAACGAGCGTCGTCAGAATGCGCGCGCCGGAGCATCCCAGCGGGTGTCCGAGCGCGATGGCTCCCCCGTTGACGTTCACGATGGACTGGTCGAGGCCTAGTTCCTCGATGCAAGCAAGCGACTGAGCCGCGAACGCCTCGTTGAGCTCGACCAGTCCGAGGTCTTCGATCCTCAGCCCCGCGCGCGCGAGTGCCTTACGCGTTGCGTGCACGGGACCAATGCCCATGCGGCGTGGTTCGACCCCCGCCACCGCCGAGGTGACGATGCGAGCCATCGTCCTCCATTGGTTCGACTCGGCCACTTGTGAGGAGCACAGCAACAGAGCCGAAGCGCCGTCGTTTATCCCCGCCGCGTTACCGGCCGTGACGCTTCCACCTTCGACGAACGCGGGTTTGAGCTTGGCCAGTCGTTCGAACGAGGTGTCCGGACGCGGAGGCTCGTCCTCATCGACGACCACGGGATCGCCTTTTCGCTGGGGGACGGTGACGGCCACGATCTCGTCCTTGAAGCGGCCCTCCTCTCGAGCGGCGACGGCTCTCTGGTGACTCGCGAGAGCGAAGGCGTCTTGCGCCTCCCGAGAGATCGAGTGATCGGCGCCGACGATCTCGGCGGTCTCTCCCATGGCGTGCGAACCGTAGCGTTCCGCCATGCGCGGATTGAGAAAGCGCCAGCCGAGCGAGGTGTCGTGCACCTCGGGGACGCGGCCCCAGGGCGCCGGCGATTTTGCCATCACGAAGGGAGCACGCGTCATCGATTCTGACCCTCCCGCCACCACGAGCTCGCCCTCGCCGGATCCGATCACCCGATAGGCGCAGTTGACGGCCTCGAGGCCCGAGCCGCAGAGACGATTGACCGTCGCGCCGGGGACCTCCACGGGGAGGCCGGCGAGCAGCGCGGCCATGCGAGCGACGTTGCGGTTGTCCTCGCCGGCCTGGTTGGCGGCGCCCCAGTAGACGTCGTCGACGGCACCGGTATCGACCGAGTTGCGTTCGACCAGCGACGCGATCACGTGTGCGGCCATGTCGTCGGGGCGAACGTCTGCCAGTGCGCCGGCGAAGCGTCCCATCGGAGTACGAACCGCATCGACGATCATGGCGTCCCTCATGTGCAGAGTTTCACACAGGAGCTCGTCGCGCCGGGCAAGAAAGGGGGCCCGCCGGTGAGGCGGAGAGGCTCCCGACCGCCGCCCAGTGTGACCCCCGGTCCTTTGCCAGGATCGCTCACTTTGTTCCGCATAACGAGCCATTCCGAGCAAGGTTCCTCGTCGATGATTCTCATCGCCGGGATCTAGGGACGGTGGCGCGCCGGCAGTTGCTCGAAGGTGCACGCTCGGGCCGGCTTGTCCGGGCGCCAGCGACGAAATTGCGCACCGTGGCGAAAGCGGTGTCCCTGCATGTGGTCGTAGGCAACCTCGCAGACGAGCTCGGGCCGCAGTGGGATCCAGGCGACGTCCTTGCCCGAGTTCCAACGACTCGGCCCCCCCGGAGTGCGTCCACCCCCGAAACTCTCTCCCCCCTCCAACGGTTTGAGCCGTAAGAGGAGCTCGACGCGCGTCGCGGCGCGAAAGGCGGACGAGAAGCCGACGTAGTGGAGCGTGCCCTCGGCGTCGAATAGCCCCAGCAGCAGGGATCCGACGCCCGCTCCAGACTTCGCCTGCCGGTATCCGCCGACCACGCAGTCGGCCGTGCGCTCGTGCTTGACCTTGGTCATGACCCGTTGACCCGGTTCATAGGTCTGCTCGACGCGCTTGGCGATGAGCCCGTCCAGGCCGACGTCTTCGAGCTCCGTGTACCACGCGCGGGCGAGCTGGGCGTCCGCCGTCTGGGCGGTGAGATCAACCGACGGCCCCGGAGTGGTCGCGACCTCCAAAGGCCCCCGCGCCTCGCCCAAGAGGGCCTCGAGTCGAGCGCGCCGCTCGGTCAGAGGCTCACCGGTCAGGTCCTCGTCTCCCTGCGCGAGCAGGTCGAACACGACGAAGGTCGCCGGAGTCTCCGCCGCGAGCCTTCGAACCCGCGACTCAGCGGGATGGATCCGCTGCAACAACACGTCGAAGTCGAGTCCCTCGGAGTCGGGGATGATCACCTCCCCATCGAGGACGCAGGCAACGGTCAGGCGTTGAGCGATGGCGTCGCGCACCTCCGGGAAGTAGCGCTCGAGGTCCCGCCCGTCGCGGCTCTCGATGTGCACTTCGTCGTCCGCGAACGCCAGCGCCCGGAAACCGTCCCACTTCGGCTCGTACACCCAACCGGGTCCGACGGGAATGTCCTTCGCCACGCGCGCGAGCATTGGCTCGAGCGGCGGCTTGAGCGGAAGAGTCACCTCTCGAATGTAAGGGTTTCGTCGCCGGAGGGCATCTGCGCCCCAGCCGGGTCGGCGTGGCGGTTATGGGGCATCCGTGCGGGATATCCGCATGATTTGCTTTGGGCGACTTGGTTTGAAAGACTGAATGCATCGGTTGAGACGCAGCCGAACCCCGCTCCGGGGTGGGCTCGTTCTCCCTTTTTCCCCCTGGGCGCGGTCGACTCCATTGGCGCGAACCGAGGAGGTTTTTATCCTGGCGACGCATGAGGTCGAGGTCCGGGCGCAGGAGCTCGGGAGCACCCGGCCCCCACCCGCTAGCAGCATTCCGCACCTCTCTTCCGTGGACTCGTCCGGCGAGGCCAGGGCCGAGGTCGACGACGAGCTTCTGGTCGTCTATCAGGCCTCGAGCGGGGCCGAGCGTGAGCGCCTCAAGGCCGAGATCGTCGAGCGGATGACCGGGCTGGTCCGGTTCCTCGTGCGACGCTACGCCGGCAGAGGCGAGAGTTACGACGATCTCCTGCAGGTGGGCATGCTCGGCCTCCTGGGCGCCATCGACCGGTTCGAGCCCGAACGCGGGGTGCGCTTCGCCTCCTTCGCACGCCCCTCCATCGTCGGCGAGGTGAAGCGGCATTTCCGCGACAAGACCTGGGCGGCTCGGGTTCCGCGCCGGTTGCAGGAGCTGAGCCTCAGCGTCTCCGCGGCCGAGGCCGAGCTCTTCCAGGAGCACGGTCGCTCCCCCACTGCCCTCGAGGTCGCCGAGCGCGTCGGCGCTACCGAGGAGGAGGTCCTGGAGGCCAACGAGGCCGCGCGGTCCTACTCCGCGGTGTCGATCGACCAGCCCCTGGACAGCGGCGACGGTGAGACCGGATCTCTGGCAGACCTCATCGGCGGCGTGGACCGTGACCTCGAGAAGCTCGAGAACCTCACCGCCCTGGAACCGGCGATCGCACAGCTCACTCCGAACGACCGCCGGCTGCTGCAGATGCGCTTTTTTCGCGGCATGGTCCAATCGGACATTGCGGCGGAGCTCGGGGTGTCCCAGATGCAGGTGTCGCGCCAGCTGGCTCGGGTGCTGGCCCGGCTCAGGGGTTCCATCACCTGAATTCGAGGGAATGATCTGCGCAGAGCCTGGTAGCTTTTCTGCGAATCGACTACTGAGCCGACCAGGGGACACCGCCGGCTCACCTGGGACGGCCTTGGGAAAAGGGAAGCGTGGACACAGATCTGACGCGGGGTCTCGAGAGGATCCACAACCTCCTCGTCGCCGAGGAGGATCTGAATTCGACCTTACGGGTGGTCGCCGAGGTCGCCGTGAGGGGCATCGCGGGATGCGATTGCGCGGGGATCACCCTCGTCGAAGACGATCAGGTGCAGTCGACTGCCTGCACCGACGCGCTGTGCGCCGAGATCGACCGGGACCAGTACGCGACCGGCGAGGGCCCCTGCGTGGACTCCATTCGGACCAACACGATCATGCGCCTGGGCAAGGCGGCTACCGACGAGCGCTGGCCCCAGTTCGGACCCCTGGCCCAACGCCATGGCGTCGAGAGCGTGCTCGCGACTCCGCTCGAGGTCCAGGGCCGCGTCTTGGGGGCGCTGAACCTTTACGGGAGTAAGCCCGAGGCGTTCGTGGACGACGACGTCGACATCGCCACCCTGCTCGGAGCACATGCCGCCGTGGTTCTGGCCAACGTCCAGGCCTTCGAGGACTCCTCCCGGCGCTCCCAAGACCTCGCCAAGGCCCTCGAGTCGCGCGGCATCATCGAGCGCGCCAAGGGCATTCTGATGGAGCGAGAGAAGTGCTCGTCCGACGAGGCCTTTCAGATGCTGGTGCGGGCCTCGCAGGCCCTCAACCGCAAGCTCCGTCAGGTGGCCGAGGACGTCGTGGAGGACGCCGAGGGCCCGGATCACTCCGATGAAGCAGGTACCGGACAGCTCTAAGCAGGTGCTTTGCCGCTCGGACGCGAGGAACCCAGCGAGTCTCTAACATTCAACGATGGACTCGACTCTCACACTGCTCGTAGACGCTGCAAGCCTGATCTACCGAGCCCTTTTCTCCACTCCGGACACGGTCCGGTCCCGCGACGGGGTCCCGATGAACGCGGCCCACGGGTTCTTGTCGATGCTCGCGAGGCTTGTCGCCGATCACGATCCCGACTACCTCGGTTGCGCGTCGGATGAGGACTGGAGGCCCGAGTGGCGGGTCCAACTGGTCCCGAGCTACAAGGCGTACAGGGCGGAACCCGGAAGCGCCCAGGAAGAGGCCGAGCGAAGACTCGCTCCCCAGATGCCGGTCATCCTCCGCTTTCTCGAACGGTGCGGCGTAACGGTGGTGGGACACCGAGGCTACGAGGCGGAGGACGTGATCGGAACCCTGGCCGAGCGATCACCGGGGCGCGTCTCGATCGTGTCGGGAGACCGAGACCTCTTTCAGCTCGTGCGCGACCCGAAGGTTGCAGTCCTGTTCCCGCGGCGAGGCGTGAGCGTCGTAGATCTCGTGAACGAGACTTACATCGAAGATCACTACGGGATCCCCGGCCGGTCCTACAGGGACTTCGCGGTCCTGCGAGGTGACCCCTCGGATGGACTCCCTGGGGTGCGCGGCATCGGCGACAAGCTGGCGGCTTCGCTACTCGCGCGGCACGGAAGTCTCGACGCCATATTGCGTGCGGCCGAGGACTCCGGCCGTGGCGTGCTCGGCAAGGTTCGAATGCAACGCGACTACGTCGAGCGCGCCGCACAGGTGGTCGCGATTCCCACCGACCTTCCGATCGAGCCCGTGGACTTGACGAGGTCCCGGCGACGTCCCGACGACTCGGTCTACGCCGAGGCGGCGAGCTCCGGGGTCGAGGGCCCGGTGCGGCGTCTCGTCGACGCCCTGAGCGGCTAGACCTCGAGGGACGAGTACGCCACGACGCCCCGATGAAGCGCGTCGACGCCGGCTCTGAGGCGCTTTCGTCGTTCCTCTGAGGGGCTGGCCTCGACGAGTTGGCGGAGCAGGTCGACGAGCTGCTTGGTCGCGCGCACGAAATCGCCGGGCGCGTCGTCCTCCTCGAGCACGTCCTCGAGCGCCACGCCCGAGGCCCACAGGTAGGCGCTCTCGGCGAAGCCCGGGTCGGGTTCACGCGTCAGCTCGACTCCGTGGTTCTCTTCGTTGGCACGAATGTCGCGCCACAGCTCGAGCACCCGCATCCACGCCTGCTGGCTGCTCGCCGTCGGCATCCCGTGGAAGTCGGGCGGCTCGGGTCCGCGCGTCTCGTACACGAGGGTGGAGGCGACGGCGGCCAGCTCGGCTGTGCCGAGTCCCTCGAAGAGGTCCGACCGCAGCGCCTCGACCACCAGTAGGTCGGACTCGTTGTAGACGCCCGTGAGGGTTTCGCCGATGGGCGTGAGGAACCAGTTCTCGACATAGCCGCGCTCCTCGAGCACGGCCAGAACCTGTTCGAAGCGCCGCGCCAGAGTCGTGGTGCGCCGACCGATCCTCCTGCTCAAACGCAGGTTCTCCCGTTCGAGGTTCTGGGCGCGCTCCGCGAAGTGCAGATGCCGTGAAAGGTCGGGGCACTTGTGACAGGGATGATTCTCGAGCGCGGCCCGCGCGGCCTGCAACTCCGGATTGTCCTCGAAGTCGGAGGCCCGCTCCCGGCGCCGACTGGGTTTCACTTCGACCGCATTGAGCCTGCGGGCGAGGTGGCGACGGGCGCGCGCGGCACGAACGTGAAATGACTTGGGAACGTCGAGATGGGCCACGGGGCGGGGTGCCTCGCCGAAATCGTACGCTCCGAGGCGGACGATCGACCGCTCTCCCGATAGTGCAAGCACCTTCGGCTTGCGCTCCGCCTTGCGCTGGCTGACCTCGAGCACGGCGTAGCGGCCGGCGCGCTTGCCGGAGTGGACGTCGACCACGTCTCCCGGGCGCAGGGCGGTCATCGCCTCACCGATGCGCGCCGGGTCGGTGCGCGCCTGAAGAGGTCGCGATCGATCGACCTCTCTTGCGAGCTCCCTGTATTCCTCGATGTCACCGAGATCGCATGCCATTCGCTCGCGATAAGAGGCGAGGTAAGCCCCCTGGCGCTCCAGCGTCTTCTCGAGCTGAACGATGTCGCGGTCGGCCTGAAACTGCGCGAAGGACGAGTTGACGAGGTGCTCCGCGTCCGCTCGGTCGTGGCTGCGCACGAGGTTGACCGCCATGTTGTAGCTGGGTTGGAAGCTGCTCTGCAGGGGATAGGTGCGGGTCGACGCGAGCCGCGTAATCGTGTCGAATGGCGTGAACCGCTGCATCAACACGACCGAGTTACCGGCGACGTCGATTCCCCGTCGTCCCGCCCGGCCCGACAGTTGTGTGTACTGACCCGGAGTCATCAATTCGTGCTTCTCGCCGGTGAACTTGGTGAGTGACTCGATGACCACGGTGCGGGCGGGCATGTTGATCCCGAGTGCCAGCGTCTCTGTGGCGAATACGACGCGCACGAGGCCCTCGGCGAAGAGCTCCTCGACGATCTCTTTGAAGGGAGGAATCATTCCGGCGTGGTGTGCGGCGACGCCGTTGACGAGACCTTCGGCGAACTCGTCGTAACCGAGCACGTCGAGTTCGGCGTCCGAGAGGTCGGTCACCCGGGACTCCACGGTCGCCCGAATATGGCGCCGCTCGTCGGGAGCGGTCAGCCGGATGTTCTCGCGCAGACATTGCTTTACCGCCTGCGCGCAACCCTTACGAGAGAAGATGAAGTAGATGGCGGGAAGCATGTCCTCCGCGTCGAGGCGGTCGGCTACCTCGGTACGAAGCGGGATGCGAGCCTTCTTGTAGGCCGGCCGCTTACCGCCCCTGCCCGGCCGGCCGCCCCGCTTGGGCTTCCGGTCGAACTCGCGGGCGCGCGGGTTGGGTGCCGGATCGCCCCCCGGTTGCTGGACGAACATCGGCAGTAGCTCGTCGGCGGCCATGTAGAGATGGCGGATCTCGACCGGTCGCATCTCCTCGATGATGACCTCGACCCGCCCCCGCAAGGTTTGCAGCCAGTCGGCGAACTCCTCCGTGTTCGACACCGTCGCCGACAACGAGGCCGTTTGGACCTCGACCGGGAGGTGGATGAGAACCTCTTCCCACACCGCTCCCCGGTAGCGATCCTGCAGGTAGTGGACCTCGTCGAGCACGACGTAGTGGAGGCCGGCAAGCGTGGGACTGTCCTCGTAGATCATGTTGCGCAGGACCTCGGTCGTCATGACCACGATCGGAGCATCCCCGTTGAGCGAGTTGTCTCCCGTGAGCAAACCGACGTTCGCGGCGCCGTGAATGGCGACGAAGTCCCCGTACTTCTGGTTGCTCAGCGCCTTGATGGGAGTCGTGTAGAAGGTCTTTCCGCCCCGCTTGAGGGCGAGCCACGCGGCGAACTCCCCCACGACCGTCTTGCCGGCTCCCGTAGGCGCGGCCACCAGGACGGAGGCGTCGTCCTCGAGGGCCGCGCAGGCCTTGCGCTGGAAGTCGTCGAAGGGAAAGCCGTAGCTGCGCTCGAACTGCGCTGCGAGGCTGGTCATGCCTTGACTCTAGTGCGGCTCAGGCCGCCGCCTTGGCCTTGTTTCTCGTGACGAACCGCAACAACAGGATGGTTCCCTCGTACAGCAGGTACAGCGGGACGGTCAGCAGGAGCATGGTGTAGGGGTCCTGGCTGGGGGTCACCACCGCGGCAAGAGCGGCGATGCCGACGATCGCTACTCTCCGTTGCCTCTTGAGCTGGTCCACCGTGATCGCTCCCGCCAGCCCGAGGAAGAAAAGGATCAGGGGCAGCTCGAAGGCGACGGCGAAGCCGAGCAGCATGAACCCGACGAAGTTGAGGTACTCCTCGGCCCCCAGGAGCGGGTTCAGGCCCTCGCCGCCGATCTGGAACAGAAAGCGCAAACCAGTCGGCATGGCGTAGTACGCGATGGCGGCGCCGGCGGCGAACAGCGTCACCGCCGACAGCAGGAAAGGAAGCGTGTAGCGCTTTTCCTTGGGCGTTAGGGCGGGCGTCACGAACGCGTAGATCTCGTACATCCAGATCGGCGAGGCCGCGGCGAGCCCGACCAGGGCCGTGAGCTTGATGCGGAAGTTGAAGCCACCCGTCGCCTTGAAGAAGGTCAGCTCGCAGCCCTGTTCGCCCAGCAGGCGCCGCGGCACCTCGCACAGCGGTTGCTTGAAGAGGGCGAGGATCGGCTCGTAGAAGCCGAAGGCGACCACCGACAGCACCACGAAGGCGAGAGCGGACACGATGAGCCGGTCCCGAAGCTCGCCCAGGTGCTCCATCATCGACATCGAGGCGGCGTTGACCTTGTCCTTGCGGCGCCGGCGAAAACGCTGTCGGCGAGTTCTCAGGTCGGATGACATCAGGCGCCCTCCGCGCGCCTCTCGGCCTCTCGTTCGGCCCTGACGGCCCCCGCGACGGGGTGCTCGGTTGGCTTGCGCCCGTGGGGAGGGCTCTCCTCGGCGCCCGGATGCTCGGCGGCCTCCTTGGCGTCCTCCGGGCCCCCTTCGCTGCCCCTCTCGGCCGAGTGGTCCTCGTCGAGCCGCGCGAGGTCCTCATCGTCGTCGTCATCCTCGTCGCGCGCGGCCGCCGTCGTGGCGAACTCCTCGTCCTCCGGCTCGTCGCCGATGTCGAAGCCGTCCGAGAACTCCTGTTTGACGTCGTCGGCCATCGTTCGGACCTGTCTGATGAATCCTCCGACGGTGCGGGCGATCTCGGGCAGCTTCTCCGGGCCGAAGACGACGAGGGCCAGCACGGCGACGACGAGGATCTCCATGGGACCTAGTTGGGGCATGGAGGCAGTCTAAAGGGGGTCCTTCCTAAGGTCGTGAAGGAAGTCGGGCTCAGGACCCAGTTAGGCGCGTGAGCCAGCGGTCGTCCGCGAGCTGGTGGTGGAAGTCGATCAGGTCGTCGAAGGTCAGCGGAGGACCGGTATGGACCTCGAGGGCCTCGGCCGGAATGTGAAGGGGCACGGGCATCACGCCACCCGACAGCAGGAGGCGAATGACCCGGTCGTCCGCCTGCTTCTCCACGAAGTCACCGCAGTCCGGGCAGGTGAACCCGTAGGTGTTGGCGGTCCGAGAGGCTCCGATGCGCAAGAGGATGTCGTCGGCCACCAAGTCGATCTCCCCACATCCGGGGCAAGCGGCCTTGATCGTGGTCACAACCTCTTCCTTTCTGCGTCCGTCTTTGCAAGAAGCGTTGCAAGAAGTATCGGCCGTACCTCCGACGGGTTTAGGAGCCGAAGGACTATTTCACTGCGCCTCTCAAGGCGGACGTCCGAGCGCCCGATTCCTCTTACATGGGAATTTTTAGCGCGCGCCCCTCCGGTTCCCTCCCCTCCGGTCCGGGGGGCTTGTCGCAGGCGCTCGAGGCCGCCATCAGGGTCAGCGACGTCGCGGCCTCCGCCGCCGCCCTTCCCGATGTGCTGGACGCCATGCTCCGGGCCGTGGTGGATCTCCTCGGAGTCGATCAGGGCTCGATCATGCTGGTCGACGAGGGTGGCCACAACCTCGTTCTGTCGGCCACCGTCGGCGCTCCCGCCGGTGTCCCCGTCGGCTACCGCATCGGGTGTGCTGAGGGCATCGCCGGCCGTGTGCTCGCGACCGGGAAACCGCTCCTGCTCGAGGAAGTAGACGCCGACGCCTTCGTCAACTTCACCGCCAAGCGACGCCGTATCTCGTCGAGTGCCGTTGTCCCGCTGCGCGTGCGCGGCAGAGCCATAGGCGTTCTCAGCATCGCCATCTGCGAGCGGTCGGGACATCTCAGCGACGACGAGCTACGCGTGGCGCAGATGTTCGCCGACCAGGCCGCCGGGGTCATTCACCGCACCCGCCTGCACGACGGAGCCGAGCACCGCTCCTCGGACCTGATGGCGCTTCTGAGGGCGTCGCGCGGCGTCGTGGGCGTGCTCGACGTCAACGACTTGCTCCAGAAGATCCTGGACGGCGCCATGAGGCTCTCGGGTGGGGCCACGGGATTCGTTTGTCTTTTTGACAGGGAGTCGGGTGGCGTCTCAACCGGCGTGTTCCGATCGATCGCCAAAGACGAGATCAGCGGGCTCCTGGCCCGTCCCGAAGTGATCGAGGCGAGGACCTCGCTGGAGCCGGTGGTGTTCGATGGATACTGCGTGGTCGGCATCGCGACGCAGGCCGGCACCTGCGGCGTCATCGTTACCACCGGGGTCGAGGAGGTCGTCGGAGACCGGCTCGAGCTGTTGAGCCTCTTCCAGCAACAGAGCAGCAGTGCGCTGGCCTCGGCGGAACTGCACGAGGCGCTCAAACACAAGGAGCAGGAACTGTCCTCGATCATCGACGGCGTCCTCAACCCCATGGTGCTGGTGGACGCGGCTCACCGAATCGTGGCCATGAACCCCGCATCGGAGGAGCTCTTCCACGTCTCGGGGCGTTTCTCGGAGGGCGCCGCGGTCGACGGCGCGTTCGGTCACGACACCATCGAACGCCTTCTGATGGGCGACGGCGACATGCAGACCGAGATCGACGTGGGTGTACCGCCTCGTACCTTCAAGGCGCGCGTCACCGACGTGCGGTTGGTTGGTGCTCCCGCGGGACGGCTGCTGGTCATGGACGACGTCACCACCGAGCGGCAAAACGCAAGGGTCCAGCGGGACTTCGTCGCCATGATCGGACACGAGCTCCGCACGCCACTTACCATCATCAAAGGCTTTGCTCGAACGCTCATCAAGCGCGTCGATCGCACGAGCGCGCAGCAGATGACCGACGTGCTCGTGACCATCGATAACAAGGCCAACCAGCTCGAACGCGTTATCGAAGACCTGCTGTACGTCTCGCGTGTCGAATCTCGTGAGGCGGCTCTGCGAGTCGAGCGCGTCGAGGTCGGCGAGCTCGTCGAGAAGGTCAGCCAGGAGATGCTGCGTAATCACCCCGAACGAGAGGTTCACCTCGATATCCCGGGGCTCGTTCGTTGGGTCTGCGACGAGTCGAAGGTGTCTCTGGTTCTCCGGCATCTGCTCGACAACGCACTGAAGTACTCGGACGCTCCGGCCCCCGTGTTCGTGCGGGTGCGAGAGGAGGCGGACGATCTCGTCATCGAGATCGTCGACCGAGGAGTCGGAATGGTATCGAGCGACGTCCCCAACATCTTCGAGCGTTTCCACCAGATCGACGGTGGCTCGACGCGCACCCACGGGGGCCTGGGGGTGGGCCTCTACCTCAGCGCCCAACTCGTGCGCATCCACGGCGGGCGCATCTGGGTCGACTCGACCTGGGGCAAGGGCTCGACCTTCTGCTTCTCGCTCCCCCGCCGCGTGGGCCAGACGAACCCCCGAGTGCTGCGCCGCTCCCCCGAGGGCATCGCCTAGCTGTAAACGGCGGCAATCGAGGAGGCCAATCGTCGAGCCGCCGCCAGCATCTCAGGTGGCTCGACGTTACGGACCTCCGCGCCGAGCCGGGCGATCAAGGTCGCCGCCCAGCGCTCTCCCCCCGTAACCAGGGTGACTCTGCGCCAGCCATCCTCGAGCCACTCCGCCGACGTCACCGGGTAGTAGTCCTCGAACCAGGCCGCGACCCCAGGCGCAATCTCGAACGTCAAGGTGGACGAGCCGCCTCCGCTGAACGCGCCCTTGTAAGCGTCCGGGTCGAAGTCGTCTGGTATCTCCACCGGCTCGTTCGTGACCGTCACGCGCTTGATGCGATCGGTTCTAAACATGCGCTCCTCGGCGCTCAGATGGTCGAGCCCCACGAGATACCAGTGACCCAGCGCGGCGATGAGCCCCCAGGGATCGACGGCGCGCTCGGTGAGCTCGCCCCGTGACGCCGACAGGTACTCGAGCTCGACCCGCCACTTCCCGGTTAGGGCGGCTTGCAGGTCTTCGAGGTGCGACGGTGAGCCCGGCTCCAGCGTCACCGCGATACCCGGTGACTCCCCCTCGTTGGCGTTGAGCGCGGTGCCCAGCTTCTCGAGCGCGCGCCGCAGGGCCTCGGCCCTCTCCATGCCCGGGAGCGAGGAGATGGCCGCGCCTCCCGCGTACAGCGCGAGACCCTCGACGGCGGTGATGCGCAGCGATTTGCTGAAGTAGTCGGCCATGTCGACGTAGACCCGATCGCCGTCGAGGTGCACCTCGATCAGGTCGCCCGGGCCGTATCCCGGCAGGCCGCAGAACCACAGCATCTCGAGGTCCTTTACGAGCTCTTTCTCCTGAGCGTCGAACTTGGCGGCCAGCTCGGATACCTCGACGCCGGGATTGGCGATCACATACGGCAGCATGGTGAGGATGCGCTGCAGACGTTTGCTGAGGCGGCCCTGAGAGGCGGTCACCGTTCGACCGCCAGCAGGGGCTGCAGGTGGTCCAGGAGGGCCGCGCGCGCCTCCGCAGGTGCGCGCACTTCGACCGCCGCTCCGAAGCCCAGGACCCAGGAGACCAGGGCGTCCAGGTTGCCCACGGGAAGGGTGACTTCGATGTTGCCGCCGCCGTCCTCGGCGTGCTCGGCGCCGGCCAGATTCTGCCTCACCCACCATGCGAGCGAAGCATCGAACCGCACGACCGCCTGGACGGGCTGCCGGCCGATCTCGTAGGGCTCGGCCGAGAGATGTTTCTGCGCATCGAAGCCCGAGGGGATGGAATAGCTTCCCTCGTGCGTCTTGACCTTGCCCCGAACACGAGAGATGCGAAACGAGCGGGTAGCGGAGCGGTCGACGTCGTTACCCACGACGTACCAGTGACCGCGCCGGTTGACGAGTCCGTAGGGCTCCAGCGCGCGGGTAGAGCGATCTCCCGAGGCGCTCTCGTACTCGAAGGTAATCGGTCTCCGCTCGAGCTGCGCCTCGTAGATGGCCCCGAGTGCGGGCTGGTGCATGTCGTCGCCCCAGGCGACCTGTGGTCCGTCCACGGGAGCGGCGCGCGAGTCCACCGAGATCTTCAGCAGGCCGCGGTCGGCCTCGTTCTGGCCGCCGCGGACGGCATCCCGAGCCAGACGCAGAGCCGCGATCTCGTCCGCCTCCAGCTTCAGGTCGGGGAGGTAGTAGCGATCCTTGTCGATGATGTAGCCGTCGGAGTGTTCGTCGAGGGCGTTCGACTTGCGCACCTCGATCGGTATGCCCATGGCGCGCAGCTCGTCCTTGTCGCGCTCGAAGGCTCGCCTGAAGGAGTCGTAGTTGTCCTGCCCGTAACCCGCTACTCGCCGGTTGATTTCCTCCGCGCCAAGCGGTCTCGTCGTGTCCAGTAGGGCGATGATGAGGTTGATGAGGCGCTCGATCCTCGTCACGTCCGCTCCCCCTCCTCGAGCCGGTCACTCGATTCTGCGAGCGTAGCGCGCCCGGCAAGCGCACCGGCGGCTCCCGCGGCAACAAAGAACTCGGGGTTGTCCTCGAGCTTCCGGCCCATCGACTGCAGGGGGATGCCGGCCTCGACCGCGCGTCGCACGGCCTCGACGCCGGTCGCCTCGACGACCGCATGACGCTCGGTGAGCCCCGCATCCTCGAGTTGACCGGCGACGACGCGCGCCTGGTCGTCGAGAAGCTCGGGAACCGCAATCGTGCACCGCCTCTGGGTCCCCAGGCGCAGCGCGGTGAGACAGTGATGGCTGATCCCGCGGTGGCGCGCGCGTTCGTCGACGAACGAGATGCGCAGGCACGCGAACGGCCGTCCCCCCAAGGTTCCCGCCACGTCCAAGAGAGGCCCCTGCTCCATCGCGGTGAAACCAAGAGCGGTTCCCGTTCCCACGACACCGGGCCCCATCGCGATCACGATGGCGTCGACCCCGGCCGCGTTCCTCAGCGCAGCAAGGCCGCTGAAGACGTTAACGGCTTCGAGGTCGCCGCCGAACGAGTGTCCGGAAGTGCAGGTGACTTCCAGGAGCCCCGCATCCTTGAGTGATCGAACCAGGTTGCTCCAGGGGAGCGGCAGCGCCGCCCCGTCCGTCATGAGGTAGCCGACCCGCGCCGCGGGGTTCGCTTCCTTGATTCCCGCCGCCACCGGTCCCAACTGCGAGTGCACTCCGCACACGACGACCGGAGTCCCGTGGATGGAGGTGGCCTCGCGCAGGCTCTCGTGATGTGGGCTCTCGGGCGCTTCCGCCGTCAGTACCTCGGTCTGCCACGGGGTGTACCGAAGCTTGACGACATGACCACGGCCACGCGTCGGAAGGTCCGAGTTGCTGAGGTTCCACAGGATGAATGCAATCCCGCCGGTGCCGAGGTCCAGGTCGATCCCGGTGGTGTTGAGGACGACCTCGTCACCCTCCTTGATGGCGGCGACCATCCCGGGAAAGGCCACTGCAGTGACGTTCTGCCCGTCGACGTCGACCTTCGTCACGAGCAGATCGGGCTCTTGCTCGACGAGCTCGGCCACCCTCCCCCGCCGCCAGCCCGCCATCAGTCGTTCACCGAGCCTCGGCCCCGGCTGTCGTCCACTAGAGACTGGCGATCAGCTTGGCAACGCGCTCGTCGGTCGAGCGGAACGGGTCCTTGCACAACACGGTGCGTTGAGCCTGATCGTTGAGCTTGAGGTGCACCCAGTCGACCGTGAAGTCGCGTCGCTTACGCTTCGCGGCCCGAATGAACTCACCCCGTAACCGAGCCCTGGTGGTTTGGGGAGGCTCCTGCGTGGCCCGCTCGATGTCGCTCTCGTCGCAAGTTCGCTCCGCAACCCCACGACGTTCGAGCAGGTAGTAGAGCCCCCGCTTGCGGTTGACGTCGTGATAGGCGAGGTCCATCAGCGAAACCCGAGGATGCGCAAGCGACAGGTTGTGCTTGGCGCGGTAGCGCTCGATCAAATTGCGCTTCATGATCCAGTCCACCTGGGTGTCGAGACTGTCCTGGTCGTGCTCCAGGCCGTGGATCGCGTGTTCCCACATGACCGCGATCTCCTTCAGCACGGGATCGTCACGATGATCGACCCAACGGAGTGCCTTTTGCAGGTATTCCTTCTGCATGTCGAGCGCCGATGCCTCGCGCCCGTTGGCCAGGCGGACCTTCCGTTTACAGGTCGAGTCGTGGCTGATCTCTCGTATCGCTCGGATCGGGTTCTCGAGCGTTAGGTCCCGAATCTGAACACCCTCCTCGACCATTCGCAGCAGAAGCGCGGTAGTTCCGATCTTGAGGTAGGAGGTCCACTCACTCATGTTCGAGTCGCCGACGATGACGTGCAGCCGGCGGAACTTCTCAGCGTCCGCGTGCGGCTCGTCGCGCGTGTTGATGATGGGCCGTGACCGTGTCGTCGCGGACGAGACGCCCTCCCAGATGTGCTCCGCACGCTGCGAGATGCAGAAGAGCGCGCCTCTGGCCGTCTGGAGCACCTTGCCGGCTCCCGCGTAGATCTGGCGGCTCACGAAGAAGGGAATCATGACCTCGGCGAGGCGCCCGAACTCGCCGTAGCGACTGACCAGGTAGTTCTCGTGGCTTCCGTAGGAGTTGCCCGCCGAGTCGGTGTTGTTCTTGAAGAGGTAGATGTCGCCCGAGATGCCCTCTTCTCGCAACCGGGCCTCGGCGGCCTTGAGCAAGCCCTCGAGGATCCGTTCCCCCGCCTTGTCGTGCACCACGAGGTCGTAGACGGTGTCGCACTCGGGCGTCGCGTACTCGGGATGTGAGCCGACGTCGAGATACAGGCGGGCCCCGTTCTCGAGAAAGACGTTGCTCGAGCGGCCCCACGAGACGACCCGCCGGAACAGATAGCGGGCGACCTCGTCGGGGGACAGCCGGCGCTGGCCCCTGAAAGTGCAGGTGACTCCGTATTCGTTCTCGGTGCCGAAGATGCGCCGCTCCATGGCCCCACAATAAGTCCCCCGTGCCCACGAGTGGCTTCATCGCGGCTTCCGCAACAGCGTGGCCCGACCTGCCGGCGGAGCCGCTTCTGGACCTCGAGGTGTCGGCTCACGCGCCTTTCAGGGTCCGAGAGTACTCACCGGGTAAGGGGCCGGCGCGGGGCAGACCTCGATCAGAAGAGCTTGCTCAGCACCTGCTCGCTGAGGCGGCGGAACTTGCGGCGACTGCGGTTGCGATCGAGAACGGCGGCTTCGACGGTCGCGGGAGTCAGCTCTCGTTCGCCTGCGGCGCGCAACGCCTCGATCCCGAGGGTGAGGGCCGCTTCGGAGTCCGGCACCTCCTCGGGATAGGTCGCGGGATAGTGCTCTCCCAGATGGGCCTCGATCGTCTCGGCTTGACCTCCCATTGCCACCCAGCGTTGGCGATCGGTGACCGACCCGTCGTAGAGGATGTGGAAGATCTCGTTCCTATTGGTGTCGTCGCCTACCGCCGCCACGAGAATCTCGCACTCGTACGGTTTGACCTCGGACGTGAAGATGTTCCCCAGTGTCTGGCTGTAAGCGTTGGCGAGAGCCTTGGCGGTCACGTCGTGGCGCGAGTAGCTGTAGCCCTTGAGATCGCTCAGCCTGATTCCACCGATGCGCAACTGCTCGAACTCGTTGAACTTTCCGACGCCGGCGAACGCGATGCGGTCGTAGATCTCGGAGATCTTGTGCAACGTCGCAGATGTGTTCTCGGCAAGAAAGAGAATGCCCTCGGAGTACTCGATGACGAGGACCGACTTGCCGCGCCCGATGCCCTTGCGCGCGTAATCAGCCTTGTCCTTCATCAGTTGTTCGGGCGAGACGTAGTACGGAGTCGGCACGCCTTTCTTCCCTCCTGTAATACCGCGCGATCGTCGAGACGATCGCTGGTTAGCTCTCCTGCTCCGGCCGGCGGACGTCTACGGTGTGGGTCTCTTTGTGCTCCGAGCGTTCCGCAATCAACTCCTCGAAGAACCGCTGAATCTCGTCCTCGGGAATCTCCACCATTCCGGGGCCGGAGATCGCGACCACGTTCGGGAATATGCCCCGCATCAGGTCGGGCCCGCCGGTCCCCACATCTTCGTCCGCGGCGTCGAACAGCGCTTCGATGGCGAACTTCACCGCTGCATCTCGGCTGAGACCTTCCCGGTAGCGCTTCTTGAGCGAGCTGCGCGCGTCCTTTCCACCCGAGCCCGACGCATGGTAGTCGTCCTCCTCGTAACGCCCACCCGTCACGTCGTACTTGAAGATGCGCCCGCGCTGCTGGTCGTCGTCGAAACCCGCGAACACCGGAACGACCACGAGTCCCTGCATCGCAGCCGGCAGGTTGGCCCGGATCATCTGGCTCAGCTTGTTCGCCTTGCCCTCGAGCGTGAGCCGCTCGCCCTCGACCTTCTCGTAGTGCTCGAGCTCGGTCTGAAACAGTCGAACCATCTCGACCGCCGGGCCCGCTGCGCCGGCGATTGCGACCGCGGAATGATCGTCGGCGGCGAAGACCTTCTCGATGGAACGGTGGGCTATCTGGAAGCCCTCGGTCGCACGCCGGTCGCCCGCGACGATGACTCCCTCCTCGTAGCGGAGAGCAAGCACCGTCGTGCCCTCGGGCACCTGAAGGTTGCCCGAGCCGTGGACTCGAGACAGCGCCTCCGGCGCGTGGGACCGAAGCAGGTCGGAGAACGACGAGCCCGGCCCGTTCACCGGGACCCGGATCAGGTCGCTGAGGTGTGGTTCTTTCATCGAGCTGTGGCTCTCTCCAGATAGTCGGCGGCTCTGCTCATGAGCTCGAGGTCGTCCGAGAACGGCCCCAGCCACACTGGCGATTCCTTAACTGGCGCCCTGTAAGGAGCGAAATGCAGATAGCCCCCTACTCTCCGCCCTTCTGTACGAACGACCGCACGAACTCCTCGGCATTGCTCTCCAGGACCGAGTCGATTTCGTCCAGCAGATCGTCCACCTCTTCGGTCTTCTCGTCGGTCGTTTTGGCCTCGACGGCCTCGTCGGTCGTCTCGTCTTTCTTCGACTTCGGTTTGCGTGTCTGGTCTGCCATGAGCCATCACCTCACAATCGGCTGAAGATCAAGTCTACAGATAGCCTGTGGCGATCAACGGTCCTTCTCGATTATTGCCACATAGAGTGAATCGTCAGAGGTGATCGCCTGCTGAAGGTGTATCAGGAACCGAGGTTGCGAATCAGCGTCGAGGCGTCCGGCGACACTTCCAGGAGCCCGTCTACGTGCGTCTTCGTGCCCCGGGTCGGCTCGAGCGTTGGCACCTTGCGCAGCGGCTCGTCGCCGATGTCGAAGATCAGTGCGTCCCACGACGCGGCGACGATGACGTCGCTGAAGCGCCTCAGGCATTCCCCTCGGAAATAGGCCCGTGTGTCCGACGGCGGGTGGTCGACGGCGTGCTCGATCTCGGAGTCGGTCACGAGTCGCTCGATCTTGCCCGACTCCAAGAGCTTATAGTAGAGCCCCTTGCCCCGACGGACGTCGTGCCACTGGAGATCGACCATCTTCAGCTTGGAACTATCCCATTCGAGCGAGTCGCGGTCGCGGTATGCCCGCATAACGGACAGCTTGGCGACCCAGTCCAGCTCGCGGCCGAGCGACATCGGATCGGACTCGAGCCTGTCGAGGACACTCTCCCACCGCTCGAGCACGTCGTTCTCGACGTCCGAGATGTCGTTGTCCTGTGCGTACTTCTTAGCCAGCCGCAGGTACTCCCATTGCAGCTCGACCGCGGTGATGCGCCTACCGTCCTCTAGCTCGATGGTCGATCGCAGGTTCGTGTCGTGACTGACGGATTTCATCGCGCGCACCGGTTCCACCAGCGTGAAGTCATCGGTGATGAAGTCGTCCTCGATCATCTTCAGAACGAGCGCCGTGGTCCCCAGCTTCAAGTAGGTCGCGACCTCGCACATGTTGGCGTCGCCGACGATCACGTGCAGCCGCCGGTAGATATCGGGGTCGGCGTGAGGTTCGTCGCGGGTGTTGATGATCGGCCGTTTGAAAGTCGTCTCCAGTCCGACCTCGACTTCGAAGAAGTCTGCCCGCTGCGAGATCTGATAACCGACCTCCTCGGCTCCGTTCTCGGCCCCCACCTTCCCTGCGCCGGTGAACACCTGGCGCGACACGAAGAAGGGGATCAGATTCTTCACGAGCGCCGGAAACGGCACCTTACGGTCGACCAGGTAGTTCTCGTGACAGCCGTACGAGTTGCCCTTGCCGTCCGAGTTGTTCTTGTAGATGAAGACTCGCTCGTGCTCGGGAACGATGTTGTAGGCGGCCTCCATCGAGTCCTCGAGTATCCGTTCCCCCGCCTTGTCCCAGATGACGCAGTCGCGCGCGTTCGAGCACTCGGGGCTCGAATACTCGGGGTGGGCGTGGTCCACGTAGTAGCGAGAGCCGTTGGGAAGGATGATGTTAACCAGCCCGGAGTCGTCCTCGGGAGTGGTCTCGGCGGGCGCGCGATCGAAGCCGCGCGCGTCCCTGAGGGGGTTCTCCTCCTCGTAGTCCCATCGCACCCGCTTGAACGCCGGCTTGGCGTAAGCGTTGATGAGCAGCGACGAGGTCAGGATCGGGTTGAAGTCCACGGCGCCCCGCACCGAGATGCCGTACTCGGTCTCTATGCCGCAGATCTTCGGAATGGCCATTAAGGAAGGGTACGACGAGAGCTACGGAACTTGCCCCACGTACGGCTAGAGATACTGCCCCGTCTGCACGTTCTCGACCTGACGCTGGCCCTCGCCGTCTTTGTGCTCGCCGACCAAAGTCCGGATGTAGACGATCCGCTCGCCCTTCTTGCCCGAGATCTTGGCCCAGTCGTCGGGATTGGTCGTGTTGGGAAGATCCTCGTTCTCGCGGTACTCCTGGTGGATGGCGTTCAGCAGGTCGGTGGCGCCGACCCCCTTGACCCCACCTCCGATGTGACGCTTGATCGCCATCTTCTTGGCCCGCCGCACGATGTTTTCGATCATGGCCCCCGAGGAGAAGTCCTTGAAGTACAGAACCTCCTTGTCGCCGTTGGCATAGGTGACTTCCAGAAACTTGTTATCGTCGGCCACCGAGTACATCTTCTCGACGGTCGCCTCGATGATGGCTCCGACGGCGCCTTTCGCCGAACCATGATTGTCGATCTCTTCTTTCGCGATCGGGAGGGTCGGCGTCAGGTACTTGCGGAAGATGTCCATAGCGGCGCGCTCGTCGGGACGTTCGATCTTGATCTTCACGTCGAGCCTTCCCGGACGCAGGATGGCGGGATCGATGAGATCCTCTCGGTTCGATGCCCCAACCACGATGACGTTCTTCAAGCTCTCGACACCATCGATCTCGGCAAGTAGTTGGGGCACGATGGTCGACTCGATGTCGCTGGAGATGCCGGAACCGCGGGTTCTGAACAACGAGTCCATCTCGTCGAAGAAGACGATGACCGGCACTCCCTCGTCTGACTTTTCCTTGGCGCGCTGGAAGATCAAACGGATCTGCCGTTCGGTCTCGCCCACGTACTTATTGAGCAGTTCGGGACCCTTGATGTTGAGGAAGTAGCTCCTCCGCTGGTCGGTCCCCGTGCGCTCGGCGACCTTCTTGGCGAGCGAGTTGGCGACCGCCTTGGCCACGAGGGTCTTCCCGCAGCCGGGTGGTCCGTAGAGCAGGATGCCCTTGGGTGGATCGAGGTGGTGCTCCCGGAACAGGTCGGCGTACAGGTACGGCAACTCCACGGCGTCGCGTATCTCTTCGATCTGGTCAGCCAACCCGCCGATGTCCTCGTAGCTGATGTCGGGAACCTCTTCGAGGATGAGCTCTTCGACCTCGGGCTTGGGCAGTCGCTCGAGCACGTGTCCTGACTTCGCGTCCATCAACAGGCTGTCGCCGGCGCGAATCTTCTCGTGCAGCAAGGGGTCCGCAAGTTCGACGACTCGCTCCTCGTCCGTCCGAGCGATTACCAGCGCTCGCCTACCGTCCTCGAACACCTCCTTGAGCGTTACGACTTCACCCTGCAGCTCGAAGGAGTGGGCGCCGATGATGTTGAGCGCCTCGTTGAGCATGACTTCCTGGCCCCTGCGCAGATCGTCCAGTTGGATCTCGGGAGAGAGATGCACGCGCATCTTCCGGCCGTTGCTGAAGACGTCGGCGGTGCCTTCGTCGTCGATCCCCTCGATGAACACGCCGTAGGTGCAAGGTGGCTGAGAGAGCTTCTCGACCTCCTCCTTGAGCGCCACGAGTTGGTCGCGCGCCTCGCGGAGGGTCGAGGAAAGCCGCTCGTTGCTCGAACGGGACGACTCGAGCTCCGCGGCCGTCTCCGACAGCCGCTTCTCGAGCGCATGTATTCGCCGAGGCGCCGCTTCGAGCTTCCTGCGAGTCAAAGCAAGCTCGTCCTCGAGCAGCTTGAGCTGACCTTGAAGCTCTTGCACCTCTCGGTCGTACCGGACGATTCTGCGTTCGACCTCGCCGTCGGTGACCGCAACCACCTCCAATGGCTCTCGAAAAGACTACTCCCAACCCTTGGCAAGAGGGATGATTCCTTGCGTGCTTATCGGTTTGCCCGATAGTGAACTCAAGTTTTCTCTCACGCGTCGAGCCGTCAGTCCCCCAGCTTTCGAGCCGTGATCAGGAAACCCGTGTGGGCCACCATGCGATGATCGGGACGAACCGAGCTGCCTTCGATGTTCCAGGTGCGCACCAGGCCCTCGAGCGTTTCGATCATCCCGAAGCCAAGCCTTCTCAGTGCGTCCACGGTCTGCTGCACCTGCGGAATGGTCGGTAGGTAACAGCAGATGATGCCCCCGGCCGTCAGCGAGTCCGTGGCGGTGCCCACCGCACGCCATGGCTCGGGCATATCGAGCACTATGCGGTCGAACGTCACGTCGGGCACTCCCTCGAAAACGTCGCCCAGCCGCAGCTCGAGGTTGCCGGGCGCTCCGCCGCGGCCCTCGAACCAGGTGCTCACGTTGGCGCGCGCTTGATCGTAATGATCCTGTCGCAGCTCGTAGGAGACCACCCGGCCCCCCTCACCCACCGCGCGGGCCAGTGCCAGTGTCAACGACGCGGACCCCGTGCCTGCTTCGAGGACGGTCGCCCCCGGATAGATGTCGGCGTAAACGAGGATCAGGCCCACGTCCTTCGGATAGACGACCTGGGCTCCGCGTTTCATCTTTAGTACGAAGTCGCTCAACGTGGGACGAACGGCAAGTAGACGCCCGCCCTTCGAAGCTTGCACGCGCAGACCCTCGAGCTCGCCGATCACCGCGTCATGCTCGACCGTGCCCATGTGCGAATGGAACTGCCTGCCCGCCTCGAGCGTGATCAGGTAGCGCCTCTCCTTCGAATCGATCAGCAGTGCGCGCTCCCCCGGCTCGAACGGCTTACCCGGCGTCATGCCGGATCTCTGCCTGCGCCCAGCGTCCTCGTTGTTGTCCTGGGGGGCTTTCGGCTCAACGCCAGCTCCTTGGTGTTGCAGAACGCGCAGCGAGGCTCGCCGGACTTCCTCCGCACGGTCGGAGCCCGGCAGACCACGCAGGCGACCACATCGACGCCGCCGGTCGCCTCCTCGGCGTTGCGGAAGCGATCTGCCGCCTCTCTCAAGAAACGCGTGTAGAACTGGCTCTTCGTGCCCGGCGACTTGTCCTCGAGAAGCGTGATCGCTTCCTTGTAACGGTGTTGCGTGTTGCCCTCGACCATCGGGCACTCCTCGATGATGTAGTCGATGCCTCGTAACAGGGTGTAAGCCGCGGTCTCTCGCTCGGAGAGTTTCACCAGGGGCTTGACCTTGCGCACCAAAGCCACGCGGGCATCGTCGCCTTCGCCCAGAATGCGCTCATCCAGCACGGGCCTCTGGCGGCCCAGCATGTCGGTGTTCCAGTGAAGGACATTGCCCAACAACGTCGCCACCTCGTCATCCAGGTTGTGGCCCGTGACGAGCACCTCGAAGCCCTCCTCGAGAGCCGCCCGGTTGAACTCGTAGCGTTTGTTCAAGCCGCAGCCGGAACACGGCACCCTGCGCGTCAACGTCGACAGCTCGGGCACGGTGAAGCCGTGCTCGTCGACCAGGGTCCTCAGGATCAGCTTTGCGTCGCGCTCGCCGGCGAACTTGATCGAGAGGTCGCGCGACCGCTCCGAATAGCGCCCGATTCCTAGATCGAGATGAAAGCCCGTGACCTCGTAGCCGAGGTCCAGCAGGATGTCCCACAGCCCCAGGGAGTCCTTGCCCCCGGAGACCGCAAGCAGCAACCGGTCGTCGGGTTCAAACATCTTGAACTCTTTGATGGTCCGGCCCACTTGGTTGCGAACGTGCTCCAGAAAGTGGCCCCCGCAGAAGGCGGCATTGTGCCTGCGGATATCCACCACGGCGTGAGCGCGGCAGACCTTGCACTTCATCGAGGATCGCCCTCCTCTCCTCCGGATAGGACAGGCCGCACCTCGACCTCATCGGTATCGCGCACTCGCTCGTCGCGCGTCAGGAGAGTCTTGTCCCTGATCACGAGCACGGACTCGGGCACGATGCCAAGCTCCTCCAGAAGGGCGACCACCGTCCTCGGGCCCTGCAGCTCGACGACCCGGTCCGGATTACGAAGCTTGACCTGCATGCTCTCAGGGTAGCTAGTCGCCGAGGGTCACGGGACGCTCCTCGAGATCGACCTCGACCTCTCGCTCACCGTCGGGTCCGACCAGGGTCAGCGTAACCGTGTCGTCGGGGTCGAACTCGGCCAGCGTGTCTGTCAAGTCGGTGGGCGACTCGATCGCATCGCCGTCGAGAGCGGTGATGACCTCGCCGACCTCTATACCGGCAGCGTCGGCGGGACCATCGGGGAACACCTCGAGGAGCCCGGCGCCGCTGACCTCGTCGGGCAGGTCGAACTGGTCGCTGACTTCGGGATCATTGGGATCTGCGATTCCAACGCCGAGCCAGGCGCGTTTCTCCGGCGGATTCTCGATGATCTCCTCGACGATGGGGAGGGCGGTGTCGATCGAGATGGCAAAACCAACGTTCTCGGCCGAGGCCGCAGAGGCGGCGGCGGTATTGATGCCGACCAGGCGGCCGGCCGTATCGACCAGCGCGCCACCCGAGTTGCCCGGATTGATGGCCGCGTCCGTCTGCAGCACGCCCTGAAGCTCCTCCCGCCCCGTGGGCCCGCCTCCCACCGCGATGTCGCGCTCCTTGGCGGAGACGATCCCGGCGGTCACGGTCGCGCCGCCGAGGCCCAGGGGAAAGCCCAAGGCGATGACCTCGTCGCCCAGGCGCAGGCTGTCCTCGGTGCCCAGCTTGATCGCCTGCAGGCCCTCGACGTCGACCTTGATCACCGCGAGGTCCTTCTCGGGGTCGGTGCCGATCACCGAACCTTGGGTCTTGCGGTCGTCGAGGGTCTCGTCGGTGAAGACGACTTCGACGTTGGCTGCTCCCTCGATGACGTGGTTGTTCGTCACGATGTAGCCCGCGTCGTCCACGATGACGCCCGAGCCCTGCGCCCGGGACTCGTTTCCCCCGAAGGACTCGTCGAGGCCGACGACCTTGACGTTGACCACCGAGGGCAGCGCGCGGTCGACGACGTCCGCGATCCCGGAGCTCTGTACGGGCTCGGTGCTCTGTTCGAGGGTGACCTCGTCCCCCTCGTCGAACGTGGGAGCCTCGCGGCCCCCGTCTGTACGCGACAGAGTCAGCGCGCACGCCGGCAACAGGAGTGTGAGGAGCATGATCAGGGCGAGCCGTCGAAGTCTCATGTCCGTCTAAGGATAGAGAGGTCGTGATTTAGATCGTGACGACGGTCTATGAGGGCACCTCGACGGCTTCGACGTCGAACTCCCCGCCGCTTATCCCGCCCAGGGCGAAGACCACCAGGTAGGTTCCCGGCGTCAGAGCGATGGAGTCGGTGATCGTGGTGGTCTCCTCGGTCGCTCCCTGTAGACCCCAGGTGGTCTGCCGGCGCTGTGGCCCCTCGTAGATGATCTCTCTGCTGTCCTTGTCGACGAGGTAGAAGCGTTCGGCATAGTGACCGGCGGGCGCCACCCATTGACGCCACACCGAAAAGGGAAGGGTGCGCCCGCCGCGCACGGGGATTCCCGTGTCTCCCTGAGAGGGCTTGACCGGCTTGATGATGAAATCGAGAACCCTGCGCTGCGGTCCCTTGATGTCGGCTGTGGGCATTCGCCTAGAGCACCCTTAGGTGCACGATCCTGGGGCGTCCCTCCCGCTCCTCCCAGGTCGAGGCGACCTTGGTCGTCCCGCCGTCACCGGAGTAGGCGATGATCGCCACATAGGCGCCGCCCTCCTTGTCGATCTCGGTCACCTCTGAGCCGCTGAGGTCCTTGGGCAACGCCTTCATGACCCCGGGCGCCTGCTCGGCGGCCTCCGGCGTGAGGTCCCGTCCCGCCGTCTTGAAGTCACCTGCGACGGTCGCCTTGCCATGGTTCTCCGCGTGTTGTCTGACGGCGTTCTCGTCCACAACCGATCCTCCTGTCACTCTCCGGCCGCTCGGGTGAGCAGCTCTTCATATATCCAGGGCTCGTCCCTGGATACCACCGGAAAGCCCTCGCCGTGCTTGCCCTCCCAGTCCACGGTCACCCCCGGGTTGTGAACGCTGGTGCCATCGGGGAAGAAGAAGTGGGGGCTGCCCTCGACCTTATGCGTCTTCGCCACCTCGAGATCGCCGAAGATCGCGCGGCGTGCCTCCCCTTCGACGAGCGCGTTCTCGAGTGACCCCTCGTCCACTCCCGGGGCCGAGACCGCCACGCCCATGATCTCGTGGAGCATCGAGATGTTCCGGCTGTCTCGAAACAACGCCAGCCGCAGAGCCCGATCGAGCTCTGCCGAGGCCTCGAGACTCTGTCTCTTCGCGGCGTACACGGCCTCGAGCGCCGGGAGAATGGTCACCGGCCACTCGTCGGGCCGGCCCTGCCAGACTTGCCAGCCGGCGCCCGGCTCCACGCCCCCGACCACCGGGATCTCCGCATCGAGGATTCGCTTCGGAGTCGACTGACCGTTTATGAGCTCGAGCGGAAACGCCCTGACGTCGAGCGCCAGCCGGTCTTGGAGGCCGAGCCGCGTGCGGGTCGAGTGCCAGCGATGGACCGCGGCATGTGCCCAGGGACATGCGATGTCGGCGAACAAGACCACGGTTCCGGAGGGTACTTCGATGACCACTCGCTTCCTTTTCTCGTCGTCGCTCGAGCGACTATCGTCGGTGGACATGTGCGCCTTCTGTGACATCGCGGCCGGCAGGGTGACCGCTGAGGTCGTTCTGGCGGACGACCTCATGCTTGCGTTTCTGGACTTCCGGCCTCTGTTCGTGGGTCATACGCTCCTCATACCCCGTTCTCACGTCGAGACCTTTGCCGATCTGCCCGACGACTTGCTCGCCCCCTTCTTCGCCACCGCGCGGCTCCTCAGCCGGGCCATGGAGGAGGTCCTGGGAGCTCAGGGCTCCTTCGTCGCGATGAACAACCGGATCAGCCAGAGCGTCCCTCATCTGCACGTGCACGTCGTGCCCCGCCGCCGCAAGGACGGGTTGCGCGGGTTTTTCTGGCCCCGTACGAAGTACGCCGGCGACGCGGCCATGGCCGAGGTCGCAGCGGAGCTACGAGAGGGCATCGCCGCGCTGAAGGCCGCCCATGAAGTCTGAGCGACCGGAGTTGCGCTCGGCGGACGGCCTGCGGCTGGAGGCTGAGCTGTCCATCCCCGAAGAGGCGCGCGCCGCACTGGTCTTCTGTCACCCCCATCCCCAGATGGGCGGAACGATGAACGCTCCGCTCCTGATGGCGGTCACAGAGGAGCTTGTCGAGCGATCCTGGGTGGTGCTTCGCTTCAACTTCCGGGGTATCGGCGAGTCCGAGGGCGAGGCGACGACCGGCAGTGCCGAGGTGGCCGACGCCGAGGGAGCGGTTGCACTCCTGCGGGAGCGCTTCGCCCGGCTGCCGGTGGCCATCGCGGGATGGTCGTTCGGTGCCGCGGTCGCGACGAGAGTGGCGGCGAACGACAATCGGCTCGCGGCGCTGGTCGCCATCGCCCCCTCCGTCGAGGAGAAGCCGGGTATCACCGACGGGCTGCCGGATGCGGAGAAGGTCGACCTCGAGATCCCGGCGCTGGTGCTGTGCGCGGTCAACGATGAGCTCGTCAACCTGGAGTCGGCCCGCCGGTGGGCGGAGGTCGCCCAGACCGAGTGGTACGCCATGGAGGGGGCCAACCACTTCTTCTGGGCCAAGTACGACGAACTCGCCGTCGTCGTAGCGGACTTTCTCGACGCCGAGGTCTAGCTCACGCCGCTCCCCGGCGGGCTCTCCGGTCGAGTGGCTTCGTAGGTGAGAATTCCCACCGCAACGGCCAGATTCAAGGACGTCGCGGTCCCGTACATCGGTATGCGAACGGCGACGTCCCCCTCGTCGAGAAGCCCGGCGTCGAGCCCGTGGCCCTCGCTTCCGAACAGCAGGAGCGCGGGCTTCGAATAGGTCGTTGACCAGTGCTCGATTTCGGTGTGAGCGGTCGTGGTGACGATGGTCAACCCGTGGTCGCGGGCCCAGGTGATCACATCGTGAGGATCCGCGACGACGACGAGCGGGATCGTGAAGACGGTCCCCATGGACGACTTGAGCGCACTCGGATGCCAGAAGTCCGTGGCCTCACCGAGCGCGATGACGCCCGCCGCTCCGGCGGCGTCCGCGGTCCGAACGATGGTGCCGAGGTTTCCGGGACTGCCGATCTCGTGCAGAGCGATGAACACGGAGTCGGGCTCGACGACGAGGTCCCTCAAGCGGAAAGTGCGCGCGTGCGCTATGGCCGCCAGTCCCACGGGATGCTCTCGCTCCGACAGCGTTGCGAATGCTTCGGGTGTCACCGCCACGACTCGAGTCGAGTTTTCTGCTCGTCGAACGAGATCCAGAGCCCGGTCACTGGTCAGGAGCCCAGGGCTGTAGAGGACGACCTCGACATCGGCGTGCTCGAGCGCCTGCCATGTCGGAGCGATGCCCTCCACGAGGAAGACTCCCTCTGCATCGCGATGCTTACGCAGGCGCAGCTTGCGGGCCCGCTTCAACAACGGGTTGGCGGGACTGGCGATGGGTTCCTTGTCTGCTCCCAACCAAGTGTCCTGAGTCAGAGCTGCGCCGGCATACGCGGCCAGGCTATCGAGGATCCGACCCGGAAGAGACAAGGGACGCCGCTGTTAGCGGCGTCCCTTGTGCGTCACGATTCGAACTGCTAGTTCCCGGCTGCGCCAACGCGTGGGCGGAGGACGAACAGACCTCGGTCCATGCTGCTGACGGCAACGATCTTCCTGTGGCGGAAGTACGGGTAGTTGCTCCAGGTGCCGCCCTCGAACGTCGGGTTGTCGTTCTCCGGATACACGTCGAAGAACCCGACCTCGGAGAGCTCCGGCACGTCCACGTTGCTGCTGTCGAGGACGCGCAGGCCCGAGGTGTAGTTGGACTGGTAGGTGAATCGACCCTCGGTGTAGAGGTTGTGGTCGATCGACGTCGTGTCGTTCTGCCACTCCAGTGTCATCTCCGGGTTCTCGAGATCACTCACGTCCCAGACCCGGGTCGTCGTGTTCAACCCGCGACGGACCTCGTCGAGCTCGTCGCCATGGAGGAAGAACTCCTGACCGGGAGCCAGCCACCCTTGGTGGCTGTAACCATCGTTCGGGTACTCCATGCGTGCAAGGGGAACGGGGTTCTCCTTGTCGGTGACGTCGACGATCGACAGAGCGTTTGCGATCCCGTCCGGATCGTCGTGGTGAGGCTCCGCGTTGGAGTTGAAGCAGATCTCCCTGGCGCGGTAGTCGCGATCCGGCCCCCCATAGATGACGCACTGGGTGTCGTGGATGTAGCCGTGCTCGTCGAAGCAGCCGGCGAAGGTGGGGTTGGTCGGGTCGCCGATGTCGACCATGTGCAAGCCACCCTCACAGGTGTTGGTACCGACGGCGTACGCATACCCGCTGCGGGTGTTGATGTTGAGGTTGTGCGAGTTCGAGAATCCAGGGTAGTGAGCCGTCTCGGTGAAGATCACCGGCGGACCCTCGACGCCCCGGACCTCGGTAAGGTCGAAGACCTGCATACCGTGACCCGTTTGCTCCGAGCCCACGAACATGTGGTCGTCGTAGACCTTGATGTCCCGCCAGAACGGACGGTTCGGGTCGAGCGTGTGCGCCGGAAGCGTCCCCACGACGTCGGGGCGCTTGGGATCGCTGATGTCTACGATCACCGTCCCCTCGGTCCCGCCGATGAGGGCGTAGTCCTTCCTATTCGTCGGATCCGTCCAGCCCCAGATGTCGTTGACGAAAGAAAGTCCGAGTTCCTCGAGCGGAACGCGACTCATCATGTCGACGCGCTCGCACGGATAGATGTCCGCCATGCCGTCCACGCAAGGCGCGAAGCTGTCCGGCTGGTTGCTGCGATCGGACGCGTTGGACGCCGCATCCTCGAAGTCATCCTCCTGCTCCTGCGCGGGAAACGGCGCCTGGAAGTTGCCGTGGCCGGCAAAAGACGGAGCCAGGAATCCCAGGCTGGTCACTACCATCGTCAGCGCGAGCAGCGCCGATCGAACTCGCATAAAAGCCCCCCTTTGGGCTAGGTGGCCGCACCCCTCGGCAGCCCGAATTCCGCATACTAGAGGCTTTCCTTCCCCCCGCCGGCAAGCCGCTCGCTCTGCTGGCCGGCGTCTCCACCCCTGCTCCTCGGGCCGACGCCTTAGGCGTCGGGAGCGAGCCGCGCGAAGAACTCCGCGCAGCGGGTCGCCTCGGAGTGCTCGCCGATCTCCGCCGCCGCGACACCCAGTCCTCGCAGCGAGCGAAGGAAGCCACGGTTCGGCTCGTGCGCCCAGGGGACCCGGCCGCTCCCACGCCAGCCCGCCCGGCGAATGCGGTCGAGCCCGCGGTGGTAGCCGACGCGAAAATAGGCGTAAGCCTCGACGTTTCGGCCCCCGTCCAAGGCGGACTCGCCGAGGGCGGCCCAGGCCGTCAGGCACTCCGGATACCTGCCGGCCACCGACGCGCGCGCGTCGAAGGACTCGGCTGCGGCCAGCGCTTCGAGCGACCCCCGGGGTTCTTCGATGGTCGTCTTTGCGGGTTCCGTTATAGGGAGCTCGGGCATGGCTGCATCGTATTGCCTTACCGCAAGGAAGCCTGCCGCCCGGCCTCGAGCGACCCCCGGTGGCTAGAGAGAGTCGACTTTGCCGTTGCCGGAGGCCCGCTCCCTGATCTCTCTCTGGCGCGTGATCGCGGCCGCCGCCCCGTCGAGCGCCTCGGCCAAGCGCCGTAGCCGTTCGTTCTCGGTGCGCATCTCCAGAAGCTCCTGCTTGAACTCGGCGCCGAAGTCGACTTGCGAGGCGACGTCCCACGCGACTTCGTCCCCCGAGATCTCGACTGCGCTCGCGTCCGTGCCGGCCGCGGTGGCGACTCGCTCGAGCGCGCTCATACAGCCCGCCACGAGCTCGGGATCACCAACCGCTTCGTCATCGGCGAACGGTTGGATCTCCGCGGTGAGATAAGTGGTGCTCTCGGTTACGCGCGTCACCCTGAAGCGCTCACGTCCCTCCACCACGACGTCCATGCGACCGTCGTCGTAGCGGTTGAGCACCTCGACGACGCGCGCCGAGGTGCCGACCGTGCGCAGCTCGGTCTCCTCGGCGAGCAGGAGTCCGAACTCCTCGGACTTCTCGAGACACTCTCCGATCAGCTCCTTGTAGCGGTCCTCGAAGATGTGGAGGGGGACGCGCTCGCCCGGGAGCAACACGACATTGAGAGTAAAGAGGCCGATCTCGCCCATGGACCGACCCTATTCCGACGTTTGCTCTACCGGAAGCGCTGCTGGTCGCCGGCCGCGTAGGCGGCGACCGCATCGTCGATCGACTCGGCCCGCCGCAACCTGTCGAGCACCTCGTCCAGCCGGCGCGCGGGGATGGCACAGGTCATCTCGTGGCCGCCCATCTGGGTGCGAACCCGGCTCAACATGCAACCGATGCTGGCGGCGATAACGTTCTGCTCCTTGGCAAGGGCGATGATCTGACATTGCGGCTTGCCCTCGAGCGCCATTTCGGGAACCGCGTCGTTCAAGATCATGAGCTGTTTGGGAGTGAGTCTCAGAAAGACGACGTCGGGGTCCACCGGCGTCTCCGCGAGCGGACCGTAGGTGACGTGCCCGAAGCCTCTCGACACCACTGGAATCTCTCCTACGTCGTCGATCCCAACCCAGCGCGACTCGAGCAACGCGGCGACGTCGGAGTTGCCCGCGACGTCCTCGAGTCGAGCGAAGCCGTGGGTCATTCGTCCCACGCTGCAGTTGCCGTGGTCCTCGGGAACGGTAGTGAAGGTGCGTGCGACCCCCTTCATCCAGAAGACGCAGGAGGCCGCAACCCTGCCCCTGCGACCGTCCTCGGCGGGCTCGGACATGGGCTCGTCGAACGCCGGGATGCCCTCGGGCGCACGGTCCGAAAAGCTGATCGCGAGCGGCTGCACCTCCAGCTTCAGCAAGGTGGTCAACTCCGCGGCAATACTTCTGTAGTCGTCTCGCACATCGCTCCTTCGCGCTAGTGGCTTGTTCATCAAAGAGCGCCGAACTGGCCCTCGGTCGGCTCCGCTCAGCAGAACCACGGCTCGGTCAGCCGTGGCCTCCCCTCCACGGACCCGACTTCGATGGGGTCGGCCGGCGTTTCGTCATCGGCTCCGGCGACGTCCATGACCACTCGGTAGATCTCGAGAAAGGTAGCGCCGGGAGGATCGCCCGAGTCGGTCGCGTGCTCGACGATCCGCGCTAGTTTGCGCTGCAGATAGTCAATCGCCTCATCCTCCGACCGCCAGGTGTAGGTCAGGTGCTCGGGGTCGTAGGGACCGAGATAGGGCTGCAGGTCGGGATGGGAGAGCAACAGCGACCCCTCCGGGAGCAGCAGACGTATCGCATACTGGACGACGTCGACGTTGGCGATCAGGTCCTGGGCGACGACGAAGTTCAGCAGGTCGGCCATGTCACGCCGCGTGGTCCACGGAGTGAACGGCAGGAACGAGGGCCGAATCTCGATCCCGTGCGCGCGCAGAAGCCGGATCGCCTCGATCGCCTGCGCGGTCGTATGGCCCTTGTCCAGCCGTTCGAGGATGACGTCGTTGGTCGTCTCCAGGGCGCACACCACGAACAGGCAGCCGCTCTCGGCCATCTCGGCCCATAGGTCCCGCCGTTCGAGCACGTGCTCCACCTTCGTGGTGATGTCGAACGTGAGGTGCGGCCAGCGCTCGTGCAGCGCGCGCACGATTCGCAGGGAGTGGCGCCACCCGTTCAGGAAATCGGGGTCGCCGAAGGTGATGTGCTCGGCCCCCATATCAACCAGTTGGTCGATGTCGGCAATCACTACGTCCGCGGGCACGAGACGAATCCGCCCGCCGTAGACGACCGGTACCGGGCAGTGACGACACTCGTGCGCGCATCCGTGACTCGCCTCGACATAGCCGACCATGCGCTCGCCTCCATCCATTGCCAGATGCGCATAGCCGTCCAATCCCGGAAGCAGGTCACGCGCGGGGCGAACGAACGGGTCGTGACCGAGTTGGATGAGCTCTTCCTCCGAGCCCGCGTCCGCGTGGGCTCCCCGTGCGAGCCGGTCCACCCAGGCGCCCAGACCTTGTTCGTACTCGCCCGCTATGACCCTGTCGGCGCGCATGCCGACCGTCGCGTCCCGACCGACGGGCGCGTAAAGTCCGTAGAAGCAGACGGGGAGCTCGGGCCGTTGAGACTTGATCAGCTCGGCAGCCTTGAT
This sequence comes from Actinomycetota bacterium, assembly GCA_050694055.1. Lineage (GTDB taxonomy): Bacteria > Actinomycetota > CADDZG01 > CADDZG01 > WHSQ01 > WHSV01. The sequence continues at coordinate 50,265 of JBOGWX010000053.1, forward strand.
GCCCAGGCGCATCGCCGTGTGCATCGGTACCGAGATGCCGGCCGCGTGCGCCCACGCCACCGCCTCCGCGTCGAGCTTCTCAATCGAGAGGTCGAGGCAACGCACCTCGTGCCCGGCCTCCCTCAGCGCTCCTGCCGGAGACGCGACGTGCAAAGGCTGGTGTCCGAGCTCGTAGGTAGACAGCAGGAGGACTCGCATCACCTCAAGGTTAGCCGCATGCCTTCACCGTCTCGTCTCTCGGCGGGCCTCCGGAAAGCACCCGAGCACTTAGTCTGACGAGGGTGAAGGCCCGCACCGTCTCCATCGACGTCCCCCTCGACCTTCGGCTGACTCTGCGAGTGCTCCGTGAGGGGGCGGGTGATCCCTGTCTGCGACTCACGCCCACCGAGGCGCTGCGGACCACTCGCACCCCCGACGGACTCGCGACGCTGCACCTCGCGTTGAGCGGGACCCGGCTCGAGGGGCGCGCCTGGGGGCCGGGGGCCGGGTGGCTGCTGGAGCACCTCGACGACCTCGTGGGTCTTCACGACGACGGCGGCAACCTGCGGCCTGCTCACCGGCTCGTGCGGGAGCTGCACCTGCGACTGGCCGGCATGAGGCTGGGCCGGACCCTGCGGGTCTTCGAGGCGCTCCTCCCGGCGATCCTCGGGCAGCGGGTCACCGGAGAGGAGGCTACTCGCTCGTATCGTGCCCTCGTCCGCCGTTACGGCGATCCCGCGCCGGGGCCGATCCCGCTCATGGCGCCGCCCTCGCCCGAGCTGCTCGCCGGGCTCGGCTACTACGAGCTCCACCCGCTCGGCATCGAGCGCAGGCGAGCCGGGACGATTCTGCGCGCGGCGGCCGAGGCTCCCCGGCTGGAGCGGCTCGTCGAGACCGACGCCACCGCCGCGCGGCGACGTCTCGAGGCGATTGCGGGGGTCGGCGCGTGGACCTCGGCACACGTGGCTCGTACGGCCCTGGGGGATCCCGACGCCGTGGTGGTGGGCGACTGGAACCTGCCCCACACGGTGGCTTACGCGCTGGCCGGAGAGGAGCGCGCCACCGATGAGCGGATGCTCGAGCTGCTCGCTCCCTACGCGGGCCAGCGCGGCCGGGTGCAACGACTCATCGCTACCGGCTGCGGGTGGGCCCCCAGGCGCGGGCCGAAGCACCGGATGCGCAACTTCGCAAGGACCTGATCCGTCCGCTCAGGAGCCGTCCTTCATCGGCCCAAAGCGGAAGTCACCAACCGTAGAAGCAACGGAACCTGCGCGAGGCTCGCCCTCGACGACTTGTGGAGGCACGGATGGCGAACTCTCGTCGTAGTCGTGGATGGCCACTAATAGCGCCGGAGACAGGCTCACGAGTGCCAAAGTACGACCAGGAACAGGGCCGTCGCAAGGAACCCCGTAACGAATCTGCGCGGGTAGTAGCCGAAGGGAGTGCTAGCCAGCATTGCTTTCTTTGCCCTCGGGTGCAGCAAGTCGCCCAATGATGCGATTGATTCGCGACCAGTCATAGGGTGCCTCGTGATCTGTTCGTTCCTCGGCTTCGGTCTGAAGCTCGCGAAGAATAGGAAGCGCCTCCACGATCCCAAACTCGTCGACGAGCGCCAAAGCATCGAACTGTTGGCGCGGCTCGGGCGACCGGAGCCATTCGCATATCACCTGTCGAGCAACAAGCTGCTTCTGGGCGTCGAACCTCCGATAGAGCTTCATCAGTTCCATCAAGGCTCCATGGGACTCCTTCCTGTCCATGAACTCACGATCGACCCGGAACCAGTAGTCATTCATCTCACGCCGGAAGTCGTCGACGTTCATGGAGACACCACCTTTAGGAACTCAGGCGGTATCGAGTAGGGGAAGTGCAACTCGCAGCCTCCGCCTGGCATCCCGAAATTGCGGCCAACCTGAGTGACCTGGGGAATCTCGTAGCCTGCTTGTCGGAGGCCTGCGAGATCAATTCTCAGTACAGCATCGCAGGCCACGTTGGGGCTTAGAGCCAGATCAATATGGGCCTGCATCTGGGACAGCCGCCGCGGAGTGGCGTACGACCCGGCTCGGAGACCGGTCCTCTCAATCGACCCGACAGCTTGTCTCACAGTCCAGTGAAATGCCTCGTCACCCGCACTGATCGCCCTTGTGGCAACTAGTCCTTGAGAACCTGAGAGCGATTCCCCGCGAGACCCTCCACGATCCCCACTCCTGTCCCATGTGCGCTGGCATTGGTTGTGCTGCCGGGCGCGAGTCTCGCCCTGTGTCGTAGTCGTAGGTCGCTCGATCGGGTGTCGTTGCATTCGAAGGCGCCGCTCGGACTAGAAGATCAAGAGGAGCGCCAGAGTGGATGAGGAATGGCGCTCCGAACAGGAGTAGCAAGACCATAAGGGCGCGAGTCGTAAACGTAGGTCGCAGCCGAAAAAGGTCGATCATGGTTGCAGCCTCGATGCCGTTCATTCGAAGCTCGGCCTCAGCCAAAGACCGAGTAGCCGATCCTCGGAGACCCCCGCAACGACATCTTGCGCGAACTCGATCGCGCTTTCAGGTTCGAGTGGTTGGTCGGAACCCAGTTGCACCCAGCCCGTGGCCGGATCGAGAACTGTCGACCATTCGCCGACTTCCACCAGAGCTTCCGAAACGCCGGGCTTTAGATCAAGCGAGGCGGTCGATATCTGACCTGGCTGCGCCTGAGGAATGAGGACCTCCGCCTCTTTCCACGTCTCCATAGGGTGATATCCCCACACGTAGAGGAAGCGGCCGGTCTCGACACCGACCTCAATTTGGAGTGACCCAACTAGGAGTGAAGTGGTGCCCTTTCCCCCCGCGGCCCTGGTCAGCCCATCGGGGTCTAAGGGTCGGAAATCGAACGCGTGATCCTCGCGAATGTAAGCGAGGAGTCCAGCTAGGACCGTATCCGTTGGATGCGCGAGCAGGGCATGCGTCATTGCCGTCATCCCCCACTCCGGAATAGGAAGTGAAGAACGGTGTTCGTGTTCGGGTCGACGACGAGCTGCCAGGTTCCCTGACTGCCCCCGTACGCCCCCGAGACATCCCAGCGAAGTGCCCCAGGGACCCCACCGGGATCGGGGATCGGATCAGCGGCCTCCATGATCTCGCGCATCGTCAACCGAGAGTCCAAGTAGGGCCGCGCGGGTTGACCGGCCTTCGTGATGTCGTCTAGATGCCGACTAACTGTTCCCGAAAGTCGTAGCTCGGCTACGTCGATTCCGTGGCGTGTGAGCGACGCAGCCCCCTTTGTGGCATTTAGATGCGAAGGCTCAAGAACGGCGCGCTTCACTTTGCCTGCTGAATTCCCCCGGCCCACTGCCGATGGCAGCTCAAGCGATGAATTCGACGTGGAAGAATCATCAAAGGTGGTCGAAGGCGCGAACCAAGTGGGCGAGTCGTAACTGTCAATCGGCAGAGGGCCGACCGGAGCGACCGCCAAGACCACTAGGGTGACGGCTGCAAATAACCACGTTGTTAGTGCGTCAGCTCTATTCCTTAACGAATCGTAGGCGTAAGCCGGCGTCCCGTAGCCGACCGGGAGCGCCTTCATGACCGGCCGCCTGGTGGCGGCGCGCTATCCAGCAGACTCTTGGGCAAGAACCTCGACGCGTCTAGGACTTCGACGCCGAGCAACCTTCCGTCAGCATCGAAGTCGAGGTTGATCTCACCGTTTACCTGCAGGGGGTCACAGGGGTAGGTCGTAGCCACGCCACCCGCGCCTATATCATCCACGAAATAGATATAGGCAGCGTCGACGCTTGAGTCGTACTCGATCCTCATGGCTGCGCCTTCATCAGGTTCTGGATGTATCCATAGCCTGATTTCGGGACGATTACTGTCCGGGCTGCGCCTTGATAGGTCCCGACGAAGATGTTGCTGGCCGCGTCATAATACCCAGTCTTCCAGACATTCTCGTGGTAGTACCTGAACGGACTTGAGGAACCGAGGACATTCTGAACCTCGTCGAGCCCCACGCCTCGGCTGGTCATACGTCGCAAAGCGTGCCCGCTGAGTTCGATGCTCTCATCGCCGAATTGCATGATGACGCGGGCTGCTCCGTCACTCCCTACGACAAACCTTCGGCTCCCACTAATCCCCCTTGTGGCCTTCCCAGCCTTGGCCAGCTTGTCGAGTCCCTTGGTACCAATGATCCCGGGGATGATCCTGCCGATCGCCTCGCCGGGATTGCCTGCCTTCCAGTCCTCGATGATGGGACCCGAGACGCTGTGCCACAATGACGATCCGAACTCTCCGGAGTTGTTCCACGCATAGGAGCCGAACGCGCCCACGTTCCTTTTGCAGCCACCGAAGTCCTGCGCGCAGTGCCAGCCGCCGACCACAATGTCCTTGGCTCCGACAATGGTGTCGACGACACCCTCACCGCCGCCCTTTACTACGCCGATGACGTCCTTGCCGAACTCCACCGGGTTGTATCCCGAACCGCCGTCCTCCTCCTGGGCTGGAGGTGGCTGAGGAGCGGGGTACTGATATCTCCCGGCGGTGTTGGCCTCATAGGCCCGGGCGCCGATCGCGGCGCTGCCGATCTGCTCACCCTTTGCCTGGGCCCGAGCGAGTTTTGCGCTGCCGGTCCCATCGGGGATCGCCGCGTGGCCGTCGGACTCGATGTAGCTCACGGGATTGCCCGCCGCCAGCGCGTAGCGGTTGTTGGTCAGCCGGTCGGTCGAGAGCCCCAGGTTGGCGAGCGCCCCCAGGTAGAGGTCGGGCTGGATGAAGCTCGCGGTGCCCGAAGAGAAGCGGCGCGCCCCCATGTCGAGGCTCTCGGAGCCCGAGTCGTAGCGCTTGGCGCTGTAGCGGAAGGGGTTGAAGGGGTCGCTGTCGCTGGTCTCGCCCGAGGCGTCGGTGACCGCGTCGCCCTTGGTGAGCCCGACATCCTCGTCGCCGTAGGGGCGGTAGCCGTAGGAGGCGCGCACCGTGCCCTCGTCGGATCCCGGCGTGTTCTCCACCAGCACCGAGGTCGAGCCGTGGACGTCGTAGCCGAAGCTGTAGCTGCGCTCGGTGGCGGCCACGTTGGTCAGCGCCAGGCGAGTCCCGTAGGCGTCGTAGCTGAGCTGTTTGGTGACATCTGGGGCGGAAGTGTAGGCGGCGGTCTCGCTGGCGACCAGGGGGCTGAGCCCGATGTGGCCGAAGCTCGTGGTCCGGTCCGCGCTCGGGTCCTCGCGGTGGCTCTCGGTCTGGCTCACCACCCGGTCGAGCGCGTCGTAGGTGTAGTTGGACTTGTCGCTGATCGCCCCGCCCGAGTAGCTCCGGTAGGCGACCAGGCGCTCGGAGAAGTCGTAGGAGTAGTCGGCCAGCAGGTTGGCGCTGGCGCTCGACCCTGAGGGCGAGCAGTCGGCCGCCGAGCCCGAGCTGGTGGTGACGCAGTCGAGGTTGCCGAGCACGTCGTAGTGGTAGCGGCTGGTTGATCCGGCCTCGGTCACCTCGGTGAGCTGGGCGCCGTCATAAGACGAGGTCTTGGTCTTGTCGAGGCTCCCGCCCGTGAGCCCGCTGGCCCCGGTGTAGCTCTTCTCGGTGGTGAGGTTGCCGGCGGCGACGATCCCGGGCGTGACCCTGGCCGCCTCGTCGAAGCTGTAGTCGATGCGGGTGTCGTGTCCGTCGAAGTAGCCGCTCGTGCGGTCGCGCCCGTCGTAGGCGTAGCGGGCGGTGCACGGTCGAGGCGCCCCTCCCCCAGGCTCGCACTCGGTCGGCTGCGCGCTCGGGCCCTCGAGCCCGAAGTCGTCGGCGACCCGGTGGCCGTTTAAGTAGTCGCCGCCGGGGTCCTCGTAGAACAGCTCGTGCGACTCGACGATGGCGCCGGCGGAGTTTCTGATCTCGAGCGTGTCGAGCTTGGTGTTGGCGAAGTAGTCCCACTCGGTTACTTGCTGGGGCGAGGTCGACCACCCGCAGCCCGGGGCCGAGCCTGTGCCCCGGTAGAGCTTGCGGGAGTCCTCGAGCCCGGTCGGCTTGAAGGCGTTCACGACCCTGAGGTCGTCGTCGCAGGCAGATGCCTTGTTCCCCTCGATTACCTGTGTGGAAAGCCAGTCGGCGGCGTCGTAAGTGAAGCTGTTGGATCGCCCGCCGGAGCCCGTGGTCGAGTCCGCGTCGTCGACGCGCGAGGAGAGGTTGGAGTTGGCGTCGTAGGCGTAGAGCGTGTGCCGCTGCGTCCCTCCGGTCTTGGCGTGCGACGCGAGCTCGATGCGATCGAGGCTGTCGTAGGTGGCGCTCAGCTCGATCGGCTTCTCACCGGGCGACTCCACCCCCGAGGCGTCGACGGCGCTGGTGAGGTTGTTGTGGGCGTCGTAGTCGTAGCTCACCCGCTGACCGTCGCGGTCGGTGCGAAGCCGCAGCTGCCCGTCGGCGAAGTAGGACCAGAACATGGCAGAGGACTGGTCGAACTCGCCGGGAGCCTTCTGAACCAGTCGCTCCGCCTGCCACCCCTCGGCGCGGTAGTCGAACACGGTCTTGGGGTTGGCGGGGTCCTTGGTCGAGTAGATCCAGCCGCTGTCGTAGTAGGCGGAGGTCGTGCCCGCGGCCGACTTGGATGCCGCATGCGTTCCCCCCGGCTCGAACTGAGCGGGGTCCGACACCGTCACCGGCAGCGAGGTCCAGGTGAGGTTGCCGTTGGCATCGTATTGGTGGTGGACGTAGGCGGCCTCGGTGCCGGGACCGGTCGGGAGCGCGGTTCTGGTGAGACGGTTGAGCCCGTCGTAGCTGTAGGACTCGACGTAGTCGCCGTAGCTCGGACGCAGCTCCGCGCCGGGCAGATCCGAAGTGCCGGCCGCGTCCCAGGCGCGCGGCGAGATCGACTTGATGAGGTTGCCGGCCCCGTCGTACTCCTGCGCGGTGGTGACGAAGCGCCCCCCGAACTCAAACGGCGTGCGTTGCTTGACCATGAGGTCGCGCTCATCATGGTAATGCTCGGTCGTGACCGTGGTGGCGCTCCCGTCGGGCTTGCGGTCGGGTGTGGTGATCGTGGAGACGTTGTCGTTGGCGTCGTACGCGTAGGTCGTGGTGTTGCCGTTGGGGTCGGTGACCGACTCGAGCTTGTGGTCGGACAAGTAGGTGTAGCTGGTGGCGAAGTCGTTGCTCGCCTCACAGGGGCCGCCCGCCCCCTTGGGCGGGATCGTGGCGACGAGGTCGCCCGTCAGCGCCTCGAAGCAGTAGCCGGTCGTAAGCGCGCCGCGGCTGTTGCCGGCCGCGTCGACGTCGGGACGGGACTCGGATTTGACGCGATCGAGCGCGTCGTACCCATAAGTGGTGGTGAAGTGCGCCGGGGTCGCGCCCGTGAGGTTGCCTTTGGGTGCGGTCGTGGTGGCCAGCCGTCCGAGGTCGTCGTAGGTCGCGGTGGTGGCGTGGCCCTGGGGATCGGTCGCGGTGACCATCCGGTCCATGGCGTCGTAGGCCATCGTCGTGCTGGGACCGTCGGGCACGAAGCCGCGCCCGTAGCGCGATCGGAGCTCGGCAGTAACGTTGTCGTTGGGATCGTGGCGCGCCCCCGACCATATGAGCCGCCCGCGCTCGAGCTCGGTCGACTTCGGCGCGCTGACGAGGCCGAGGCGCTGGAACGCGTCGTAGAAGAAGTAGGTGCGATAGTTCTCCGGCTCGAGCACCGGCTCCCACTCCAGTGGATTGGCAAAGCGGTGGTGGTTGGGATCCTGGGAGAAGACCATGAGCCCGTCCGCGTCGTAGCCGAACTCGCTGATGCCGCCCTCGGCGTCGGTCACCTTGGTCGGCAGCCCGCTGGCGTCGTAGTCGTTGAAGGTGGTGGTGTGGTCGTTGGCGTCGGTCATGGTCTTGAGCGTCCCCGGATCCGCCGAGCCGGCCAGGTTCCAGGTGTATTCGCTCGTGTGCCTGACGCCGCGGTGATCCGCCGGCGAGGTCACCGAGACGAGGTTGCCGGCGGGGTCGTTTGAGAAGTCCCAGCGGAAGCTCCCCGCCGGCGCGCCAGAGAGGTTGCCCTTGGGGGCGGTCTTGGAGATAATGAAGCTGAGATGGGTGCCCGGGTCGGTGGCGTCGCCCGCTCGGTCGTCGTAGGTCAGGGTCGTGGCGTGACCCTGCTGATCGGTGACCTCGGTGAGATATCCGTTGGGGTTGTGGTCGTATGACGTCGTCACGCCATGGGGCTCGGTGATCGAGTCGAGATGGTTGTCGTCGCCCCACGCCAGCGTGGTCACCTCGGCGGCGGGGTTTTGGAGCTCGCCGACGCGCCCGGAGCAGTCGTACGCGAAGCGACTGGGGCGACCGGCGTCGTCGAGCACGGTGGTGATGCGCTGGTCGATGTCGTACTGATAGGTCGTGGTCGTGCCCGCCCGGTCGCTGAGCGAGGCGAGCTTCCACTTGTTCTCGCCCGAGGTGACGTAGCTAAAGGTGGTCTCCGCGCCGCGCGGGTCGATGACGCCGAAGAGCTGATCGGATTGATTGCTGGTGTTTGCCGGCGGGTCCCGGCGCGTGTTGGCGTCGGGGATGGCGGGCCCGGAGCTGTCCGAGGTGGTGTAGGTGAAGGTGAAGCTGCGGTCGGGTAGCGCTCTGAGGTCGGCGGTGAGCCCACCCTCCTGGGTGAGGCGCAGCAGGTTGCCGTCGTCGTAGTAGTCGAAGGTCAGCTTCGATCCGTCGTGGTCGCTGATCGCCTTGACGTTGCCTCGGACCTTGGGGTTGTTGGTCTCCTCCTTGGAGTAGTAGTCCAGCGTGAAGCTGCGCCCCGGAGCGGGAGTCGAGTCGTTTCCGGCCGCATCGGTAAACGCGGCCACGCGTTTGCCGGGCTGCCCCGGGTCCTCGGCCGGGGCGACGGCCTCGAGCTCGTAGGTGAGCGTGTTGCCGTTGCGATCGGTGACCGCGGTGGGGAAGCCGTCGGCGTCGTAATAGAAGGTGACGTCGTCGGGCCGGGTAAAGGCCCACTTGCCGAGCGGGTCGCCGGTCAGCGCCCGCAGATAGAGGTGCACCCCCGGCGGCGGGTGCCACACGATCGAGCCGCCCACCTTCTCGCCGTCGAACTGGTGGGGGGTGCCGTCGGCGTCGACGAAGCGGACCCAGCGAGGGGCGTTTCCCTGAGGGTCGTCGGCGTTCTTGGGATGGATGTCGATGGGCTGCCCCAGCTGGGTGAGGCTCGAGATCGACAGCCCGAAGTTGTCGCCCAGCGGCGGTCCGGTGCGCTTGACGATGCTGTTGTAAGTGATGTCCACGATGGTCGACAGTCCCCGGCCGGGGGAGGCAAACGGGGTCCAGCGCAAAACCGAGTTGCCGTTGTTGACGTTGGTGAGCTGCGACATCCCCGCGCCCAGCGCGGTCGGCCGGTAGTGGTAGTAGTGCTCGAGACCGAGCGCCTCGGTCATGAGCGCGAGGTTGACCGTCGAGGCCGAACCCTGCTCGCAGGGCTGCATGCGGGCGCGCCCCACGACCGCCGGCGCGACCTTGGGGGCATTGCCCTCACTGGAGAAGGCGACCTCGCCCCCTCCGCTGAGGTCGACCAGATCGAAGCGCAGCTGGTAGGGCTCCGACGCCACTCCGGGAGGAAGCGGGGGCGGCTCGAGCTGGAGACCGCTGAGAGCTTGCGAGGCCCCGGCGTCGAGCGAAGCGAGCGTGGCGATCGAGTCTTGCTGCGCCACGGTGCCGGCGGGAGTCACCCATTGGGCGATGAGCTCCGTGGTCGACGCGGCCAGGCGACGGTGCTGTCGTTGGTGACTGTGACGTCGATCAGCTCCTGAGCGGCGTGACGAAAGACGCTCGGGGGGCTGACCGCGATGGCGGCCTGATATTTGGTGCCCGAGGTGTTGTCGACCTCCATGGCCGCCGGGGTCGAGGTGCGGGTGAGCCCGTTGACCCCGATCGCCCTGGCGGTAATCGCGTGGGCGCTGATGCCGTGCTCGGGACGCGCGTCGTAGCCGGGCACGGCGGGATCGAGGGTGTCCCAGGTGGCTTGATAGGGCGCGGTGGTGTCGGTTGCGAACAGCGTCCCGTCGACCAGGAACTCGACCCGCGCCACTCCCGAGTCGCTCGCGGCGCTGGCGCTGACGGTGACGGTTTGTGTGGTGATCGGGCTGGTGGCGGGGTCGAGAGCGGAGATCGACACCGTCGGCCGATGCCCGATCCCGGGTGTCACCGGGGTGCTCGAGGTCGCGTTCCCCGCGTCGTCGGTGGCGACCGCCCAGAGGCTGATGTCCGGCTCGAGTCCCTGGTTGAGCACCAGGGTCATGTCGTTGATGTCGAAGGGGACCTCATAGGGGGCCTCGGTGGCGGTGCCCACCAGCTGATCGGGGTGGCCGTCCTCTTGGAAGTAGAACTCGACTGATTCGACCCGGCCGTCGTCGAAAGCCTCGGCCCGCAGCGTCACGGGCTCGTCCCACACCAGGGTCTCCCGATCGCTGGGGAACTCGAGCGCGACGGTGGGCCCGCTCGAGGCCGCCGAGCCCGAGTAGGTGACCTCGAGCTTGGGCCGGAGGTTGGGCGCTACGGCGTAGTCATCGGAGAAGTATCTGAAGTTCTGGCCGGTGCGGTTGGTGGACTCTTGCGGGCGCTTGAGCAGCAGGCCGAAGTTGGGGTGCTGGCCGGTGACCCAGCCCGTCACCAGCGGCTCGACGTCGTAGCTGTCCCACCCCACGGCCTCGCGGTCGACCGCAGAGGTGGCCACGATGGCGCCGGAGCGGTCTGCTCCCGGCGTACTCCATTCCGCCCCCGCTGGGTCTCCTGCCAGGTCGCGCCCCGGCCGCTGCAGGCGCCGTTGGCGCCGCCCTCCCGCCACGCCCTCGTGACCCGGTGGATGTCGACCCCGATGTTGGCCGAGGTCGCCTCGTGGTAGAGCGACAACTGAGCCGACGAGACGTTTGCATCCGGAGGAATCTTGCGTAAATCGAAGCGGATCAGCGGCCGGTAGACGTAGTTGTCGGTCGTGCCCACTCGCAAGGAGGTGGAAGCCCCGTAGTTCTTGCAGCTCGAGTCGCCGTCGACCATGAAGGTCGACGATCCCGCGTTGGGCTCTGGCTGCAAGCTCGCCGTGGTCAGCCCCGCCGCCGGCAGGGTCACGGTCCGGCGGTCGGAGGAGTTGCCCCAGGTCACGATTCGGTAGGTGAAGCTTTGGTCCGGAGCCGCGGTGGTGTCCCGGTAGGTGGTGCGGTCGACGTCGCCGATGTGAGCGATGAAGGTGGCTGCTCCGGGCGTGAAGCTCGCATCCCGGGAACGGTGGATCTCATATCCGGCAAAGCCGAACACGCCGTCGAAGGGGTAGCGGCTCCAACGCAGCTCGGCCCCGTTGGAGTGCAGCACCTCGGGCGCGTGCAGGGTGGAAGCGGTGTTGATCCAGGTGACCTCGAGCTTGGGCCGCATGGTGGGGTCGCCCGTGAAGCGCTTGCCCGGGACCCGGGGACCGCTGGCGCCGCTGGGCTCGGTGCTGCGCTTGACCAGCACCCCGTTGTTGGGCACGTCATAGAGCAGCCAGTCGTTGACCAGCTCTTCGACGTCCCACGAGATCCACTGCGGCGGCTCGGCGCCGCTGGCCAGCGTCGTCGACGCCACCGTCGGCCCCACGGTCATGTTGTTGGGCTTGGTCGAGGTCACCCATGCCGAGTTCATCTGTTTCACCGCGAGGCCGTGGGACTTTCCTCCGCAGTTCGACGAGCCTCCGACGCAGGTCCCGTCGTAGAAGAGCTTGAGCTGCGCAGCGCTGGCCATGGGGCCCTCGGGGATCGCGCTGAGGTCGAAGCGCAGGCCGGCACGCCAGACGTTGCTCGAGTTGGTGCCGATGGGAAGGCGCGTGCCGGTGGTGCCGGCGCACGACATACAGGCCCAGTCGAAGCTTGCGTCCTCGGTCGACTCGATGCCCTCCTGGATCGTGACCGTTGGATCTAACAGGACGGGGAAGACCCGCTCCGGAGCGCTCAGCCACTCGGGGTCGACCGAGAGGGCCACCTCGAATCCCCCGTCATGCGGCGTGACCTCCATCGAGGCTTCGCCGGTGGCGTAGGCCTCGACCTCGCCGGTGACCGAGGAGTCGCGTACCGTGGGCGCGTCTAGCACGAACAGCGGGTTGGCGTCGTCCCCCCCGATGAAGTCATAGGAGCCGTCCGGGTTGGGCTGGGCTTCCATGGTGGGGTCCGAGGTCGTGAGGTTGAAGGTGTAGGAGCTCTGTGCCTCTGGGTCGTTGAGAACGAGGGTCTCCTTGACCCCCAGGGTCGTCACCTCGTAGCGCAGATCGGTGTCCGCCACGGCGTCCGGGTAGACCAGGCGCGCGCCGTCGGCCTGTGCCTCGGTAGGCTGCGCACCCTCGAGTTCCATGCGGACGCTTTCTTCGTGGATTCGCAGCTCCATGAAGTCCCCGACGGGCTGGTCTGAGAAGAAGACGTCGAAGAGGTTGGGCCCCGTGGCGAGATCGAAGCCCGGCTCGGTCGTGGGGCCGAGCGTTGGATCGATGGTCCGCCACTGCCCCCGGCTCACTTCGAATTGCACCGGGGCGGTGTGAAAGGTGGTGGTGTAGCTGCCGTCAGCGTTCTGCTTGGTGCGCGCGGTGGACGACTGCAGGTCTGACAAGTCGAGTGCAGCAGGTTGCTTGGTGGTCTGGGCTTCGGCCTCTGAGGCGAACTCGGCTGCCACTAGTGGCAACAGTGAGGCCGTGAGGCAGATGATCAGCAGCACCGCCGAGCATCTTGGCCTGCGACTTGCCGGTCGCTGCAACCGACGTGCCACGCTCCTGCTGGATTTCTTGCCGGCCGTCCTTGCGCCCACCCGAGGCTCCCTTCCCCTTCGCCGAATGCCATGTGATTCGGCGATCTCCCTACATGCACGCCCGCTGGCGTTTGGTAGCAGGAGAGTCCAGGTCCGGTCACCGTCCGCAGCGTTGGTTAGAAAGAACTAGTCCTTACGGGAACCGAGGTCAAGGGCTTTTCTACGGATTGGTTACCACAGTTGCTGTCTGACTCTCGCTGATGAAAAAGAGCCCAAAACGATATTTATCCGGTTCACCATGTATGAGCTCAATCTTTGGGATCCTTTCTGCCACCGGTAACTCCTTGTCGTGATCGCACTTGCGGCAACGACACTTGCAGCGACCAACGGCTCATCGCTACCGGCTGCGGGTGGGCCCCCAGGCGCGGCCCGAAGCACCGGCTGCGCAACTTCGCAAGGACCTGATCCGTCCGCTCAGGAGCCTTCCGGCGGGTCGCCGCCCCCTTCTTCCTCGCGCCGGTGGTCGCCGCTGAGCTGCTCCAGATGTTCGGGCTCCACCACCTCGGGCGGCACGACGACGCCCCGCAGTGGCGTGACGGCCGTCACCGTCGCGGTGCGGCGGCCCCCTTCCAGCACGGCGCGCTCGCCCATCACCGCCCCCGGTCCGATCTCGGCGACGAGCTTGCCGTCCACCTCCACCGACGCGACGCCATCGAGGACCAAAAAGAGGTCACTCCCCTCCTCACCCTGACGGAACAGGACCTCGCCCGCGCGCAGTCGACGTCGCTTGGTTGGATGCTCCGAGCCCATGATGGAGCGCGACAAGTGACGCTCGAGCTCGGACTCGACCTCGGTCGTCAGGGCGTCCCGATCGACCGCCTCCCACGGCGTCACCCCGCCGAAGGCGTGGTGGTACCACTGGTCGAAGTCGATGAGCCCGCTCTTGGCCACGAGATCGCCAGACGCGTCGTAGACCCAGTGGCGGGGGAAGGGGCTCGAACCGACCAGTCGCCCCTCGGCCGTCCCATCGGCGAGAAGCTCGAGCTCGAGCGTGGTCCACACCACCGGAGCTCGCAGTTGCACGAACGGCCTGTGTTTGACGCGGCGCGGGGCGGGAAGCGCCGGGCGGCCCCCTGCCGTCTGTCGCCAGGTGACCGACTCGGCCGTGACGATGGGATCGGGGCGCAGGTCAGGAAGCGAGATTCCCGGGAGGCTGATGGTGCGGGTGCCCCTGCCCACCACGGAGCTCCCCATGATTCCGCCGCCTTCGCAGCCGTAGCCGACGATTCCTCGTTCGTCCACGTCGATCCACGCCTCGAGCACGTTCGCGAAGCGCAGTTTCTGGTTTTCGACCAGGCGCGCAACGTCGTCTATATGTCCGGGCGGGGGTTCGTCGATGTGAGTGATCCCCACCTGAAAGGGAAGGTTCGGCAGACCCCTGATGGCCTCGGACGGAATCCAAGAGATCACGCTCACTGAAGAAGAGTGACGAGTCACGACCCCACCTCTCTGCGGTCGTCGTGCAGGGCGTAGTCGATGATTTCCTCCATTCGCATGCCGCTGCCGCGCGCCCAGGCCCCACTGAACAGAGCATCACCCAAAGCGCCGTGTACGGCCTTGACTCGCTGCTCGTAGGTCTCTTGCTCGACCGGGGGACGTGGGGCTCCGATCGCCCACCGCAGTGCCTCGGCCCCCCCATAAACCACCGCCGCCTGATATTGGAGACCGAGCTCGTGCAGGACGCCCGCCAGGTCCTCGAGGCAGTCGGCCACATCCCACTTGTCGCCGAGCTGGCGCCACAACACCAGGCTTTCGCGCGACAACCGGGCCGCGCGCTCGAAGTCGCCCAGCTCGCGCGTGCTCACCGCGATGTTCATGAGAGACCGGGCAATACCCTGCTTGTCTCTCAGGCGGCGGAAGATGACGAGGCTCTCGTCGAGCAACTTCATCGCCTCTCTCTGATCCCCCTTGATCTGTGCGATGAAGCCGAGGTTGTTGACAGTCTGCGCGATGCCCTGCTGGTCCTCCAGCCTGCGCCACTCGGCGAGGCTCTCGCGGTAGAGCTTCTCGGCCCCCTCGATGTTGCCCTGGTCCACCTCGAGGTTGCCGAGATCCTTGATTGAGAAGGCCACGCCGGCCTCGTCCCCCAGTTGGCGCTGAGCCTCGACGCACTCCTCGAGCAGGCGGCGCGCCTCGTCGTAGTCGACTCGGGCGCGCGCCAGCATGGCCCCGCCCGCAAGCACGCGGGTCCGCTGGAGGCTGACGATCCCGTGCGTCCGCTCGAGCGCGATCTTCGTCCACAGGCGTCCCTCGCTGACGTAACCGCGTATCGACCAGAAATAAGACATGGCGGCCGTCAGCCGCAACAGCACACCCCAGTCGTCTACCTGCTTGGAATACTCGAGGGCGTCCTGCAGATTATCGTGATCGAATTCGAGCGCCTCGAGCCAGCGGACCTGATCGGGACCTCTCAGCTCGCCCGACGCGCGTTCGGCCAGCCCGAGGTAGAAGTTGGCGTGAGCCCGGCGGGTCTCATCCGATTCGTTCGATGCGTCGAGCACATCCAGGGCGTACTCCCGAATCGTCTGGAGCATCCCGAAGCGGGGCTCGGTCTCGAGCGACGGGATCTGACGCAGGAGGCTCTTGCCCGCCAGCGAGTCGAGTCCGTCGAACAGGTCGGTACGAAGCTCCCCCGCGGCCGTCGCCACCGTCGCCGCTGCGTCGAGGCTGAATCCCCCGCGGCAGACCGAGAGCCTGCGAAACAGCGTCTGCTCCTCGGGTTCGAGCAAGGTGTAGTCCCAGTCGATCGCGTTACGAAGGGTCTGCTGGCGGGCGGGCAGGTCGCGCGGTCCACCGGTCAACAGGCCCAAGCGGCTGCTGAGCCTGTCGAGCAGCACCGCCGGAGGGAGCAGCTTGACCCTGACCGCGGCGAGCTCGATGGCCAGCGGAAGACCGTCGAGCCGGTGACAGATCTCGGCGATGTAGCGCGCGTTCGCATTGGTGAGGGCGAAGTCGGCCTTGATCGCCTGGGCGCGCTCCACGAACAGCCTCACCGCCGAATGCTTGGACAACTCGACCAGATCGGGAAGGTAGTCGAGCTCGGGCAGATCGAGCGGAGGGACCTGGAATTCGTGCTCGCTCGAGATGCGCAGCGACGCCCGGGTCGTCGCCAGGATCTTGATTTCGGGACACTCGGCCAGCAGCTCGGAGATGACCGAGGCTGCGCCGATGACGCCCTCGAAGTTGTCCAGCATCAGCAGCATGTGCTTGTCGCGCAGGAAGTTCCTGAGCCCCTCGAAGGGTGACCCGCCTGCGCTCTCCTGCAGTCCGACGCTCTGAGCGATGCGAGAGACGACGAGCGAGGGATCGCCGAGCGAAGCGAGCGTGACGAGATGCACGCCGTCTTCGAACTCGGCCAGCAGCTGCCGGCCGACCTCGACGGCTAGGCGCGTCTTCCCGCATCCGCCCGGGCCGACGAGCGTTACCAGGCGAATGGAACGGAGCAGCTGCTTGATCTCGTGGATCTCGCTCTCGCGCCCCACGAAGGTCGTGAGCTGCACCGGAAGGTTGTCGGCGCGCGCCTCGTCGGAGCGCAGCGGTGGGAAGTTGTCCGGCAAGTCGGGATGGACGAGCTGCCAGACGGTCTCGGGCCGGGTGAAGTCCTTGAGCCGGTGGGTCCCGAGATCCTTGCCCGCAGTGCCGGCGGGAAGATCGTCGCGCACGAGCTCCATCGTGGCCGACGAGAGGAGCGTCTGGCCCCCGTGGGCCAGGCCGCGCAGGCGCGCGCAGCGGCTCACCGTCTGACCGAAGTAGTTCCCGACCGACAGGCGCGGCTCGCCGGTATGAAGAGCAATCCGTACGCGCAACGAAACACCCTCGGGCCACGGCTCGTTGTCCAGCGCCAGCTGCATGACCAGTGCGGCTGCCACTGCGTCGGAAGCGCGCGGAAAGGCGGCGAAGATGCTGTCCCCCTCACCCTGGTCGCGCGGCATCTTGCCGCCGTGACGCTCGACCGCGTTGCCGATGATGGCGTGATGCCGGGACACGGCTTGGAACATCGCGCGCGGGCGCTCGGTCCAGAGCTTGGTCGAGCCCTCGATATCGGTCAGCAGCAAAGTGACGGTGCCGGTGGGGAGCTCCTCGGCACCGCTTCGTCGATCGACTTTCTCGGAGCCCACGCCGTCGCCGATATCGACGTCGCCTCCGCGGCCCTGCAGATCGGTCACCCATTCCCCCTCGGCATCCAGGTGCCACCGCGGCTGCCATTGTGACTGTTGTTCGTCGCAAAGACGAGTGGGGCAAACCCGGCGTCTGCCCTGCGCACGGCAGCGCGGGTGGGCTCGGTCCCAGGCTGGATGTGAGTGCGGTGGGAGGGACTTGAACCCTCACGTCCTTGCGGACACATGGCCCTCAACCATGCCTGTCTACCAATTTCAGCACCACCGCAGGTGGCGTAGGAAAGCCCTGCCCGCACCCGAAGTTCGACCGGCCGTCTCGACAGAGCTCGATCGATTATAAGCCCAAGGTCTAAGTCCAGGATCCTAGGACTCGAGCGAGATCGGTGCGGCGTCGAAGCCGCCGAGCACGTCGAAGTTGACTCCCTCGACCCGGGGAGCGGCCGCCCAGAACATGCGAAACGAGCCCAGCGGGGCGAGCGGAACCCGCTCGAGGATCTGGGTCTCGATCCTTTGGTAGAGCCGGAGCCGCGCGGCCTCGTCGCTCTCTTTCTGAGCCTTGGCCAGCAGCGAATCGATGCGCTTGGACTCGAGGCCCGTGTGATTGTCGGGTGAGTCGGAGTCGAACAGAGCCGACAGGAAGACATCGGGGTCCGGGTACTCGGCGATCCAACCCAGGCGATACATCGAGTGCTCACCGTCGCCGAGGCGCTCGAGGTACTTGTTGAATGCGTACGACTTCAGCCTCACCCGGAGCCCGGCGTCTTCGAGGTAGCGCTTGACGGTGCGGGCGACCTTGGGCTGCGGCTGCTCGCGTGTGTACTCGAGCGTTACGGCGCGCTTCTTCTTGGGCAGCTTGCTCACGAGGCGCCTGGCCTCGGCCGCGTCGAAGCGACAGAGCTTCCCACAGGCATCGCGCTCGAACCCCGGCATCCCGATCGGGACGATGCCGCGCGGGGGCACCAGGGTTCCGGCGAACACGTCCTCACCCAGCGCTTGGCGATCGATGGCGAGGTTGACTGCCCTGCGCACCCGCGCGTCGCCGAGTTCCGGCGATTCGAGGTTGAACCCGTAGTAAGAGCCCACCAGCAGAGACACGAAACCGTCTTCTCCGTAGTTCTCGCTCGCCTGCTCGAGGCGCGTGGTGGGGACCTCGGTGATGTCCAGCTGGTTGCTCGTGAACGGCACCCACGAGGACGCCGCATCGGGGAAGGGAACAAAGCGGATGCCCTCGAGGGCGGTCTCCTCGAAGTGATCCTCTACGGCCTTCAGTTCCACCGGCGCGCTCAGCTCGAACGGCCGGGCCAGCTCGAAGGGGCCGTTGCCGATCGGCTCCGAGAGGAAGTCCTTCGAGGCGGCGAAGGCCTTCTCGGGAAGCGGCACGAGGCTGGGATGGGTCAGGACGGTTGGGAAATTGGCGTAGGGGCGCGAGAGCTCGATGACCAGCGTCTTGTCGTCGGGAGTCTTGACGCCCGACAGCGACTTGGCATCACCGAAGGCATTGACCTTGTCGAAACCCTTGACCAGCTCGAGCAGGTAGGCGACGTCCGCGCCGTTACGCTTGAGGGCGATGCGGTCGAAAGCAAAGGCGAAGTCCTGGGCCTTGACCGGATCGCCGTTGTGAAAGGTGGCGTCGTCTCGCAATCTGAAGGTGAAGGTCCTGGCGTTCTTGGAGACCTTGATGTCCTCGGCCACCGCCGGCTGGGCGCTCTCGCTCTCGGCGTTCCAGCGGGTCAGCCCCTCGTAGAGCTGGCGCGTGATGAGCACTGAAGCCGGATCCTGGACGCGCATGGGGTCGAGTGAGTTGGGCTCACTTATCGCCACGTTCAAGACGTTGCTCTCGTCCTCGAACGCGGCCGTGGTGGCGTCGGGCGCCGGCGATGCGCCGGGTTCGACGGCCTCGTCCGGCCCCGCCGTCGCCCGGGCCTCGGGTCCCGCGGCGGGCTCGTCGTCGCCGGTGCAGCCGCCGGCAACCAGAAGGAGGCAGGCGCTCACAACGGCGGCGCGAGCCGCCCGGGGGGACCAGGACATGGGAAGCAGGATTCCCAGTTTTCTCCTCTACGAACCCGAGAGTCTCGAGGCGAGCAGGATCGTCGAACCGCTGAAGATGACCGCGACGATGACCGTTATGCGGTCGAGGTTCTTCTCCATGACGGTCGAGCCCATGGCGCTGCTCTGCATTCCGCCCCCGAACATCTCGGAGACGCCGCCGCCTCGCCCCGCGTGCAACAGGACGAGCAGGATCAGAGTGAGCGACACGATGACGTGGATTACGGTGAGAGCGATGGTCACTTAGGGCACCTCGGTGGTGATCGAATATGAGTGAAACGCGCTGCAGCTACCAGCCCAAGGTTACCCGGGATCGGGTTCCGTGACTCACCGCCCGCCGCTGTCGAGGAGATGCTGGTCGATCCGGTAGACGCCGAAGACCTCGTAGCCCCAGAGCGGAACCGGGCGCGCTCGAAGCCGAAACTCGGCAGCCGGAATGCCGTGGCGGTTCACCAAGCGGAACAATCTCTTCGATAGCGCCCCCTGGTTGGTATCGGCGACCAGGAGGGTGCCGGGAGGTTCGTTGGCGAGGAGGAAACCGAGCGAGCTGCGCTTCTTCGCCTTGGCCAGCTTCTTGCGCTGGCTCTTGCTCAGCCGCTTCTCGGATGCCGCCTCCAAAGAGGAGGGCGGCTCCCATGCGGTCGCGTTGGGAGGCGTCGTGCTCCCCCATACGAACGCGAAGGTGGAGTCGTGGTCGGCAAGCTTCGCCCCCGCCTCCAACCCGAGTGCCGCGACCAACAGGGCGGCGGCCAGGTACGTGCCACGGCGCAGCCTGAGGTCGACCACATGGCCCCGGTCGGCCATGGCGAGGAGGCTGGTAACGCGCCGGGTGATGCTCGCCCTGGGGCGAAGCAACGCCAGTGCGCCCCTCTGCACATAACCGCGCTGTCCCCGCATGAGCTTGAAGACCGTCACGAGACCGGATGCGAGCGACAGAGGGCTACGGGTGACGCTCGCCGCCCGCCGGTCCGCCTCGAGCTCCCGATCGATCAGCAGACGCCGGAAGGCGATATGTGCGAAGGGATTCCATGCGACGAAATCGCGCAAGAACCCTGCGGCAAAGACCACCGGGACGTCGCGCGCTTCGAGGTGGGCGATCTCGTGTGCCACCACCGCCGCGAGCTCGTCGTCGTCCAGCCGCTCGATGAGGTCGCGTGAGAGCAACACACGACCCCGCCTCAGCCCGGCAGCGAACGCTCCGGAGACGCCCGGGGGAAGAATGAGCACCTCGGGGGTCGGTGTGAGGCCGAACGAGGCGGCGAGGTGGCGCACCATGAACAAGATGTGGTCGTCCCGTTGAGGCTCGGGGGCCGTGCACCGAGAGATCAGCCGCCGCAACACCAGCGCACCACAAATTCGCCGCACCAGCATGACGGAGCTCACGGCCAGACCGACGAGGAAGATCCATGCACCGGCCGAGCCGTAGAAGGCGTAAAGCGCCGCCTGCCCCTTGCCGTCGGACAAAAACAGAAGGTGCAAGAGGCTCTCGGAACGCTCCTCGACCACCGCGCTGATGGGCTTCAATACCGTGACCTCGGGCAGCACCCCGCCCTGGTAGATGATCGCCGCCAGGATCGGGAGCAGCAGGGGCAGCAACAGAAGCATTCCCGAGGCGCTGCCACCGGGGCGCGCGATGACGCGGCGGAGCAGAACCGTGGCCATCAGGGTCGTCAACGAGACGACGAGGACCACGACCCACGCCGAATCGACTTCGAGAGCGACAATCGTCGGTGACGCGCTAATCACCCGGGTCGATGGCTTTCCGCTCGGCGATCGCCGCTCGCAGGCGATCTATGACCTCTTCGTCCTCCTCTCGGACCTTGTCGACGAAGTAGGCAACGGCGGGGTCCGGGAAGTGGCCGACAAGCCAGTCGACGACCGATTTGACGGTCGATTTGGCGTACTGCTCGCGGGACACGATGGCCGAGTAATGGTGGGCCGGCTGACCCTCGACTCGTCTCAGGAGGCCCTTGTCGGTGAGCCGGCCCAGCGTCGTCATCACCGTCGTGTACGCGATGTCGCGGTTGGATTTGAGCGCCTTGTGCACGTCGCGAACGGTGACTTCGTCGCGCTGCCAGACGACCTCCATGACCTCAGCTTCGAGAGGTCCCAAGACCTCAGCGAGCGTGTGCTTACGTCTCGGCGCCATGTCCCGCTCCCCTGCCTGGTTGAACTGGAGTAAGAGAGTCTACGACTCGCGAACCCTTTTCACTAGTGTCCTTGTTTGTTAGCCCCTGGCGAGTTTCACCAGGTTTGGCATGATCTCGGGCCCCCATAGATGACCGAGGGCTCCGTTTCTACTCGCCGTCTCGCCGAAGGTGCCCACGCCGTCGGGACCGACTCCACCGCCTGAGATCAGCAGCGGGACGGGACTGTCGGTGTGGGCTCGGCGCGCACAACTCGTCGAATGGTCGGCGGTCACCGCGATCACGGCCTTCTTGAGGTCGAGCGAATCCAGAAGTGGAGTGAAGAAGTAACCGTCGATGTCCTCGATGCTGCGGACCTTGGCGTCATGATCTCCATCGTGCGCAGGGATATCGGGGCCCTTGATATGGATGTAGAGACCGTCGAAACCCCCGATGGCCTCCAGGGCCAGTTCGGCCCATTTCTCGTACTGCTCGCGCGGAGGAAGGCCGGTGGGGGCTTCGACCACTCCCATGCCCAAGAGGCGGGCGATGCCCAGCTCGACGGGCATCTCCACGAAGCAACCCATCTCGGGCCCGAACCTCACCTTGAACGGGACCAGTTTCGGGACGTGGTCGCCTCCGTCGCGCGTCAGGATGAAGTTGCCGGGAAGCTTGCCCTCACCCTTGCGCCTGGCATTGATCTCGGATGTGTCGAGCACCTTGAAGGAGCGGCGCAACCAGGTGTTCGTGAGCTTCGACGCTCGTATGGCGGCCTCGTCGTTCTCCCTGCCCTCGACCGGAGCGACCTTCACGACCTCGTTGTCGAAGGTCTCGAGCGCGACGCCGAGGCTGCCGTGACGCCCGTAGGCCGGATCTGAGTTCTCGATCTCGGCCGAGAGAGGGCCCTCGTCGCTGCGCAGCACCAGGATGCCCCGGTGACCGACGGTCGCCCTGAACTCGAACGTGGCGCGGTCCAGCGTGACCTTGCCTTGGACCTCCTCGGCGAGGGCGCGAGCCTCCTCCGAGGTGAGGTCGCGCCCCACCCTGCGGTCGACGATGGCCCATCCCTCACCCCGTGGCTCCACGGTCGCGAAGTTGACGCGGTAGGCGAGGTCACCGTCGGTGACCTCGACGCCGGCCCCCACGGACTCGAGGGGGCCGCGCCCCGTGTGGTGCTCGTGCGGGTCGTAGCCGAGGATGGCGAACACGGCGATATCCGACTCGGGGGCGATGCCCTCGCCGACGGTGGTGACGTAACCGTTACGTCCGTTTGCCGCCAGCCGGTCGAGCTGCGGTGTTCGAGCGACCTCGAGCGGGGTCTTCCCGTCGAGCGCGTCGAGCGCGTCGTCGCCGAGCCCATCGAGAATGACGTAGAAGATCTTGTTCACTACCTCTCCTTTTCTTAGGAGCTTTTCGTCGCCTTGACGATCGCAGCGAACTCGGCGGCGTCGAGGCTGGCGCCTCCCACCAGTGCTCCATCGATGTCGGGCTGGGACGTCAGGGCCTCGGTGTTGCCAGACTTGACGCTGCCCCCGTACTGGATGCGCACCTCGCCGGCGATGCTCTCGTCGAAGATGTTCGTCAGCACGGCGCGGATGAGTGCGCACACCTTTTGAGCGTCGTCCGGCGTGGCGGTCTTGCCGGTTCCGATCGCCCATATGGGCTCGTACGCCACGACGAGTTTGCGCGCATCGTCCGGCTTGATGCCGGCGAGGCCCTCGGTGACCTGCGTCGTCACCTTGGTCTCGGTGTCGCCAGCCTCACGCTCTTGCTCGGTCTCGCCACAACACATGATCGGGACGAGGTCGTTGATGAACGCCGCCCCGACTTTCCGGTTGACCGACTCGTTGGTTTCGCCGAAGTGCTCCCGTCGTTCCGAGTGCCCCACGATGACGTAGTCGACCTGGAGCGCGGTGAGCATGCCGGGTGCTACTTCACCGGTGAAGGCGCCGTCTGACTCCCAGTGCATGTTCTGGGCGCCGAGCTTGAAGCGTTGATGACGATCCTCGATGTTCGTTTGGACCGAACGCAGAGCCGTGAACGGAGGACACAGAGCGACCTCGACCCTGCCGTGATCGTGACCGGCCAGTTCGTGGCCCAGCTGCCCCAGAAAATGAATGGCATCCAGGTGGCTCTTGTTCATCTTCCAGTTGCCCGCGATCAGCGGAATCCTCATGCGGCTCTCCTTCTTTGCTTGCTTGGTTACGACGCTGCTTGCCTCAGTGCGGCGACCCCGGGTAAGTCCTTGCCCTCGAGCAACTCGAGCGATGCTCCCCCACCCGTCGACAGGTGCGAGACCGCGTCCGTCATCTGGAACTGCGCAAGTGCCGCGGCCGAGTCTCCTCCACCGGCGACCGTGAACGCGCCCTCGGCGGTCGCCTCGGAGATGGCCGTCGCAACTCCCAGGGTCCCGGCCGCGTAGTCGGGGATCTCGAAGATGCCCATCGGGCCGTTCCACAGCACCGTGCGGGCGCCGACGATCGTGGCGGCGAACATCCCGGTGGTCTCGGGTCCGATGTCGACACCCATCCGGTCGCCGATGTCCCTCAGGGGCACGGTCTCGTGAGGCGCGCCCTCCTGGGGTTCCGGCGCGGCCACGACGTCGGAAGGCAGGTGGATCGCGACTCCCTTGGCGTCGGCCGACTCGATCATTGCCTTCACGTCTTGCACGCGCTCCTTCTCTACGAGCGAGCGCCCCACGTCTTGTCCCCGGGCAACGAGCAGGGTGAACGCCATCGCGCCGCCGATACAAAAGGCGTCGACCCGCTCGAGGAGGTTGCCGATGACGTCGAGTTTGTCCGACACCTTGGCACCGCCCAGCACGGCAACGAAGGGGTGCTCGGGGTCCTCGAGCAAGCGCCCGAGCTTGCCGACCTCCTCGTGCAGAAGTCGCCCTGCCGCAGACGGGAGGTGCTCCGGCGGCCCCACGATCGACGCATGGGCGCGATGCGATGCTCCGAAGGCGTCGTTGACGTAGGCGTCCGCGAGCGACGACAGCGCCTTGGCGAAGTCGTCGTCGTTTGCCTCTTCTCCGGGCTCGAAGCGGAGGTTCTCCAGCAACACGACCTCTGCATCGGAAGCACAAGCCTCTCTGGCCCCGTCACCCACGATCTCTGGCACCGCGGTGACGTCGCGCACGAGCAGCTCCGAGAGTCGCCGGCCCACTGGAGCGAGCCGCAGCTCGTCGTTCACTTTGCCCTTGGGTCGTCCGAGGTGTGAGCAAACCGCCACGCGCGCTCCCCTATCGAGCAGCGCATCGAGCGTCGGCAGGGCGGCGCGGATGCGCATGTCGTCGGTGATGGCGCCGTCCTTCAGGGGCACGTTCAGGTCGCAGCGCACGAGCACACGCTTACCCGACACCTCCAGCTCATCGATCGAGGGAAGTTGTTGGTCACTCATGTTCGGAGGTTATCCCGTGCGGACCGCGCACGACGATGGTCGAGCGAACGAAACGCCGCGGACGTCAGAGCTAGAGCTTGGCCGCCACCAGCTCGGCGAGGTCCACCAGTCGGTTCGAGTAACCCCATTCGTTGTCGTACCAGCCGAGCACCTTGACCATGTTGTCGTTCGTCATCGTCTGCTCCGAGTCGAAGATGCACGAGGCCGGGTTGCCGACGATGTCCGTGCTTACCAGCGGGTCCTCGCTGTACTCGAGATAGCCCTTGAGGCTCGAGCTCGAGGCGGCTTCGCGGAATGCGTTGTTGACTTCGTCGACCGAGACCTCGGAGCCCACTTGCACGACGAGATCGGTGATCGACCCGTCGGGTACGGGGACCCGCAGCGAGATGCCGTCGAGCTTGCCCTTGAGCTCGGGCAGCACCAGAGCGGTGGCTTTGGCGGCGCCGGTGCTCGTCGGAATGACGTTGATGGCGGCGGCGCGCGCCCGACGGAGGTCGCTATGCGGGAAGTCGAGGATGCGCTGGTCGTTCGTGTACGCGTGGCAGGTCGTCATGAAACCCCGCTCGATTCCCCAGCTGTCGTGCAGCACCTTGGCGAGCGGCGCGACGCAGTTCGTAGTACACGACGCATTCGAGATGATGTTGTGCTTGTCGGGGTCGTAGCTGTCGTCGTTGACTCCCAACACGAAGGTTGCATCCTCTTCCTTGGCGGGGGCCGAGATGAGCACCTTCTTTGCGCCGGCATCGATGTGCTTGCGCGCGTCACCTGCTTTCGTGAAGAAGCCGGTCGACTCGATGACGAGATCGACCCCGAGGTCGCTCCACGGGAGGGCGGCCGGATCGCGCTCCGACAGCACCTTGACCTCGGCGCCGTCCACCGTGAAGCCGTCGTCGGTCGCCTTGATCTCCTCGCTGAGCCTTCCCAGCACCGAGTCGTACTTGAGCAGATGCGCCAGGGTCGCCGAATCGGTCAGGTCGTTGACGGCAACGAGCTCGAGGCTCGAGTTCTTCGCCTTCAGCGCGCGGTACAGGTTCCTGCCGATGCGCCCGAATCCGTTGATGCCGATGCGCGTTGCCATCGAACTCCTCCTCGAAGTGGTCCATTGATCGTGGTTGGCTCGATCCTAATCGGGTCGACGGTCTCTCTCTGCGCCGAGCGCCTGGAAGGCCTCAGCGAGTGCGCCCGGGTCGTGCACCCCGGCGTCGGTCGAGACGTCGCCCTCGAAGACCTCGATGCCGAGATTCTCGATCGCTCGACGGTCGAAATCGATTCCATCCGCCTGGAGCACGGGCGCCTGAACGACGACCGCATCGAGGGTGTTGGCTCCTATGTGGGCGAGGACGGATTCGACGTGCGCGGTTCCGTCCAGTCCCGAGGTCTCCCCCTTCTGCACTCGGTTGTTGGCCACCAGTATCCGCTTGCCTCGCGCGCCGCGCAGAGCGTCTCGAATCCCCGGCACCAGCAGCGTGGCGATGAGGCTCGTGAACAGGCTTCCGGGTCCGAGGATGATCTGGTCGGCCGCGCAGATCGCCTGCACCGCTTCGGCACAGGCAGGCGGGTCGGCCGGCTTGAGGTAGACGGCCTGGATGGGTTGCTCGGTCTGAGCGACCGCCACCTGTCCCCGGACGACGTCGCCGTTCACGAGCGCGCGTAGGTCTACGATCTCGGTCGTGGACGGGTAGACGCGACCGTCGCACTCCAGCAATTTGCCGGCCTCCTGGACCGCGCTGGTGAAGTCACCGGTCATCTCGGTGAGCGCGGCGATCAGCAGGTTCCCAAGCGGATGTCCGGTCAGCTCGCCACTTTCGAAACGGTGTTGGTAGAGCCCGGCCATGCTCTCGTTGCGCGCCAGGGCGATGAGACAATTGCGGATGTCGCCGGGCGGCGGGACGCCCAGCTCGCGCACGAGGCGCCCCGACGAGCCCCCGTCGTCCGCTACGGTTACGACCGCGGCGATGTCCTCGGCGTAGAGACGAGCCGCTCGCAGCGACAGGGCAAGGCCGTGGCCCCCTCCGATACCGACGACCCTCATGGACGACTCATTGGGTCGGCTCGCGTGCGACGTCCCGATGAATGACCTTGGCCGAGTAACCCTTGTCCATGATGAACGCGCAGATCTCCTCGGCGAGCGCAACCGAACGATGCCGTCCACCTGTGCATCCGATGGCAACAGTCAGGTAGTGGCGGCCCTCCCCTTGGTATCCGGGGAGCAGCACCGCGAACAAGTCCTTGACGCGCGCCAGCACGTCGTGCGTCTGCTCGTGGAGCATCACGTAGTCCTTGACCGGCGCGTCCAATCCGGTGAGCGGCCGCAGCTCGTCTATCCAGTGCGGGTTCGGGAGAAAGCGAACGTCGAAGACGAGATCTGCATCGAGTGGCAGGCCAAACTTGTAGCCGAACGAGATGACGGTCGTCTTGAGGCCCTCCGAATTGTCGTCGGCGTCGAAGTACGCACCGAGTCGCGCGCGTAGCTCACGCACCGACGTCTCGGTCGTGTCGATGATGAGGTCGGCACCGTCACGAAAATGACGCATGAGCTCGCGCTCGCGCTGAATGCCGGTGACCAACCGGTCGGAGAGAGGGTGGCGCCGCCGGCTCGACTCGAAACGTTTCTCGAGCTCTTCATCGGACGCCTCGAGAAACACGAGCCGGTAGTTGCAGTAGTCGCGCCTCAGCTTCTCGAGCTCCTTCGATGCCTCCGCGAAGAAGGTGCCGCCGCGGGCATCGATCACCAACGCCACGCGCCCGATCTCGTTGTCCGCCTGGTGAAAGACCAACGACAACATCTTGCGAATCAACGCGGGTGGAAGGTTGTCGATCACGAACCAGCCAAGATCCTCGAGCGCTTTGGCCGCCTCGGACCTGCCGGCTCCCGACAATCCCGTAAGGACGGTCACGTCGACCTCACGCGCCCGTCGTCGTACGTTCACGATGCTCTCCTCTCATCCGACGAGTCGGGACGCTCGTCTCTCTCGTCTCCCCCGCCTGTGGTGCCGCTGAGGTGCAGCGCCTCGAACACGGCTTCCGCTACCGCCTTGGGAACGCCCTGGACTTCGTACAACTCGTCGAGCGATGCCTCCCTCACGCGCTTGACCGATCCGAAGTGACGAAGCAGCTTCTTACGGCGAACCTCTCCCAATCCTGCGATGTTGTCGAGCGCGCTCTGCGTCATGCGCTTACCCCGCCGCTTGCGGTGATACGTGACCGCGAAACGGTGTGCCTCATCTCTGATGTGTTGAAGCAGATAGAGCGACTCAGAGCCACGAGGAATCACGAGCGGCTCTGGACGGGCCGGGACGAAGACCTCCTCCATACGTTTCGCAAGAGCCACGACCGCGACATCGTCGACCCCGAGTTCGTCCATGACCTCGACCGCCCGGTTGAGCTGTCCCTTACCACCGTCGATGACCACGAGGTTCGGCGGGTAGGCGAACTTGCGGGTCGCGCGATCGTCCCGGCCGGTATTTCTCTCCTCGAGGTAACGCTGGAAACGCCGTCGGATCACCTCGCCCATGTTGGCGAAATCGTCCTGGCCCTGACTCCACTTGATGGCGAAACGCCGGTAGTCGCTCCGCTTGGGGAGCCCATCCTCGAAGACGACCATGGAGCCGACGGCCTCGGTCGGTCCGGTGTTGGAGATGTCGAAGCACTCGATTCGAAGGGGAGCCTCCTCGAGTACGAGCTGGTCCTGAAGCTCTTTGAGCTGGCGCGACCTCGACGCGAAATCGCTCGAGCGCTTCAAACGATGCTGCGCGAACTGTTCCTTGGCGTTCTGGGTCACCGTCTTGAGCAAGGCGCGCTTCTCGCCCCTCTGGGGCACGCGCAGCGCCACGCTGGTGCCTCTCTCGGAGGCAAGCCAGGACTCGATGAGCGCATGCTCCGTGGGTTCGACCGGCACCAGCACCTGCTTCGGCACTTCCGCATCGACATAGGTACGTTCGACGAAGCTCGCGATGAGCCGTGCCGTGTCCAGATCCTCGACCTTGTCCACGACGTAACCCTTGCGTCCGGTGACCCGACCCTTGCGCACGAAGAAGACCTGGAAAGCCGCCTCTAGATCGTCCTCGACCATCCCGATGACGTCCATGTCCTCGCCCTTGGACGACACCATCTGCTGCTTCTCGATGGCTTTGCGAACGTTGTCGAGTTGGTCTCGGAGCTTCGCCGCGTGCTCGTACTCCTGCTTGGAGGCGGCGGCCGTCATCTCGGCCTGGAGCCGGTCGAGCACCGGCTTGGTGTCACCCTCGAGGAAGCTGCACAGCTCGAGTGCGATCTGGCGGTGCTCCTCGGGGCCGACGGCGCCCACACAGGGCCCGGCGCAGCGCTCGATGTGAAACAGGAGGCAGGGCCGGCCGCGCCGGTGGCAGCGATCGAACACCCCCTGCGAGCAGGTTCGCATCGGAAAGGTCCGAAGCAGGAGGTCGAGCGTGTCGCGGATCGAATAGGCGTGGGCATAGGGCCCGAAGTACTTGACCCCCTTGCGCTTGCGCCCTCGCAGGACTCGGGCTCGGGGAATCTCCTCGTCGAGCGTGACCGCAAGATAGGGGTAGCTCTTGTCGTCGCGGTAACGGACGTTGTAGCGCGGACGATGCTGCTTGATGAGGGTGACCTCGAGCTGCAGAGCCTCGACCTCGTTGCCGACCACGATCCACTCGACGTCCGCCGCCGCCTCGACCATCGCGGCGGTTCGAGGATGGAGATCGCCGGCGAAGTAGTTCGAGAGCCGGGAGCGCAGCGACTTCGCCTTGCCCACGTAGATCACCCGCCGGGCGGCATCGAGAAACATGTAGACGCCCGGTGAGGTCGGGATCGAACCCGCTTCGGGTCGCTTCAGGGTCCTGCGAACTCGCATCGGCCCATTGTCGCCGATCGAATGGAAAGCTCCGGCGAATCCCGGCGCTCACGCGAAAGAGCCGCCCCGGAGGGCGGCCCCGCGATGCCCGGTCCCTAGGACCAGGAGATGCCCGTTGCGACTACCAGAGCGGCGAATAAGAAGCTGAACAGCCGGCTCATCTGAACCTCCCCCTGAGTGAGTCGGAAGCACATGACACCACGCCGGCGGCCCCTCCACAATTCCCCGATGGGGTACGGCTGGCGACCCGACCGGGTGAAAAGCCCGGGCGACGGACCCGGCTCAAGGCATGGGAGAGGGAGTGATCGGAACCTCGGGAGGCACCGGATCTGGTGACGGCGCCGGGTCGGCAGGTTTGGTCGCCGAGCCGTCGGAGGACTTGGGTGGTTTGTCGCCCTCCACGGGTGGAGGCGCCGGCGCTCGGGGAGGCCCGGTGGGAGGCGCGGGCGGTAACGGCACGGGAGCGGGCACCGCGAGCGGCGCAGAGGGTGTGCCGAAGAGCGAGCCTCCGGGCAGGTAGGGCAAAGGATCGACCGGAATGTCGCCGACTCGGAGCTCGAAATGGAGGTGGTCCCCGGTGCAGTTCCCCGTACACCCGACTGCACCGAGAATCTCGCCCTGGTCGATCACTTGGCCGGCGCCGGCGTCGAGGGCCGAGAGGTGTGCGTACAGGGTGGCGAAGCCGTTGCCGTGGTCGAGGATCACGGCGTTGCCGTAGCCCGAGTAATAGCCGGCGAACACCACGGTGCCGGCGGCCGACGCGACCACCGGCTCTCCGGTCACGCCGTCGATGTCGATGCCGGTGTGCATGCGCCCCCACCGGGGGCCGTAGGGCGAGGTGATGGCCCCCTCGAGCGGCCAGATGAACCCGTCCTCGGACTCGGACAGATCAGGATAGCCATCCTCTTGCCACTGCTTCAGCGCATCAATGAGGGACTCGACGATGACGCGCTGCGCGGCTGCCTGTTTGCGACATTGAACGCCGGTTACGACGCGCCGAGCCTTGCGCTCGAAGGGGAAGCGCTCGTACTCGAGGGGCAACTTGAACTTGCACGGCCACGAGGACTCCACGTCGTCGACGATCAGCCCCACCCGGATGCGATAGAAATCCCTTCCCTCTGGTGACTCCCACGGAATCGAAGCGTCCTCGATCGCGTGCAGGAAGCCGGGCACGTAGTCGAGCGCCTGGATGACCGTCTCCTTCTCCGCGAGCTGGAAGTCGACGAAGTCGGCGAGACTCCGGATCCCTCCCCTTAGCTGGTCGCCTCTGCGAGCCAGCAGCGCGATGCCATCCCGGGCGAGCTCGTCGTTGGCCTCGAACAAAGCCTGTAGCTCTGCGGGGTCCTCTCCAATGACGTCGAAGACCTCGTCGGCCGCGGTGATGGCTTCGGTGAAGGCGTCCTTGGTGTCGAGGAAGGCGGCCCCGGCCACGGGCGCGTTGTCCAGCAGTTGCTGCTGCTCGGGTGCGACGTCGGCAAAGGTCTTAGAGAGCGTGGCGAGCGACTCGAGGATGGCCTTGATGTCGCTGTCCTTGCCTCCGATCGAGCCGGACAGAGTCTGGATCAACCGCCGAGTCTCGTCGGGGTCGACATCTCCCAGCACGTTCTCGAGAGACTCGAAGAGATCCTGAACGTCGACGGGGAGCCGCGTGTCGGCGCGTGCGATGACGTCGCCTTCGGCCAGTGCCTCGTCGCCCGCGCTGTCCTTCGGGACGAGATTGACGTACTGCTCGCCGACCGCGCTCTTGCTGTTGATCTTGGCAACGACCTCAAACGGGATCCGTCCCCTCCACTCCGGGTCGATGAGCATCTCGATCGTGACGCCGTCTTCGTTGAGCGACATGTCGCCGACACGGCCCACGAGGACACCCCGGTAGGTGACCTCTTGCTCGCTGAACAGTCCTCCACTGGCCTCGAAGTCGGCGGAGACGCTCAGCGGCTTCCCGACGACGCCCGGTCCCACGACCTGGGTCACGACCCAGGTCACCATCACGGCACCCAGCGCCACGACCGCCAGCAGGTTGATGCCCAGGCGAGTCTTGGGACTCATGGCGTCGACCCCTGACCCGGAACGTCACCCTTCTCGCCGCGCGTGTTGCAGCGGACGAGCGTCTCGCAGATCACGGCCTCGGCCTGAACGTAATCGCCGGCTCCTCTTGCTCCGGGACCAGTGCCCAACGACTTCGGGAACAGCTTGAAGAAGGTGTTGAGCTTGACCAGATCGCCGTCCAGCTCACCCTTGGCCGCCGCCAGTCCCTTGAAGATCGGCTTGAGCGCGCGAATCTGCCGTGCGATGGCCTTTTCGTGCCGGGCCAAAAAGCTCGAGTTGACGCGGCCGAAACGACTGAGCGACTCGAACAGCCGGCGGAAATCGTCACCCTGCTCCGCGAGCAGCGCATTGGCGTCTTCCAGCGAATCGAGGAAGTCGTCGAGCGTCTGCTGGTTGTCGACGATGGTGGCGCTCGCGGAGGCCAGGTTGTCGATCGCCTCGCCGACGTCGAGCCTGCGTCCGGCGAGGGTGGTCGTGAAGGTGTTCAGCTCGTCGATGACCTGACCGAAGCTCTCGCCCCGGTTCTCGAGAATGATGGCCTGGGCGTTGGTGAACCGGTTGAGGTCCTCCAGGCCCCCGCCGCCCACGAACGCCGACAGGTCTCCGAGAAAGGTCTCGACGTCGACCCGGCGCGTCGTGCGCTCGAGCGGGATCGTCACCGCGTCGGCGCCCAACGCCGGTCCCCGGTGCGACGGCACGAGCTCGACGAACTGCTCGCCGAGCAAGGACGTCTGCCGCACGATCGCACCCATGTCCCCGGTGCGAAGCCCCACGTCGGGATTCAGCGACATCTCGACGCGCGCCACCATCCGGCCGTTCTGGACCACCATCTCGATGGCGTCGATCTGTCCGACTCGGACGTCGCTGACCTGCACCTGTCCCCCGACCACGGTGTCGCCGGCGTCCTCGAAGTAAGCGACGATCTGAGGACGCTGCGCCCCACAGGACGCAAGCAAGGAGGCGAGCAGGAGGGCCGCGAAGAGCAGGCCGATGCGCCTCATGGCGTCTCCTCCGCCGGACCGCCCACGAACCACCGGCCGAGCAGGTCCATCAAGACCTCCTCGCCGACCTCGTCCGCGATCTGTTCGAGGATCCGCTTGGCTTTCTCGTCGAGCACCGGACGGTCTCCCAGGACGGAGCACGGCTCGATCAGCAACTCGATGAGCCACTCGAGGTCGTCGTCGTACTCGTCCGGGATGAACTCCATGGCGGCGTGCAGAACTTCCGGTACACCCCACGTTGGGTTGAGTATCAAGAACGAATCGGTCAACGCTCCGAGGCGTCCGCACGCAATCGTGTCTCGTTGATCGATGCGGTAGTTGTACGGCGCCCGTGCGGACCCAGATCCGCCCTGCTTGCCCGAATAGGCGTACTTGCCCTTGCCCGATGCCTTCGTTTCCCCCAACGCCTGGGCGATGGCGTTGGTCCACTTCGCTCCCGCGATGAGCTGATCCTGATGCCGGAGCACCGCGTCGAGGGTCGTCTCGAGCTTGCCGAAGGACCTCCCCAGATCGTCGCCGGACTCGGTCACGAGCGCGGAGGCCTGCGTGGACAGAAACTCGAGATTGTCGATGACACCGTCGATGTTTTCCTGATCTTCGGCGAGGGCCGTTGCCACCAGGGCGAAGCGCTCGTTGACGAGACCGATCTCGCTGGAGGAGTTCGCAAGCGTGAGGAACAGCTCGTCGAGGTTCTGAATGAGGCTCGTGATGTCGGACTGCGAGCCGGCAAGGTTGGTGAGGACATCCGATGACTTCTCGAGGGCGCCGGCAAGCGACTCCTCCCGGCCCTCCAGCGCCCTGTCGGCGGCGCGGATGAGTTCCGCAAGGGGACCTCGCCGCTCGCCCGGCGCTCGCTTGAAGGCATCGATCAAACCCTTCAATTCGCTGAGAACCTCGTCCAGCTCGGCTGGGATCGTGGTGTCCGCGACCTCTATGTGTGTTCCGTCTTCGATCTCGGGTCCGTCCTCGTAGGGGCTGAGTTGCACATAGCGGTCTGCGATGACGGTGATGGGAATGACGGCGAGTTGCGTGTCTGCCGGAACCCTGACGCCCTCGTCGATCTCCATGGTCAGATCGACGCCACCGGGGACGGGCTCGACCTCGGTGATCGATCCAACCTGGACGCCCCGGACCATCACGCGGCCGCCCTCGAAGAGGTTGGGGGCCTGCTCGACGGTCGCGGTCAGGGTGAGACGCTGCGGCTCCCCCTGCGCGAAGTCGGTTGCGACCGCGGCGCCACAGCCGGCAAGCGCCACGGTCACCAGGATCGACAGAACTTTGCGTGCCGTCATTGAGCCGACCTCGATGCGGCTTCAGGTTCCGGCTGGCTTCCCTTTTGTGGAAGTCCAGGATCCTGTGGAGATCCCCCGGGAACGCAGGTGTTGGCCGTGGTGAGCGCGCACACGTGTCCCTCGATGAAGCGCCCGAACTTGATGTTCTGCCCGAACAGCTCCTGGGCGACGCCGAACTCGTCGAGTGACTCCTCGAGAGTGTCGAGCTCGACCTCGACCGAAGTGAGGATGCTGTTCAGATCACCCGTGCCCACCCTGATCGAGCCGCGCGCCGCTTCGATGAGAAGCCCGAGGTTCTGGGTCAGGTCGTTGGTGGCGGCGAGCAGCGACGAGGTCGTCTGCCGGTTGTCCGCCAGCGTCCCAAGCACCTCGCTTGCTCGCTCCAGCAGACCTTCGATGTCGTCGCCGCTCTCCGCGAGGGTTCCCGACAAGGCCGCTGCGTTGCCGAGCAGCTTGCGAATCCCGGCGTTCTTGGTCTTGAGCACGCTTGCCGCCTCGTCGACGCTTTGGAGTGCGTTCCCGAGCTCGTCGCCGGAGACGTTGAGCGTTTCCGCGAGGACCGACACGAGTTTGCGCAAAGCTTTCTTGTCGATGGCCTCGATCGCCGCGGTCCCCTCGGTTGCAGCCTGGTAGATCTCGTAAGGAACCGAGGTCTGATCGAGCGGGATGACATCGCCGTCCTGCAGATAGTGATCGGTCGCGCCGCTGGGATCCCCGCCCTGCGTCGCACGGGCAAGGAAGGCCCTCGGCATTCTCAGGTCTACGAACTTCTGGCCCAGGATCGTCTTCAGCTTGACGTCGAGGCGGGTTTCGGAGGGGATGCGGACGTCGTCCTGAACCTCCATGACGACGAGCGCGGCGTCTTCGGCGAGCTCAACTCCCGTGACTTGTCCGACCTTTACTCCGGCAACGCGCACCTCGTTGCCGGACTGCAGACCCGCGGCGTCCTCCACCTCGGCCGAGATCTCGTAGACGCCCTTCAACGTCTTGAACCGATTGACCGAGAAGGCGAGGTAGAGACCCATCGAGATGAGAAGAATCGACAGGATCCCTACGAGCCACGGACGTCGTTCGGTAAACGACCTCATTCGGGCGCTCGCGATCCGCAGGTGCCCAGGTCGTCTTTGCAAACATCGACCAGATACACATTGCTCCACTGCCCGTAATTCGAGACTCGTTCCACTCCGACCAAGAAGGATGGGAGTGAGCGGATGACGCCCTTCAGCTCTTTCTTGCGGTTGTCGACGACCTCGAGGATCTCGGCGAGGTTGTCGAACTGAAGCTCGAGGTCGTCCGCATTGTTCTGAACCACGCGATCGAGTCGTCGCGACGCATCATCGAGCAACACGATCGCTTGTTCGAGGTCTCCCCGACTGGACGCCAGGTCGGCCAGAAAGTCGTTCATGTCCGCGAGGGTGCCCTGGAGCTGCTGATCTCTGGCGTTGAGGTCGTCGGTCAGCAGGTTGACGTTACCGAGCAGAGAGCCGAGTTCTTCGTCGCGCGAGGCGAGGGTGTCCGAGATGGCGCCAACGTTGCCGAGCAGGTTCTTGATCTCCTGACTGCGCCCATCCAGGGCCTCGGTCAGAGCTTCGGTGACGATGTTGATGTCGCTCGCGTCTGTTGATTGGATCAGCGGCCGCAGCCCGTTGAACAAGGCAGTCAGATCGAAGGCCGGCTTGGTGCGCGCGAACGGAATGACGTCACCGGGCTCCATGAGGTCGTCCTGGGCCGCAGCGGTCTCGCCCGGGCCGGCGGCGACGGTCTGGAAAGAGGCGTCGCCCTGGATCAGGGTGACCATCCGCTGTCCGATGAGGTTGCGGAAACGGATCTCTGCACTCACTCCGGCCGGCAGGTCCACACCGTCGTTGATCTCCATGGTCACGAGCGCCAGGCCGTCGTCGATGGCTATGCCGGAGACCCTGCCGACGGTCACGCCGGCGGCCTTGACCGCATCGCCCTTGAGGAGCCCGGTCGCGTCCGTGAACTCGGCCTTGATCTCGTAAGGGTTGGAGAACAGGGCAAGGTTTCCGATAATGGCGGCAAGCCACGTCGTCACGGCGATCGTCACCGCGGTGAAGATCAAGAGCTTGAGCGCCACCCACCGAAGGTTGCCGGTCATGGGTCCTCGTCCAGGTCTCGAGACGCTTCGAGGGCGGGCGCATAGAGCAGCTCGGCGAGGTCGGAAGGCACCTCTTGCCCCGACGCATCACGGAGCAAGTCCTCGAACTGATCGAGCGACGTCTCGTCGATGGACCGTCCGATGCGGCCGTTGCCCGGATCACCGGGTTCGTTGTCGTTGGGCGGCCGCCGGTCGGGTGAGTAGAGCCCTCGAGAGTCGATTCCCGGAGCCAGATAGACCTGCCAGCAGGTCAGATCGTGGTCGTAGAGGCCCGCGCAGGGTTGCCTGAGTCCGGAGTTCCATACGGTCAGAAATGCTTCGAGCTGCACCACGAGGTCGATCAGGCTGTGGTTGCGCTCGGCGACTATCTCTGCGACGGTGGCGCCGTTCTCGACGAGCCGTCCGAGGTCCTTGGCCGTCGTTTCCTGGAAGGCGGCGAGGTCGTTGAGAAAGACCGGAACGGAATCAATCGACGACCTGAAGGCGGGGGCCGCACCGACGAGCGCTCGGTTCGCCGAGTCCACCGATTCCATGAAAGAGAGCAACTGAGAGTCGTTGTCGTCCAGCCATTGCGAGAACTCGTTGAGCTGGCTGAGGCTCAGATCGAGCTCTGCCGTCCGGTCGTTTACCGCTCGCAGCGCGATGAGGCCGTCGTCGATAGCGTTCCGAGCGTCCTTTTCGCTGCCACCGAAGCCCTCGGCCAGGGTGTCGAGCAGTGTCGCCAGGTCGTTGAGTGGAATGGCGGAGAGCAAGTCGCTTCCCAGCTGGAGCTGGGTCTCGAGCTCGAGTGGTTCGTCGGTACGGGAGTCTGGAATCGTGTCCCCCGCGGCGAGTCTGGGGCCGGACGTGTCGTCGGTGGGAAGCAGCTCGATCCACTTCTCCCCGAAGAGAGTCTTCGAGCCGATCTGCGCGCGTGTGGCGGCGGGAAGATCGAGCCCGTCGGAGTTGAGCAACATCTCGACGCGTACCGAGCCGCCGGTGGCGAGGACGATGTCGTCGATCCGCCCCACGAGGACGCCGCGCACCTTGACGTCGCCACCCTCGGGCAACTGTTGCCCGACGCCATCGTCCGAGAAGACGGCGGTCACCCGCGCGCCGCTCTGAAAACCGCCCTCGAGGAATACCCAGGTTCCTCCCACCGCGGCGATGAAGAGAGCGATCGCGACGATTCCAAGCAGCGCGCGCAGGGCCCGTGAGGGGCCGCGCCGCACCGCCGGGCTACTCATCGTTCCTCCACGTAGCTGGTGTCGAGTGCTGGGGATAGAAACAGGGGCGCCCCCCAGCTTCGGGCGCCCCTGGACCTCGCTGGTTCCTGGTGCTGCTAGTCGTCTTGACCGATCAGAACGAAGTTGCCCGTTCCATCGCCACCGCCGGGAGCGGTGCACGTGAAGGTGACCGTGTCCGAAGCCTTGAGGCCGTTACCCAGGGCGAAGGCCTCGTTCGGGTTGTTGGCGTTGGTCTCGAAGCGCAACAGCGGCAAAACTCCGGCGCCTACGGCGTCGGCGGTCACCGTGACCTGGGCGTTGCTGCCGGTCATCAGGATGCCGGTGATGATGGATCCGTCCGACGCCTGGGCGACGTTCGTAAGACCATCCGCTGCGGTCGCGGTGCAGTCTCCTGCTCCGAGAAAACCGTTTCCTGCACCGAAGGTGCGGACGTCGAGAGCACCGGGGCTACCCGGGGCGTCGAAGAGCCCCTGCGCCGTGATCCGACGTGACTTGATGTTGGCCCCGGTGGTGTCCTTGATCTTGGCTGCGCCCTGCAGCTTGGTGACGCTGCCCTTGACCGACTTGACTTTCTGCGTGGCGGCCTCGACCGCCGGTGGAACCAGAAGAGCTACCGCGACTGCCAGAGCGATCGCTCCGATGAGTGCCTTGAGCTTGTCGCTCCTTGCCACCTCGACCTTCAAAACAAACCCCTCCCTGTGGGCGAATCCGCGGGCGAATACAACACTGCGTTACCGGAAGGTAATCGCAGCGTTGCAAGCGGTCTAGGTAGTTGGGAGGAAATCAGGTACGCGCGCGTCCCATTCGCGGGGCTTCGTCCCGAACTTTTCTAGACCGGCTATTCAAGTAAATCGGGGCGGCGCGCGCGGGTCACACGTTCGGACTCCGCGCGCCGCCAGCTCTCGATCTCGCCGTGGTTCCCGGAAAGGAGCACTTCCGGGACCGCATGCCCGCGAAACTCTGCCGGGCGCGTGTACTGCGGGTACTCCAGAAGGCCGCTGGTATGAGACTCGGAGTCCAGCGAGCTCGCGTTGCCCATGACCCCCGGTAGGTAGCGCGATACGGCCTCGATTATCACCATGGCGGCGAGCTCGCCTCCCGCCAGCACGAAGTCGCCGATGGAGAGCTCCTCGTCGACCAGGAACTCGGCGACGCGCTCGTCCACCCCCTCGTAGCGACCACAGATCAGGATGAGATGCTCGTGCTCCGAGAGGCGCCCGACTGCCTCCTGCCGCAGACGGGGGCCGCGCGCTGACAACAGAACCACGTGACTCGCGTCACTGCGAAGCTCCTCGACGGCCTCGAAGATCGGCTCCGGGCGCAGGACCATGCCCGCTCCCCCTCCGTAAGGTTCGTCGTCCACGCTGCGGTGTTTGCCGAGCCCGTGGACTCGCAGGTCGTGTAAGCGGACGTCGAGCTTGCCCGACTCGATGGCGCGCCCCAGCAGGCTCGCCCTCAGGACACCGCCGAACATCTGGGGGAACAGCGTGACGACGTCGATTCGCATCGCGCGCTAGCTCACCAAGCCGTCGGGCGGGTCGATGGTTACGCGGCGAGCCTCGAGGTCCACTTGCACCACTATCTCTTTCACCAACGGGACGAGGTACGTGCGCCCGTCGTGCTCCACGGATAGCAGGTCCTGGACCGGCCCCCCCACGACGCTCGAGACCTCACCGACCTCATCGCCGGAGCCGGTCACGACCGCGCAGCCCACGAGCTCGTGCTGCCAGTACTGATCGCCGGTTAGCCGTCGCTGCTGCTCCTCGGTGATGTAGACGGGGCCCCTCAGCTCTTCGGCTGCACTGCGCGTGTCGATGCCCTCGAACTTCACCAGGAGACGACTGCCCTTGTGGGTGTGGGAGCTCTCGATCACCAGAGGGCTCCCATCGGCGCGCACCAAGCGAGCTCCGGGATCCCAGCGATGGGGGTCGTCCGAGATGGGGACCATGTAGACGGCGCCACGGATGCCGTGCGGCTTGCCGATTTCGCCTGCGAGAGCAAGGCGGAGGTGGCCGGGTCCGGGCCCGTCCGTCAGTCCACCACCTCGACCATCACGGAGCCTCCACTCCGCTGCCCCGCGGCGCGTGCCAGCGTCCGCAACGACCGAATGATGCGCCCCTGTTTGCCGATGATCTTGCCCATGTCGTCGGGATGGACGCTCACCTCGAGCACGGTTGCGCCTCCCTCGCCCTCGACTTCGGTTATCGAGACGTCGTCGGGGTTGTCGACCAGCCAGGGGGTGACGTACTCGAGAAATTGCGCGGTCATTGCTTCTCCTGCTCCTCGGAGCCGGAGTCTGCGGAATCATCCGCCTCGGGGGCGGCATCCTCCTGGTCCTGGGCTTCCGGCAGGTCGGCGGGCTCCTCGCCCGGGGGCGTCTCGGGCGCCTCGTCGGAGGTGGTCACCGAGGCGGCGGCGGTGGCGCGCTTGCGCACCTCCTCCTGCGTGGGAGGGGCCGGCGGCGTCTCGCCGGTGAACTCGGCCCAGGTTCCCGAGATGCGCATGAGGTTCTTGACGGTGTTGGACGGCTGGGCGCCCTGGCCCAACCAGTACACCGCACGCTCCGAATCGATGACGATCTCCGACGGATCACGCCGGGGTTGGTAGTGGCCGATCGACTCGATGATCCGGCCGTCACGCGGGCTCCGCGAGTCAGCCACGACCACTCGGTACGACGGCTGCTTCGTTTTGCCGACGCGCATCAACCTGATCTTGACCATGTTTCTCCTTACAGACTTGCTGGAAAGGGATTTACAGCGACAAGGAAGCCTACCAGCAGCCCGGAGCGGTCCGGCGAGGGTCATGGGCGTAGACGACCGGCGAGCCGCGGACGTTCGACCGTCACCGACACCCGTCGTCGTTATTGGTCGAAAGAGTGGCGGTACCAACTCCGATGCGGCCCCCGAAGCCGCTCTGCGTATCCATTCACCCCTTCGCTGCCCGGTTTTGTTCGCCGCACCAGCAGAAGCTCAGAAGCCCATGCCGGGGGGCAGGTTCATGCCCTTGGGGAGCTTCGCCTTAGCCTTGCCGCCGCCTGACATCATCTTCATCATCTTGCGCACCTGGTCGAACTGCTTGACCAGCTTGTTGACCTCCTGGATCGAGGTCCCGGAGCCGACCGCGATGCGCTTGCGCCGGCTCCCGTTGAGCACCTGGGGGTTGTTGCGCTCCTGGGCGGTCATCGAGCGGATGATGGCCTCGATCTTGGGCATCTGGTTGTCGATCTGGTCGTCGGCCACCGGCAGCTTCGACATCCCGGGCATCATGCCGAGCACCTGGCTCATGGGCCCCATCTTCTTGAGCGCCTGCATCTGGGTGAGGAAGTCCTCGAAGGTGAACTCCGCCTTGCGGAGCTTGGCCTCCATCTCCTTGGCCTCGGCTTCGTCGAAGGCCGACTCGGCCTTCTCGATCAGCGTGAGCACGTCGCCCATTCCGAGAATCCGGCTCGCCATGCGGTCGGGATAAAACGGCTCGAGGTCGCCGAGCTTCTCGCCGACTCCCGCGAACTTGATCGGCCGGCCCGTGACGAATGCCATCGACAGCGCAGCACCGCCGCGTGCATCGCCGTCGAGCTTGGTCAGCACCACGCCCGTGACCTCGACCTCCTCGAGGAAGGACTCGGCGACGTTGACGGCGTCCTGACCGGTCATGGCATCGCACACGAGCAGGATCTCGGTGGGCTCGACGGCGTGGGCCACCGCGCCGAGCTCCTTCATGAGCTCCGGATCGACGTGCATCCGGCCCGCGGTGTCGACGATGAGGTCGCTGTAGCCCTCGTTGCCGGCGTGCTCCAGAGCGCGTCCCGCAACGCCGGCGGCGTCGTGGTTCGGGGCGTCGGGCTCGGCGTGGACCGGGACCCCGACCTGTTCGCCAAGGAGCTGGAGCTGGCGGATCGCGGCCGGACGGCGGAGGTCGCAGGCGGCGAGAATCGGTTTGCGGCCCTGGCTCTTGAGCAGGCGTGCCAGTTTCCCGGCGGCCGTCGTCTTACCCGAGCCCTGGAGACCCGCCATGAGGATGACGCGCGGGGGCCGGGAGGTGACCTCGAGCCCGACGTTGGCTTCGCCGAGGATGTCTACAAGCGCCTCGTTGACGATCTTGATGACCTGCTGGGCCGGGGTGAGGCTCTTGTGGATCTCGGCGCCCTGGGCGCGTTCACGCACATCTTTCACGAATGCCTTCACCACCCGAAGCGAGACGTCTGCCTCGAGCAGCGCAAGGCGGATCTCCCGCAGCACCTCGTCGACTTGTTTCTCGTTGAGGCGACCGCGCGACTTGAGCCGCGTGAAGATGTCGTCGAGCCGGTTGGACAGGGAGTCGAACATCTGAATCCTTAGTGAGCTTGGCGGCTCACTACCTTACGGCGAGCACAGTCCCTACCGCGATCATCGCGACTCCGACCCTGGTTCCGATGAACTGGATCCGGCGCTGGCGTTCCGCAGGCTCGGGCGTCAGCTCGCGCTCGACCCTGGAGACGCCCACCAGCCACACCCCGAAGCCCACCAGCAGGGCCCCGGCCAGGCTGCGGGGCTCGAGCAAGCGATAGGCGAGGTAGCCGAGCGCCAGGGCGGCGAGCCGCATCAGCAGGCGCCGCTTCTCGTCGATGCGTGGTGGCTCGCTCGGACCGGCCATGTCGGCGCTACGACAGGATGGCGTCGACGTACGCCTTGGGATCGAACGGCTCGAGATCGTCGATTCCCTCGCCGATCCCGATGAGCTTGATGGGTATGTCCAGCTCGTCCTCGATGGTCAGCGCGATGCCGCCTTTGGCGGTCCCGTCGAGCTTGGTCAGCACCACCCCCGTCACGCCGGCGGTCGCAGCGAATTCCCTCGCCTGGTTGAGCCCGTTCTGTCCGGCGGTGGCGTCGATGACCAGCAGCGACTCTTGAACCGTCCCCTCTTTCTCGATCACGCGGCGGACCTTGGCGAGCTCGTCCATCAACGGAGTCTTCGTGTGCAGTCGCCCGGCGGTATCGACCAGCAGGACGTCCAGGGCGCGCGCCTTGGCAAACTTGTAGGCGTCGAACGCCACGGCGCCGGGGTCCGCTCCCGGCTGGTGCTTCACGAGATGCGCCCCGGACCGCTCTCCCCAAACCCCCAGTTGCTCATCCGCCGCAGCGCGAAAGGTGTCGGCCGCGGCGAGCGCCACCTTTCTGCCCTCTCGCCGCAGGTTGCCGGCAAGCTTTCCGATGGTCGTGGTCTTGCCCGTGCCATTGACCCCCACGATCAGCCACACCGTGGGACGGTCGTCCGAATAGGTGAGGTCGCGTGGCTTGGAGGTATCGAAGAGAGCCACGAGCTCCTCGTTGAGCACGGCCATGACCTCGTCGGGATCCTTGATCCTGCGGGCGCGGGCCTGCTCCCGCAGGTCCTCCACGATCTTGGTCGCAGTGGCGACGCCGATGTCGGCCTGGATGAGCGCCGCCTCGACGTCCTCCCAGGTGTCCTCGTCGGCGGTCTGCCCGAGCGCATCGGCGAGCCGTCCGGAGATGAACTTGCGGCTCTTGGCCAGGCGTTCCCGCAGCGGCGGTCGCACCGTGGGCTCTAACGGCGCCTCGGCGATCGCTGCGGTGTGCAGCTCGGGCGCCGCAGCTCTCTCCGGCTCTTCGAGGACGTCGGCGTCGTCCGACGGCGCGCGGCGGGCTACGAACGCGATCACTCCTACGAGGGCCACGAGGCCCACGACGATCAGCAGCTCAGGAAGCATTCCCTCGGGCATGCACTGAGGCTAAACGACACCGGATTCGTTATCACGTGCGCGCCGCGGGGGCGCTTTCCCGGGCGAGGCGGTCGACGTCCTCCATGCGCTTGGCCACGACGCTCGACATGCCCTCACGCATCGTCACCCCGTAGAGCACGTCCGCCGCCTCCATCGTCCGCTTCTGGTGGGTCACGATCAGCACCTGAGCATTGGCCTCGAGCTCGCGGACGAGCCCGATGAAGCGCAGCAGGTTCACGTCGTCCAGCGCGGCCTCGACCTCGTCGAGCAGATAGAACGGCGAGGGCCTGGAGCGGAAGATGGCGAAGAGAAAGGCCAGTGCGACCAGCGCGCGCTCCCCTCCCGACAGCAGCGACAGCTTGCGCACG
This sequence comes from Actinomycetota bacterium, assembly GCA_050694055.1. Lineage (GTDB taxonomy): Bacteria > Actinomycetota > CADDZG01 > CADDZG01 > WHSQ01 > WHSV01. The sequence goes on from JBOGWX010000053.1 coordinate 93,269, forward strand.
TTCTTGCCGGGGGGCCTTGCCTCGACCTCGATGCCCGAGTTCAGCAGGTCCTCGGGATCGGTCAGCTTGAGTGCGCCCGACCCTCCGGGGAAGAGCCGCGTGAACACCACTTCGAACTCGCGGGCGACGTCTTCGTAGGCCGACGAGAAGGCCTCGACGATGGTCTGATCGACCTCACGCACGATCTTCAGGAGATCACGCTTCGAGCTTTCGAGGTCGCCCATCTGATCCACGAGGAACGTCTCGCGCTGCGCGGCCTCGGCGTACTCCTCGGCCGCGTTGGGATTGACGGCACCGAGCCGCTTGAGCTCGCGCTCCAGAGCCTCGACGCGCGCGCGACTGGTGGCCTCGTCCTCGGCGTCGAGACGCTCGAGCGATTTGAGATCTTCCACCCCGAGCCCCCACTCGTCGAGGGCGCGCTCCCCCAAAGCCTCCATGCGGGCCCGCATCTCGGCCCGGCGAATCTCCGCCTCGTTCCGACGCCTGGCGGCATCCGCCAGGTGGTCCTCGAGCTCGCGCTCGCGCCTGCGCAGTGAAGCGAGACGCTCGTCTGCGGCCTGCGCTCTCCTACGTGTGTCGGCGGCCCGGCTCTCGGCCTCGGCCGCCCACTCCGCGGCTCGCCGGGCTGCGGTCAGCGCGGTCTCGGATACGGCTCGAGCGCGCGCCCGCGCCGCGCTCAGCGAGGCGCGCAGCTCGGCGAGACCCTCCAGCGCGGTCTGGGCCTCCGCTATCCCGGCCTCCGCCTCCTCCAGGCGAGCGGTGGCAGAGAGCACGCGCTCCTGTGCGCCGCGCGCCTCCATGGCGCCATCGGCTGCGACCCGTCCCGCCTCTTCGGCTTCGGACCGAGCCGCTGCCAGCCTTCGCTCGGCCGTCTCACGAGCCGCTTTCGCCTCATCTAGGGCTTGGCGGTGGGCGGGGAGAACGGCCCGCTCCTCGATGGCGGAGCGCTCCGCTTGCGCCAGTGCCTCTTGCACCCGGGCGAGCTCTTCGTTCAGGGCCGCAAGCTCGATCTCGCGCGTCTCCCGCTGGCGACGTCTGCCGGCAAGTCGCTCCGTTGCGGCCGACATGTGTGCGTCCAGTCTGCGCAGGTCCTCGTCGTGGCGAGCCACCACCTGCCACGCCTCTTCGACCGAGGCGTCCGCTCCCGCCACGATGCGCAGCGCCTGTTGCTCGTCCGCCGATGCCACCCCGGCCTGCTCGCGCGCGCGTTCGAGGAGTGGCTCGAGGCGCGCCGCCGCCGCTGGGATGTCGGCGACGACGCCCGCGACCTCCTCGAGCGCTTCGAGGCGCGCCTCGGCGGCGGCCTGCTGCGCGTGGCTGGCGTTGAGTCTCTCCTTGAGTCCCTCGGCACGTTCGCGCCGGGTCTCGAGCTCCATTTCGGCTCCGGCCGCCAGCTCGGTAACGCGATCGAGCTCGGCCTCGAAGTCGGAGACCTCTCTCTCAGCGCCGGCCAGCGCCGCCGCATCCGAGCTGACCTCGCGTGCACGCACCTCTCTTCGCTCGGTAGCCGCGTGCACCCGTGCTTCGAGTGAGCCCAGCGTCTGACGGCCGGCCGACTCGCTGCCCTCGGCCCGCACCAGGTCTTGTGCCGCCGCCGTCTCGCCGCCGCGCGCCTCCACCAGCGCCCGCTCCGCCTCCTGCTGCGTGCTCCGGGCGCGATCCGCTTCACGGCGCAGCTCAACCGCGCGCGCCGCAGAGATCGCCGACTGCGTCTGGAGCCCTGCCGACTCGCGGCTCCAACGATCGCGCTCCGCCTCGAGCAGGCGGAGGCGCTCGCGGTAACCCTCCTCGGTCTCGGCGGCGAGCCGCGCGGTGATGCGTTGCGCCCTCTCGTCGGCGAGCCGGCCGAGGCTCTCGAGCCGGTCCGCCGACCGCCCCATCCGGTGGGCCGTTTGCTGTTGCTCGTCCGCCGTCGCGGCGATGTCCTCCCGCTCGCCGGAGGCGCTTTCCAGCAGGGCCCGCACGTTGCCGAGCTCGTCCGACAGCAGCGTGGTCTTGCGCTCCTCGGACTCCACATCGAGGGCGACCTCGTCGAAGCTGAGCTGATGTATCTCCGTCGCGGCGAGCCGCTGTCGAAGCTCGCGCTGCTCGCTCATGAGCTCGGAGTAGCGCGAGGCCGCGTTCGCCTGTCGCTTCAGGGGCCTGAGCCCTCTGCGCAGCTCCGTCAGCACGTCGTTGAGTCGCATGAGGTTGTCGTCAACGCGCTCGAGCTTTCTGAGCGCCCTTTCTTTGCGGCGCTTGAACTTTCCGATCTGGGCCGCCTCTTCGATGAACGTCCGCCGGTCCTCGGCCCTGGCTTGCAGCACCGCGTCCAGGTTGCCCTGTCCCACGACGGTGTGGATACTGCGGCCCACACCGGTGTCGCTGAGCAACTCCGTGACGTCGAGCAGACGGCAGGCCGCCCCGTTGATCCGGTACTCCGAGCCACCCGAGCGGTCGGCCACGCGGCTGATGGTTACCTCGGCGAGATCGAGGGGCAGAAGCCCCGACGAGTTGTCGAAGGTCAGGGCGACCTCTGCGAGGCCGAGGCGGGACTGCGACTCGGACCCGGCGAAGATCACGTCCTCCATCGAGCCGGAGCGCAGGGTCGAGGGGGCCTGGGCCCCCAGGACCCACGAGAGCGCATCCGAGATGTTGGATTTGCCGGACCCGTTGGGGCCCACCACGACGTTGACGCCGCGCTCGAACTCTAGGACGGTGGGCGCCGCGAAGGACTTGAACCCGGCCAGTTTGAGGCGCTTGACATACATCCGGAACAAGTTAGCAGCGGTCGGGCAGCCCTCAGTGGCAATCCAGGGTCCTTCTGCAAGTATCAGCAGCACAACTCAACTGGCTCGCCACCTGACGGCGAAACCAACGCGGTTCAAGTGGTTGTAGCTAGGGGACCTCGCCGGCGCCGTCGTCGACCAGCGTCAAGTTGGGGGCGGCGTCGTAGGCGAAACTCATGACGGTCAGGTCGGACATTGAGCAGCATTAACCACGCGACCTGCTTCGCTCGCTGTTCATTCCGCTCTCATCCCCAGCTTCGAGGTAACCGTCCGCATTTCCCATCTCTCGGTTTAGTACAATCATCTCGGGGATCAAGGACAGGACGAGCCCGAACAGGCTCTGTCCTCCGCAAGCTGCTGTGAGAGGGCTTCGAGGTCCACTCCCGGCGGCGCGCCCTCGTAAAGCAGGTTCTCGAGCTGCCAGGGGTCTGCGGTCAGGTCGTAGTACTCGCGGAACGTAACCGTCGTTTCGTCTTCCTCGTAGTACTCGACGTACTGGTAGTGAGGCGTGCGCAGCGACGACCAGGTCGGCACGTTGAACTTCGGGATTTGCCAGAACTCGGTGAGCAAGCGGTCCCGCTGCCAGGTCTGATCGATCAGAGAGCGGCCGTCCATCGGATAGGCGGGATCCGGAGTCGCGCCGATCGCTTCGAGCACCGATGGTGCGAGATCGAGGTTGGTAACGATGCGGTCGTCTACCGCGCGCGCCGTTCTCCCCGGCCAGCGGATGAACAATGGGATCCGCAGGGAGTACGTGTAGGGGGTCAACTTCCCGTTCCGCCCGTGCTCACCCCAGTGGATCCCGTTGTCCGAAGTGAACAGCGCGAGCGTGTTGTGGAGCTCGTCTTGACGCTTCAGCTTGTGCAGCAGCTTCCCGACGAGATCGTCTACGGACATGAGACTCCGAAGCTGGCTGCGTCGCTTTCTATGTATCTGCCTGAGCGAGGTCTCGCTGTTCTGCAGGTAGGGAGGCTTGTCAGACTTGTCCTCCTCCAGCACCGCAGGGTTGGGCTTCCAAGAGGGGACCTTCTTCTTCGCATAGGCGCGCGCAGGGGTCGCCGGACCATGCGGCGCAAAGGTCGAGACGTAGAGAAACCAGGGCCTGGAGTCTCTCTTCTCGAACCAATCTAGGTAAAGGGCGGCGCGATCCGCGATGTACTTGGTCGAATACCTCGAGATCTTGCGGACCTCACCCTGACGTTGAACGTCACGCCGTAGTAGCCCCTCGATCCGCCTGCGAAGGCCCGAGAGAAGCTCGACCATTTGTCAAAATAGGGCGGGTCGTCACTGACATCCCACGAGTTGAAGTACTTGCCGGCAAGCGCAGTCCGGTAGCCGGCGCGCTTCAGGTATGCCTGGATGGTCGAGTCCTGTGCGAAGCTGCTGGGATCCGTCAGGTTCCGCAGCAGACCGTGATTGTGAGCGTAGCGGCCGGTGAAGATGGATCCTCGTGCGGGACAGCAGAGTGGCGTCGTGGCGTAAGCCTGAGGGTACCTGACGCCCTTTCGCTTGATCCAACGGCGAGTCTTGGGCATCACCCTCATGGTGTGGGTGGCTCTCTGGTCGTCGGTGACGATGAAGAGGATGTTGGGGAGCCGCGCTTGCGAGGTTCCCTCCCGCCGGCTCCCTCGCGCCGAGAGGTCCGACGTGGCGGGAGCCACTACCAGACTCAAGGTCATCATGAGTGCAGCTATAAGGCTGAAGGCCGGCCTTGGAAACCTCAACGCCTAGCCGGAACTTCTCGCCGAGTTCGCCCCACGGGACTCAGGCTACACTGCAGACTCTGCGAGGCGCTTGTTGCAGAAACCCAAATGAGTCGCCTCGGCGCCGTCGGCACAGTCGGTTAGGTTGCCGATGCCGTCGACTGACCTCGGTCGAGCTCTCCAGCGAGAGCAACAACGAGGGGATCTAAGACCTCTTTTTGTCTACGCTTCTTGGCCGTAGTCATAAGTAACTAGTCATGCGTCACAAGAGCCGCTTGCACGTTGTTATGGGTCGGCGCGCACCGCCACTCTACTTGACCTTGAAGCTCTTCTCGTTCTTCGGCGATTCCCGGTCGACCTGGACGCTCGAGACCGTGGCCCCGCGCGGTCCCGCCCGGCAGAGGCCCACGACCCTGTAGACGGGGTCCCGCGGGCCCTCGATGGCCGCCTCGATCCGCCCATCGGCGAGTTCCTTCACCCAGCCCACCACGCCCTGCTCGGTGGCCTTCTGTGCGATGGCTTCCTTGAAGCCCGTTCCCTCCAGATCCCCGTGTACGAATACGTGGACTCGGGTCCTATCTTCCAACCTGAATCCTCCTCGCTCTTCCGTCGCTGATGGCGCGCGCGGCCTCGATTACCAATGCTGTGCTCATGATTGACATTGCGGGCAGAAGTAGGTGTCGATCCCGTTGTAGGTCACCTTCTTGATGTCGTTGCGACAGCGTCGGCAGAACTCTCCCTCGCGCTCGTAGACCTTGAGCTCGATCTGGTAAGTGCCGGGCTGCCCGGTCAGGTCGGTAAACTCGTGCTCGCCGAGACTCGTGCCGCGCAGCTTGACTGCCTCCTGCAGGGTCTCCATCAGGGAGCGGTAAAGGCGGCGCACGTCCTGGGACGAGAGCTTGTCTGAGTGCCGGTCGTAGCGCAGTCCGGAGTTGAACAGGATCTCGTCGCTGTACAGGTCGCCGAGGCCCACGATGAAGCTCTCGTCGGCGAGCAGGTCCCTCATCGGCCGGGCCTTGTGGTCGAGGATCGCCGAGAAGTGCTGCCACGCCAGCGGGCTCTCGAGCGGGTCGATCTCGAAGCCCCGCATGTCCGCGAGCCCCTTGACCTCGTGGGTCGGCGCCACGAACACCTCGGTCGTCGCATCCGCACAGATGATTCGCAGCTGCCCTCCGATGGTGAAGGTCATGACGATGTGCGTGTGAGGCACGACGTCCCCCGACGCGCTGGTCTTCACCATCTGGCCAAAAACGCCGAGGTGAACCACCAAGGTGTGGCCGTTGTCGAGCTCCATGAGCAGGTGACGCCCGACGCGACGGGCGTTCTCCACCTTCGCTCCGACCAGCAGATCCTGGAACTCCTTGCGCCGGCCGTGGCGTGGAATCAGCTTCATGGGCGTCGAGCCCGGACGAATCTCGACCTCTTTGAAGCGCCGGCTTACGACCTCCTTCTCGAGGTCGCGATGCAGTACCTCGATCTCAGGAAGCGCGGGCATTGGACCTCACCTCATCGGTGGCGCTGAGAGAGCTCTCCGCCGACTCTTCCTCGAGACGCCCGAGCGCCTCCGCCGCCGCGACCTGCTCGGCTGCCTTCTTGCTACTTCCAGTTCCCACCCCGTACAGCTCCTCGTTTACGTGAACGTGTGCAACAAACCTCTTGTCGTGGTCCGGGCCCTCGGACGCCACGTTGTAGCTCGGCCGGCTCCCCAGCTCCCGGACGGTGTACTCCTGCAATGCCGTCTTGGCGTCGTAGCCGCTCCGTTGAGCGGCCGAGTCGTCGACCAGGGAGCCCAGGACCGGGACCAGGATCTCGGAGAGCGCGACCAGGCCCCGGTCGAGGTAGACCGCACCGATGACGGCCTCGAGGGTGTTCTCGAGCAGCGATGGCTTGTCCCGGCCGCCCGACGCCTCCTCGCCCTTACCCAGCCTTAGGTGAGCTCCGAGACCGAGCTCGCGCGCCAGCGCCGCCAGCGCCTTTCCCTCGACGACCGACTTCCTGAGCAACGAGAGCTCGCCCTCCGCCATCTCGGGTCTCGTTCGGTAGATGAGATCGGTGACGATCAGCCCCAGAACCGCGTCGCCGAGGAACTCCAGGCGCTCGTTGTGAGCGGTGGGCTCGTTCTGCTCGGCCGCGAAGGACCGGTGCGTGAGCGCGAGCTCGTAGACGGACCCCTCAGGTGCGGGGAGGCCCAGCGCGGTCAGCAGTGACGCGGGGTCAGTCGGTTTCGACAACCTGGCGACCGGCGTAGTAGCCGCAATTGGGACAGACTCGGTGCGGCTGCTTTGGCTCGCGGCACTGGGGGCAGCGAGACAACGAGGGGGCCTTCACCCGCCAGTGCGCGCGCCTCATGCGCATCTTGGAGCGCGTCTTTCTTCTCTTCGGAACGGCCATTGGTCCTCCTACACCCTAATTCTCGAGCCGCTCGCGCAGGTCGGACAAGGCCGCCCACCGAGGGTCGAAGTCGTCTTGTTTACAGTCGCAAGCCCCCTGGTTGAGATCGGCTCCACAGGACGCGCAAAGCCCCTTGCAGTCCTCCCGGCACAACGGATTGAGAGGAAGCGCAAGGGTGACCGCATCACGGACCATCGGCTCGAGGTCGATCTCCATGCCCTCCACCTGGTAGGCGTCCTCGTCGTCGGAGGCCTCGTGTCCGGGCCCCGCGTAGAGCTCGCAGACCCTCAGACCCACCTCCGTGTCGAACTCCTCCAGGCAGCGGGCGCACTGAAGCACGGCGTCGCCCCTCACCCTGCCGGTCACCAGGACCCCCTCGATCACGCTCTCGATCCGAAGGTCTCCCTCGATGCCCTCGTCGCCCAGGCGCGCCAGAGCCGTCGCGACCCCTCGTAGAGGCCGGCGGACGGCGATGTCACGATATTCGCCCGGGCGGCCGAGAAGCTCGGCGACCGAAAGCCTGAGGTCCTGCACGCGCGCATCCCCCATAGTCTTGAATCCAGGTCATCGATCCAGTGGCCGCGCGCCGTGGGGCGCGCCGGCTGCGATGTTACCATCCGCGCCCGTTCGCTCGGGTAAAAGTCCTGGTAGATGGCCTGATTCGGCCTTCCTTTTCCCTCACGTTGCGCCGCCCTACCGGGTTGCTCCACTCTCGCCGCCGCCCGGCGGCGCCGTCGGGTGATGCCCGCGATCGTCGAGACGACCGCTCCCGATGAGGGTCCTAGACGGCGGGTTCCTCGAGCTGCGCGGCGTCGAAGGGCCCTTCCGCCGGCTGGGGCTGGTTCGCTTCGATGGCGGGCATCTGCACGGACGAATGCTTCTCGCCCTGGAGCTGCGCCCGGCCCCGCTCGACCGTCGCAACGGTCTTGTTCAACAGGATCTCGAAGCCGGCCAGCTTCTGGTCGATGTAGTCCTCGGCCTCGAGTCGCATTCTTGCCGCCCGCTCCTTGGCGTCGTCGGTGATGCGCTCGGCCTCGCGCTCGGCGGCGTGAACGATCTCGGTGCGAGAGAGCAACCTGTCCCGCTGTTCGCGCGCCTCGGCGATGATGCGCTCGGCCTCCTTGCGGGCGCGACCCAGAAGCTCGTCGCGGTCGCGGCTCATCCAGCGAGCTTGGCGAATCTCGTCCGGAACTTCCTGCTTGAGTTGTGCGAGGAGCTCGAGGAACTCCTCGCGGTTGATGACGGCGCTGGAAGAGAGCGGAACGGCTTTCGCCTCTTCGACGAGGACCTGTAGTTCCTCGATGCGTTCGATGAGGTCCATGTCCTCCGGCTTCCTTTCTGAATCTTTCCCACTAGCGGCAGAGGTAGTTGCTAGAGGTCCACTTGAGTTGCATGTGTACGCCGCGGTCCGCGACCCATCAATTGTGCCACGATTTCCCTCTTCGCAACTCGTGTTGGCTCTGAGGTAGGGCGGAATCGGAGGGCTTCTAAGGCCGCCTGTGCTCGACGACCGGCCCTTCAGGAGCCCGCAAAGCGTTCCTTGAGAGCCTTGGCGACGTTGGTGGGAACCAGTCCGTCGACTCCTCCCCCGTACTTGCTGACCTGCTTGACCAAGCTCGACGACAAAAAGGACCACTCGGGCTTGGAGGGCAGAAACAAGGTGTCGAGCCCGTGCAGGAGCGCCGCGTTCATCTGGGCCATCTGAAGCTCGTACTCGTAGTCGGACACCGCGCGGAGGCCCTTCACGATGATCGCCACCTTGCGGGCGTTCGCGAAGTCGACCAACAGTCCGTCGAAGGACTCGACCGACGCGTTGTCTATGTGGGCGAGAGCGTCGCTCAAGAGTTCCTTCCGGGTGGCAAGCTCGAAGAGCGGCTCTTTGGAGGGGTTGGCGATGACGGCCGCGATAACGTGGTCGAAGTGCCGCGCCGCACGCTCGATAACGTCGATATGCCCGTTGGTGGGTGGATCGAATGACCCCGGGCAGAGGGCGGAATGTACGTTCAGCGCCCTACTCCTCTTCTTCGTGTGTGTAGACGAGCACCGTCGACTGCCCGAAGGTCCGCTCCCAGATGACCTGGAGACCGAGGGCGTCGAGCTTGAAATCCTTCGACATGCGGTGAACGACGATCCGTCCCTCGTCCGACAGCCAGCCGCCCATCACCAGCGCCTCGAGGTCCCGTCTCACTGCCTCGACCGAGAGTGCGTAGGGAGGATCGACGAAGATGAGGTCGTGCCGCTCGGTCGCGGGGCGCCCCAGCATCGACTGGACTTCCATCCACTGCACGTCGGAGCGATCCCCGAAGTCACAGACCTCGATGTTCTGCTCGATCTTGAGGATCGCCTCGCGCGCGTTCTCCACGAACGTCGCGGAGCGGGCCCCACGGGACAGGGCCTCGAGTCCCAGGGACCCTGAGCCGGCGTAGAGATCGAGGACGACGCAATCATCGAGGTCGCCCAGAGACGAGAACAACGCCTCTTTGATTCGGTCGGTCATCGGCCTCGTCCCCTGCACGGGGGCCCTCAGCCGGTGACCCTTGGCCTTCCCTGCGATGACGCGCATGATTCAAAAATAGCGGACTTCGGCCGTCCGGCCCAGCCCAGGCGGTATTCCCCGCTACTATCCGGACTGGACGACGTCGAGCGCCTGCTCCGGGAAGCGGTCCCGCACCTCCCGTTGCAGCGCCATGTGCTCGTAGGCCTGAAGCTCGGGATCGTGGTCGATTACCTCCTCGGCCATCTTACGAGCCTCGATCACGACCTTCTTGTGCTGGAGAACCCGAGCCAGACGGAGCTGTGGCATGCCGGACTGCCGCGCTCCGAAGAGCTGGCCCTCGCCTCGTTGACGCAGGTCGACGAGGGAGAGCTTGAAGCCGTCGCCGGTGGATTCGACGGCCTTGAGCCGCTCCGCAGCCAGCGCAATCGCTCCATCCTCGGCCGCTCTCGAAAGATCGAGGTCGGTCGCGAGAACGCAGAACGAATCGTGTTGGCCGCGACCGATGCGACCCCTCAACTGATGGAGTTGCGCGAGACCGAACCGCTCGGCGTCCTCGATCAGCATCACCGTCGCGTTCGGAACGTCGACGCCGACCTCGATGACGGTCGTGGCGACGAGGACCTGAGTGGTGTTGTCTCGGAATGCCGCCATGGCGGCCTCTTTGTCGACGCTCTTCATGTCGCCGTGGACGAGGCCTATGTCGAGATCCAGGAACACCTCGTCCGCCAACCGTTTGGCCTCGGCCTTCGCGTTACGAAGCTCGGTCTTGTTGGACTCGTCTCGCAGCGCGTACACCACGAAGGCCTGGCGCCCCAACTTCACCTCGCGTCGGATGAGTTCGTAGGCCCGCTGTCTGTCCGCTTCACCCACGGCAAGTCGAGTGGTGATCGGCCGCCGGCCGCCCGGGAGTTCGTCGAGTACCGAGAGGTCGAGGTCTCCGTATATCGACACGGCGAGCGTGCGCGGAATCGGGGTCGCGGTCATCACCAGAATGTCGGGCTCTCCGGCCGCCCCTTTCTCCCGCAGGCGCTTGCGCTGATGGACCCCGAAGCGATGTTGCTCGTCCACCACCGCCAAGCCCAGCCGCGCGAAATCGACTGCATCCTGAATAAGCGCGTGGGTGCCGATGAGGAGGTCGACCCCGCCCGCCCCCACTCCCTGAAGTATCTCGGCGCGCTGAGCCGCGGGGGTCGATCCCGTCAGCAGTCGCACCACCGGCCTTCTGCTCACGCTCGCAAACAGGTTGCGCGCCTCTTGTGCGCCAAAGGCGCGATCGAGCAGATCGTTGACCGTGAGCAGGTGCTGCTCCGCAAGGACCTCGGTCGGAGCCATGAAGGCGGCCTGATGCCCACCGGCGATGGCCGACAAGCACGCGTACAGAGCAACGACGGTCTTGCCCGAACCGACCTCTCCTTCGAGCAGCCGGTGCATGGGGTAGGCCTTGCTCATATCCGCCGCGACCTCGTCACAGGCCTTGCGCTGAGCGCCGGTCGGCTCGAAGGGAAGCTGTGAGAGGAAAACCTCGGACAGCGAATCCTGAGTGGGGGGAGCGTGACTGATGCCCTGGACCGTCCGCTCCAGCTTGCGCTTGCGGTAAACGAGGCCGAGCTGCAGCGTGAAGACCTCGTCGAACACGAGCCTGTTCTCAGCGGACTGCACCTCGGCCATGTCATCGGGAAAGTGGTAGAGCCGTACAGCATCGCCGCGCGGCATCAGATGCAGTCTGCTCCGCAGCTCGTCGGGAAGCGGATCCATGACGTCACCGTTTCGTCCCAGCGCGTCCCAGATGAGCCGACGGATCTCGTCGCTCGAGAGATCCGCGGTGGCCGGATAGATGGGGATGATGCGCCCGACGTTGAACGGCTCGCGGCCGGTGCGCACGAGCTCGAAGCGGGGCATCGTCATCTGCAGGGTCCCGCGGAAGGAATCGAGCTTGCCGTAGAAGAACGCCTCGGCCCCCGGCTTGAGCGCGCGGGCCACCCATTCGAGGTTGAACCAAGTGACCGCGATCGTGCCGGTCTCGTCGCGTATGCGCCCCTTGATGAGCTTCTTGCCGGTCTTGGTCCGGACGGGGCGCCCGATGCGCTCGACCTTGGCCAGGACCTGGACCTCCGATCCGCGCTCCTCCGAGGACATCGCCCCCAGCTCGCTGATGGTGCGAAGCTCGGTTCGATCGACGTGCCGGCGCGGGTAGTGCTGGAGGAGGTCCTGCACGGTCTCGATCTGCAGCTTCTCGAGGCCCCTGGCCCTGCGTCCGGTTGCCTCCAGCCGCTTCTGACGGCGCGCCGACGCGAACAGCTCGAGGCCCTTGGGAGGAGCCTGGACGACATCTGCCATGTACCTGAGGATAAGAGTGGTCGGGGACACAGGGCTGCATTTGGTAGCCTGGCCGACCTCTAGCGATCGTCTCGATGATCGCGCTGGGCTAACTAGCGATCGTCTCGACGATCGCGCTGGCTGACGAACGGGGGCGCGCAGCGTTCCCGTGAGTGGAGCCGTCCAGGATGGACGGCGCAACGCAAGGGAAAAGGTATGGCCTCTGTATGTGACGTTTGTGGAAAGACCCCGGGCTTCGGGAACAACATCTCGCACTCCCACCGGCGCACCCGTCGCCGGTGGAATCCGAATATCCAGAAGGTCCGGGTCATGATCGACGGATCACCGCGCCGGATGGCCGTGTGCACGAAGTGCCTCAAGGCCAACAAGGTGACCAAAGCCGGCTAGCGCCGGCCTCGAGCTGCGTCCCTCTCGCTATCCCCAGTTACCAAGTCAGTCAACGCGGGTAACGTGCGCCCATGTGCACGCCGTATCCGAGCGAGGGAGGTTGAGCTCCATCAAGGGCGTGAGCGCGCGGGCGAAGCTGCGCCTCGAGACCGCGCGTGCTCGTTACGGATGGCTCGATGTCATGCTTACGACGTTCAAGCGGTTCACCGACGAGGACGGGGGCTTCTATGCTGCCGGCCTGACCTACTACATCTTTTTCTCGATCTTCCCGCTGGTTCTGTTCTCGGTCTCTGCCTTGGGTTTTGCCGTGTTTCTCAGCGAGGAGCTGAAGCAAGAGATCGTCAACGCCGGAGTCGACGCCTTCCCGCTCATGTCGCAGGTGCTGCAGGAGGACAGCCTGGAGGGGCTGGCGGAGGCGCGCTTCTCGCTGGCCGCAGTGGGTCTCTTGCTCGTCCTCTACTCGGGCACCGGTGGGATAGTGGCTCTCGAACACGCACTCAATCGCATCCGTGGGCTCGACGACGAGGGGACCTTCGTCCAGAAACGGGTGAGCGCGCTGAAGTTCCTCGGAACCATCGGGCTCATTGCCCTCCTCTCGGTCGCACTCAGCGGACTAGGTCAGCTCGTCGGTTCACCGCTCGTCAGCGTGCCCGCCTACCTCGCCGGCATCTCCATGAGCGTCTTGTTGTTCGCCAGTGCCTTCAGGTTTCTGCCGAACGTCAAGCCATCGTGGGGCGAGGTTCTGCCCGGGGCAATTGCGGCGGGGGCTATCTTCGAGGTGCTGAAGGTTGTGGGTCCTCTCTACCTGGCATCCGGTGAGAGCGGCCGCGACGCTACCTTCGGCGCGTTCGCGGCCGCCGCCGGACTGCTCGTGTCGGCCTATCTGCTCAGCCAGGTGACGCTGCTGGCGGCGGAGTTGAACGCAGTGCTTGCGGAAAGAAGGCAATCTCGTGAATTCTCTCTTGCAGACCAAGGTAAGGAGGCACCTTGAGCGACCGACCTACCAACGACGATCTGTACAGGGGCAACGGCCGCAAGAAGTCCGTGGGCCAGCTGATGAAGGAGATCTCCGAGGACCTCTCGACCCTGGTCCGCAAGGAGATCGACCTGGCAAAGCAGGAGCTTGGCTCATCCGTATCGGCCAAGGCGCAGGGCATCGTGATCATCGCGATCGCCGGCGTCTTCGGCCTCTTCGCCCTCATCTTTCTGCTGCTGGCGCTGCGGGATGGGCTCGCTGAGTTTCTCTGGATCTGGGTCGCCGATATCGTGACGGCTCTCATCTTGGTTCTCGTCGGCGTCGGAGCGGTGCTCTTCGCCAAGAGGAAGCTGGCGACGCCGATCAAGGCCGACCTCACCAAACAGACCGTCAAGGAGGACATCGAATGGGCCAAGACCCTCGGCAAACGGTAGAAGAGATCGAGCGCACGCGCGAGGAGATGGCGGCCAAGGTCGATCAACTGATCGACGAAGCCAAGGTCGAGGCCGCCGAGATGGGCAAGAAGTTCGCCCTCGGTGCCGCAGCTCTGGTCGGGCTCCTTCTTCTGGGGATGATCGCCAAACGCAGGGTTGGAACCTAAAGCTTCCACCCGGGGTTCACCGGTCCGTAGCCCTTGCCGATCCGAAGGCCGCGCTCGATGGCGCCCGAGACGAAGCTTTTCGCGGTGCGGACCGCGCGGCCCACGTCGTCTCCGTGCGCGAGGCGCGCCGCGATGGCGGCGGAGAGCGCACATCCGGTGCCGTGGGTGTCCTCGGTATCGAAGCGCGGTCCGGAGAGTTCGACGAACTCCCTACCGTCGTAGAGAAGATCGACGGCATCGTCACCGGGAAGGTGCCCACCCTTGACCACCACGTGCCGAGGTCCCAGGTCGTAAAGCGCGGCTGCGGCCTCCCGCATCGAGGCCAGAGAGGTGATCTCTCCTCCTCCGACCAGACCCTCGGCCTCGTAGAGATTAGGCGTGACCACTTCGGCCAACGGCAGCAGCCGCTCGGTCAGCGCCGAGACGGCCTCCGGCGCGAGCAGGTGGTCGCGATGCTTCGACACGAACACGGGGTCCACCACCAGCTTGCGTATGCCGTTGACCTCCACGGCCTTGGCGACGGCCTCGACTATCCCGGCCGACGATAGCATCCCGGTCTTGGCGGCGTCGACTCCGATGTCGCTTACCACCGCGTCGATCTGGGCGATCACGAACTCGGCCGGCACCTCGTGGATCGCGGTGACGGCAACGGTGTTCTGAGCGGTCAGCGCGGTGAGCGCACTCATGCCGTGGCAGCCGAGCGCCAGAAACGTCTTCAGATCGGCCTGAATCCCGGCTCCCCCACCGGAGTCCGATCCCGCGATCGTGAGGGCGCGCGGCAGCCTGCTCACCGGTTTCGTAGGTGTTCCCATCCCTCTGCTCTCCAGTCGTCGAGGTCTCGGTCGTCGATGCGCGTGGGCCCGTCGGTCACCACTCCTATCTGGGTCAGCCTCGTGCCCAACCGCCCCAGCTCGGCTTGTGCTTCGTTTACCTCTGAGGCATCCAGGCTCAACAGCAACTCGAAGTCCTCTCCGCCTGTGACCACCAGGGCGACGATATCGATCGTCGGGCGCTTGTGCCCCAGCCAGTTGAGCGCGTCGCTGAACGGCAGATCCCCCAGAGAGACCTCGCAACCGACGCCGCTCGCCGCAGTCAGGTGGCCGAGATCAACCGCAAGACCGTCCGAGAGATCGATCATCGCGTGCGCGTAACGAGCCAGGAGGCGTCCCTCGGCGACGCGCGGATGAGGGCGCTGAGACGCCGCGACGAGCTCTTGTCGCTCCTCGGCCTCGCCGGCATCGAAGGCGATGACCTCCTCGAGCGCGATCAATCCCCCCGCCGCGCCACCGAGGGTGCCGGTGACGCACAGCGCGTCTCCCGGCCGGGCGCCGCTTCTCAGAATCGGGCCCCGATCGGGGGCGATCCCCAGCATTGCCACCGAAGCGCTGATCTCCCGGCCCGAACTGAAGTCCCCGCCGACCAAGCCGGTCCCGAGCTCGTGACACAGCGCTGCCATCCCCGCCGCCAGGTCGTCCACGAAGGTCACCTCCGTGTCCGGTCGGAGAGCAACGCCGGCCACCGCTCGCCACGGACGACCTCCCATCGCCGCGATGTCCGAGGCGTTGCTGGCGATCAGCTTCCAGCCGACGTCGTAACCGCTCGAGTAGGCCGGCCGAAAATCCACGTCCTCGACCATGAGATCGGTCGTGAACAACAGATGCCCCTGGGGCGAGGGAAAAGCCGCGGTATCGTCTCCGCTCCACAGCTCCCCCTCGGCCGGCTGCCCGAAGCGGGGCACGATCCGGTCGATCAGAGCATGTTCGCCGAGGTCGCCGACGGTGAGATGGGGCTCGCCGTTCTTCAACTCAGTGGTCCCCTCATGAAGCCGGTCTCAGTCGGCCGACGGACCGGCCTCGACTACCTCTGAAGGCACCGAGCTGCGGTACTGCTCGAAGTTCTTGGCGAACATGCGAGCCAGCTCACGCGCTCGAGCGTCGTACTCGTTTGGGTCGGACCACGTCTGGCGGGGGTCGAGCACCTCCGTGGGAACATCCGGACACGCGACCGGGACGTCGACGTTGAAGATCGCATGGCGACGCGTCTCGACCGCGTCCAGAGCACCGGACGTGGCGGCGTTGACCATTGTCCTGGTGTGGGATAGTTCCATGCGTTCACCGATCCCGTAGGGACCGCCCGTCCAGCCGGTGTTGACGAGGTACACGCTCGACCCGTGCTTCTCGATGCGCTCTCGGAGCATCTCCGCGTAGACCCGGGGATGCAACGGAAGAAAGGGGGCGCCGAAGCACGTCGAAAAGCTGGGCTCCGGCTCGTCGCCGAGGCCCGCCTCGGTGCCGGCGAGCTTCGACGTGAAACCGGACAGGAAATGGTACATCGCGGCATCGGGCGACAGCCGGGAGATCGGCGGCAGGACGCCGAACGCGTCCGCCGTCAAGAACACCACGGTGTTTGCGTGCCCGGCTCGTCCTTCTGCCACGAAGTTCGGAATGTACTCGAGCGGATAAGCCACGCGCGTGTTCTCGGTGAGTGAGTCGTCGTCGTACCGCGGCACTCTGGTGACGGGATCGATGACCACGTTCTCGATGACGGACCCGAACTTGATGGCCTCGTAGATCTGGGGTTCCTTCTCTTTCGACAGATTGATGCACTTCGCATAGCAGCCGCCCTCGAAGTTGAAGATGCCGTTGTCGGACCAGCCGTGCTCGTCGTCCCCGATGAGTCGGCGGGTCGGGTCGGCCGACAGGGTCGTCTTTCCCGTCCCAGATAGCCCGAAGAACAGCGCGACCTTGCCATCGTCGCCCACGTTGGCCGAGCAGTGCATCCCTACCGCGCCTTGCTCGGGGAACAAATAGTTGCCCGAAGTAAAGATCGACTTCTTGATCTCGCCGGCGTAGTGAGACCCGACGATGAGCACGAGCTCGCGCTCGAGGTCGAGTCCCACGAACGTCTCGGTGCGCGTTCCGTCTCGTTCGGGCACGGCTTCGAAGGTAGGGGACGAGAGACTGACGAACTCGGGCTCGAAGTCTTCTAGCTCGTCGCGAGACGGTCGGCGAAAGAGCTGCTGAGCAAACAGAGCGTGCCACGCGAACTCGGCAACCACGCGCAACTTGATTCGATACTGAGGATCGGCGCCGATAAAGCCGTCGATCACGAAGAGCTCTCTTCCCTCGAGATGAGCACGCACGCGGTCGTAGAGAGCGTCGAACTTCTCGAGTTCGAAGGGCTGGTTTCGGGCCCCCCAGTCGATCTCGTCCGCGGACTTGCCGTGCCGGACCAAGAACCGATCCTTAGGAGAACGCCCCGTCAGCCTTCCGGTCACGGCAACCAGGGCCCCAGTGTTGGACAGTTGCGCCTCGCCGCGCGCGATCGCCAGCTCGACGAGCTCGGCCGGACTGGGATTTAAGTGCAGTCTGCCCGGATTCTTGATCCCTGCAACGTCAGACGACATGAACTCCGCTTCTCCCTCGATATGCCCTTGCACGCTCGCCGGCTGGGTCGAAGCCTACCCTTTACTCTGGGGGCCACAGAGGAAGCGTTGCGCCCCACCACACGTACGCTCATCTGGACTAGACTCCCTGCACTTCTCGCAAACCGGTCGACCCGGACCGCCGAAAAGGAGGACCCTGGAGTGGCAGAAGTTCAGGCTTACGTTCTGATTCAGACCGAGGTCGGTAAGGCTGCGCAAGTAGCCAATGAGGTCCGCGATATCGATGGCGTCAACGCGGCGGAGGACGTCACGGGTCCGTACGACGTCATCGTGCGCGCTAGTGCCGGAAACGTCGACGACCTGGGAAAGCTCGTCGTGGCGAAGATTCAGGCTGTCGACGGGATCACGCGCACCCTCACCTGTCCCGTCGTCCACTTGTAGGACGGTTCTCGACGCGTTATCCCGCCTCCTCGCAGGGTAACAAGTGAGTACGAGCAACTGCTCGTGCACGATTACGCATGAGAGGAGCATCCACATGGACCATCACCGCGAACATCCTGCCAAGGGCATTCAGCCGGATGACGGCTTCGAGGAGGGCCAGCGCGTCTCTCCGCGTGACGCCGACGACGAAGCGGAACCTCGTTTCAGCAGGGGCCAGGAGAAGACCGGTCTCACTCCCGAGAAGGTGAAACACGAGGACTTCGCCCGGGGCCAGGATTCCGACGTCCCCACCGTCGAAAGGAGCGGGAGGGACGTTTCAGCGAGGGTCAGGAGAAGCTTCCCCACTCCGACGGCTAAGGCACAATTCGCACCTTTGGGGCCCGCAGCGCATTCACTCGCGTTGCGGGCCTTTTGGTGCACGGCGATTGACCGCTGCGGTCGCTCGGTAGAAGCTTGAGCTTGGCGCGGGGATGGTCAAGGCCAGCCAGGAAACCCCTCGACCTCAGGAGGCGTCGATGGATCAGCACAAGGACGACCACTCCGGCCACGGCTTCGGTAAGGGTCAGGAGAAGTCTCCCGACACGCACGAGAAGGAGCACGAGGGCGACTTCGCGAGCGGCCAGGAGATGCACGACGCGGCGCGCGAGAAGATCAAGCCCGATTTTGCGCGCGGCGAAGACGAAGAGGATCTCGAGCGCGAAGCGGTACGGCCGGACTACGCCAGAGGCCAGGACAAGAGCTAACTCGCCGCCGCTTCAATTAGCTCCCGGCAGAAATCCGGGATGTCCTCGACCACGCGCCCCCAAACGATGTTGCCGTCTCGGAACGCGGGCTCGTCCACCCATTTCGCACCCGCGTTTACGAGATCGTCTTTGATACCCAGACTGCCGGTGGCTCGCTTGCCGTCAACTATGCCGGCCGAGATGCCGACGAGCCCGGCGTGACAGATGAGTCCGACGATCTTTCCCTGCTCGTGAGCCGCGCGTACGAGACCGGTGACCGCTTCGTGACGACGCAGCTTGTCGGGTGCCCAGCCCCCCGGCACGACGACGACGTCGAAGTCGTTCGCCGAGACATCGGACGCGCTTGCGTCGCTGGTCGCCTCGAGGGCGTTCTTTCCACGGTAGCTGGCCCCCGCGTGGGGGCCGACGATGGTGACCTGTGCCCCCTCCTCTTGCAGGCGCATGACCGTGACCCAGAACTCGAGGTCCTCGAACCCCTCGTCGACGAAGACCGCCGCCCTCGTGCCCTCGAGACGGCGCGCCATCAGTCCTTGGGCTCCAGCTCGCCGGTGTAACTGGGGGGTGGAGGTATCTCGCCCTCGTCGATGAGCCAGCGCACGGTTCTCTCCAGCGTGTCCTCGATCGGCGTGTACTCGAGCCCGAGTTCGCGCGCCGCGCGCGATCCGTCGTACGCATGGCCGTGCACCAAGGTGCGTACCATCTCGGAGCAGACCGGTGGAGCCTGGTCGTGTCCGTCCTGCGACCCGCTCGAGAGCGCCTGGCGCATGCGCAGCACGTTCGCCGCGACCGCCGCACCTCCGATGGCGAGCCTTCCGGGCACGAAGCGCGGCACGTACTTGACCCCGGTGATGCGTGCCATCACACCGAGCGCGTCGATCGCAGAGATCGTTCCGCTGTTCAGCACGTAGCGGTTCCAGGGCCTGCCCTTGGCCTCCGCCAGAAGGTGTCCGCGGGTGCAATCATCGATGTCCACGAGACTGAAGCGGGTGTTCACGAAGTACTTCAGCCTGCCCGTGACGTAGTAAACGATGATCTTCGCCGTCCCTCCGGCGCGCCCCGGTCCCTGTACCGACGACGGGTTCACGCACACCAGCTCGAGCCCCTTGGAACGAGCCCTGTTCATGACCGCGCTTTCCGCTTCGTACTTCGACCGCTCGTACTCGGACAAGAACCATCCTCGGTGCATCGAGTCCTCACGCCCGACCGTCCGGCTCTTTTCGCCCAGGGTGGCAGCAGACGACGTATAGACCATCCGTCGGACGCCCAACCTCAGTGCCGCCTCCACGACGTTCAGCGAGCCCTGAACGTTCACCTGGAACAGGGGCGAACGGTCCTTGAGACAGAAGGCGTTCAGCCCGGCGGCGTGGTACACGACGTCGCACCCGACCATCGCCTTCTCCAGGCCTTCGGGGTCGAGCAGGTCGGCCGTGACCGGCGTCGCGCCCATCGCCTCGAGCTTGCGCCGAGACTCATCCGAGCGGCACAGGGCCGCCACCTCGCGCCCCTCCTTAACGAGTCCCTCGAGAATGGCGCTGCCTAAAAGGCCGGTGCCGCCGGTCATGAAGGTCTTGTCGGCCATGGCTACCGGCCCCGTCCCGACAGAGTCAGCAGATGCGAGAAGCGGCTCAGATACTCAACTCCCGACATCACGGTTATGCCGGCCGCGATCAACATGGCCCACTCGTCGAGAAGAAGGGGGCCGATGTCGAGAGGCCATCTGATGATCGCCAGCGTGATTGCGACGAACTGCACATTGGCCTTGAGCTTCCCCCAGATCGACGGCTTCATGACGGTTCCGTCTGCGGCGATGAGTCCGCGCAGACCCATGATCATAAGTTCGCGCCCCACGATGATGGTAGCCACCCACATCGACGCCCGATCTTCCTGGACGAGCGCTATCAAGACTCCCGTTACCAGCAGCTTGTCGGCGGTGGTGTCCAAAAAGGCCCCGAACGACGTGACCGCGCCCCACTTGCGCGCCAGCTTGCCGTCGAAGAAGTCGGTCAGCGTCGCGACCACGAAGAGCACGGCCGCGGTCCCGAACGAGTAGCGGAGACCGTCGCCGAGAGCGATGAGGGCCATTACGACCGGAACGAGCGCAATGCGGGCGTAGGTCAGGGCCGTGAGCCATCGAACCGCCCGCTGATTGACCACGTTCACGCGGGTTCGCCTTCCAGCAGCCCTCGCACGGCCGAGGCGGAATCGCATTCCAGCGCCCGCGCCGCGAGCCCGGCCGCCTCATCGAGGCCCACGGCTCTCACCGCCTCCTTTACTCGAGCGATCGAGTTAGGCGCCATGCTCAGTTCCGTCACGCCGAGCCCGAGAAGAAGGACGGCGGCACGGGCATCGCCGGCCACCTCGCCGCAGACTCCGACCCACCTGCCGTGAGCCGCCGCCGCACGAGCAGTCTCGGAGATGAGACGCAAGACGGCGGGGTGCAGTGGGTCCGCGAGCGACGCGACGGCTGCATTGCCTCGCTCCGCGGCCAGCGTGTACTGGCTGAGGTCGTTGGTGCCGATCGAGAAGAAGTCGACGTGGGGAGCGAAGCCTGCGGCGGTCAGTGCGGTCGACGGCACCTCGACCATGATTCCGACCTCGAGATCGGCGGGCGGCTCGTCCCCGAGCGCATCATCCAGCAGTCGCTTCGCCCTACGGAACTCCTGCACGGTCGCGACCATCGGGAACATGACCCGCAGCGCCCGCCGCCGCGCGAGACGCGCAACGGCCCTGAGTTGAGTCTTCAAGAGGGTGCTCTGAGCCAGGCCCAGCCGAATCCCCCGCACCCCCAGAAAGGGGTTCTCCTCCTGAGACTGGCGGACGTACCGCAGAGGTTTGTCGGCGCCGACGTCCAGGGTTCGAATCGTCAAGGGACGGTCGCCCAGCGCGCGCGCGATCGCCGCCAGACTCTCGAACTGCTCACTCTCGGTGGGCATCTCACTCCGCTCCAAGAAGAGGAACTCGGTTCTCAGCAGTCCCACACCGTCCGCCCCTGCGTCCACCGCCCGCTGTGCTTCGGTTACCGAACCGATGTTGGCGGCGACCTCGATGATCGCTCCGTCCGGCGTCACGGCCGGTCCCATGGCCGCGCCGGCCGCGCTCGCAGCCGCCGCGGCCTGGGAGCGGGCGGTCTCCGCATACCGGGTGGCTTCCTCGGGGGCCGGGTCGACGATCACGACGCCCTCGTCGCCGTCCACCACCACGGCGGTGTCATCCGGCAACTCGAGGATTCGCTCCCCCACGCCGACCACCGCGGGAACCCCCAGCGCTCGAGCCAGAATGGCGCCGTGGGAGGTCGGCCCGCCGGTCGCCGTCGCCACGCCCCGCACCATCTCCGGATCGAGCGCCGCCGCGGCGCTCGGCGTCAGCTCCTCGACGACGACGATCCCGGGCGCGGCGAGCTCGAACGCCTGGAGCCGGCGACCCAGGAGGTGAGCGAGAACGCGCTCGCCCACGTCGATCACGTCCCGCCCCCGTTCTCTGAGTCGCTCGTTGTCGAGGGCTTCGAACTCACGCGCCGACCGTTCGATGGTGGCCCATAGCGCGTCCGCCGCGTTGCGCCGCTCCGCGCGTATCAGGGTGCGCGCTCGCTCCTGAAAAGTTGCGTCCTCCAGCATCAGCAGGTGGGCATCGAAGATCTGGGCCTCGTAGTCACCGGCCTTCTGAGTCACCTGCGTCTTGAGCTCGGCGATCTCCTTGGAGGCCGCGGCGGTGGCCGCTTCGAGCCGCACGATCTCTCCCTCGACGTCGTCGGTCTCGTGCCGCGGGATCTCGGGCGCGACGCGGTGAAGGCGGCGCACCGGGCCGAGCGCGATGCCGGGCGAGGCGGGGAGCCCGGCCAGTCCACCCTCGGGATCGACCCGCCCGGAGACCTCTTCCGGTGCCTCGACCGCCTCAGGATCGCCGAAGTTGTCTGCGGCGAGCGCCTCGAGAGCTGCGATGGCCGCGCGCGCGCCCGGCCCCCAGGCTTGCACGAGGATCTCGTGATCCCGGGTCACTCCCAGCGTCGCCAGCGCGTTGAGGCTGGTGGCGTCGACGGGCCCCCGTTTGGTGCTGAGGTTGGTGACCTCGACGCGCGCCTCGTGGTCTCCCGCGGTCCTCACCAGCCGCGCGGCGGGGCGAGCGTGGAGGCCCAGGGGGTTGACCACGACCATGCGGGCCTCGACCGCCGGGCCCTCGCTGGCCGAGGATGCATCGGGGATCGCATCGGAGGCCCCGGCCAGCTCCACTCCCAGGTGGGTCTGCTTTCCGGCGAGCCCCCCGCGCGCCTCACGGGCGACCTGCTCCAGCGACCGTCCGAGCTTGGCCGCGGTGGCCGCCGCCACGGCCCCCTCGACGAGAGGTGCCTCGCACAGCAGCACGTTGGGGCGTTGCTCCTCGTCGAGCATCTCGAGCGCCATCTCGGCGCTCATCACGGCACTGCCCAGATCCATGAGCACCAGGACCCCGTCGTCCGAATACGCCTCGGTGATGGCCTCCAGCACCCGCACGGCATCGGTACCGAGCGCATCGGGCTCCTCGGTGCCCCCGGCGGAGCCGAGCGCGACCTCCGTCCCACCCATCTCGCGCGCCAGCTCGACGACGCCGTCCGCGAGCGCGCGGCTGTGAGACACGATGACGATCCCGACCACGGCCGCACCCTACCCCGGCGCTCTCGCCCGCCCTCAGAGCCCGTAGGAGCGATGCAGCAGCTCTATGGGGTGGACCGACGGGATCTGCGTCGCGTGCTCGATCTGCCAGCGGCAGGTCTCGCTGTCGCAAACTGACACCTCGGGGGCCTCCGCGGCGATGTCGTCGAACAGGGGCCGGCCGACGTCCATCGCGATGTCGTACTTCTCCTTCTTCAGCCCGTAGGTGCCGGCGACGCCGCAGCATTCGTGAGTCGAGTCCTGCACCTCGAGTTCGGGGATGAGCGCAAAGAGATCGAGCGCGGGCTTGCCGATAGCGTGTCCTCGCTGCTGGCAGGGGGCGTGGTACGGCACCCTCATGGCGATCGGCGCCAGATCGGTCTTCAGCTCCCCCTTGTCGTGGAGCTCGAGCAGAAACTCACAGATGTCGTACATGCGGCCGGACACCGCCTCGAGATCGTCGCTCTGCACACCGAGGATCTCGTGCGCCTCGCGCTTCAGCATCAGGCCGCAGCTGGTAGACGTCGCGACGATGTCGTAGCCCCGGTGCGCGTACGGAGCCAGCTTGGACACCAGGCGCGTGACGTAGCCGGCGGCGTCGTCGAACAACCCGTTCGATTGAAGTGGAAGGCCGCAGCAGTCCTGTCCCTGGGGGACGATGACCTTGAAACCGTTGTGCTCGAGCACCGCGACGGTCTTGGCGCCGAGGTCCGGTTCGAAGTAGTTGGCGCTGCAGCCGTGGAAGTAGACGACCGAGCGCTCGAGCTGCGGCGTCTCGTGCTTGCGCGCCCAGCGTTGAAGGGTGCGCCCCGCGAACTTCGGCAGGGGCGCTTGCCGGTGCACTCCGACGGTCTTCTCGACGACGGCCCTAAGGGGCTTGCTGCGCAACGCCCAGTTCGCCACCGGCGCGACCGGAGTGGCGAGCCTCGCACTCACCGTGGGGCGGGCAATGATCTTGTCCCGCAGCGGGATGCCCCGGTGTTCCTTGAGCGTGCGGCGCGCTCGTGCATTGATCTCGGCGATCTTCACCCCTTGCGGACACACGTGCGTGCAGATGCCGCACCCCGAGCAGTAGTCGAGGGAATCGTCTGGCGAGAGGCCGCCGGTGCGAAAGCGTTCCGCCTGCGGTCCGACGTACTTGGGGCCGGGGAACAACGGCGTCGCGCGCGACACGGGGCAATGCGACTCACAGATCGTGCACTTGACGCAGTGGTCGAGCGAGCCCCGAATAAGGTCCTCGATCACTTCGCCTCCTCGATGATGGTTCCGGCCGCCGCGTAGCCGCTCGCGAGACTGATCCCGTCACCCGACTTCTCGCGCCACGGCTCGGCCCCCGCGAGGCACGCGCCCACCACCGACAGGTTCGAGTGGACCCGATTGCCCTGGTTGTCGAGTGGACGCAGCGAGTCGTCGACCCTGATCCCGGCTCGCCCCATCGGGTGCCGGTCGAAGTAGCGGGGGCTGAAGCGCCGCTCGACGTCTTCGGGAACGCCCGCCACCGGCAGGCCGAAGATTCGCTCCCTGACCTTCCATTGCGAGTCCATCTCGATCGCTCCGGCTGCAAAACCGCCCGAGGCGAGCACGAAGTGTCGAGCGGGGTGTGCCTTGACCCGGCCGGCGGCACGGATGTGCACGGTGGTGACCCGGTCGCCCTCGGTGTCGGCCCCCACTGCCTCGGCCCCGATGATGAGCCTGCCGCCCGCGCGCGCGAACTGAGCCCGCAGGATCTCGTAGAGACGTATGCCCGGCACCGACGGGGGCAGGCTGGGCACCTCGAAGACGGGACATCCGAGCGTGTCCTGCAACTCGGTCCAGACCTCGTGCGCGCGCCGCACCCCCAGCACCGCCGGCAGCCCCACCGACTCGCCGTCCTCCAGATGCGCGGAGATCTGCGTGGTCACGACCCGAACGAACGCGCGGTCGTCCAAGAGCCGCGCGAAGGCGAGCCCCGTGAGGTCTGCCTCACCCCCGGTCGGAGGTTCGATCAGGACGCCCCGAGCCGCCACGGCCGCCCCGCTAGGGACCTTGGCGTTGGAGGTGTTCTGGGCGGCGAGCGCGGGCCAGAAGTCCTTGAGCTGACGCAGGCCGACGAAAAGAAACCGGCCACCGTGACGAAGGTCGCCCGCCGACATCGTCTCGGGCACCAAGGCACTGGGGCGCACCGCTCCTATGGCGGTCGGCAAGAGCAGGTTCTCGTTCAGGGAACCGGTGTAGCGGTAGCCGTCGAAGCGCGCCCCGAACCACTCGAGCGATCGAGCGAGGGTGGTCGTTTGGATGCGCCCGTAGGGATGCTCGGGATTGCGCTGCAGGAAGCCCGGCAGGGACTCAGAGGGGCTCTCGACCAGCTCCGGGTCGTAACCGAGCACGTCGATGGTGCCGGGGGCGAGATGGGTCGATCCAACCCCCTGCGCGACCAGCGTGACGCCGAGCCCCGCCTCCCGGCAGCGGATCGCAGCAACGAGCCCCGCCAGTCCGATGCCGATCACCAGTACGTCTCTCATAGCGCCCCGCTGGGAAGATGCTCGACGTCCAGCACGCCTTGAAAGATCCAATCGTCGAGCCGCGCCTGGCGGAGCTGGTCGCCGTAGAGGATCGGCTGCACTCCCTTCCAGCGCTCTTGGAGGAAGTCGCGCAGCGAGTCGTTCGCCGCAGAACTGTCGATCTGCTCGACGTCGTGGAGGATGCCGGTCGCCCGATACATGCAGAACCCGCCCTGGCAGGGGCCCATACCCAGCCGGACCGACCGTCTGATGTCGTCGAGGATCGTCGAGGACCGTTGCGCCATTACCTCCTCGAGCCTGCGACGCTGGATCAGCTCGCACTCGCAGATGAGCTGGTCGTCGTGCAGCGACTGCTCTCGCTTCGTGAGGCGTTCGCCCAGCCAGAGGAACTTGCCGTCGCCCGAGGAAGGCAGCGGGTCGAGGGCCGTGCGGCACTCGCGCTTGGTAGCAAGCTGCTCACACATCCGGTCGACCGTCTCCTGGGCCATCATGCGAAAGGTCGTCAGCTTTCCTCCCGTGATCGTGAGAAAGCCGGTCACGCCGTCGGGTTCTCGGTGGTCGAGGAGCGCATGGCTGCGGCTGACGTCGCGCGTGTCGCTGATTTCGGGAGCGCGCGCGTCCTTGAACAACGGCCTGACCCCCGCCCACACCCTGAGGGCCCGCGCCCGGCGGAAACCCGGAACCAGCTTCTCGCCGTCGTCGAGCATCTGGGAGACCTCGGCTCGGGTGACGTCGGGCTCGTCGGGGTTCTTGATGCGGATGTCGGTGGTACCGATCACGCTCACGGTTCGTATCGGAACGAGGATGTCTCCGTCCGCAGGCATCGTGCAGCGGTTTACCACCGTGTTCACCAGCCGGTGGTTCATCGCGATCATGATTCCTTTGCCGGACAGGACCTCGACGCCGGGACAGCCGGCCATGTCCGCCACTTTGCCCGCCCACGCGCCCGTCGCGTTGATGGTGAAGTCGGCGCGTATCTCGAACTCCTCGCCGGATAACTCGTTGTGGACTCTGGCGCCGCGCACCGCGTCACCCTCGCGGATGATGTCGAGGACGCGGTGATAAGTGAGCACGCTGCCGCCGTGCTCCCTCGCCGCTCGGGCGCATGCCCACACCAGCCTCCATGCGTCGATGGCGGCGTCGGGGACGGCGAAGACACGCTCGATGTCTGGGTTCAGGCGAGGTTCCTCCGCCAGGGCCGTCGCGACCGGAATCTCCTCGACGGGGATCCCACAGTCCCTGCAGCCCTGCATGAACTTGTCGCCGAAGGCCGGGTCGTCCCACGGCGTGGTCACGAAGTAGCCGCCGGTATCCTCGATGGTGTCCGCTGCCACGCGCCGCAGCACGAGGTTCTCCTGTATGCACTCCTCGGCCGCGAGCCTGTCCTTGACCGCGTAGCGCCCTCCTGAGTGCAGCAGGCCGTGGAAGCGCCCCGTAGTGCCCTCGGCGAGGTCCTTACGCTCGACGAGGACGGTCTCGAATCCGCGCGTGGCCACATCCCATGCGACGCCCGCGCCGGTAGCACCTCCACCGATGACGAGAACCTCAGTCTGCATGTTGGCCATGTGCTCCGACTCTAGTCTCAGGGATCTACAAAGTGCGGCGCAGGTACGCGAAGGGGCCGGCGAGAAGGTCCGCCGGCCCCTTGCGTTACTTCGGTGCTACTCGACCCAGTCGAAGGTGCGCGTGACCGCCTTCTTCCAGAAGCCGTACTCCTTGTCGACCTCGGTTGGGTCCATCGACGGCGACCAGCGCTTGTCCTCGAGCCAGTTCTCGCGCAGGTCGTCTACCTCTTTCCAGAAGCCGACCGCGAGGCCCGCTGCGTACGCGGCCCCCAGCGCGGTGGTCTCCGGAACCTTCGGGCGGACGACGTCGACTCCGAGGATGTCGGCCTGGAACTGCATGAGCAGGTCGTTGCCGACCATGCCACCGTCGACCTTGAGCTCTTTGAGATCGACGCCCGAGTCCTTGTTCATGGCCTCGACTACCTCGCGGCTCTGCCACGCGGTAGCCTCCAACACCGCGCGCGCGATGTGTCCGGCATTGACGTAGCGGGTCAGCCCGGCCAGGACTCCTCGGGCGCTGCCCTTCCAGTAGGGAGCGAACAGCCCCGAGAACGCAGGCACGAAATAGCACCCACCGTTGTCGTCAACGGTCTTGGCCAGCTCTTCTACCTCAGGAGCCGCCTTGATCATCTTGAGGTTGTCCCGCAGCCACTGGACCAGCGCACCGGTGATCGCGATCGCACCCTCGAGGCAGTACACGGGGGCCTGATCGCCGATCTTGTAGCCGAGCGTGGTGAGTAGCCCGCTCTTCGACTGCACGGCCTCGTTCCCCGTGTTGAGAAGCAGGAAGTTGCCCGTGCCGTAGGTGTTCTTGGCGTCTCCGATGTCGTAGCAGGCCTGGCCGAAGGTCGCGGCCTGCTGGTCCCCGAGGTCGCCGGCAATGGGTATGCCCTCGAGCACGCCCTTGGCCTCTGCGTAGACCTCGCTCGAGGCATGGATCTCGGGCAGCATCGAGCGCGAGACGTCGAGCGTCTTGAGGATGTCGTCGTCCCAGTCGAGCGTCTCGAGGTCCATCATCATGGTGCGGCTTGCGTTGGACACGTCCGTGACATGGACGCCTCCGCTGGTGCCCCCCGAAAGATTCCAGATGCACCAGGTGTCGATATTGCCGAACAGCAACTCGCCACCGTCTGCCCGGTCCCTGAGGCCCTCGACATTGTCGAGCAACCATTTCGCTTTGGTCCCTGAGAAGTAGGTGGCAACGGGAAGCCCCGTCGTCGCTCGGAACCGATCCTGGCCCCCGTCACTCGACAGCTCGTCGCAGATCTTGTCGGTGCGCGTGTCCTGCCATACCAGCGCGTTGTGCACCGGTTCTCCGGTGTTCCGGTCCCAGATGACCGTGGTCTCGCGCTGGTTCGTGATGCCGACCGCCGCCAGGTCACCGGCCTTGATACCGGCCTTGGACAGCGCGCCCTTGATCACTTCCTGACAGCGCTCCCAGATTTCATTGGCGTCGTGCTCGACCCAGCCCGGCTTGGGGTAGATCTGCTCGTGCTCCTTCTGGTCGAAGTCGACGACGTCCCCGCCGTGGTTGAAGATCATGAAGCGGGTGCTGGTCGTGCCCTGGTCCAGGGCTCCTACGTACTCGGCCATACGCTCTCCTCCCTCTCTTGCTTGCTGTCCTACGGGTCTCCGAAAGTCTCTGCGGCGGTCTTCATGAGCAAGAACGACGACGTTGCACCGGGGTCTTGGTGGCCGGCGCTCCGCTCACCGAGATAGCTCGCGCGGCCCTTGCGGGCGACGAGCGGGATCGTTGCCTTCATGCCCTCCTCGGCCGCTCCGGCGGCGCGCCGTAAGGCGTCGGCCAGTGACGCGTCTTCGGACGCGGCCTTGGACAAGGCCTCGGCCGCCGGTGTCAGTGCATCGATCATGGTCTTGTCGCCGGGCTCTGCCTTGCCGCGCGCGGCTACGCCCTTGAGCCCGGCTTCGACCGCGCCGGCCCAGTCGTCGACGGACAGCTCAGACTTGCCCGCCGTCGCCGCGCCCATCTGCATGAAGAGGGTGCCGTAGAGCGGACCGCCGGCACCCCCAACCTTGGACACGAGCGTCATGCCGACGGTCTTCAGAACTCCGCCGATGTCGTCACCCGAGGCGCCGTCGAGCTTCTCGACCACCGCGCTCATGCCACGATTCATGTTCGTTCCGTGGTCGGCATCACCGACCGCCGAGTCGAGCTCGGTGAGATACGCCTTGTTCTCGGCGATCGTCGACGCGTACACCTGGATCCAGCGAACGACGTCCGCACCGGAAATGGCCGACGCGCTCACCTCCAGTTCTTCTTTACCTCGATACTCCTCGTTCCTTTCGTCAGATTCCCCAGCGAAGCCCGGCCGTCTTGACCGGTGCATCCCACAGCTTCGTCAGCTCGTCGTCGAGCTTCAGCAGTGTGATCGAGCACCCCGCCATCTCCAGCGACGTGATGTAGGAACCGATCAGGTTGCGGGTGATCTTGATGCCCTTGCCGTCGAGGAACTTGTTCAGCTCGTTGTAGACGACATAGAGCTCGATCAGCGGCGTGCCGCCCATGCCGTTGACGAAGGCGAGTACCTCGTCGCCCCGTCCGAACGGCAAGTCGTCTGTGATCGCGCTCGCCATCTGGTCGACGATCTCGGACGCGGGCGCGATCTTCTTGCGCTCGCGACCCGGTTCCCCGTGGATACCGATGCCGATCTCCATCTCGTCGTCCCCGAGCTCGAAGGTCGGTTTTCCGGCCGATGGAGTGACGCAACTGGTCAGCGCCATGCCCATGGAGCGGCCCTGGTCGTTGACCTTGCGGCAGAGTTGCGCCACGTCGGCGAGCTGGGCTTTGGCCTCGGCCGCCGCGCCGCAGACCTTCTCCGCGAGCACGGTGATGCCGACGCCGCGGCGTCCCGCCGTGTAGAGGCTGTCCTGCACCGCCACGTCGTCGTCCAATACGATGGCCTCGACCTCGACTCCCTCCGCCTTACCCAGGTCCGCCGCCATCTCGAAGTTCATCACGTCGCCCGTGTAGTTCTTGACGATGTGCAGGACGCCGGCGCCTCCGTTGACCGCCTTGGTCGCCTCGAGCATCTGATCCGGCGTCGGCGAGGTGAAGACCTCGCCCGGACAGGCCGCGTCGAGCATGCCCATGCCGACGAAACCGCCGTGCATGGGCTCGTGTCCGGAGCCTCCTCCGGACACGATGCCGACCTTGCCTTGAACCGGAGCGTCCGCACGAACCACGTAGTACGGGTCGAATACCACCTTGACGTCCGGGTGCGCGGCAGCAACTCCCTGCAGCGACTCCCTGACGACGTCATCCGGGTTATTGATCAGTTTCTTCACTTCGCCGTTCTCCTATTCAACTTGGGTGGCTTTCCGTCCAGTCGCGCAGAGGATCGATGAAGCGCTCTAGCCGGGCCACGCCACTTGGAACAGGACGGCTCCCAGAATGCCTCCCACTATCGGCGCCACCACCGGCAGCCATGCATAGCCCCAATCCGAGTCGCCCTTGCCGGCGATCGGCAGCACCTGATGCGCGATGCGAGGGCCGAGATCCCGAGCCGGGTTGATCGCGTACCCGGTGGGACCACCGAGCGACAGACCGATCGATAGAACCAGCAGACCGACGAGCAGCGGAGTGAGTCCCGCCTCGATCGATGCGGCATTGTCCTGGTAGGTAAGGGCCAGGACACCGAGCAGCAGCATCGCGGTGCCGATGACCTCGGTGACGAAGTTCATTTTCGGGTTGCGAATGGCGGGACCGGTCGAGAAAACACCGAGCTTGAGGCCGGGGTCCTCGGTCTCGGCCCAGTGCGGCAGGTACGCGAGCCACACGAGCACTGCCCCGAGGAACGCCCCCGTGAACTGACCGGAGAGGTACAGCGGGACGTCGCCCCAGCCGACTGATCCGATCGAGGCGAGGCCGATGGTCACGGCGGGGTTGATGTGGGCCCCGCTGAAGGATCCGACCGTGTACACCGCGATCGCAACCGCCATGCCCCAACCAAAGGTGATGGTGATCCAACCTGCATTCTGGGCTTTGGATTTGTTCAGCAGTACCGCTGCCACCACACCGTCACCCAGAAGTACCAGGATGCCGGTCCCAATGAGCTCAGCAGTAAACGTGTTCATGCTCCCCCTTCCCGAGGCGTGAACCTTCCGATACAGCTCCGACCAACAACCTCAGCCCTTCGGAGGAGCAATGCTGTGCGGCCGGCCAAACTGGTCCGGCATCTCTGCGCGACCCAGTCGAGCCTGCCCCCCGAATGGCGTCGACCCTCTGGTCTGACTTCAACTCTCAGGGGGAAAAAAGTCAAGCAAAGATTCTCAACCGACTTCAATCAGTCGGACCGATCAGAACCCAGGCGTCTGTCGCGAATTAGGACCTATGCCCGCGACTGCGGACAGCTTGCGCGCGGTTCCCGCCGGGAGTAACCGCACAACTACGCTGAGGGTCTCCATTCCTCACGCATCTCGAGCATGGCCGCCTGGATGCGGTGGCTCAACGCCCGGTGGTGCTCACCCGGCAACGGGTGGAGGGGCGCGCCGAAGCGCACGGACACCGGATGCCTGCGCGGCCAGCCTCGGCCAACCGGCATCGCCTCGTAGGTGCCGCTGACATAGATGGGGACGATCGGGAGATCGTTGGCTATCGCCATGAAAGCTGCTCCGGGCTTGAGTTGAGCCAACTGTCCGTCGCGCGAGCGCGTCCCCTCGGGGTACAGAAGCAGGTTCCACCGGTCGCTCACCAACCGGTCGATTCGGTCCGCCGTGGTCTTCGACACGCCGCCCTTGCGTTCGATCGGCACGGTCGCGAACGACAGCGTCACGAGCCCTGCGACGAAGCGGTTCTGATAGAAGTAGTCGGCCGCCGCGATGGTGGCGGTGTGCTGGCGCCAGGGACGCGGCAGAGCTCTGAGGATGCTCGGCGTGTCGAGGTGGCTCGAGTGATTGGCCACGAACACCACCGGCGGCTCGAGGGTGTCGAACAGCTCGTTGCCGAGCGTGATGGGCTTGGTGTAGTGGTCGATGATCGGGCCGAGCGTGTAGCACACGATGATCTCGCGCGCCACGCCGGCTGCTGGCGTTCTCGCCCACGACGTATCAAACTGCTCGCCCTTACGACCCATGTTCACGACCCTCTGAAGTAGTGCTGCCTGCCCTAACCCGTGCCCGGCAGTGTACTCCCCGTTCCCAAAAGTAGCCTCGAACTCAGCGCTCGAAGCCCGAGCTGCGGGTACGGGGGCGGCGGCGATCGGGAATCAGCGGTTTGAGGCTCGCCACCAGCCCGGCTATGCGATCGGTGATGTCGGTACCCGCAGGGATCCAGTCGTCCGCGTTGTGCGCGTCTCCCTCGTAGGTGACGGGCTCGCCGAAGCGGACGGCCAGCTCCTGACCGAACTTCCAGTTGTTCTTGAAGTTCTTGGGCCACACGTTGGCCGTTCCCCAGACCCCGCAGGGGATCACCGGCGCGCCCGAGCGTAGTGCGAGGCGAGGGGCGCCGGTCTTCGACGGCTGGGGCCGGAGGTCGGGATCGGAGGTCACCGTTCCCTCCGGAAAGATGCAGACCACCTCATCTCGTTCGAGCGCCTGGTAGGCATGCTCCAGTGCAGCCACTGCGTTGCGCGTCCCGCGCTGGACTTCGATCTGTCCGCAGCCTCGCAGAATCCACGCGATCCTCCGATCGTTCATCAACTCGGACTTTGCGAGGAAGCGGGGACGGCGCCTCGCCTTCACAACCCCGTACGCGACCGCGAGTGGATCGAGGTAGGCGATGTGATTGGCCGCGATGATCGCCGGGCCCCTATCGGGAATGTGCTCGAGTCCCTCGAGATGCCATCGAAACCACAGATGAAGCGACGGAATGAGCGCCCATCTGGTCATGACGTAAATAGGTTCCATACAGGCTCTCCTCTCGCTCTCATGGAGTACCACAGCCGGCCCCGAGCCGCGCCCTTATGATGTCCGGCGTGAGGGGCGACCATCTGAAGATCGCTCAGATATCCGACATCCATTGCGGGCACCCGATGTTCGACGGTGAACTGCTCGAGCACGCCATCGACGAGATCATTGAGATGAAACCGGATCTCGTGGTGGTGGCCGGAGATCTCACCTCTGAGGGCTACGCGCCGCAGTTCCGTCAGGCGAAGCGATTCCTCGACCGTTTCGAGGACCTCGAGATGGTCGTGATACCGGGCAACCACGACCTGATGAACGTCGGCTTCCTGCACTTCCGCGACGCGTTCGGCAAATCCGACAGCGTGGTGCGTATTCCCTTCAATCCATCACGCGGCGGCAACCCCAGTAAATGGGCAACCATCGTCGCCATCAACTCATCCAAGCCCGACCTGGCCGAGGGCGAGGTCGGCCACGTGAAGTACGACTGGATTCGAAAGGCCTTCGAATGGCCGGACGACTACCGCATCTTCATCATCCATCACCACCTCGTGCCGATCCCAGGCACCGGGCGTGAACGGAACATCGTGTGGGATGCGGGCGACGTGCTGGCGTTGCTGACCGAGCTCGAGGTCGATCTCGTGCTGTCGGGTCACAAGCACGTCCCCAATGTGTGGCAGCTCGGCGACATGCTGTTGATCAACTCCGGTACGGCGTCGAGCTATCGGGTCCGCGGCTACACCCGGCCCTCGTACAACGTGCTGGAGGTCGACGACGAGCAACTCGAGGTGATCCAGAAGTACCCCGGCATCGGAGAGATCGTCGCGGCTCGCTACGTCAGAGACCAGCGTCAGTTGACTTTGAATCCGCAGCTTGCCGGCATGTTCAATAGGGGGGCTTGGAGCGTATGAGGATCAAGAGCGGAGGGCTGTCACGATGATCATTCGAGTCACCGACACCGCGATCGACCCCGAGGATCTCGAGAGCTGCCAGCGGGCCGTGCGCGGCCAGATTCAACCGGCCTTCGAGCACCTGCCTGGATGTCATGGAATCGAGCTTCACGTCAGGGTCGACGAACGGCACGGAGACCTGATCGAGGTCGCTGCGGTGTCGCGCTGGGACGACGTCGAGGCCATGGAGACTGCGGTTCGCTCCGAGGGCTACGCCGAAGCGATGGGCGTCTTGCGGCCGATGTTTCAGCAGGCGCCGATCGTGCGGATCTTCGAGGTAGTTGATTAGCGAGGTTCGGACGGGCGCGCTCGCCGGGAGCGCGCCATCCAGCTCGCATGCAGGCCGGCGTAGACACCCCCCGGCTCTCGCACCAGCTCGGAATGGGGGCCGCGCTGAACGATCTGCCCTCGATCGAACACCAGCACCTCGTCGGCCGCCTCAGCGGTGGACAGCCGGTGGGCGATCGCGATGGTCGTGCGGCCTCGGGTGAGCCCCTCGAGCGCCCGCTGCAGGCGAACCTCGGTTGCCGGATCGACGGCGGAGGTGGCCTCGTCGAGCAGCAACAGATCCGGGTTGGCAACGTAGGCCCG
Source organism: Actinomycetota bacterium (assembly GCA_050694055.1). Classification (GTDB taxonomy): domain Bacteria; phylum Actinomycetota; class CADDZG01; order CADDZG01; family WHSQ01; genus WHSV01. The sequence goes on from JBOGWX010000053.1 coordinate 127,589, forward strand.
ACTCAGTGCGATGAGCTGGCGTTCGCCCACCGAAAGCATCTCGCCGCGCTCACCCACCCGCGTTCCGAGCTCGTGCGGAAGTCCCTCGAGCCACTCACCTAGGCCGAGCTCGCCGAACGCAAGCCTGATGTCATCATCGGTCATGTCCTGCCTTCCTCGCCGCACGTTTGCCGCGATCGAAGCATCGAACAGGAATCCGTCCTGGGGAACCATGACGATGCGGCGACGAAGCTGCTCGAAGGCAACCTCGAGGAGTGGCACACCGTTGACCAGGACGCGTCCCGACGACGGGTCCATGAGGCGGGTGAGCAGCTTGGCGAAGGTCGTCTTGCCCGACCCGGTCTCGCCCACGACCGCGATACGGCTCTGCTTGGAGATCTCGACGTCGGTTCCGCTCAGGATCATGGGGCCGGTGGGATAGCGAAAGTTCACCTCCTCGAACCGCACCGTTATGGGGCCGGGTGGAATCTCTCGAACGGTCCCGGTCAGGGCGGGATCGGCCACGTCCGGCTTCGTATCGAGCACGCCCAGGATCTTGCGCCATCCCGAGATCGCGTTCTGCGCCTGATCCAGCACCTCGGTAAGGACCTGCACCGGCGCCACGAACAGACTGACGAGAAAGAGAAACGCGACCAGGCGGCCGGCGGTCATAGAGCCTCCGATGCCCAGGTTGACGCCCACGAGCACGACCGCGCTGGTTGCGGCCGCCGAAAAGATGCCTCCCGTGGAAAACATGACCGCAGCCGTCCGTCCCGCGTAGTAGCCCGCCCGCGCGTGCTGGTCGATGGCGTGCTTGACCTTGGCGTTGGCGCGCTGCTCGATTCCATAGCCCTTGATGACCTGCGCTCCCATGACGGACTCGGACACCGCGGTCAGCATCTCGGCCACCCGGGCTCGGACCGCGTCGTAGAGCCTCGATAACCGCGCCTGGAAGAACCGCAGGACGAAGACCAGTGGAACGAACGTGCCGATCACCACCATCATCAGCTCCCAGCTGTATAAGAGCATCACGACGGTGGCGAGCAAGAGCTGCCCCGACATCACGATCACACCGATTCCGCTCCACTCCATGAACTGGCTGATCGTGTCGACGTCCGCGGTGACCCGCGCAACGAAGGTCCCGCGGTGCTCGGTCGCGTGATGAAGCACCGAGAGATCATGGATGTGCTTGAAGGCACGGACCCTCAGGTTGCTCAGAGCGTTCTCGGTCGCGCGCACGAGCCGGCGGTGCATCCCGAAGCCCGCCAGCGCGGTCGCACAGATGGCCAATCCCGCCAGCACGGCTCGGGAGATCACGACTCCGGAGTCGACGCCGCCCTCCACCAGTAGTCCCTGGTCGATGGTCTGTTGAATGGCGATGGGCACGATCACCGTCCCGGCGGTCGAAACCACCGCAAGCAGCAGCGTGAAACCGAGACCCTTACGAAACTCGGGTGAGAGCTGGAGCCCGCGCACCAGCGTCCTCCAGGCTCCCTGAGGCGCGTGCTCCTGAATCTGCTGCTCGGCTACGCTCACTCGCTCCCCCCCGCCTCGCGGTCGTAGGCCGAGATGAGGCGGAAGTAGGCGGGGTTGCGCTCGATTAGCTCCTCGTGGGGGCCGCGCGCCTCGATGGTCCCCCGGTTCAAGAAGACGACTTCATCGGCGAGCGCGACCGTGGCACGCCGGTAGGCCACTACGATCACGGTCGATGGGAGGTGGCGGTCTGCAGGCCGCGCAAGATGGCCTGCTCGACGCTCGGGTCGACACTCGAGGTCGCGTCGTCCAGGACGAGCAGGCGGGGCCGTCTGACCAGCGCGCGCGCCAGCGCCACGCGCTGACGTTGACCACCGGACAAAGTCGTTCCCCGCTCACCCACGATCGTGTCGTAACCCTCGGGCAGAACCGAGATGAACTCGTCGGCCTGGGCGAGCCGGGCCGCCGACCGCACCTCGCCGTTGTCGTCCGAAGCGCCGAGCGTGATGTTCTCGCGCACGCTGTCGTCGAACAAGAACGACTCCTGAAACACGATCGCCGCGTTGACGGGCAGGACCCCCCGCCTCAGCCGGCGCAGGTCGGCCTCGTCTAGCTGGATCACGCCGCGCTGCGGATCGGCCAGACGCACCAGCAGGTTCGTGATCGTCGACTTGCCCGAGCCGGTCGGTCCCACGACCGCGATCGTCCGCCCCGGAACGACGTCGAAGTCGATGCCGCGCAGGACCTCGCCGTCTTCGTAGCCGTACGAGACCGAGCGCACGTCGAGCCCGGCCGGCCGCTCGCGACCATCGAGGGTCACGTCGCCGTAGTCGAGCTCGTCGGTTGCCGTAAGCACGCTTCTCACTCGGTCCCAGCCCACCACCGCCCTGGGCATGTCGCCGAGGATCCAGCCGACCGCCCGAATGGGGAAGGCGAGCTGAGTGAACAAGTAAGAGAACGTCACCAGCTCGCCGATTGCGAGATCGCCCGAGCTGATCCGGAAGGTTCCTGCAACCAGGATGGCAATGACGGCGAGGTTGGGCAGGGCCTCGAGCAGCGGGTCGAAGACGGCCCGCACCGAGCCCAGACCGACCAGCTCGTCACGCAGCTCTTTGGAGCGGGCGGCGAACCGGCGCGTCTCCTCGTCCTCGAGCCCAAGGGTCTTCACGACGAGTGCTCCGTCGAAGCTCTCGTGCGCTACGCCCGAGACCTCCGCCCGCATCTCTTGCGAGCGTGTCGCCAGCTCGTTGGCCCGCAGGTTGTAGAAGTGGCTCAGTGCGGAGATGGTGGGGATCAGCAATACCCCGATCATCGTCAGGACCACGTCGGTAGTCGCGAGCAGCACGAAGGTGATCAGCACCATGAACAACACTCCGCAGCTGAGCGGCAGGGGTGCGATCAACCAGAACATCGACTCCACGTCGGAGTTGGCATTCGACAACAACGATCCGGTCGAATGCTTCCTGTGCCACTCCATCGACAGCCGCTGATACTGCTCCGTTACCCGCCGGCGGAAATGGGCCTGAAGCCGGTACTGCATGAGGAAAGCTCCAGCGCGACGCCCCACGATGCCGATGGCCTTGAGCAGCGCGACGCCCATGATCGCGGCCACGGCGGCAACGAGAGCGGCCGTGCCGATCGAGCCGCGCCGAATGGAGGGCACGATGACCTCGTCGGTCACGCGGCCGAGCACGAACGCTTCGGCCACCGTCATGCCCGCGTATAGCGCGGCGCCGGCCAGTCCGATCGAGAAGGCCTTCGGCTGAAGCCGAATCGACATTCTGAGGATGCCGAGACCGCGCCGAATAGTGCGGCGGTTGGATGTGGGCGTCAAGACCTTTCGATGGTACGTGAGCCTCGCGCTATTCAGGACCGCTCGAGCGCGACGCCGGACGGGTCGTCTGGGTGCGAGTGCGCGGCCTACTCGGCTCGGGCAAGCGCCTGCTCGCGCGCCGCCAGGAGCGCTTGTGAGTTGACCCAGCGCGTGTTGGCGTGGGGGTCGAACGGGTCGATCCGCTCCCGCTGCTTGCGGGCGAGGCGGTCCATCACCTGGAGCGCGTTCGGCTCCTCGTCCGCCTCGCGCAATTCGACCACTCCGTCGGCGACGGCTCGCTCGAGAAAGTCCTCTCCTTTGGCGGTACGGACGAGGATCATCGTCCAGCCCTCCATGCCAAGACCCCCGCAGGAGAGGTCGGCGTGCTCGGCGGCGAAGTCCGGGCAGTGATGGCACCACTCGTTGGCGTAGGGCCGAGCGTCCTTGAGCGGAATGATGACGTCCTCACCACCCCGCAGGGTGACGATGACCTTGCCCTTCACGTTCACCTTGACCACTTCGTCGAGATCGATCCCCAGCTCGTGCTCGACCTTGCCGACCATGAAGGCGTCGTAGTCGAAGGTCTCACAACACATGAGGCCGATGACCAGCTTCACCGGCCGCACCGGTCTCTTGATCTTTTCGGCCGCGAGCTGGCGCACTGCGGTCGACTCGCACGACACGCCGACGAGGGCGACGTTCTTCAACTTTGCGTCGGCTGCCTTCTTGAGGCCCAGCGGGGTGGCGCAATACGTGTAGCGCGAGCCCGCGGTCGCCAGCAGCTCGTCGGAGGTGCGCACCACCTTGGGCTCGTCGAGCCACGGAACGTCTTCCGAGGGGGCCGCGACGACGGCTCCGTCCAGCTCCCCCGCGTCGAGCGCCCAGGCGAGCAGCGCGGTGACCGCTCCCCCGTCCTGGCCCCGGGCGAGAATCCGCTCGTCTGCCGCGCGCGCTAGGGTCTTGGAGCGGTAGGTGCCCTCCGGCTGGTTCTGGTCCCGCCGGCGCCCGTGCACCCCCTCCTCGATGAGGTCGAGTGCCGGATCGAGCCGCAGGCACGCCATGGCGCACAGCGAGCAGCCGTCCTCGCCGTGGACGCAGTTGTCGAAGGGCGAATTGAAGTCCATCTGCGTCGGATCGAAGTCGCGCAACTCCAGCACCTTGTGCGGGCACGCGACGATGCAGGCCGAGCAGCCGCAGCAGATCTCGGTCGCGACGATCTCAGAGTAGAGGTGCTTCCAGTGCTTGCGCTCGCTGGCTGCCATGTGGTGACGCGATCGTCCAGACCGATCGCTTGTCTCGCTTTCCACTAGACGTCCTTCTCTGGCGGCTGCGGTGGCGCCGGTGCGGGAACGATAACGCGCCCGGCGTCTGTCGTGGAGCACCCCCCGTCGCGCTCGTAGAGTGTGCGGCATGGACGCCGGGCTGCTACCGGTCAAACGATTCGACCACGCTAAGGGTCGCCTCTCCGGATGGTTGAATCCCGACGAGCGCGCGTCCGTCGCGCGCGCTCTATTCGAGGATGCGCTCGACCTCTGCTCGTCCACCACGTGGCTGAGCTGGTGGGTGGTGAGCGACGACGAGGGAGTTCTCGCTCTCGCCGGAGAGCGGGGCTTCCGTACCACCAAAGACGAGGGCACGGGCCTGAACGACGCCCTGGAGCTCGCGGTGCAGGCCATCGTGTCTGCCGGTGCCCGCTCGCTGACCGTAGTGCCGAGTGACGTGCCTCTCGCATACGAAGAGGACCTCCGGGATCTACTGGACACGGGGGCAACCAGCGACGTCGTGGTCGTTCCATCGGACGGTGATGGAGGGACCAACGGCCTCTATCTGGCCCCGCCGGACCTGCTCGCTCCGAGCTTCGGCCCGTCCAGTCTCAGGGCTCACGTCGATGCGGCGGCGGCGCGCCGGTTGCGCTGCTCGATCCTCGCGCTCCCTCGCCTCGCGCTCGACATCGATACGGTCACCGACGTCGACGCGTTCCTCGCTCGCCCCGCGTACGGCCATTCGCGGGCCCGCGAACTGCTGCGCGCGCTGCGTCCCGCGCCCCCTTAGCCGGCTGCGATTCGCCTTCGATTACTCGCCGGCGATCATTGCGACCCCGTCGACCGCGAGATCCTCTCGGCCCTCCCCGCGAGCTCGTCGAGGCGTGCCGGCGTGGGTATGCGGACGGTTTCCGGTCCTCCCTGAAGAAGCAGTGCACCGATCAAGGCAGAAGTGCCCAGGGTCGCAAGCACCACGACCTGGGTCGCCGAAGGCGGTGCGGGTGCTCCGATCTCCTCCGCTCGCCGCCCGTCCTCATAGCCTGCCGACTTGCCCCAGGAGTAGCCGGCCATAAGCAGCAGGCCCGCCGCGCTGATGACGAGGAGTATCTGAGTGAATCGAATGGTGCGCCGCTGCCGTCGCAGTCCGGGGGGGCCGCGATGGGAGCCGCCGGTCATCTGTCGCTTCATGGCGCCCGAGCCTAAACCGAGGCGTCCGCAAGCCGTTCTCTAAAGCAACGAGCCCCGCCGTCGGGCGAGGCTCGTGCGACGGCGGCGTCCCTTACTTCCTGCCGGATACGTAGGTCTTGAAGCCGGCGCCCGGCTTGAAGGCCGGAACCTTCGTCGCCTTGATCTTGATCGGCTCCCCCGTCTGGGGGTTGCGGGCGGTGCGTGCGCTACGGGCACGCCGCTCGAAAGTGCCGAAACCCGGGAGCGTGACCTTCTCGCCTCTCTTGACCGTCTTTTGAACTTGGGTCACCAACTCGTCCAAGACATCGCCGACGACGCGCTTGCTCTCACCGGTCTGCTTGGCGACGACGTCGACCAAGTCACCTTTGTTCATGCGTGATCCTCCTCGTTGCTGCAGGATTTCAGGGTCGGGCCAACCCTATGCGCGCGGCGGCCTGCCGCGGTGGATATTCGGCCAGAAAACCCCATTCCACAAGGGTTCCGGGCTGTTTCGGTGCTCTGCCGGTTACGGTGGTTCCTCGCCGGCGACCGCGGACGCGTTGCTCTCTACCGCCACCGGAACTTCCGAGATGCCTATGAGTGCAAGAAACAGAGTCTCGGACGCACCCCGCAGTATTAATCGGACGTCGTCGTCCACAACCTCGATCGACACACGTGCGTCAACCGAGCGCAGGTGGAGGTAATCGCGCGCGGTCCGAGCTGCATCCCCCACCGACAATGCGACCTCCTGCCCTTTGCTCCCGTAATAGTCCGCCCGGCTGAGTTCGCCGGTACCCGCCAAAGTTGCCGAGTCCGCCGCGTTCTGGAGGGTTCTTCGCATCAGAAAGGCCTTGGTTCCGTCAACGGCCAGCCCTGCGATGGCGAGACTCACAATCGCGAGGCCGAGCGCCATGACCGTCACTTGCCCGCGCTCGGAAGTCACCGACTTGCAAAGGGATCGACGCGCGCGACGTGACTCGATCGAACCCAGACCGATGGACCGGCAACGTCTCCGACCAAGGGGATTCGCACGACCTGCACCGGATAGGAAACGTTCACTTCGACCGTCGCACCGCGCTCGAGCCCATCGGGCGCAGACCAACGTACGGTCGCTTCGTCGCCGTCGAGCTCATGGTTGTCGAAGGCGAGCCTGATGGCCGCGTCGATTGACCGATCGGCAGTTCGCATGTCACGCGTCCGAGACGCATCGAAACCCGCTTCGCGTGCGGCCGACGTAGACGCAAGCGCGACGCGGTGAACATCCGCAAGAACCATTAGTATCCACACGATCGGTAGGAGCAGCACGACACCGAGAAGAACTGACTCGACGAGGGCTTGGCCGTCTTCCCCAGACCTCAATCGACCTCTCCCGGTCGAATTGAACTGGCGCTCGTATCGATTGGGAGACTGATCGGCACAGGACCGATGGCGGTGAGCAGCCCCGTTATTCGAACCGTGACGCGCGCGTCGTCCCCCTGGAGCTCGCTGCGCACGCTCACCTCGAGATCATCGACCAGCGAGCCGGCCGCCGAGCGAGTCGTGCGGCGCGCGATGACCTCGGCTTCGTCTGTGCTCCTACCCAGTTCGGTTGCGGCGCGCGCCCCCTCATGGGCGGATGCGATGACGACGTTCCTGCCGTATAGCGTCAACGCGAGTTGGGCTATGCCCATGGCGAGAGCCATCAAGAACACAATCGCAAAGATCGCTTCTAACGGTGCAGAGCCACGCTCCGACATGGTCAGCAGCCGATGCCGCCACAAACCGTGTCGAGCGCGTTCTCCACGATGCTCACCAACCGTCCTTCGGCAACGCCCCAGATCCCGATGACCAGCGCTGACGTCATCAATACGATCAAAACCCAGCCGGGCACATCGCCCTCTTCCCGTTGATGCATGGACATCACCACATCGATTACTCGCCACATGCCACAACCTCCCTAGGGGACCAGTAACTCCAAAGACACGAGACCCGGCAGCAAAGCAAAGACCACGACCACCGGCATGATCAAGAACACGACCGGCACAAGCATCAGCACCTCACGCCGACCACCCATCTCGAGCAACATCCGTCGCCGCGCCTCGCGTCCGTCATCCGCTTGCGCCCTCAGAACCTCGGCCAGCGGTGCTCCTCGCTCGATTCCGGTGGCCAGTGCGTCGACGAGTCTGGATACACCGGGGAGAGGCAGCCTCCCCCGCAGAGCATCGAGAGCATCCACGGTCGATGAGCCGGCTCGAACATCGGCTACCACGCGTCCAAACTCATCTCCGATGCCCGTGCGGAGTAGGGCTGCAACTCGTGCAAAAGCCGCAGGAACCGACTCACCGGCCATGATCGACAGAGTGATGAGGTCGATAGCCGTCGGTAGTTCTTCTTGAAGAGCGGAATGTCGCGCTTCGACCTGGCGCGATAACCACCAGTCCCTGGCTAGAAAGCCACCCGTTAACCCGACCGCCGAGAGCGCAGGGAGGGCTCGAAGGTCGAAGCCCACTCCGACGACGGTCGCACTCACGGTTAGGGCCCACGAAGCGACCGTTGCGGTAGTCCCCCAGATGAGCTGTTCGAGTCGGAATCCTCCTGGATCCAGTTCGAGCCCGGCGGCGCGTAAGCGCGGTGTGAGACCTCGGTCCGTGGAGAAACCCAATCGCTGGAGGGCTGTTTCGACCCGTCGCTCGAGGGCATTTCGGCCGCTGATGTGTCGAACGAGCAGCGAACTCGGCCGTCCATGCAGTCCGCTCAGATACGGGTTCACCCGTTCCGCTATCCTGCTCCGCCGGAAGGGAGGCAGGCCGGACAGGGCAAGCACCAACCCGCTCGCGCCCAGCACCGCGATCAGAGCTGCGGTCATCCCAGACGCCTCTCTTCGGGGAGACGCGCCGCCCGCAGCATCAGCCGGTACCCGATGAAGGTTGCAACTGCACCTCCCGCGATGACCGTCGCTCCGGCCGCAGAGTTGTACGCTACGGCCGCCTCGGGTCGAGTCGACATGAGGAGCAAGACGATCCACGGTGCAGCCGCGGCCACGCGGGCGGCGGTGACCGTCCACGACCAACGAGCCTCGATCTCTTTGCGAACACGCATGTCTTCGCGGACGAAGTCGGCGAGCGTCCTCAGGACGCGTACCAGGTCGGTTCCGCCTACCTCGCTGGCGAGGGCCAGTGATGCAACCACGCGATCGGCGATGGGGTCCGCAAGCTCCGCACGGAGGCGCTCGAGCCCCGCGCGAAAGCTCCCGGTCGAACGATAGGTTCCAACGAACGCCGAGAAACCGCCCCGCAGTTCCTCCGGCCCTTTGTTCGCCTGGGCCGCGCAAGCTTCCGCGAGTGAGATGCCGGCACGCACCGCCGATATGAGGCCCTGGATCGCATCCGGCCACGCCTCTCGAAACCTACGCTGACGGCGCGTGCGTCGCGCGGTCACGTAGGCGAGAGGCAGCCAGCCCCCGGCGAGACAGAAGACCCCCGCGATCAATGCCGAGGACGAGATCCCCGCTACGAGCAGGCCGGAGAAGAGGGCCGCAGCGAGGCAGAGACCGATGAGCCGAGCTCCATCCAGCCGGCGGATCCCGGCCTCTTGGACGATTCCATCCAGCCGGCCGACAAGCGAGATCGAAGCGCTCGCGCGGCGTTGTCCGGTGAGCCCGTCGTACAACAATAGGAGGCCCAATGCAGCACCCGCGGCGACGATCACTTCCAATCATCGCCCCCCTCGAAGCAGTTCGGCCAGATCGAAACCGGCGTCCGAGAAACGCTGGGCGCGCGGGGGCTGATGTCCGGTCCACCGCAGGAGGACACCCGAGCGTTCCCACAGAGAAACCGTTTCGATCCGGTCGCCCTCGAGGCGGCCGGTCACGCCGAGGATGTGCGAAGTCACCCTCCGTCCCCTGACTCGTTCGAGATGCACGATGAGATCAATCGAGGCCGCGACGGTCGGGGCGACAAAGGCATGACTGACGTTCTCCCCCGCCAGAAGAGGAAGCGTTACCAGCTTGGTGAGCGCCTCCCGAGCGCTATTGGCGTGGATTGACGTCATGCCCGGCAGACCGGAGTTGAGGGCAACAAGAAGATCGAACGCCTCTTGCTGGCGAACTTCTCCGACCAAGATTCGGTCGGGGCGCATCCGCAGGGCCTCCACGATCAGCCGCCGGAGATCGATCACACCACGTCCCTCGAGGTTGGCCGCGCGCGTCTGCATCGCCACGACGTCGGGCAAGGGAACCTGGAGCTCGAAGACCTCCTCGCAGGTGATGACCCTTTCGCGCGGCGAGATGGCGGCCGCAAGGCAGTTGAGCATGGTGGTCTTTCCGGTCTGGGTACCGCCGGATACCGCGATGTTCAAGCCGCTCTGTACCGACGCTTCGAGAAAGCGCGCCCCTTCCTCGGGTAGCGAGCGGAGGCGAACCAACTCATCGAGTGAATGAGCACGGAGCACGAACTTGCGGATGTTCACCGCCCAGTACCGGCGAGTGATGTCGGGAATGGCGACGTGTAGTCGCGAGCCATCGATCAGAGTGGCGTCTACGAAGGGTGAAGAGAGATCCAGCCGGCGTCCACTACTACGAAGCATTCGTTCGACGAGATCCTTCACCTCATCCTCGGTCAGCACGATATTGGTGAGAATGTGCGCGCCGTCACGAACGCAAAAGATCTTTCCTGGTCCGTTGATCCAGACCTCCTCGACCCGGTCGTCCTCGAGAAGGGTTTGAAGGGGTCCAAGTCCCGCGACTCGGTCTAGCACTTCCTTCCGCAGGGCGCTGCGATCGTCGATACGGGGCAGGCTGCTATCGAGCCTTCGTTGTTCGTAATCGGCCAGCACCTCGTCAACGAGCCCGGCCACCCCATCGACCCCGACCTGAGCCGGGTCCACACCGCGCCGACGCACGAGTTCGCGCACCTCGTCTTCCACGATGGCCAGAGCAGGCGCCGTCCTCATGAGCGCCCCCCCAACCTCGCAAGAAGCCCCTGGGGCCGAATCTTGCCGCCGAGGCGCTCTGCGAGGGTCCGGGCCTGAGCACAGATCTCGGAGGACGGGCGAACCTCTTGAAGCGCTCCGCCGTGTTCGATTGCCCTTCGACAGTCATGCGGCTTGTCGGGGAAGGCAACGACCGGACGGAAACCGGTGTGCCGGGCGAGCAGGTCATCGAACTCCGCTCGTTCGCCACCGAAGGACCGGTTGAGCACGACCGAGATTCGATCATCGTCGACGAAGTCGCGCAGTGAATCAAAGGACCAGATGAAGTTCTTGACCCCGATTGGGTCGGCACGACAGACGGCCACAACCCGATCTGCGCGCGCCAGGGCGCTGCGAGCCATCAAGTTTCGGTCGTCTCGAACGCCGGCCACCGAAGTCGAGTCCTCGAGGCAGAAACCAATGTCGAACACGACGAAGCGGGCGCTCAACGCAAGTAGCTTCACGAGCTCGGCGAATCCGTATTCTGCGACCTCGCTCCACAGCTCCGCACGCGGGAGACCGGGAATCAGCAGAGGTCCGCCATTACCGAGCATGCGAAGCTGCTTGACCAGATCCTTACGGCTCTCATCGCTCGCCGCCGCAGTCGCGGCCCACAGCACGGATGGAAGCTCCTCGGCGATACCAAGCATCTGCAACGCATCCCCTCCGTAAGGGTCGGCGTCGACCAAGACGGTCTGTTCTTTGGTGGCCGCCAGCGCGAACGCCAGCTCGATCGCAATCGTGGTCCTGCCCGGAGAACCCTTGGGCCCCCAGACCACGACGACGTCGCCGGAGCGGGCATCGGAACTCTCGATGGGCGCCACCACCGGCGTGGTGGCAGGCTCGGAGCGACAGGCGTCCACGATCTGCCCCACCGAGGACCCGACGTCCAGAACGGCTGCGCCCCGCCCCTCGAGCGCCTCGGCTTCAAGAGCGTTGCCGGCTATCCCAACCACGCGGATGCCCGCTCGCGTTGCTTCGCGGGCCGATTGGGCGTCGAACCATCCGGGCGCTCCCACCGCGATGATGGCGTCCAACGCCCCCGAGCGCATGGTCGCAAGCAACTCAACTCGATCAACGCACCGCATGTACAACTCGAATGTGGGCTCAGACGCGAATTGGGGCGCCAACGCAGCTTCGCGATCGGGATCTCCTGCGAGCGTTACGACCCGCAGAACCTCCACTAGAAGTCGTTCCTCGTGATCGACCATCCGTCACTCGAACCGGATTCGCCGTCCACGCGGACCACGTCTATGGCGGCGTTGTGAATGGCGAACGCCACCATGCCCACCAACTCGTCCGGCACATCAATCGTCAGACCTACGACATCCGACCCTTCGACCAGCCCTTGGGAGGTCACCACATCTACCACCTCGGCGCTGCGTACCACGGGGACCGTCTTGGAACGGACATCACCTGCGTCGAACGTGGCGATAACGTCGATACGGTCGCCGAGGCCGATCCCTCCCGCGGCCCCACCCGCTCCCTCCAAGGGGAGTGTCATCGTGCGCCCCCCCTCACCATCGACAGAATCGAGCAGCAATGAGGCCGCGACCATCTCACCGGCCAGCAGGGGACGGGCGAGCACCCGACCATCGAGGGCGGTATCTGCGGCGGCGTAACGGCCGGCGAGTCGATCGGAGAGCCGCACGTCCTCGGCTCGCAGGTCGTCCTCACTCAAGACCGTCTCGGCAGGAAGGTCCCTGGCCGCGACCCAGACCTGGACCGTGTCTTGTGCGCTCACGATGAGACGCTGGCCGGACAGCAGGGCGACGCAAAAAAGGAGGAGCCCGAGAGCCGTTCGAAGGTTCGCCCATGAGGGTCTCTCGACCCTTACCGCCCTAACCGATGCCATCCTCAGGCTCCCATTCTCGCTTCAAACAACAGTAAATGGACTCAAACCAATGAAATTTGCCGTCAGCGTTGTTAAAGTCCACGCATGTCCGATTCGCACGAAATCTCGAAGCGCAATGAGCCCGCGCCGAGCGTCCGGCCGCGGTTTCTCACGCTCGAGGATGTGGCGGTGTTCTTGAACGTCAGCGTTCCTCAGGTCTATTCGATCGTGCGCTCCGGGGAGCTCCCCGCCGTCAAGATCGGCGGCCGGGGCGTCTGGCGAGTCGATCGGGAGCAGCTCGACGCTTACATCCAACGTCTCCATGAAGAGACTAGAAGGTGGGCTAAAGAGCATCCGTTAAACCCCCGCGAACAACCCGAATAGAGCGAACCGCCGAATAGGGAGTCACGACCCGGCCCCGAGCCGTAGCCGTGGTCATGAAATCGCGGGCCGCCAGCTCCAGCCGCCCCTCCACCGGCCCGATCTCGCAGCTCAGCTCGATGGTTGCGCCGTTTCGAGCCAGGAGCCGGCAAGCCTCGACGAAGCCCAGGCCCGCCGACGCGGGAGGTCGACCTCGATCGCTTTGGATCAAGACCGCACCGGCAAGGGGCCAAAGTTCCTGCGACGCGCCCACTACCAACAGGAAATCGGAGCCGACCGCAGCAACGGTTCCTCGGCTCCCACCCGGCCTGAGTATCTCCACGGCACCCGACCGGCACAGAGCCTCTGCCGCCCGCACGTCCTGCGCGAGGCTGAACGCGAGGTCGTTTGCGGCCTCTTCCTCGGCTCGTCGTTCGGATGCCTCGAGTTGCGCCCCGAGACCGAGCAGCAACCCGTCCAGACCTCGCTCCGTCAATTGCCTCACCGATCTTCCTGGTGCAAGTCGCCAGATGTTGTCACAGGTACGAAATCAGGTCAAAAGTGCTAAAAGTCTTGACAAAGTTATAACATGTGGCCTTAGGTATACACAAGCAAACGAACGCAAACAGACAGAGTGACCGAAGATCGGAGGAAGCAATGCAATGGCGCTCCTATCAGTGGTCGGAAGGCTGGTCCTTCCTCGAACCCACTCTCCTAGGGGCCTCGATCCTGGCCTCCGTGTACGCCCTGGCGGCCGGCGTGCGGATCCGAATCCACCGGAGACCCTCACGACGACCCCTCGCTCCGGTCTTCCTGCGCCGCGTAATCGCGTTGCTTGGTCTCGCAGTTCCTCTCTCGAGCGTCCCCACCACTGCCTCCGCGCGGTCCTCGGCTCACCCCGGCCGATTCGGCCGCACGATCCACGAGGCACCTTGGATGGGAACGAGTGGGTTCACCCCTCCTCACCCACTCGTTCCTTCCGGGGGCCAGGCGATGCAAGCGCGCTCGGTCCACCCTGCGATCCACGGGACCCGCGAGAGAGCGAAGGTGGCAACGCCCTTGTTCGAGAGAGCGGCCCCGCGCGTCGAAAGAGAGCGCCGAGAGTCACAGCGCCTCCACCCATCCGGCCATCCCCGCGCGGTCGAGGTCACAGGCGATCGACGCGTCACGGTGCAGGCCGGCGACTGTCTCTGGTCGATAGCGGCCGAAGACTTGGGCACCCATGACCCGCAGCGCATCGACAGACACTGGCGAGCCATCTTTCGCGCCAATCACACGACGATCGGTGCGGATCCCAACCGCCTTCTTCCGGGACAGTTTCTACGCCTCCCGGAGGACGCGACCGAATGAGTATCGATCTCCGCAGGAAGCCGCCGCCTCGGCGGGTCTCGGGAGCGCGGCCCAGGGTCCAACCGGACGGCGGCCCTGCGGGTTTCATCAACGCCAAGGCCCGGCGACTTTCCTGCCTCGGCGCAGGCGTCTTGGTCGTCGGGCTTCTGGCATCGACCTTCGTTTCCGATCGAGGTTCATCGGCCCTCGAGTCGGAGGAGGACACACCGGGGCGACCGCCCGGCGACGATGCCCGCGAGCCTTCGTCAAGAGACTTGGCGAACTATGCCTTTCACCTTCCGGAACTGGATGCACTTCCGCCCACCGCCGCTCCGGGGACCGAAATCGAGATATGGGCCACCTGGGAGCCGCCAGTAACCAGGAAACTGAAGGTTCAACGGCTCATTCCGCGCGCTGTCGTCGACAAAGTCATTCCCAGCATCGACCCGGGACCACCCACCGTGGTGCTCGAGCTCGAGCGTCGTTTCATTCCGGACATCATGTACGGGGACCGCTTCGGGTCGCTGTCGGTGGTGATCATCTCGGAACCGGACCAGGGCTAGTCGCCCCAGCCTCCGCCTCCGGGAGTGACGACCGAAACGACGTCACCCGCCGTGCCCCGCACATCGACCTTGGACGGCAGCTCTTCGTCGTTGAGCCTGTTCTGACCCGCCCTTCCGTCCCCTCCCCCTCGGGCTCCCTTGGGCGCGTGCCTCCGGCGGTCGGTCACCAGCGACACACTCGCGTCCACGAGCACACGCACGGCCCGCTCGATTCCGTCGCCTCCCCTGTGCCTTCCCCGGCCCCCGGATCCGAGCGCGAGTTGCTGGCGCTCGATCCGCAACGGGTACTCGAGTTCGAGCGCCTCGATCGGAGTGTTCAGTGTGTTGCTCATACCGACGTGCACGCCCGACGGCCCGGGGCCTGCTTCGCTCGCGCCCTGTCCTCCACCGATCGTCTCGTAGTAGGTCCAGCCACTGCCTCCGATGACGAGATTGTTCATGGTGCCCTGTCCCTGAGCGGGCAGCTCGACCGCCTGGGACAGCGCAAGCAACACGGTGTCGGCGATTCGCTGGCTCGTTTCAACGTTGCCCGCAACCACCGCGGACGGCGGTTGCGCGTTGACCACGCTCCCCTTGCGCGCGCTGATCTCCACCGGAAGCAGCACGCCTGCGTTGGCGGGAACATCTGTGGCCAGAAGGACGCGCAACGCGAAATAGCAGGCCGAGCGGGTAACGGAGAGCGGGCAGTTTACGTTGCCCGCGACCGCGTCTGCCGTCCCTTCGAAGTCGATCGTGAGTTCGTCGTCGTCGACCGTGACTCGCACGGCAACGAGGATGTCATCGTCGCTGGTTCCGTCGCCCTCCATGACGTCTCTCGCCTCGTATACGCCGTCCGGAAGCTCGCGGATACGGGCGCGCGCTCGCCGCTCTGTGTAAGCGATGACTTCATCGAACGCCCGGCTGATGAGGTCGAGTCCGCGTCGCTCCAAGAGGTCCGCCAGCCGTCGCGCCCCCAGATCGTTCGCCGCGAGCTGCGCTCGTAGATCGCCACGTCGTATGTCGGGAGTACGAACGTTTGCGAGTAACAGCCGCATGACGTCCTCGACCACTCGTCCGCCCGTCATGAGCCGGAGCGGGGGCAACACCAGACCCTCTTGCAATATTTCCCTCGAGTCGCTGGGCATCGAGCCGGCGCGCATTCCGCCTACATCCGAGTGGTGGGCACGAGCGATCGCATATCCGACGATCTTCTCGTCGTACACACACGGAGTGACGACGGTGATGTCGGGGAGATGGGTGCCGCCCTTGTAGGGGTCGTTGAGGATGAACGCGTCACCGGGCCGCGGATCGCGCTCGATCACGGCTGCTACCGCTTCTGGCATGGCGCCGAGGTGAACGGGGATGTGCTCGGCCTGCGCGACCAGGCGTCCACGGGCGTCGAAGATCGCAGTGGAGCAGTCCCTTCGCTCCTTGATGTTCGACGAGTAGGCGCTGCGGATGAGCGCAGCGCCCATCTCCTCCGCAATACCGGCTAGTCCGGCGGAGAGAACCGACATGGTTACCGGGTCCAGGCGTGTGCTCACCTCGTCAACACCAGCGTTCCGACATCGTCGATCGTCCCCGACCACTCCGGGCGCACGACCGCCGTGGCTTCTTCGAACTCCACGATGCACGGTCCCTCGAGGTCGTGCCCCCGACCCAGTTCGCTTCGTGCGTAGACCGGCGTCTCGATCCACTGCCCGTCGAGGTTGATCCGGCGCTTGTCTCCGGAGGTCTGCTCCGACTCACGAGACTCCACCAGGTCGGGCATCTCGAACGCGATGGTCGCCGTGAGTCGTACGCTCACCACCTCTACGGACTCGTCTTCCATGCGGTAACCGAAGCGCTTGTCGTGCGCCTCGTGGAAGGAGCGAATCATCGCTTCGACGTCGCCGGTCGGGATGGTCAGCTCGAAGGACTGTCCCACGTAGCGGAGGTCGGCGCTGTGCTCGAAAGATGCCTCTGGGCCAAGCTCTTCCTTGGCGCGCTCCTGAAGGTCGTTGAGGGCACCGTCGAAGGCCGCTGCATCGAGCCTGTCGACGGGGCCCAAGAGGGGGTGGACGTAATCGCCGCGCATCTCGGAGAGCGCAAGCCCGAGCGCACTTAGCACTCCCCCGGCGTGAGGAATGAGTACCGTCGACATCCCGAGCTCCTCGGCAAGAGCGCAGGCGTGAAGAGGCCCGGCCCCCCCGAAGGCAACGAGACCGAAGTCGCGCGGGTCGAGGCCCCGCTCCACGCTGACGACTCGCAGCGCCCGCACCATCTCGGCGTTCGCAACGCGCACGATCCCGAGGGCGGCCGCGACCGGCTCTATCCCGAGACCTCCCGCAATCGAGTCCACCACCTCGAGGGCCAGGTCTCGATTGAGGGTGATATCGCCCCCGAGCTTGGCTCCGTCCGCCAGGTAACCCAAGGCAAGGTTGGCATCGCTCACCGTTGCCTCCGTTCCGCCCTTGCCGTAGCAGGCGGGTCCGGGATCCGCTCCGGAGGATTGGGGCCCGGCGCGCAACGCTCCCCCCTCATCGATCCACGCGATGGATCCGCCTCCGGCTCCTACCGTGTGAACGTCGACCATCGGGAGCTTTATCGGCACTCCGCCGATGACACCTTCGGTGGTCCGCTCGGTTCGTCCGCCGACGATGGGCGCCACGTCGGTGCTCGTCCCACCCATGTCGAACGTAAGGACATCGGCGAAGCCGCCGAGGCCCGCGACGTGCGCGGCGCCGACCACCCCCGCGGCCGGACCCGACAACACGCACGCGGCCGCGCTCGACGCCGCTCGGTCGAGGTCCATCACCCCACCCGACGACTGCATCACCACCGGACGAACCACGCCCGAGCGGTCGCATCCCTCGGCCAGCTTCGTCAAGTAGGAAGCCAGATGAGGCCCCAGGTACGCGTCGGCCACCGTGGTCGAGAAGCGCTCGAACTCGCGAAACTCGGCCAGCACCTCGTGCGATACCGAAACGTGCAGCTCGGGCAGCCTCTCGCGCACGGCTGCGGCGACTTGGCGCTCATGCTCGGGGTGGAGGTAGCCGAACAGAAGACACACGGCTACCGCCTCGGGTGCTGCCTGCTTCAGCTCCCGCAGGGTTGTCTCGAGACTTGGCACGTCGAGCGGTTCGATCTCCCCCTCAGGGCCACACCGCTCGGTGACCGTGAACCGGAGATCGCGTGGGACCAGGGGCGGGGGCCGGTGCGCGGTGAGATCGTAGAGCGAGGCGCGGTTCTGGCGTCCGATCTCGATGACATCTCGGAAGCCGTCCGTCGTGACGAGGGCCGTGCGTGCGCCCGTTCGCTCGAGCAGCGCGTTCGTCGCGACGGTCGTACCATGCGCGAAGCTCTCGATCCGCGCCGTGTCCACGCCCAGACGTTGGATGCCCGCCAGCACACCTTCGGATTGCTCGGAGGTGCTTGGTACCTTGGCCGTGACGACGCGACCGTCGATGACGGCGACGACGTCGGTGAAGGTACCTCCCACGTCAACTCCGATGCGCATGCCCCTCCCCGCCTCGTAGTGTCTCCCCCCTGCAGGGTAGTCGCTCCGCTGCGATGAAGGGCTGTGTCCACTAGGCTGTGCGTCGGTGTCAGAGTCCGAACTACCCACACGGAGACAGAGCCTGCGCGGTGTCGACTTCGAAGACAACACCGTTGTGCTCGAGTTCAGCATCTCTCGCAAGCTGTACAAGTGCCCCGGCTGCTACGAGTACATAACAGTGGGGGCCGAGCACGTGCTGGTGCGCTACCTCGAGCCGGGGGGCAACAGCTTCCATCAACACTGGCACCGGGCCTGCACCAGAACCATCGTGCGCGAGCTGAGGAGAACAGTCACCGTGGTGCCGGGTTCCGAGAGGCCGGCGCAGCGCGGCCGCCGCGGCCAATCCAGGTAGCCGAACTCCCGTGCCTCTCGGGGTCCAGGAGTAAGGAAACGGCAACACCGAAGCGAAAAGGAGCCCCGAGGGGCCCCTTTCAACCTCGAGCACTAAACAGTGTGCCTGCCTGGAGATCAGTGAGCTTCAACTTAAGAAGCTGTTGCTCCTTAGAAAGGAGGTGATCCAGCCGCACCTTCCGGTACGGCTACCTTGTTACGACTTCACCCCAATCGCAGATCCCACCTTCGACGGCTCCCTCCCAAGGGTTGGGCCACCGGCTTCGGGTGTTACCGACTTTCGTGACGTGACGGGCGGTGTGTACAAGGCCCGGGAACGTATTCACCGCAGCAATGCTGATCTGCGATTACTAGCGACTCCGACTTCATGGGGTCGAGTTGCAGACCCCAATCCGAACTGAGACCGGCTTTTTGAGATTCGCTCCACCTCACGGTATCGCAGCCCTCTGTACCGGCCATTGTAGCATGTTTGCAGCCCAAGACATAAGGGGCATGATGACTTGACGTCATCCCCACCTTCCTCCGAGTTGACCCCGGCGGTCTCCCATGAGTCCCCACCCGAAGTGCTGGCAACATGGAACGAGGGTTGCGCTCGTTGCGGGACTTAACCCAACATCTCACGACACGAGCTGACGACAGCCATGCACCACCTGTCACCGGCCCAAAAAGGACCCCGCATCTCTACGGGTTTTCCGGCGATGTCAAGCCTTGGTAAGGTTCTTCGCGTTGCGTCGAATTAAGCAACATGCTCCGCCGCTTGTGCGGGCCCCCGTCAATTCCTTTGAGTTTTAGCCTTGCGGCCGTACTCCCCAGGCGGGGCGCTTAATGCGTTA
>JBOGWX010000054.1:0-3141 GCA_050694055.1 Actinomycetota bacterium
CGAGAGACAGACCGCCCAGACGAACGAGAGCCTTCGAGCCGCCGCCGGTGATCCTGGAGAGGCGTTCCGAGCGCCCGGCCGCGAGCACCACGCCGACGCGTGGGCGCGCGACCAGGACCGGCGGCTCTTCAAGCGGGGCAAGCTCCGCGCGCCCGATGCCGCCGGTCACCCCGGCCGGCTCACCCTTCGAGGGAATCTCCGACATCGCTCCTCCCGGTAGTGCGCCACTTCCAAAGCCCGGGGGACCGACACCGGGGGTCCTCTGGAAAGCCCACCCTATCTCGATCCGAGGGAGCATCGGCGGCGACGCCGACTGGCCGCCGGCCGAGACGAGCATGCCCGCAGGCACCTACCACCATGTTCGGCGACGACGGGCGCGCGGTCGGGACCGAGGAGTTCCGCACGGCCCCCGGGATCGCGGGCTCGAGATGGTTCTCGACGATCCGCTTCGGCGACGCAGCGACCGGAGCCGCAGCACGAGATCGGGAAGAGTGTTTGGCGTCCTATGCGGTCGTCCCTGGGACTCGAGTTCCACCACGGGCCAGATCCCAATACGGCTTCCAGCGAATCGATCGTGGGCTTCCACAGGTTCGCCCAGTTACGGGTCGGCCCAACTCGGAACGACACCTGGAGTTCAAGAGGACCCTCCGGCGCGCTCTCGATATCAGTGAGTTGTCCAGCGATCTCTTTCTTCCATGAAGCAGAGGACGTTGTGCGAACCGAGACGAAGCGCCACTGATGTCGGAGACCTTCCACATCCTCGGACCTGTCGGCTCGAAACCGATCGTTAAGGTCCCGATCCGTTTCTCTCCCACACCGAGACGAAACGGTTGCTGCCGAGTTGTTGCGCCACCGGGATCAAGTAGTTGTCTAGATCGTGGCTCGAGAGTAGATCGGTCCCCTCCGGAAGCCCGACGGTCAGACTGAGCGCCAACCCATCGTCGGGGACGTCGGACGTTTGAATGAGCGCCTCAACGGAGGCGAGATATTCTGTTAAAGGCAGCCGCAGGGGGTTTGTCTTCCCAACCCATTTCGCGATCCGAGGCGGGATGGGTAGATCAAGTTCGGGTCCCTCTGGGCGTGCATAAGGTTGCCGGCACCCGACATCATTTACTTCGTGCCTAGGTCGGGATGGGTTGCTAGTACCAGATCCTGCTCAAGTACCTGAGTCAAGACTGCCGTCCATGCTTCCCGCACTTCGTCGATTGAACGAGGCCGTGCTGACCCGAGTGCGGCTTGTTTGCTGGCCGGGTTGACCAAACCTGGGAGCTCAATGGAAGGGCGCGTAAAGCGCGGCCCGTTTCCGTCGTAGGGGAGGGCTGGCACAAACGAATACATCCCATTGTGAGGCCGGTCTGGCGTGGCACCCTCGTAAAGGGTGAAAGTCATCCCGATCAGGTTGTTGTTGCCACTCCCCATCGACTCGAGTGTCGCGATCCGGAAGACCTCGTCTACCTCTAGGTTAGGAGTCTCCAGAACATATTCTCCGACCCGCTTCGAGATGACGAGCGCCGTGTCGAGGACGAAGTCGCCGCCATCGCGGCAAGGCGTTTGTTCGTCACAAGCTCGGTCGAAAGCGTCAGACGATCGCATCCTCGCCATTTTCGACAAGCACCACTCCAAAGAGGACTTCCGGCGCGCCGCCTCAATGCAAGGACGTCGCGCTGACGCTCAACCCGACGTTCGTTGCGTTCACGCCGTGGACGTCACTCGAGGGTTACGTTGGCCTGTCTGCGATTTGGGACCTCGATCTCGTCGCGAACGTCTCGCCGGTGCAGTACGGGATACGGCTGCTCATAGCCGAGGGCTCGAGGTTGCTCGAGCTCGAAGAGGTCCAGGACGTCGTGGGCGACTTCGACGAAGCTGCGCTGTGCTGGACGTGGGCGCACGAGGATCCGAGGGTCGACCGGCTCAGCAGGTGCAAGAGCGCGCCACGATTCCCTATCTCACCGAGCCCTGGTACTGCTGAGCGGAGCCCACCGAGGAGCAGTTAGCTCCCCACTAGATGTTGAGTGATGTCGTGATGGAGCGGGGGATCAACCACCAGTGTGCGCAGCCCCTCCGAGGCGCCGTAGACCGCGGCAACGAGCCCCGCCGAGCCCCCGCCCACGACTATGTCGAGCTTTGCTCAGCGAGATCGACGTTGACCTTCAGAGCTCCCGCGACCTCCGCCGTGCTGGG
Organism: Actinomycetota bacterium; assembly: GCA_050694055.1. GTDB lineage: Bacteria > Actinomycetota > CADDZG01 > CADDZG01 > WHSQ01 > WHSV01. The sequence continues at coordinate 2,182 of JBOGWX010000054.1, forward strand.
GTTGGTGAGGACCTTCCCTCGAGGTATCACCACCGCCAGTGGCCCCGCCGCCAACACGCCTCCAGCAGCTTTCTTCCCGGTTCGGAGCCGGCTTCGTAGAAGCCGTACGCGATGCCGCTGCGCTGGAGCGCGTCCCTCAGTTCATCAGAACGAGCGAGTACTTCCCTCGACGATCTGGATGAACTCGAATTGCGGCTGAAGCTGTTTGTAAAGCGCGACGCTCTCTTCTCTGATCCGCAACGAGGTGGTTCCTTTTTAGCGCCTGGTGGAAAGTCGAGATGGCCGGCCGCTCGTTTCGGCGCTGCGCGAGGACAGCGACGTGGGCGCCCGATCGTCGTCACCGAACCCGACTCCCAGGCGGCGCGTACGATCGACGCGGTCGCCGACAAGCTGCTCGACATGAGCGCGCGCCGCATCCGGCTTCCCGTCCGTGAACATTGCCAAGCCGTCATAGCTGGACCCTCAAGAGCAAGTGCACAGCTTGCAACGGCACCACGCCCGCAGCGTCTCCCACGGATAGATCCCGGGCTCTTGAGATCGGAGCCTTTCAGTTGGCCCCCAGTGGGGATTCTCAGATGGCCCTTGACATCCGGCCACATGGACGCGTCGGATTGAAAGTTCGATGAAAAAAGGACGTACAGGGTCGTGCCCCACGCGTTGGGCGAGCAAAGGCGCGAAGCTAGGTAGCGCAAGAAGAGGAGCCCATGTGGAAGATCAAGACGTTCTTGACTGGATACGCCAGCTGGTGGATGAGGACCACGAGCTCCTCAAGGAGGAAGAGCGAGGATACGCCAGCGAAGCCAAGCGAGCGCGACGGCGCGGGATCGAAGAGGATTTGGATCAGTGCTGGGACCTGCTTCGCCAACGCCGGGCGAAACGAAAGGCAGGGCTCGATCCAGAATCTACGAGCGTGCGCGAAATAGAGGTGGTTGAGCACTACAAGCAATAGGGGAGGCTCCA
>JBOGWX010000055.1:0-17148 GCA_050694055.1 Actinomycetota bacterium
CAGGCGCACAACGACAACCCCAAGCCGTTCGTGTGGACCGCAAGCGCCGAGTCGATACTCGAGAAGGTAAAGCGTGGACGGGTGGCGCTCGCTCAAGCGTCGGACTAATTATGAGGCACTACACTAGCCGGGAGGCTTCACCATCTCTCCCGGTGGGTCGGGTGGTGCGTCGCGCCACGCTTTGAGCACCTTTTCGACCCTCCTCAGGTTCTCGCTGCGAGCCTGCCACTGCGCCGGCCACCATCACGGCACCGGCGATGAGTAGAAACCGTCCCTCTATCGGATCCTCCTAGAAGAGCTTCGCCGAGTCGAGCAGGATCGTCACGGGGCCGTCGTTCACCAGGCTCACCTTCATATCGGCCCCGAACTCCCCCGCGGCACAGCGCGTACCCCGGGCTTCGAGCGCGGCGATGACCTGCTTGTAGACCGCCTCGGCCTCGCTCCCCCGCGCGGCGTGCACGAACGACGGCCGCCGGCCCTTGCGGGCGTCCCCGTAGAGGGTGAACTGGGATACGAGCAGGACCTCGCCTCCGGCGTCCTGCAGGGAGCGATTCATCTTCCCGTCGTGGTCCGTGAAGATGCGCAAGTTGCAGATCTTGTCGGCCGCCCACTCGGCCTCCTGCGCGCCGTCCCCCTGGGTGATGCCGACCAGCACCATCAGACCGTGGCCGATCTCCCCCGCGACCGAGTCGGACACGCGCACGCTTGCGGAGACCACCCGCTGGACCACGAGCCTCACGGCACCTCCTCCATCCGCATCGATCGAGCCGGTGGGCTCACCGTGTCAGAGGCAGGACGCCGTTGTAGATATCCCTCGCAATTGGAGCGGCCACCTGGCCTCCGACGCCTCCGTACTCCGACACGACGGCGATCGCGACCCGTGGTGCGTCGATCGGGGCAAAGCTTATGAACCAGGCGTGGTTCCGGCGCTTGCCGCCGACGTCGACCTCGGCGGTGCCGGTCTTCCCGGCTATGCGCACGCCGCTGATTCGAGCGTTGGTCCCGGTGCCACCGTTCACCGCGTTCTCCATCAGCAACGACAGCTCGTGCGCGGTCGACCTTCGCAGCACCCGGGCACCTTCTTTGGGATCGGCCAGCGAGGAGCGCGGTTCCATGCGCTTACCACCGTTCGCCACCGTCGCCGCGACGGAGGCCATCTGAAGGGGCGTCGCCAGGGTCTGGGCCTGACCGATCGAGCCCCACATCAGATCCCCCGCGTCCTCGGGGAACGGGAACGACGATTCCGCCGCCTCCAGCGGCATGGCCGGCTCGGCGTTGAATCCGAACAGCTCCGCATACCTCGTCAACCGCCTGGCTCCGAGGTCCAGAGCGACCTGGGCGAACGCGGTGTTCACGCTGAAGCGCACCGCAGTGGCGAAATCGAGGCTGGGATAGGCACCCGATTCGAAGTTGCGGACGCCCTGGTACTCAGCGGGACCCGTCAATCTGGTCGACGGTTGGACGACGCCGGCGTCCAGCGCGGCACCCGCCGTCATCACCTTCATCGCCGAGCCGGGCGGATACGTTCCGGCCAGCGCGCGGTTGAACGGCTCGACTCCCGCCGAACCCACATAGCCGTTGGGATCGATCTCGTAAGAGGTGACCGCGGCGAGGACGTCACCTTTGCGCGGATCGAGCACGACGGCGCCCCCGACGGTCGACCCGAAGGCATTCGAGGTCGCCTGCTGAACCTGCATGTCGAGGGTGGCTCGTATGTTCTTAGCCGGCTTCCCTTCGGCATCGTCCAACTCGAGCAGCGGCCTTCTCTTTCTGTCCACTACTCGCAGAGCGAGGTCGGGTTCACCGGCGAGCCGCTCTTCATAGGCCCGCTCGAGCCCCGATCCCCCCACCAGGTCGCCGATCTCGTGCCCGGGCGCAGCAGCGCCGACCGTCTTGCGGGTCAGCGGCTCGAGATGACCGATCGTGCTCCCCGCGAACGATCCGAAAGAGTAGGTGCGAGAGAGCCCGTCGCCCCGTGCGATCGTCACACCGTTGCGAGCAAGGATCTTGCCCCGCTTCGGCCAGGTCGCCTCGAGATCGAGGCGCACACCTCTCTTGACCCCAGGGAACATGAGGTTATCGGGCTCGACGACCTCCCAGGCCTCCGCCTCCGGCTCGTAGACCATCTCGAACGAGCCCTCGAGTGCGACCTCATCGAACTGCTCGACGTCGTAGGCGATCTCGTAGGCCGCCTCGGTGGAGAGGTCCCCCCCGTCCTCCGCCGAGGGCGCCTCCGGCTCTTGCGTCAGCCTGACCGCGTACCCACCGGCGACGTCTCGACCGGGGGCCTTTCGGATCGCTTTCTCCAGATCGGCCGTCACCAGCGCGGACTCGTCATCCAGCAGGCCGGCTAGTGCGGCGGCGTCGCCGTCGTTGAGCGCTTCCATGAAGGACGCCGCGACCTCGGTCGGATCCGGGATCTGCGGTTCGGCCGCGCCCCCGCCGTTGGTACATGCCGTCCCCACGCACGCGAGCAGCGTCGCAAAAGGCAGACCCCACCGGGGGGTGGGTGGGGCGAACTTCATCCCTTAGCCCCTGGCCGCAGAGGGGACGACTCGGTAGGCGTCGAATACGGAGTCGACGCTCTTGACGCTGGTGATGACGTGCTCCAGATGACTCGGGTCTCCGAGCTCGAAGGTGAACGAGAGCGCCGCGACGCCGTCGCGCCCCGTGCGGGTAGCCGACGACAGGATGTGAAGCCCTTGGTCGGAGATCGCGGCCGTCACGTCACGGAGCAGCTTGGCCCTGTCGAGTGCCTCGATCTGAATGGTCGCAATGAAGGTGCCGAGCTGCTGGCTGTCCCACCACACCTCGATCATCCGACCTTCTTCGTTGGTGGCCTGCAATGCCATCGCGTTCGGGCAGTCGAAACGATGCACGGACACGCCCCGCCCGCGCGTGAGAAAGCCGACGATCTGATCCCCGGGCACGGGGGTGCAGCAACGGGCGAGCCGCACGAGCAGGTCGTCGTGACCTTCGACGATGACGCCTTTGCCTCGGCCCTTTCGCTGACGTAACCGGCGAGGTGGCGCCGAGGGAAAATCGGCGTCCTCTTCCTCCTCCTGCCTGGTCTCGGGTTCGAACAGGCGGATGACCCGCGAGGTCACCGACTGCGTCGACAGGCGGCCCTCTCCGATCGCTACGTGCATCCCGTCGAGGTCGGGGTAATGGAGCTCCTCGGCGATCGTCCCGAGGACCTCGCCCTTCGAGATCTTGTCGACCGGAAGGCCCTGCTTGCGCATCGCCTGCATCAGAGCGTCGCGTCCCTGTGCGAGCGCGTCCTCCCGGCGCTCGCGCGCGAACCACTGCCGGATCTTGTTTCGTGCACGCGGTGTCTTGACGATGCCCAGCCAGTCGCGCGAGGGTCGAGCCGGTCCCTTGCTGGTGATGATGTCGACGGAGTCACCGCTCTTCAGTTCATGATTCAGCGCGACGAGCTTGCCGTTGACGCGCGCTCCCACGGTTCGATGGCCGACCTCGGTGTGAATCGTGTAGGCGAAATCGAGGGGCGTAGCGCCCCTGCTCATGTCGATGACGTCGCCCTTCGGAGTGAACACGAAAACCTCGTCCGAGTAGAGGTCGATCTTGAGGGACTCCATGAACTCGCGTGGGTCCGCGGACTCTCGTTGCCAGTCCATGACCCGCTGAAGCCAGGCGATCTCCTCCTCTCGCATCTTGCCCTTCTGCTGCTCCTTGTAGAGCCAGTGCGCCGCGATCCCGAATTCGGCCGCCTTGTGCATCTCGTGGGTGCGGATCTGAATCTCGATCGGTCGCCCGGTCGAGCCCATGACCGTGGTGTGAAGCGATTGGTACATGTTGAACTTGGGCATTGCGATGTAGTCCTTGAAGCGCCCCGGCAGCGGGGTGAACAGTGTGTGGATCGCCCCCAGCGCCGCATAGCAATCCTTGACGTTGTCCACGACCACCCGGATGCCCAAGAGGTCGAAGATCTCGTCGAACTGTTTACCGCGCACCATCAACTTCTCGTAGATCGAGTAGAGATGCTTTGGCCGGCCCGAGACCTCGGAGCGGATCTTGACCTCTCGGAGCTTCTTCTCGATCGACTGTGCGACCTCCTCGAGGAGCAGCTCGCCCTGTGGTTCGCGTTGCTGGACGAGTGAGGAGATCTCCTCGAATCGCTTTGGGTGCATGGTCGCAAAAGCCAGGTCCTCGAGCTCCCACTTGATCGCGTACATGCCGAGACGATGAGCCAGCGGTGCGTACACCTCGAGCGTCTCGATCGAGATAACCTCTCGCTTCTCCGGCCTTAGAGGGGCGAGCGTCCGCATGTTGTGCAACCGGTCGGCGAGCTTGATCAACAGCACGCGGATGTCGCGCGCGGTTGCGATAATCATCTTGCGGATGTTCTCGGCCCGGGTTTGTTCCTTCGATCTAAACCGGATCTTGTCCAGCTTCGTGAGCCCGTCGATGAGGCTCGCCACGTCGAAACCCATGGATGCTTCGACCTGAACGAGCGTCAGATCGGTGTCCTCGACCGCGTCGTGCAGCAGCGCCGCCGCGATCGACGTCTCGTCTAGTCCAAGCTGGGCAACGATGAGGGCCACCCCGAGAGGGTGCGTGATGAAGGGGTCACCGGACTTACGTGTCTGGCCCTTGTGGCATTCCTCGGCGAGGAGATAGGCGCGCTCGATGGACTTGACGTCCGCCTTAGGGCGCCGCTTGCGCACCTCTTTGATGAGATTGTCTAGGGCCGGGTCCAGCGGCTGGCGCGCCGGCCTTACCTTTTTCAGCACGGCTTTGACACCCCTGGTCTGAGAGTCCGGGGAGGTTGAGGGAGCTTGCTCCGCCTGAGTGTGCTCTGGAATCGAGCCCATGAGCCATTCTACGTTGGCGGTAAGCGAAAAGGACCCCTTTGAGCATCCTGCGAAAGAAGCGATCGTCTCGACGATCGCGGGCATTACCCGACGCCGCCGGGACGGCGGCGAGAGTGGAGCCACCCCTCGGGTGGCGCAACATGAGGGAAGCGAAAGGGGCTACTGGGATGGGCGTTCGCGGGCGAAGACGACCACCTCGTCGCCTCTGCTCATGTCGTCGACGATCCATCCGGCGGTGAGCCATGCGCGCGCGTGCATTCTGCGATCGTCGTTGCGCCACCAGGACGGGTACCGAGCGTTCGTGGGGAGGCTCTCGCCGATGACGTCCTCGATCTCGCCGACGCTCATCTCCAAACGCTCAACGCTCGTGGGCTGGTCCGCGAGGTACGCGGCCAGCCTGATGTACTTGAGCGAACGTCTCGTCTGGGCCCGGCTTTCGTGCACGTTGGCGCAACACTATGGAGCGGCCGATCACGCCGACAGGGGGAACGTCGAAATGGGGTTTTTGTTCTAATAGGCGATGAGGCTGAAGAACTCGTAACCGTCGAGCTTGGCGCGGCCCCCTAGAAAGGCCAGCTCCATGATGGTGGCGATCCCGGCCACCTTCCCCCCGCAGCGCTCGGTCAGCTCGGCGGTCGCCTTGGCCGTGCCGCCCGTGGCGAGCACGTCGTCGACGATCAGGATGCGCTCGCCGGCGCCGATGGCGTCGCGATGAATCTCGAGGTGGTCGTATCCGTACTCGAGCTCGTACTGCTGGCTCTCGACCGTGAAGGGAAGCTTCCCCTTCTTGCGAACCGGAATGAGACCCGCCGTGAAGCGGTACGCCAGCGGGGCGGCGACGATGAAGCCACGCGCCTCGATTCCGAGCACCTTGTCGATCTCGTCGCGATCGAAGTGGTGCGCCACCGCATCGATCGTGTAGCTAAAGGCCTTCTTGTGCGCCAGAAGTGGCGTGATGTCCTTGAAGACCACGCCCTCCTTCGGAAAATCGGGGATGTCCCTGATGTGATCCTTGAGCCACTCGTGCTGAGAGTCGGCCATCTCGTGAGGTCCCTTCTAGAGCAGCTTCGTGCCGTTGATGTCGATCTTGAACTCGCACTCGAGGTGTTCCGCCGCGCGCTTGCACATGATCATGCGCGACAAGAAGATCTCGAAGTACTCCATCACCCCCGCGAGCTCGGTGTCGATGCCGAGCTCCAGCGTCAAGGTACGCGCTTCGTCGTCGACGCGCAAAAAAGAGCGCTCCACCGCGTAGTTCACCCGGTCGTGGATGTCGAAGAGGGTGGGATCCTTGACCCTCACCCGCGAACGGTGCACGTCCGATTTGTCGGCCACGATCAGCGCCGCTCCCACCGGATTGACGGGACTGCCGAACTCCTCTTCGTGGTTGCCGATCGCCCCGAGGATGATGCCGATCTCCTTGTAGGACATCCCGATCTCTCTGAGGATGTCGTACGTCAGCACCGAACCGGTCTGGCTGTGCATCGAACGGCACACGAAGTTGCCCATGTCGTGCAGGTAGCCCGCGATGGCCCCCAACTCCGAGATGCGCTCTTCGTACCCGAGCCGGTGCAGCACGTTGTAGGAGATCTTGCTGACCAGTCCCGCGTGGCGAAAACCGTGTTCGGTGTAGCCGATCTCACCGAGATAACGGTCGGCGAGGGAGATGAAGGTCTGAACTCCCTCGTGCTCCGAGACCTCGGCGATGGTGATCCCCGAGGAGGGCTCGGGCGAGACCGGCTCGCCTTCGGGGGCCGCGGTCGCGGCCTCCTTAGGGGTCCGGCTTAGTTCCTCGGCGTGCCGGCCGACGGTCGCGTCAACCGATTCGGCTTCGGCCGAATGGTCCATGCTTAGTCCCTCGCGACCCCGGCGCGCGTCATCTACTCGTCCTCCGAGGTGGCGCCGATCTCCTCTTCCTCGTCCTCGGTCACCTTGCGGGCGATCGCCGACTTCACGAAACGAAGCTTCGTGCCCGGAGCTGCCTCGATTTCGAAGTCGTCTTCTCCGACGCGGATCACCCGGCCGTGCAGGCCACCTATGGTGACCACCTCATCGCCGACGTCCACGCTTGCGATCAGGTTGCGGTGTTGCTCGGCTCGCTTCTTCTGCGGGCGAATGAGCATGAAGTAGAAGACTCCGATCAGGAGTCCGATGAACAGAAGTTGTGGTGCTGCTTGCTCCACTGTGAGTCACGTCCTTCGTAAGAGAAGCGTCGGTCCGTTCACGGTAGCCCCAGCGGGAACCTACGCGCGAATGAAGCCGCGGGAGGGCGGCTCCGGGGAGATCCTACCCCCCGCTCGCACGCCGGGGCACTAATCGAAGAGCCTCGTGCCGGACTCGGGGACCGCCACGCCGAGGTGCTCGAACGCCGCCCTGGTGGCGATGCGTCCGCGTGGGGTGCGCTGCAGGAAACCCAGGCGCATCAGGTAGGGCTCGTAGACGTCCTCGATCGTGTCCGGCTCCTCCGCGATCGTCACCGCGAGGGTCGAGAGACCGACCGGGCCACCGCCGAAGGTGACCGCGAGGGCTTCGAGCAGCGCTCCGTCCACCTTGTCCAGCCCCCGGTGATCGACCTTGAAGATCTCGAGCGCGGTGACCGCGATCTCTTCGTCGATGGAACCGCCCGCCCTGACCTGGGAGTAGTCCCGCACCCTGCGCAGGAGCCGGTTGGCGATGCGCGGAGTGCCGCGCGCGCGCCGGGCGATCTCGGCCGCCCCACCGGCGTCGATGACGACACCGAGGATCGCCGCCGAGCGCCGCACGATCTGGTCGAGGTCGTCCACGGGGTAGTAATCGAGGCGCTCGGTGAGCTCGAAACGACTGCGGAGGGGGCCGGTGATGAGTCCCGCACGGGTCGTGGCCCCCACCAGGGTGAAGCGCGGGAGATCGAGCCGGATGGTCTGGGCGCTCGGTCCCTTGCCGATGATGAGATCGAGCTCGAAGTCCTCCATCGCCGGATATAGCACCTCTTCGACGGGGCGCGGCAGACGGTGAATCTCGTCTATGAACAGCACGTCGGAGTCCTCGAGATTCGTCAGGATCGCGGCCAAGTCTCCGGCGCGCTCGAGGGTGGGCCCGGACGTCTGGCGCAAGTTGGCGCCCATGGCGCGCGCCACGACGTGCGCGAGCGTGGTCTTCCCCAGTCCCGGCGGCCCGCTGAGTAACAGGTGACCCGCCGGCTCGCGACGCTCGAGGGCCGCCTGCAGCACGATGCCGAGGTGCTCCTTCATCTCGGGCTGCCCGACGAACTCGTCGATGTTGTGGGGACGCAGGGAAAGCTCGGCCTCGCGTTCGGCCGGATCGGTCGAGACGGCCAGGACCTCTTCGCTCATGACCCTCCTGCGCGCTCGTCGAGACGACCGCTTGCCCCTCCTGCGCGCTCGTCGAGACGACCGCTGGACTCTCCGGCGCGCTCGCTTGCCAGCGCCTTCAAGGCCCGCCGGACCACGTCCTCGACGCCCTCGTCGTCCTCCACGCCGGTCTCGTTGAGAGCGACCCGTACCTCGCCCGGCGAGTAACCGAGGTTCTCGAGGGCGGAGCGCGCCTTGACGATGGTATCGGGGCCGGTCCCCACTAGCTCGAGGTCCGGCAACGACATCTTCTCCTTGAGCTCGAGCACGATGCGCTGCGCGGTCTTCCTGCCGATGCCGGGGACCGAGGAGATCGCCGCGACATCGTCGGTCACCAGCGCCCGCCGGAGATCCTCCGGCGAGAAGGTGGAGCACACCGCGAGCGCTACCTTCGGCCCCACCCCGTTGGCGCCGATGAGCAGCTCGAAGATGCGCTGTTCGGCCTCGGAGGCGAACCCGAACAGCGCCAAAGCTTCCTCGCGCACGTGCGTGTGGGTGAAAAGCTTCACCGGCCGGTCTTCGGGGGGCATGGCCCCGAGGGTGCGGGTCGAGCAGACCACCCGGTAACCGACCCCATTCACGTCCACTAAGCAGCCGTCGCTCGTGCGTCCCGCGACCTTGCCGTGGAGAAAACCGATCACGGCGCGGCCCGCCCGACGGCGGCCCGCAGGCCGCTGCGGTTCAGGTGGCAGATCGCAAGGGCGCAGGCGTCGGCCGCGTCCGGGGGCCTGGGGGGCTCGGCCAGGCCGAGCACGGCGGCGACCATCACCTGGACCTGCGCCTTGCTCGCTCCCCCGAAGCCGACCACGGACTGCTTGACCTCGTTCGGCGTGTAGTCGCTGACCGCCAGCCCCGCCTCCGCCGCCGTGGCGAGCGCCACTCCGGAGGCCTGACCCACCGCCATGGCCGTCTTCGCGTTGGAGGTGAAGAACAGCCGTTCGACGGCGACCTCCTCGGGGCGGTGCCGGCGCATGATCTCGCCCAGCGCGTCCCTCAGCGCCATGAGCCGGCGTGCCTGCGTCTCGCCCGCGGAGGTCCGGATGACTCCGAAGGCCAGCGCCCTCGGCTTGCTTCCGGCGCGCTCGACCACGCCGTAGCCCATGGTGGCCACGCCGGGATCTATGCCGAGAACTCGCACCCTCGCCTCCCTGGATCCTGGTCGGTGTGCCTTATCGAACGCTTGTTCGCCACAGGTTAGCCTGCCCGGGCGACACGAACGCGTCTTTCCGGCAGTCACGCGGGCGTCTCCTCGGTGGGCCGGCGCGACCTGAAAGCCCGCTCCGGAATCGCCCGAGCCAGCCACCTCGAGCGCGACGCGAGCACCGGGGCCCCGAGAGCCAGAATCAGCACGTAGAGCGCGACGAAGGGCCTGATCCGGTCGTCCAGACCCGCGGCCGCCGCGAAGGACGCCAGGATGAGCGAGAACTCCCCTCGTCCCAGAATGGTGAAACCGATGTTGCTGGCCTGCCTGCGTCCGAACCCATTGATCTTCGAGCACAGCACTCCGGCAGCGACGTTGAGGATCACCGTCAGGACCACCGCGATTGCGACCGGAACCGCGACGGGCCCCAGACTGCCGGGATCGATGCTCAGCCCGAACACGAAAAAGAACACGGCCGCGAACGCGTCTCTCAGAGGGAGCACCAGACGTTCGATGAGGGGGGCCTGTTTGGTCTCGGCCAGGATGAGGCCCACCATGAAGGCTCCGATCGCCTCGGAGACACCGATTTCCTCGGCGAGGCCTGCCACGACGATGGCCAGCCCGACGAACACGACGGTGAGCAGTTCCTCGTCGTCCTCACTCCCCAACAACCGGCCGACGAAGCGCGCTCCGTAGCGCGCAATGCTGAAGAGCACTACCAGGAAGAGGAAGGCCCGGCCGATCAGCACGAGCGATTCCCCCGCCCCCGAAGCCTCGCCGAGCACGGGCTGGAGAATCGCGAGATAGAGCGCCAGAAAGAGGTCCTCGACCACGATGATGCCGAGGATGAGCCGGGTCTCGGGATTGGCCAAGCGCTCGAGGTCGATCAGAACCTTTGTCACGATCGCCGACGATGAGATTCCCACCGCTCCCGCGATGACGAATGCCTCGAGCGTGCCCCACCCGAGCGCGAGACCGAAGACGAGCCCTCCTCCGACGTTGAGCACCAGATAGACGGCGCCCGCGCCTATGAGGCGAGATCCACCTCCGACCAGATCGCCGAGCGAAAACTCGAGGCCGAGGTGAAACAGCAGCATGATGAGCCCGACTCTGGCGAACAACTCGAGGTCCGCCGGGTTCTGTACCAGGACGATGCCCGGCGTGTTCGGTCCGAAGAGAATGCCGGCGGCCATGAAAAAGGGGATGGTGGGAAGCCCCACGCGGCTCCCGAGCCGCGCCAGCAACCCGGCGGCGAGAAACGCTCCACCCAGGGCGACGAGAGCATTTCCCACTCCTCAGCCCAACATGAAGCCGAGGAAACCGTTGAAGTGCCGCTGCGGACCGACCACTACCAGTCGGTCGCCGGAGCGCAGCACCTCGTTGGGGTCTGGGGCCTTGATCGTCGCTCCCGTGCGAATGATCGATATGACGCTCATTCCGGTGCGCTTGCGCACCTCCAGCTCGGCCAGGGACTTGCCCGTCGCCGGACTCTCGTCGGTCAGGGTGATCCAGTCGACGACGAACTCGCCGATGAGCGCCTCGATTTCCTCGACCACCGCGGGCTTGAAGTACGCGCCGCTAAGCACGGCCCCCAGGCGGCGCGCCTGATCGTCCGTGAGCTTCATCACCGTCCTGGGATCCTCGTCGTCGCGCTCGAAGATGTAGAGATCCCGGCGACCGGAATGGTGGATGACCACGTCGATGCGGTCTCCTTTGGCCACCGTGATTTCGAACTTGCGCCCGATCCCGGGCAACTCCTCTTCGTGGACCGACACCGCGGATCCCCCTTACCTCGTAGCCGAACTGCTAGCCGTCTTAGATGATGGTCACCGGCAGGCTGCCTGCGTCACGACGCGCCTTCTCGCTGGAGCTGGGCATCTCTGCGATGGTCCGGTAGACGACGCCGTCCGGGTCGATGCCGAGCGCCCGCGCATCCTCTTGGCTCAAGTGCTCGAGCAACGATTTCGAGGCCAGCACCTGCCCGTCGCACGCCGACTCCTGGATGCGCGCCGCTTCGTTGACCCGGTCTCCCAGCGCCGTGACCTCGAGGCGACCGCCGGTGATGAGCTGCCCCATGTAGAGCTGTCCGCCCCAGTGAACGCCGACGTTGACTTTGACGTCATCCCGATCGAGCGCTTCCGAATCGTCACCCATGCGCTTGACCACGTCGCGCGTCACGACCGTGATCTCCCTGGCTGCTTCGATCGCATTCCGCACCGCGGCCGAGCGGGAACCGAGGTCGCCGGCGAGGAAGAACGCCGTGGCCCCGTCGCCCGCATGCTTCCCGATCACTCCACCGAATCTCCCGATCACCTCGTCGATGGCAGTGATCAGGCCTTGCAGCAGCCCGAAATAGGACGCGCTGGGCAGGCGCTTCGAAACCAGTCCGGATTCTTGGAGATCGGCAAACAGGATCGCCGCGGGGCGGCGTCCCGGTTCGACCAGACGAGCCATCCTCTCGAACATCTCGGGGTCGCCGCGCGATACGAGCGAGAGGATCGAGGTCGGAAGCGCCGGGCCGTAGAGGACCAAGCGCCCGATGTGCTCGCCGTCGCGCGCGTGGAGGCGAGTGACCAGGACGTTGACCGGCAGCGCGGGAAGATCGCCCTGGATGAACTGGATCTGGGTGGCCCAGCTCGTGGGAGGAGGCTTCTCCTCGATCCGATCGACGATGTCGTCCAGCGTGCCACCGGCGAGGCGCTTGAGCTCCTCCTTGCCGCCCGGGGTGTCGTGCAACACCATCGGTAGCTCGACTTCGAGCAACGAGGCTGCGCTTTCCGCCGAGATGAGGCTCTGGAACGTCCCCCTCCGAATGTGCTCGAGGAGGTGTTCCCCGTAGCCCAGCTCGGCGGGGTCGCTGACGCCGGCGAGCTCGAGGATCTCGCTCGACACCCACACGAGCCGCCACTGTGCGTCGTAGAGCTCTGCCGCCCAGCCGGTCTCCTCGAGGTGGCGGGCCACCTCCTGTAGTTCCGGGTGATCAGGAAGCGACGGAGGCGAGGACATCGTCGGAGATATCGAAGTTGGCGTACACGTCCTGCACGTCGTCGAGCTCTTCCAACGCATCTATCAGGTTGAGGATCTTCTTGGCGTCGCCGCCCTCGACCGGCACGGTGCTCTTCGGCATCTGCGTGAGGTCCGCGTTCTCGACCGCGATACCGGCCCCCACGAGCGCTTCGGTCACGGCCTTGAACGCCTCGGGCGGGGTGACGACCTCGATGAGCTCGTCTCCGCCGTTGATGTCCTCGGCCCCCGCATCCGCGGCAACCATGAAAACCTCGTCCTCGGAGGCACCCGCGGCGTTAACCGTCACCACGCCCTTACCTTCGAACATGAACGCGACCGAGCCCGGCTCGGCCATCTTTCCGCCGTGCTTGTTGAAGATGCTGCGTACGTCCTGGGCAGAGCGATTCTTGTTAGAGGTCAGACACTGCACGAGGATCGCGACGCCGCCGGGCCCGTAGCCCTCGTAGCCGGCCTCTTCGTAGGACTCGCCCTCGAGCTCGCCGGTGCCGCGTTTGATTGCGCGTGTGATGTTGTCGTTCGGCACCGATCCGGCCTTCGCCTTGGCCACCGCGGTCGCAAGTGTCGGGTTCGCCTCGACGTTCCCGCCACCCTCGCGCGCGCCGACCTCGACGAAGCGCAGCAACTTGCCCCACTGCTTGGCGCGCTGCGCGTCGGCCGCGCCCTTCTTGCGCTTGATGGTGCTCCACTTAGAGTGACCGGACACTTAGCCGGCTCCGATCGTCTCGACGAATATCTCGTGCAGTCTCGCATCCCCGGTCATCTCGGGGTGGAAGCTCGACGCCATGAGGTGACCCTGGCGGACCAGGACGGGAACCTCGTCGCAGGTCGCGAGGACCTCGACACCCTCTCCAACTCGCTCGACCACGGGGGCCCTGATGAACACCGCGGTGAAAGAGCCATCGAGTCCCTTCACCTCGAGCTCTGCCTCGAACGAGTCGACCTGGCGCCCGTAGGCGTTGCGCCTCACCCCAACATCCATCACGCCGAGACGGTGCGGAGCATCCTGGCCCCCGACGATCTCGTTCGCCATGAGGATCAACCCGGCGCACGTGCCGAAGAGAGGCATGCCGTCGTTCGCCCGCTCCTTCACCGGCTCGAGCAACTCGAAGCGGTCGAGGAGCTTGCCGATCGTCGTCGACTCACCTCCCGGGATAACCAGCGCGTCGACTCCCGAGAGCTGCGCGGGCGTCTTCACCTCGACCGGCGTGGCGCCGGCCGACTCGAGTGCGCGGAAGTGTTCGCGCGCGTCACCCTGCAGGGCGAGCACCCCTATCTTCAAGGCGACCGGCTACCAGCCGCGGCGGGCAAGCCGCTCGGATTCGGGCAGGTCTGAGACGTTGATGCCGACCATGGCCTCGCCGAGTCCCTGTGACACCTTGGCGACGATGCCGGGGTCGGCGAAGTGGGTGGTCGCATCGACGATGGCGCGCGCCCGGGTCGCGGGGTCGCCCGACTTGAAGATGCCGGAACCCACGAACACGCCCTCCGCGCCGAGCTGCATCATCAACGCCGCATCCGCGGGCGTAGCGATTCCTCCGGCCGTGAACAGCACGACCGGGAGCTTGCCGGTCTGAGCGATCTCGCGCACGAGCTCGAGGGGAGCGCTGAGCTCCTTGGCCGCGCTCATCAACTCTCCCGAATCCATCGTCGTGAGCCGCCTCATCCCGCTGCTGATCGAGCGCATGTGACGGACCGCCTCGACGACGTTGCCGGTGCCGGCCTCGCCCTTGCTGCGGATCATGGCAGCGCCCTCGCCGATGCGCCGAAGCGCCTCGCCGAGATTCGTTGCGCCGCAAACAAAGGGCACGGTGAAGTCCCACTTGTCTACGTGGTTGGCCTCGTCGGCGGGCGTGAGCACCTCGGACTCGTCGATGTAATCGACCCCGATGCTCTGCAGCACCTGAGCCTCGACGAAGTGCCCGATGCGGCACTTGGCCATGACCGGGATCGAGACCGACTCCATGATTTCGTGGACCCTGGCCACGTCCGCCATGCGGACGACGCCGCCCTCGGCCCGGATGTCGGCGGGCACGCGCTCGAGTGCCATGACGGCGACCGCACCCGCGTCTTCTGCGATCCTGGCCTGCTCTGCGGTCGTGACGTCCATGATCACGCCACCTTTGAGCATCTCGGCCAAGCCGCGCTTGACCCGGAGCCCTCCGGTTTCTCTCGCTGTATCGGCCATCGTAGGTTCCTCTCTCGACTGAGATCCGGTTCTGGGGGCCACCCGCACGAAGCACCTGGGTTCGCTCATGATGCCGAGGAAGTGGCCGCCGACAGGGTCGTTGACGAACCTCGAGTTTATCAGGGGGGCCTGGGCGGGCCACTTAGTGGTCCGCCCCATGAGTAAAGTGACGTTTTGGCGAGTGAGAAACCAGCCTGGCAAGGCCGCAGCGGAGGAGCGTACCGGGCAAGGTACGTGACGGAGCGAGAACGCCGCCAGGCGCAGCTTTCTCGCCGCCAAAACGCATGAGTACTTGTGGGGCGGGCCACATAGACTGCTCGCCGTGGCTCGGGCACAGACACCCCCATCAGCTCGACGGACGACGGGACTCGGGGGGAACTTCTACAAGTTGTGGGTCGCCTCCGCCGTCTCGAACTTCGGAGACGGCGTCCGGCTCACCGCCCTCCCGCTGCTCGCGGCAACCCTGACGCGCGACCCCGGGCTGGTCGCGGGCGTCTCCTTCGCCTCGGGCGCGCCCTGGCTGCTCTTTGCGTTGACGGCGGGGGCGCTGGTCGACCGTTTCGACCGGCGCCGGACGATGTGGATCATGCAGGTCTGGCGCATGGTCCTCATGGTTGCTCTGAGCCTCGCCATCGTCGCCGGCCTCGGCACCGTTCCTCTGCTTGCGACCCTCTACCTCGCGTCCTTCCTGCTCGGTGTCGGGGAGGTGATGTTCGACAACGCCGCTCAGGCCATCATGCCGGGCGTCGTCCGCAAGGACCAATTACAGGTCGCCAACGGGCGGCTCTACGCCGTCGAGGAGGTCACCAACCGTTTCGCGGGCCCCCCGTTCGGAAGCTTCTTGTTCGTCGCCTCCGCCGCGCTGCCGTTCATCTTCGACGCGGTGTCCTTTGGGATCGGTGCGCTGCTGATCTTCGCCATGGCCGGCTCCTACGCGCCTCCTCGCGGGGTCTCCGCCTCCCCCACCAAGATTCGCCACGAAATCGCCGAGGGCATCAGGTGGCTTTGGGGGCACCGGGTGTTGAGGACGCTGGCGATGATGACCGGCGTATCGAATCTGGTCTCCAACGCGACCCACTCGATCTTCGTGCTCTTCGCCCTCGAGCTTCTCGGCCTGAGCGAGTGGGGCTACGGCGTCCTCATCGCGGTCAGCTCCGTTGGGGGACTCATCGGCAGCTTGCTGGGCGCGCGCCTGGCTCGTCTCTTCGGAGACGGACGAAGCCTCTACGTGATCGTCCTCGTTATGGCGGCCGGCGACCTGGCCATCGGAGTGACCTCCAGCGCGCTCGTCGTCGCCGTTGCGATGTCGACCTTCGGCCTGGGGGCGATGTGGTGGAACGTGATAGCGGTGGCCCTGCGTCAGTCGGTCGTCCCCGATCGACTGCTGGGACGCGTCAACAGCGTCTACCGGCTCCTCGCCTGGGGCACGATCCCGCTCGGTGCGGCCGTGGGCGGCCTCCTGGGAGAGCTGTTCGGCCTGCGCGCCGCGTACTTCTTCTCCGCCGCCGTGCTCGTGGTGCTGGCACTGGCGGTCACACCGGTCATCAGCAACCGCTCGCTGGCCGAGGCGCGCGCCCGGAGCGATTGATGCGACTCGTCGTGAGTGACCGAAGTGTCACGGAGGCTCGCGCCGAAGCGGACTGATCGCAGGCTATTCCTTCGACCCTTCCTAGGGGACGGCACGAAGATGGCACTCGGGCATACGCTTATTGTTGCACTGCCCTCGCATTTGAGCGCCATTGGAGAGGTCTCCCCATGACGCGGCGAGCGCCTCGGTAAACGCATCACGCCCCTCGACGTCGAGGTGCATCATATCGCGAAAGGCCTTGGGAGTATCAAATGCCTGCTCACCGTCGACGAACGCGGCGCCCGTTCGGCCGACGATTTCGGCAAGGAGATCGTGATACGAGGCCATGTCCACATCCGCGTCCTCATGGGCCTCGACGTAGTCCGTCGTTACGGCATGCTCACGAGCACCATCTCGACACCCCGCTCCTCGAGTACATCATGCATCTCGACTACTGCTCTGTACTCCCTTCCCCCGGTTTTGAAGTTCCCCAGAGTCCAGTTTCCGAGTGATCGTTGGCGCTTCAGTGTGAATCTGTAGTCGACCGGTTCTTCGAGCCTGAGTCCCCGTTCTCCGATCTGTTTGCGGACCCTCTGTTCTCCGAGCTCATCGTCGGTCCTCTCGAAGAACGTCGCCGGCTCTCGCATGAGTCGACGGTAGCGCATGAAGACACTCACATCCTCGATCCATCCTTCAAGTTGACTTGCAAGGCTCGCCGTTTCCTGTCTATATCCGGGAGAGCTAAGAAAGACTCTATGAACCTTTTTCGTCTTGCGCGATCTGTCGTTCGCGTCTCGACTGGCGATGCCGACGACTACTACGTCCGGCGACAGTTTCGGCTCGACGATGTCGAGGAGCCATCGCCCAACGGTCCTCATAGAAGGACCCGCGAAGGCGGCATTGTAGCTGGACAATCCCGTTTGATCGGTGAATAGCTGCGGATTGATGCTCGCCGCCATCTGCGAGCTGCCTACGAACAGAACTTCGATCTCCTCCCCGCGCTCCTCGTAGGCATCGATCTGCTCGATTTTCTGGCCGATCTC
>JBOGWX010000056.1:0-51026 GCA_050694055.1 Actinomycetota bacterium
CACGCGCATCACCGCCTCACGGCGCGTCTCCTCCTCGCTTCCCATGCCGCCTCCCTCTGCCTCGACTTCCTTGGGCAGAGGATGGTGCGAGCGTGTCTGCTCCGCTGGCGGCGGAACGATGTGATGCAGGCTGTCAACTAGGACCGAAGAACACCGCTGCAACCCACGTGATATCGCCGTGGACGGCGTACGTCCACGTGAGAGCCATGATGAGGAAGTAAGCCGGGAGGATGAACTGGATCCCAGCGACGATCCCTTCCCAGGTTCCGTTCAGCAACCAGCCGATGTAGATCGCGAGCTGCTGCGCCTCTGGCCCGGGTCTGCGGAGCCGGGGAGGGGAACCGAACGAAAGGGGCGCGCTTCGACGCTGACCCTCGCTGCGACCTACCCCCTTACTTAGAAGGATTCGTCGGCCTCACTCGGCGCGATGGGTGGGCCAATGGGTAGCGCGATCGGTGGTGCGATCGGTAGCGCGATGGGGCCGGGGGCGATCGGTGAGGCGATCGGTGAGGCGATCGGTGAGGCGATCGACCTCGCCCACTACCCTCCGTGGCGCTTTGGGTGGCGGCGGTTGAAGTCGGAGATCCGCCGTTTGCGCAGGTCAAACACCATCAGTCACCGCACCCGTCCGCCTAAGGAGGGGGAGGTGCGCCTTTCGCGCGCCCTCATTCTCGATCATTCTTTCAAATTCGCGTTTGCTTTCGGCCGCGTGCGCCCATTGAAGGGTGGAGGACAAAGATCTAGGACGTAGCCGTCGCCGCCCAGATGTCATGAACGGGTTCGCTCAAACCTCCTCACGGGTCAGCCCGCGCTGTGCACTTGAAGCGGACATTGTCCCGCTTCGAGGCCACTGGCGCAGGTGATGATCGTCGCTGCCCCAAGACCCGGAGCAGGCTGCGGGCGACGCCAAGAGGGTGAAGGCCCGGATCCTGGTCCGGGGCCTCGTGGCGTATGACGGTAGTGAAGCTGCCCATCGACCGGATCGTGTCGGCGCCGCAACCACAGCGACTACATGCGCGGCCGCACGCCCTCTACTCGGTGCCGCATCAGCTCATCGGCCAGCGAGTCAGGGCGCGCGCCGACTCGTCGCTCGTCAGGGTCTTCTACCAGGGAAAGTTCCTCAAGGTGCATGCCCGCAAGCCGGCCGGCGGAGCTGAAGCGCGCTGGGCCACCTCGGGAACGGAAGCTCGACACTCAGCCGGTCACGACCGCGGCCACCATCAGTGGCTCGTCGGGTTGGACGGCGCGCACAAGGTACCGGTACGTCTCGACACTGACAGGTGCCGGCGCACCAGTCTCATCGAGCGAGTCCCAACGCACGTCGACCAGCCAGAGCGCTGGCGCGAGCTGCTCGACACCGCGGACCGTGGCGGCGGTGCTGAACGCGCCGCGTGCCCGGTAACGCTCCGCCATCCCAGTGAAGTACGCCTCCACGTGTGCGTGATCGATCATCAGGGTGGTCGCCGCTTCGTCGATGATGACCGTCGGTGGGTCGAAGCACGAGACGATGCCCGGCACGTCATCGGACGAGAGCGCAGCACCATAACGTGCGAAGAACTTCTCGATGTCCGGTCTCATGGAGCGATGTTAGACCTTCCCCGGACGGGGTTGAGGTGACAGGGTGGCGGTCCCTGTGGCTGGTGGTCATGATGCTCTGCGGGGATGGTGGGTGTCGAGGATCTCGGCGGGTGATCCCAAGACCTCGATGTGGAAGTCCTTGTGGATCTTGGGCTCCGACCATGTCGGGATGTCGTAGGCGCGATCCGGCGCGGGCAGCAGACGGGTTGTACTGAGGATGCGCCCCTCGCGCCGGGTCGACCACGAAGCCGCGCTCTTGTGCATATTCGAGGAACTCGTCGTTGAAGCGCAGATTGGTGGGATCAGCCCGGTCGATCATCGCCTTGACGTTGTCCACGACGACGACTCTGAAGGTCCCACCGAAGAAGACCCAGGCGGGCTCGAAGCCTGCGACGAGCTCGTGAAAGGATTGCGAGAACGTCAAGAACACGAACATGTGGCGGGAGTAGATCGCGGTGAAGATGAGCGTTTACGGCAGCGAAGCAACGAGCGAGCCCTGGAGGCCGCTGCGCGGGTGGCGCCGCAAGTCCCGGACCCGGAGTCGGCGGAAGCGCTCGTAAACGCACTGCCCCTGCTGGATGTCGACTGGGAGCTTCACAGTCGTCAGGACTTCCGTGAGTTGCTGTCCGCACTGAAGTTCGAAGCGAGTTACCTGCCAACAACACGCGAGCTGACCGTCAGGGTGACGCTGGTTCCCGACCTGGCGCGCCCCGACGGGCCGCGCGCCTTCCATTTGTTCGAGCCGGGGAGGGGAATCGAACCCCTGACCTATTCATTACGAGTGAATCGCTCTGCCGACTGAGCTACCCCGGCGATAATATGGCCTCTGACCTGCGGGTTCCTGTCCTAAATCAGAGTGATGTCCTTCACCGCGCTCCTACGGCGATTAACATGAGTGTTCTGAGCCGCCATTGCAACAAGTCGAGAGCCTAACCGACGTCTTCCGCTTGGCCGAGTCGTGGAGGGTCCATCCCGGGGCGGCCAACTTCTCCCCAAACACCATCAAGCTGTATCCGTCTGGGGTCCGAGACCTTAAGTCCTTCCTCGCCACGGCCGGCATGCCCACCGATGTCGGAGATCTCACTCGCGAACACATCGACCTATTAAGCTGAGTTGAGTTATGCGTGCGAACGAGTGCGGCGATGCGCCGACTCGTGCGACTGAGTGCGCCTACGGCCGCGTCGGATTGTCGAGGCTGACCGCGTCCCCGAGGTTGGAGTTCCCCTCTAGGAAGGTCAGATCCGAGACCTCACTCGCCCTGGACCCCGTGTACCGCAACAGGTAGAGGCCGTTGCGCAAGTCGACGACGTAGATCAATCCGTCCTTGATGACCGGGAAGCTCCACATCACGACCTTGTTGGTGCCCATGCTGAGCGCGGGATCCTCGTTTGCCACCGAGGCGAGCGGGGTCGGCGAGTACCAGCCGGCCTGCATCATGTTCCTCGGGTCCCTGATATTGATCGCCTGAAGGCCGCCCGAGTGCCACGTGACGAAGCCGAGATTGTGTATCAGCGTCGGATTGTGGGACGCATAGCTCGCCCGCTCCTGATCGGCCTGCGTCGGCGCCGGACAGGAGTTCTCGGCGATCTTGTATTCGCCGATCACGAGCGGCCGACCCGGCCGCCTGATGCGGACGGCCCGAGCCCATCCCCACGGGCACCCAAAGTCGGGGCTCGTGAAGGTGCCGTACACCTCGTCGGTGATGAACGAGAGCTTCCTGCCGGGGAACGGGACCGCCGAGTGGCCGGGATTCGGGTTGTCCCACGTCGGACGGTTCTCAACCGGCGTCAGCAACTTGTCGTTCAGGGAGAGCACTCCGCCGTCAGGCAGGTTTCCGGTGGCGACGTCGGAAGTATCGAGCACGAGGAAGAATCCGGACAGATGCGCGAGATGCGTTGTTAGTCCGTCGGTCCTCGGCGTCATCGAATGCAAGGCGACGTTGTCCATGGGTGGGTACTGGTCGTTCCAAGTGCCCTGCGCGACGAGCACCGGCTGGCTGCCGGAAGGAACGCCACTGATATCCGCGATCAACAAGTTGGCGTTGGTCGGGTCCCGCGATGTGGTGGGGGTCGAGATCCACAGCAGCGCCCGATCGGGATCCTCCGGGTCCTCCCATAGGTAGAACTCGTGAGGCGTTCGGACGGCGCCGTTTGCCTGTCGGGGAGTCCACTCCGATATGAACTCGGGTGCGGCCGGGTTTGACAAGTCGAAGAAGCGGAATGCCGGGGTCACGCTGCCGCCGTCGCAGGAGTGGATCACGGGGCTGCACCTGAACGACTCGACGATGAGGAGGTCGTGGCGCGTCCACACTCGGAGCTCGCGCGTGGTCTCGCTCGGGTGCCCCGCGTGCGGAGGGCCGATCTCGTTCACCACCTCGGGGTCGGTCGGATCGGAGCTATCCACGACGAGGATCCCGGGATTGGGATGTTCACAGGTGTCTTCCCCGTCCTCTTCGCGGCGCGGATCCCCCAGGCCGCAGGTACTCGACCCGTCGGTCCGGTTGCCGACGTAAACGAAGTCCCCGTGCACGGCCAGCGCTGCGTTCATGCCGCGGCCGAACAGAGGCTCGTGGCCGACCAGTTCCAAGTTCGATGAGGTGCCGGGCGTCCCCCCGCCCGGTGCGACGGTCACGTCGCCCCTGGCGCCGGCTGCCGGCATCAGAAGAACGAGGGAAAGGATCGAGCACAGCAGACTGTACCGGCGCATCGTTGCACCTCCCGGCCCGCCCATTGTCTGAATGATCTCTTTACAGCTTTCGACCTGGGCAGTCAAATCGTGCATGGTTGTCATGATTTGAGTGGAAAACTCTGGCAGCGTACGGGCGGCGCGTTCCCGAACGGGGGGAGGGGGATCGAACTGGTCGCGCCGTCAGCCATCGACACCATCATTTTTCCCCGGACTGTCCTACTGTGGTAGTAGTCGAGGTTGGAGGCGGGTGCGCTCGTCGCGCGTCTGACAATCTCGCTCTGGTCGGTCACAACCGACCCAGGTAGTTACGACCAGGGTGCAACTCCACGGCCGTTGCAGAGGTAACGGACAGTGAAAGCGACCACCAGAGACAACGAGTTTCGAGAGTTCTTCGCGCACGAGAACGCACGCCTCCAGCGTTTCGCCACCATGCTCGTCGGCGATCCCAACGAGGGCGCCGAGCTCGCCCAGGGAAGCGTTGGTGCGCGTTCACAAACACGCCACTCCACCCTCGTGCGGGCGTGGGAGCGATTTTACCGAGATCGCCCTGCAGAACCGATGAGTCTTGCGTCACCGACGAGTCTGACCATTACCACCGAGAATCAGGTCAGAGGAGGAAGCGATGCACGAGGGCCTTATGGAAGAGCTCATCAAGGTGCACGTCCAGGAGCTTCACCGAGAGGCCGCCCACTATCGTCTGGGGCGCGCTCGCAAGTCGGCCCACCGGTCGAAGTGGCGCGGTGCAGGGTCGACGCGGCTAACGAAGCGCCCTCGAGGGCAGGTGCGTCCATGCGCAGGGAGCTGAGGCAGGTACGGCACAACGCGCGACGTCCGGCTCGCGAGGAACGTGACCTGCCCGAGTGTCCCACGAGCATCAGAGAAAGATCGGATGAGGTGGCGGGACTAGTGGCTCGCATCAATCATCTCGTCGGATAGGAGGACGGCCGAGGATGGCCACGTACGTGTTGATCCACGGTGCGGGAGACGTCGCATGGTACTGGCACCTACTGGAGTCTGAGCTGCGTCAAAGGGGTCTGGCGATGGACCTCCCCTGCGACGACGACTCGGCCGGACTGTCGGAGTACGCCGACACCGTGGTCGACGCCATCGGCGTTCGAACCGACCTCGTTGTGGTGGCCCAGTCGTTCGGCGGCTTCACCGCGCCCCTCGTGTGCGATCGCCTGCAGGTGGATCTGCTGGTGATGCTGGCAGCGATGATCCCCTCGCCCGGCGAGCGGCCCGACGACTGGTGGGAACAAACCGGCTACGAATCGTCCGGCGAGAGCAAGGACGAGTTCGACATCTTCTTCCATGATGTCCCGCCGGATCTGGCGAGAGAGGCGATGAAGAGGGGGAGGGACCAGTCCGGCACCCCCATGGAGAGGCCATGGCCGCTGAACGCGTGGCCCGAGGTGCCGACGAGGTTCCTGTTGTGCCGCGACGACCGCTTTTTCCCCACCGAGTTCATGCGTCGCGTCGCGCAAGACCGCTTGGGCCTCACACCGGACGAGATCGACGGCGGCCACTGCATCGCCCTCAGCCGCCCGAAGGAGCTGGCCGAGCGTCTGGAAGCCTACCGAGCCGAGTTGTAGCAGCCGACCTCTTTGGCGATCGGCTGAAAACCCATCCGGCGGCTTCACTTGGGTCAAAGAAGTACTTGCGCGCCCCGATGTCGTCCTCGCGACCCACGCCGCAGGGTCACGCTCATTCGGCTCGAGGCTCGCACCGACGGTGGAGCCGACGTCCGCCGTGGAGTCGTGACCGGGTTCGCGAAGGAGCGCCGGACCCGCGGATCTCAGTCTTCCGGCCGGGGCGTCATGCCAGCTCGGTCACGACACCGGCCGCCTCGAGCAAGTCAACCGCCGTGAACGATCCATCTGGTCCGTAGGTCGGTGTCCAGTCGGGGTCCTGGCGCAAGTAGGAATGCGGATCTCCGCTGATCAGCCCCAGGATCACCTCGGCGACGATGCGGCCGCCAACGGGACCAAGCCTTTCACCGTTGGCTGCGAGATCTGCTTCCCGCAGGACGTAGAACCACAACGGCGTGCGCGCCTGGAGATGGAAGCTGCTGAGATCGTCGAGGTCGGCCGGAGCCAGAACGGGAAGCTGCATGGCCTTGGCGACGCGCTGGCCCGAGGGGACCTTCATGGTGAGGCTGCGCAGCAAGTTCCGGCTCGGAAGCGATGCCGGCTCGTCCTGCGCCTGGCCCATCAACTCGAACAGCACCGTCGACAGTTTCGTGTCGATCTTCTTGTTGCGACGCGCCCTGCCGTCGCCGAAGTCGAAGAACGTCTGCCAGTCGATGAACCGGCGGCGTGCACGCTTTCCTCCCCTGAGGTCGTCCGGATCGTCCGGATCCGTGGCTGCCGGGTCGAAGATCAGCGCGAAGAACTGCTGGGCCGCATCGGTGACGCTGGTTCCGAAGTTGGCCCGGTAACTGGGTCGCACTTGCGAGTGTCCGAAGCGGTAGGCCGCTACCGAGAACTCCACCGGGATGTAGGGGTCGTTGCGCCACGTGAAGTGCTTGGGTCCCGTGTTCAGCACGTCGTCGACCAGCTCCTGGCCGACCGTGGTGACGAGGAACTCGTGGATGACGAGCCACTGGTAGTGCCACCGCACCACGCGCTGCGCCTCGGAGAAGACCTCTCCGAGGGTATGGCCTGCGCCCAGCTCCGATTTGACGTCGGCCACCACCCGGTTGTGGAAGCGGAGCAACGCGAGGTGTAGCTGGGAGACGATGAGGTTCTCGTCGTTACGCGGATCGCCGATGAGCGCGGTCTTCTGACTGTTGCGGGGAAGATCGAAGCGGGCCTTGTTGTCGATCGACACGGCCGCCGAGCCAGGGACCTTCTCGACCAGGAGCATGGTTCGTCCTCCGTCCACCGTGGCGTCGTAGAGGTGCGGCGAAGCACCGGGGCCACCTCCGTAGACGTTGTCGAGGTCGAGCGAAGGTATGCGGAAGTTGCGAATGGACTCCGGGTCCTGCTGCCGCGCCAGACTGGACGATGGATCGAAGGTCATGTCGTGGTCGAGAAACTGGCCCAGGAACGTGAAGCCTGCGGTCATCGTGGGATTGTCGGGATTGTCGATGCTCTTAGCCGGGTCGGTGATGAGCGCGATGGGGTCGGATAGATCGTCGTCCGCGTCCATCGGACCTTTCTTGGCCCCGAGTTCCATGAGCGCATCCCGCATCAGTCCCGTATCGGCCGCGAACGGCGGCAAGGTCGGGAACAGGCGGCCGAACCGGCCCTGCTCGTAGAAAATAGACTGTGGAGTGGATTCGCCGAGCCCGGCATGACCATGAGACATGAGGATGCTCCTCCACGGGTCGGGGATGGGACATCGATGCGGGTTCGATGTTCGGCCCAGACTGACCGGTGCGCGTCACCCGCTCGTCACCACCCCGTCAACTCGCTCGGTTGACCGACGCAGGCCCCAAAAAGCTGCGCTACCAGCCTGCGGCCTCGAGCGTGGGCGCCGGCGCCAGTCGCACGAGGTCCACCAGTGCCGCTTCCATGGCGAGCTGGGCGTTTGCGTTCTTGAGCAGATTCGCTCGGGCCTCTATGCATCTTTCAATAGCTGCAACGAGCTGCACGTCGTCGATGTCCGCTTTCGCCCACCGCTCGATGTCCTCCGCCATGTCGAGGTTGGCGATCGCCGAGGCCCCTCCGTGCCGGGTGGCCAGGACGTCTCGGTAAAAGGAGGCGAGCGAACGCAGGGCGTCGCCCAAGACCTCGTCTTCCAGCCTCCGAAGCTCGCGCTTGTGTCGTTTGGCCAGGGCGTTGCGAGCCGAGGCGGTGCCTCGTCCCTCCCCCATGGCCTCGGCGAGCTCGGTCACCTCGGTCTTCTGTGACCTCTCGCGCTCCTTGACGGCGTCCTTGGCCTCGGCAATGACCTCGGCCGCCGCGTCGAAAGCGTCCCCGACCTCTCGCAGCCGCCCCGGGATCCCCCGAAAGAGCCAGCGCCGCGCGATCACGGCATCGTCGAGGGCCAGGGCGCGCGCCCGCTCGACGTCGCCGTCCGAGAGCCGGGCGGCGAGGCGGGCCACCTCCTCGGACGCGCCCTCGCGGACCAGCAGGGCAACGATCTCGCTTTCGGGAACCGCGTCGAGCCGGATGATCCGGCAGCGGGAGCGGATGGTGTCCAGCAGCTCCTCCTCGCGATCCGAGATGAGAATGAAGGTGGTGTCGTCCTGAGGTTCCTCGAGCGTCTTCAGCAGCGCGTTCTGCGCGTACGGGTGCATCCGCTCTGCCTCCTCGATGATGAACACCTTTCGAGCTGCCTCGAAAGGGGAACGCGACGCCTCGGGAATCACCACCTCTCTCACGAGATCAACGGGGATGATCGGGCCCTCCGGGACGATGTGATGGACGTCGGGGTGACGGTGGCGGGCGATGCGGACGCACCTACTGCACTCTCCACAACCGAGGTCCGGCTCTACCAAGCAATTGAGGGCGGCCGCCATCGCCACGGCCGTCGAACGCTTGCCGGAGCCACTGGGACCCAGCAGCAGCCAGGCATGGGGAACCTCACCCTTGGCGATCTGCGTCCTGAGCGCGCTCGTCGCTTGAGATTCGTAGACCCCGTACCAGACGCTCATCTCTTGGTGTGGCTCTGTGTTTCCGCGGCGCGGCCCCCGGCCTCTCTCTCGGCGACACGCTCCTCGAAAATGGCCACGACCTCTTGGTGCACCTCCGCCGGGGGCCGCGCCGCGTCGACTACGACGAAACGGTCGGGAAAGGTGCGAGCCAGCTTGGCGTACGCGTCGGCCACCTTCTCATGAAAGCCGTCTTGTTCCCGTTCGATCCGATCGGGCTTCGTCGTCTTGCGGCGGAGACCCGTTTGCGCATCGAGTTTCAGATACAGCACGACGTCGGGAAGCGTGTTGTCGACCGCCCACTTCGAGATCTCGTAGATGTCCTCGAGGCCGAGCCCGCGCGCCAGTCCCTGGTAGGCGAGGGACGAATCGAGAAAGCGGTCGGAGACCACGACCTTGCCTTCTCGCAGCGCGGGCTTGATCACCTCGGCGACGTGCTGGGCGCGATCCGCCGCATACAAGAGCGCCTCGGCGTGTGCATCCATGTGCTTGCATTCCGGATCCAGCAGCACCTTCCTGATGCGCTCGCCGATGGCGGTGCCGCCCGGCTCGCGCGTCGTGACGACCTCATCCCCGCGCGCTTCGAGCCAGTCTACGAACGCCGCCATCTGGGTCGACTTACCGGCTCCCTCGCCGCCCTCGAACACAACGAAGAATCCGAGGTGGGGCGCCACCTGGGGGCCGGCCAGACGCCCCGCTTTGATCGCGCGCATCGACACCACGCCGCCGCCGATGACGACCAGACCTGCAACCCACAGGGTGATGCGGGTGCCCGGGATCGGGTAGCCGGCGAGATCACGCCCATCGAAGAACCGCCCCAGAGCGCTGGCGAGGAACGGGAACAGGCCCAGTCCGACGAGCGTCCCCATCCGGATGATCGTGTAGACCGCGGAAAAAGTACGCCCCCGCAGTTCATCGCTCGTGTTCTCCTGCATGAGCGAATAAGCAGTCGAGTACCCGGCCCCACCGAAGAACCCAAGGGCACCGGCCACGGGGATCGCGGTGTCCAGGCTGCCCATGGAGGCGAGCGCGATCAGGCTGCCGCCGAGCAGGAAGAGACACGAGGAAAAGAGCACGTCCTTCTGAACCCGCTTCGTCAGAGAGCCTGAAGCCAGCAACCCGACGATCATGCCGGTGCCGAGAAAACCGATGAGGAACCCGAAGCCGGACTTCCCGCCTCCCAGTACGTCTCCCACGAATCCCGGCCCGAGCGAGAACACACCCCCGGCCGCGGTGAAAGTGCACCCGATCCCCAGCAGCCAGGGACGCACCTGGCGATGCTTGGTGACGAAGGACAGGCCCTCGACCAGGTCGCGCCTGGCGTTCTGGAAGTCGAACTTCGTGTCGCGATGGATCGACGAGGGAATCGCCAAGGTCGAGATCATGAGCCCTGAAAAAGCGAAGGTGAACGCGTCGAGCCACAGCGCGAGCGCCTCTTGGTTGTTGTCCGCCAGTCCCGAGAGCGCCGAGACGTTGTCACCGACGAACGAGGCTAGAGGAATGAGCGAGGCGAACAGCAGCGACGCGAGCGGCCACGGCCCGTAGACCGCGATCAGCGACAGCGAGTTGGCATGCTGAAGCTCATGGCGCTTGACGAAGTGCGGCAGGGACGCATCCTTGGCCGGTCCCCAGATGAGGGTCAGGCTCTCGAGGACCGCCGACACGACGAGCAGATAAACGAGGTTCTGGGCAAACGGTACCGAGAAGATCAATAGAGCTCTGGCAACGTCCGCTCCCACCATGAGCTTCTTGCGGTCGTAGCGGTCGGCAAACACTCCCGCGATCGGACCGACGACGAAACCGGGAAGGACGCGCGCCGTCATGACTAGTCCGACTCCGGCGTTTCCTCCGAGCTCGAGTGCGAAGACGGCGATCGCGATGACTCCGATCCAATCCCCGAGGCTGGAAACGAACTGCGCGGCAAAGAACCGCAGGAAAGTGCGGTTCTTCATCAGGATCCCGAAGGAAACCTGCTCCTCCGACTCCTCCGACCCGTTCAAGACCTCCAGGCGCGGCTGCTGCGCTTGCCGGATTGCACGTCCTCTCTACGGCCTGTGTTCGCCGCTCATGCCGGCCAGCCCTTCTGCTGCTCATGCTAGGGCACGGAGGGGACAAGGGACGGAGAAAGGCTTAAGTCGAGGCCTTGCTCTTGGTGGGGGCCTTCTTCTTGGTGGTCTTCTTCTTGCGCGGCTTCGATCCCGGCTTCTTGTCCTTCTTGATGTACTTGCACTCGGGATAGTTCGAGCAGCCCACGAACGGCCCGAAGCGGCCGCGCTTCTCGACCAGCGCGCCTCCGCATTCCGGGCATTGCTCGCCCGTCTCCTTGGGGGGCTCTTTCTTGATGTACTTGCACTCGGGATAGTTCGAGCAGCCCACGAACGGCCCGAAGCGGCCGCTCTTGGCGACCAGCTCGTGGCCGCATTTCGGGCACTTCTCCCCCGTGCCCTCGGGGTCGGGCAGCGGGTTGCCCTCCTCGTCGAGCTGTTGCGACCACTTACACTCCGGCCAGCCGGAGCAGGACAGGAACCACAGCCCGTGCTTCCCAAACTTCTTGACCACGGGCCTCCCACACTCGGGACAGGTCTGATCCGTGGGCTGCTCGGGCCTCGTCATCTTGTCCTGCTGCTCTTCCACGTGCTGGGTGAAGGAGTCGTAGAACTCCTTGACGATCGGCACCATGGCTTTGTCACCCACCGCGATGTCGTCGAGGTACTCCTCCATCCGGGCCGTGAAGTCGACGTCGACGACGTCTGGGAAGTGCGCCTCCATGAGATCCGTCACGACCTCACCCCTGGTGACGAGAAAGAGGCGTCTGCTCTCGGTGCGGAGGTACTCGCGATCGTTGAGCGTGCGTACCGTCGGCGCGTAGGTCGAGGGCCGGCCGATGCCGACCTCCTCCATCCTCTTCACCAGCGTCGCCTCGGTGTAGCGGGGCGGCGGCTGGGTGAAATGCTGAGTTGCCTCGAGGTGCTTCAGCTCTAGGACCTGACCCGGCTGGAGCTCGGGGAGCAGACCCTCGACCTCCTCCGCCTGGTCGTCGGAGACGTCGAGGTAGACCCTCAGGAAGCCGTCGAACTTGAGCGTCTGGCCGGTGGCGCGGAAAGTAACGCCGTTGGACTCGACGTCCACCGAGGTGGCGTCGTAGACGGCCTCGGCCATCTGGCACGCGACCGTTCGCTGCCAGATGAGCTCGTAGAGACGGTGCGCATCGCGGTCGAGATTGCCCCGCACATCGGAGGGCGTCACGGTCACGTCACTCGGGCGAACGGCCTCGTGTGCTTCTTGGGCTCCCTTGGTCTTCGCCGAGAACTTCCGGACCTGGTGATACTGCTTGCCGTAGGCCGTCTCGACGAAGTTCCCGATGGCGCCGAGCGCTTCGTTCGACAGGTTCGAAGAGTCCGTACGCATGTAGGTGATGTGGCCGGCCTCGTATAGCCCCTGAGCGACCTGCATGGTCTTCCACGTAGGCAAACCGAGCTTGGACGAGCCCGCCTGCTGGAGGGTCGACGTCTTGAACGGGGCCGGCGGTTTCTTGGATCGTTCGGACTTGCGGATGTCGGCGACCGTCCAGGGCCCCGGCCGCACACGGTCGACCAGCGAGGTCGCGTCTTCTTCGTTGCGGAGCTCGAACTGATTCTTGGAGCCGACCGGGTACTTCGCCTGGAACTCGTCTCCCCCGTCGGTGGCGAGCGAGGCAAGCGCGTCCCAGAACTCCTCGGGCTTGAACGCGCGGATCTCCCGTTCGCGCTGAACCACGAGCCACAGGGTCGGGCTCTGGACCCGCCCTGCGGAGAGGTTGGGGCCCACGTTGCGCCACAGCAATGGCGACAGCTTGTACCCAAGAATCCGGTCGATCGCCCGGCGGGCCTGTTGGGCGTCCACGAGGGCCATGTCCACGGCACGCGGCTGCTCGAAAGCCTCTGCGACGGCGCGCTTGGTGATCTCGTTGAAGCTCACTCGCTGGGTGCTCTCGGGCCTCAGTTTGGCGGCCTCGGCGACGTGCCAGGCGATGGCCTCACCCTCCCGGTCGGGGTCGGTCGCGAGCCAGACGGTCTCGGCGTCCGCCGCCTGCTTCTTGATGGCGGACATCGCCTTGCGGGCGTTGGCAGTGCGGCTCGTTACGTACTTGATGTTGACGCCGCCGTTCACCTCGATGCCGAAGTCGCTCTTGGGCAGATCCCGGACATGGCCCAGCGAGGCGAGGACCTTGTAGTCCTTGCCCAGATACTTCTCGATCGTTTTCGCCTTGGCAGGCGACTCGACGATGACGAGGTTCTTGGCCACTAAGCTCCTAACGCTGTCGATTCCGTGCGCTTCGTGGAGAGGTTCGCCCGGTCGACGCTCGCGGGACGGGACGGCGATTATTCGCATCCTTGACCCGCCCCTGTCAACTACGAACATCCCAGGGGCCTGAGGTGTTCCCTTCCCCTTTGATCGCTTTCCCCCGATTCGGCGGGGGACTAACCCTCCCTGAAGAGTGCTATAGGAGTGTAGGTGGGATCTACGGCTTCACCTCGACGCTCGAGACTCAGGTCTCACGGCGCAGGTGTCGAAGAGGAATAAGAGGAATCCGAGTGAGATCGCGTGATCTTCCGGAAAGGAAGCGGCATGTTCGCCGATGTCTACCTGCTCATCGAGAGCCTCGTCGAGCAAGTACTCGACGGCCCGGTGATCTTGGGAGCGACCCTAGTGGCCTCCCTGTTCTTCGGACCTTCGCTGGTGCAGGCGCTGGTGCGCCGGACTCACCACCACTAGAGACCCACGGGTGACTCCCCTATAACGACCCCGTAGGGTGACCCGGCTATGGAAACACTCGTTCACCTCATGGAATCGTGGGTCACCGACTACGGCTATGCGGCGATCTTCCTGCTGATGCTGGCGGAATCGGCCTGCATTCCCTTCCCCAGCGAGGTCACGATGCTGGTCGGTGGCTTGTACGCCGCCACCGGCGAACTGAGCTTCTTCTGGGTGGGTGCCTGGGGCGTCCTGGGCAACCTCGTGGGCTCGTGGGTCGCCTACGGCGTGGGGCGCACGATGGGGCGAGGAGTGCTGGACCGCTATGGCAAGTACGTGCTGATCCGCAGTCACGACATCGACCGGGCCGAGGTCTGGTGGGAGCGCTACGGCGAAGCCGCCACCTTCTTCTCCCGGCTGCTGCCGGTGATCCGCACCTTCATCTCACTTCCGGCCGGCATCGCGAAGATGCCCTTCGGCAAGTTCACCCTCTACACCTTCCTCGGCTGCATCCCCTGGACCTACGCGCTCACCTACGCGGGAGTACTCGTGAAGGACAACTGGGAACGCGTTCTCGGTTACTTCGACATCCCCACTCTCATCATCGGAGGGCTGATCGTGCTGGCAGCGGGCCTCTGGTACCTGCGACGTCGCAAGCAGCGGAAAGCGATGGACACGGCGCAGGCGCCCCACCGCGCGGACGCAAGCTAAACGGAGCTAATCGCCGGCCAGGGTTCGTCGAAGGTCGTTCTCGGCCTCTGTGGAGGCGAGGGCGAGCACCTCATCCCCCGCGTTCAGCGGGGTCTCGCCCCGGGGAGCGATGACGTGTCCATCGCGCACGAGGGCCACCAGAGAACTATCGGCGGGAAACTCGATCTCTCGCACCGTCTTTCCGTTCACGGGAGAGTTCTCGGCGAGGGTGAGCTCGAGCAATGCGACCCTTCCCTTCTCGAGCCTCAGGAGTTTGACCAGATCACCCACGCTGACCGCCTCCTCGACCAGCGCCGTAAGGAGATGCGGGGTACTGACCGCGATGTCCACCCCCCACGACTCGTTGAACAACCACTCGTTGTCGGGGTGGTTGACGCGCGCGATGACGCGTGGAACCGCGAACTCTTGTTTGGCGAGCAGCGAGATCACCAGATTGTCCTCATCGTCTCCGGTGGCGGCGACGACCACTTCGCACGAGGACAACACGGCCTCGTCCAAGGTATGCACCTCGCAGGCATCGCCGACGACCCAGTTGACGTCCAGTTCCTGGTCGTGCTGGATCCGGTCGACCTGTTCCTGGTTCTGTTCGATTATCACCACGTCGTTCCCGCGCTCCCTCAGGTCGGACGCCACGAACGTGCCGACGTTGCCGGCCCCCGCAATCGCGATCCGCATCGTCTTGGGACTCATTCGGGCTGTCCCACCCCCTTGAGCTCGTCGGCGAGGCCCCCGACATCACCCCTGATGATGGAGAAGTGCAGGATGTCGCCGTCCTGAACCGTGAGAGCCGCTTCCGGAACCCGAGGAACCCCGAAGCGACTCACCGCGATCAGCTTGCGGTGGCCGTCCCAGTCGAGACCAGTCGCGGTCTTGCCGACCGTTTCGTTGGGGGCCGGAAGAGCCGCGATCACCACCTCCCCGTTGTCGATCGTGTACTCCACGGGAATGTCCTCGGGAAGCATCTGACGGAGGATCTGATCCGTGGTCCACCGGACGGTGGCGACGGTCTGGATGCCGAGCCGCTGATAGATCTGTGCCCGCCGGGGATCGTAGATACGAGCGACCACCTGAGGCACCCGGTAGTGCTCCT
Source organism: Actinomycetota bacterium (assembly GCA_050694055.1). Taxonomy (GTDB): domain Bacteria; phylum Actinomycetota; class CADDZG01; order CADDZG01; family WHSQ01; genus WHSV01. The sequence goes on from JBOGWX010000056.1 coordinate 15,399, forward strand.
TGGCCATCCGGGCGGACACGATGTTCGAGTTGTCGCCGTTGGTCACGGACGCGAACGCCTTGGCGTCCGTGATGCCGGCCTCCTCGAGAATTCCACGGTCGAAGACGAAGCCGGTGAGCTGCGCACCCTTGATGTCGGGGCGGAGGCGGTCGAAGGCCTTCGGGTTCTTGTCGATGATGGCGGTGGTGTGCTCCAGGCGCTCGAGGTTCGCGGCCAGCTCCGACCCCACCCGGCCGCAACCGGCGATGATCACGTGCACTTCAACCATGCTCCTTCTGTCTCCCGATGGCTCAAATCAGCGCGGCGATACTGCCATACTTCCGAGTCATGGCCGCAAAGTTCTTCCGTCAACTCTCTCAGGACCCGGACCAGTCGAGGGCCCACAATCTCGAGCTCTGGGCTTCATCCCTCCCGGGCGTAACGTTGATCAAAGACGCGCTCCCCAGACAGCGTTGCAGGGTTGCAGGCGTCATCAAGAACATACGGATCGATCCGCGCGAGGGCCGGCGGTGGGTCGAGGCGACGCTCATCGACGGCACGGGACGGATAGTTGCCAAATGGCTCGGCCGTCCGGCGATGTCGGGTATCACGCTTGGCATGGGATTGATCATCGAGGGCATAGCCGGAGAAAGTGACAGCGGAACACTGGTGGTGCTCAATCCCGAATATCAGCTCGTCCCCAGTCCCGAGCACGGTTAGCAACCAATCATGACCAAGGCTCCGGCGGCGCTCAAACGGCTCATGGTTGGTCGCCCGATGTCCTCGGGCGAACTCGAGCACACGCTGTTGCCCAAGAGCATCGCCCTGCCGGTGTTCTCCTCGGACGCATTGTCGTCCGTGTCCTACGCCACCCAAGAGATCCTCATCGTCCTGGCTCTGGCCGGTGCCGTCGCATTAGGCAACGTCGTGCCCATCGCGCTCGCGGTGGCGACTCTGATGACCATCGTCATCATCTCCTACCGTCAGACGGTACGAGCCTATCCACAGGGCGGCGGCGCCTACAGGGTTGCGCGCGAGAATCTCGGAACTCATCCCGGATTGTTCGCCGCGTCCGCACTGCTCATCGACTACGTGATGACCGTGGCGGTCTCGATCACCGCCGGCGTCGATGCGATCGCAACCGCGGCACCCGGCCTGACCGACCACAAGGTCATCATGGCGGGCGCCTTCATCTCGTTCGTCACCTTGATGAACCTGCGCGGCACCAAGGAATCCGGCGTCTTGTTCGCCATCCCCACCTACGCCTTCATCCTGGCCATCATGGCCTTGCTGGTCACGGGCTTTACCAAGTGTCTCGACACCTGCCCCGTTGCGGAGAGCGCCGGTCTCGAGGTCCATCCCGAGCAGGCTCTCGCGTTGTTCCTGATACTGCGCGCCTTCACCGCCGGGTCGAGCGCGCTGACTGGTGTCGAAGCGATCAGCGACGGGGTGCCGGCGTTCCGATACCCCCAATCGAAGAACGCCGCGGCGACGCTGGCGATCATGGCCACCATCTCCATCACCATGTTCCTGGGAATCTCGGTGCTGGCCAACCTTACTGGCGTGCGCTACCTCGAGCACGGCTCGGACCAGCGCACCGTGCTCGGTCAGATCGCCGCCGCAGTGTTGGGTGAGGGCCCGTTGTTCTACGTCGTGCAGGTTGCGACCGCAGCGATCCTGATCCTCGCTGCGAACACCGCGTACGCCGACTTCCCGCGCCTCTCCTCGATCCTGGCGCAGGATCGGTTCATGCCTCGTCAGTTCATGAACCGCGGTGACCGGCTCGTCTTCTCCAACGGGATCGTCATCCTTGCGCTCTTTGCGATCACTCTGATCTGGATCTTCGACGCCGACCTCAACAGGCTCATCCAGCTCTACCTCGTCGGTGTGTTCGTCTCGTTCACACTCTCGCAGTCGGGCATGGTCGTGCGCTGGAGGAAAACCCGCGAGCCGAAGTGGAAAAAGAGTGCCACCATCAACGCTTTCGGAGCGACGGTCACCGGCGTCGTGCTGGTGGTTGTCATTCTCACGAAGTTCACCCAAGGCGCGTGGATCGTGGTTACCGCGCAGCCCATCATCATGTTCATGATGCTGTCGATCCATCGTCATTACGCGGACGTCAAGAAGCAGTTGACCGAGGAGGAACGACGGCCGGTCGATCGAAGGCCGGGTAACCAGCACATGGTGATCTACGTTCGGCGCTGTGACGTGTCCGTGGCGCGCGCAGTTGGATACGTTCGTTCGATCCGCCCCGGCGACGTGACGGCCGTGACTTTCGACGAGAACGTTCGTCACGCCTGGGCTCGACTCGCGCCCGATATACGTCTTGAGATTGCTCGACGGGCCGGATCCGAGTCTCACTCCCTGCGCAAGTACCTGCGCGAGGTGCGCTCCAAGAACCACCACACCGACGACGACTTTCTGACCCTAGTGGTACCTGAGGTGCTAAAGCGTCGAAGCCTGCTCGAACTCGTCCGCCGTCCGGCGCTGCACCGTCTCAAGGGGGCCATGCTCCTGGAGCGAGGGGTTCAGGTTATGGACGTACCTGTGGTCGAGGTCGAGGAACCAGAGACACTCGAATCGGTCCCCGAGCCTTCTCGCAACCACGTGATCGTGCTGGTATCGGGCATCCACAACGCCACGCTTCAAGCCGTCGAGTACGCCGAGACGCTGTCCGCCACCGATATTCGCTGCGTGTCTTTCGGGCTCGATCCCGAACAGATTCTCAAGCTGAGCACCGAGTGGCTCGACTCGGGAATTCCGCATCCGCTCGAGATCGAGGACTCACCCTTCCGGGACATCGGCCTCTCGCTTCAGGCCTACCTTCGTCAGTTTGGCTGTGACGGGAGGAAGCGGGTGGTCACCGTGGTGCTTCCCGAGTTCGTGGTGAGCAAGCGGCGGCATCAGATCCTCCACGGCCAGACTGCACTTCTCGTCAAGCGGCACCTGATCTTCGAGCCGGGGATCGTGACGGTCAGCGTGCCCTACCACCTCTTCGAAGAGGAGGACGAAACCGAGGGCACGGTCGCCGTAGCAAGCGATTCATGAGCTGGGCATTCGGGGTGGGGTCGAGGCCCGCCCCGAATGCCCAGTGCTCACGGCGCTAGAACCCTGCGACGTTGACCAGCTTCTCCTTGGTCGAGTCCGGGTCGTCGATGTTGTTCCAGTCGAGCGTTCCTGCGGCCTGCAACGCGGACTTCACCGATGAGGGGGAAGTCCCGGGATGCGTCGACAGATACAGTGCCGCGGCCCCCGCGGCGTGCGGTGACGCCATCGACGTCCCGCTGATCGTGTTGTAGCCGCCTCTCTTCCAGGTGGACAGAATGCACACCCCCGGCGCGATGAGGTCGATGTCTGCACCGAAGTTCGAGAAGTCCGCAAACGTATCGTCCACGTCGGCGCGACAGGTCGGAGCTCCGGCGCCGCCGGGCTCACCGTCGAAGTCGGCGAGAGCGCTGATCGTGATCACCTCGTCGTAGGCGGCCGGGACGTGATTCTTGGCGTCGTCGGACGAGTTACCCGCGGCAACGACGTGCGTGACGCCGGCGGCAACCGACTCACACACGGCATCATGAAAGGCGTCGCCGGTCGAACAGTCCGAACCGGCCGGGTCGGTCCCGGAGCCGCCGAGACTCATGTTGGCCACTTCTATGGTTCCGGCGCGCGCCGTCACCCAGTCGACGCCGCAGATGATGCTCGAGAAGGAGCCGCTCCCCCGGTTGTTGAGGACGCGCACCGCGTAGAGCCGCGCCCCGGGAGCGACACCGACGACACCGTTGGCGTCGTCCTTGGCCGCAATGGTCCCGGCGACATGAGTGCCGTGGCCGTGGCCGTCGTCGAAGCTCCTGCCGGTAGAGCAGTTGACGCCCCCCACGACGTTGAGGTCGGGGTGATCCAAGTCGATGCCCGTGTCGATTACCGCGACGTCGACGTCGACGGTGCCGGACCCGTTGCCCGAGACCGTGCTGCTCAGCTCGCCGTCGACACGGTCGATCCCGGTCGGCAACGTCTGAGCGTCGAGGGTCACCTTCTCGTCTCGGGACACCGACACGACCCGGTCGTCTGCCCTCAGCGCATCGAGCTTGGAATCGGGCACGATCGCGGCGTAACCCTTCAGCGCGTGCTTGTACACCTGGTCCACGCGTGCCGAATACTTGCTGCGGTGCTCGTCGGCCACCGCCGACGAATCCGCCGAGTCCTTCAGTACGACGATGTACTTGTCCTCCCCGTCTGCGCTCGGAGCCGCGAGCGCGACTTGCGACGAAAGCGCCACGAGAGCAACGAGAACGGCGAGAGCTCGCCTCATCCATCTCCCCCTTGTTTGCGGACCCGCCCCTGGGCCCGATGGCCGAGAGCTTACTCAATTGCCGCATCACCCCTAAAACTGGCAGAAAGCCGGCATCAAGTGGGCCCCAGAGTCGGGGCCCTCTTCACGGTCGGTTGCGACGTTGCCTCGCGACGCCCAGGGTCAGCGGGCGGCGACCGGTGCCTCTGCCCGCGCGCGGTCGCCCTCGCCCTGCCCCAACGAGGTGGGCCGCTTGCTGAACACAATCGAGGCCGTAAGCACCGCAAGTGCGACACCCGCAACGACGAAGCGCAGGGGGTTGTCCTGGAGACTGATGACCGCGGGCAGGATCAACAACGACACCAGGTTCATCACCTTGATGAGGGGGTTGAGGGCCGGACCCGCGGTGTCCTTGAAGGGGTCGCCCACGGTGTCACCGATGATGGCCGCCTTGTGTGCCTCGGAACCCTTTCCGCCCTCGTTGCCATCCTCGATGTACTTCTTGGCGTTGTCCCACGCGCCGCCTGCGTTGCTCAGGAAGTTGGCCATGAGCTGTCCGGTGAGGATGACCGCTGCAAGAAAGGCACCGAGCGCGAAGTAGTTGATGCCGAAGCCCACGATGATCGGGCTTAGCACTGCCAGCAGCGCCGGTGTAGCGAGCTCACGCAGCGACGCGGCGGTGCAGATGTCGATCACCGGACCGTAGTCGGGGCGCTCCGTGCCATCCATGATCCCCGGCTTGCGGCGGAATTGATCGCGCACCTCTTGCACCACGATTCCGGCACTGCGACCAACGGCTCGGATCGCCAGGGCGCTAAACAGGAACGCGATCGAACCACCGATGAGCAGACCGATGAAGGTCTTGGGTTCGGCCACGTTGATGACCACCAGGGGATCCTCGAAAAGAGCATCGCCCACTGCGTCGATGTTCAGCTCGGCGGCGATCGTCTCGATGTACGACGCGAACAGGGCGACGGCGGCAATGACCGCAGAGCCGATGGCAAAGCCCTTCGTTACCGCCTTGGTGGTGTTGCCGACCGCGTCGAGGCTCACCATGATCTTCTCGGGCTCGCCCCCGAACTCGCCCGACATCTCTGCGATGCCGGCGGCATTGTCCGCAACCGGTCCGAAGGTGTCCTCCGACACGACCACACCGGTGGTCGCAAGCATTCCCATCCCGGTCAGCGCCACCAGGTAGAGCGAGAACTGCACGTTCCCACCACCGAGGGCGATGGCAACTCCGAGTGCTCCCCCGATAGCCAGGATGGCGTATACCGACGACTCGAGACCGGACGAGAACCCGGAAAGGATCGTGGTGGCCGGACCGGTACGCGTTGCCTCCGCGATCTCCCTGACTGGTTTCTCCTCCGTCGACGTGAAGTACTCGGTGAGACGGCTGACGACTTGGGCCAGCACCAGTCCGGCAACCACCGCAAAAAACATCTTCCAGCCCTCGTTGAACTCGGTCTCGTTCCCGACGTACAGCAGGGCGACCGCGCCGGTGCCGAGCACGGTGAGGACGCCGGCCGTGAGGAAGCCCCTGTTTATCGGCGCCATGGCGGTCTTGTCCTGGTCGGTCGCGCGCACCGCGTAGATGCCCACGATGGACGCAAGCACTCCGAGGGCTCTGGCAATCACCGGGAAGATCAGACCAATGACCGCCGCCTCCGGACGGCCAATTGCCTGGAACGCCGCGACCCCGAGAATGATCGACGCGACCAGCGTGACCTCGTAGGACTCGAAGAGGTCCGACGCCATACCGGCGCAGTCGCCGACATTGTCTCCCACGTTATCGGCGATCGTCGCGGGGTTGCGGGGGTCGTCTTCGGGGATGCCCGCCTCGACCTTACCGACGAGGTCGGCGCCGACGTCGGCGGCCTTCGTGAAGATTCCACCTCCGACTCGGAGAAAGAGTGCGAGCAGCGAGCCGCCGAAACCGAAGCCGACGAGGATGGCACTCGAGGTGTTCTGGAAGGCAATGATGATCAAGGTCGCGCCCAGAAGTCCGAGTCCCACGGTGAACATGCCGGCGACGCCGCCGGTGCGGAAAGCAACCTTCAGTGCAGCCGGGAGCGAGCCGGACTTCGCCGCCGCCGCGGTGCGCACGTTCCCCCGTACCGCCAGGCTCATGCCGATGAAACCGGTTGCCCCCGACATGAAGCACCCCGCCAGGAACGCGAGGGTACGGAACAGCCCCGACTCGAAGAAACTGAGAGCCTCGCCACCGTCAGGCCGCACGACCGCCGTGGAGGTGAGGAACACGATGGCGCCGACGGGAATGGTGATGAGCGCCACCGTCTTCAGCTGTCTGCGGAGGTAAGCGAGGGCTCCCTCCTGGATGGCCTTGGCGATCTCGATCATCTTCGGCGTTCCCTGATCCGCCGCGAGAACACCGCGCATCAGCTGGAGGCCCACCGCCAGCGCGACGAGCGCCGTGGCGGCCGAAAAGATCAGCCAGAACCACTCCGCTCCGCCGAGAGTGAACTCCTGATATCCGCCCTCAGCTGCAAACAAGTGCTGCTGCATCGTTCTCCCTTCCTGGCGATGATCCGCCTGTCTCTGCCCGGGGTCGTACTAAGCCGGTTGCTGTTTGGTGCGTCTCTTACGAGTCGTGGGTTCGCTGACCCGCACGAAGATCTGGTTCGCGACTCGCTCTCCGATGGTGCGATCGTTACCTTCGACTCGCACCACGATGGGCCCGTCGAAAGGATGCTTCTCTTGAACCTCGACGTGCACACCCGGGCGAAGGCCCATGTCGTCGAGGAACTTGATGACCTCCGGATCGGTCGACCCGGGCACTGCGACCACGGCCTTGGCCCCCGGATCGAGCGCATAGAGGGGTGGCATCTCCGGGATGTCCACCATGTCGAGATCGGGAATCGGGAAACCGTGCGGACAGGTCGCCGGCCGGTCGAGTGCGACGAACAAGCGATCTTCCACCTCTTGCGGAAGCTCGTGCTCGAAGGTTCCGGCGAGGCGGTCGGCGTCGTTCCAGGGATAGCCGAGCATGTCGGCGAGAAAACGCTCGACTATGCGGTGACGCCTGATCGCTCTGACCGCCACCCTGCGTCCCTCGGCCGTCAACTCGACCCCCCGGTAAGGCTGGTGCTGCGCCACGCCCCGCTCCGCCAGCTTCTTGACCGCCGCAGTCGCGGTCCCCGGCGAGACGCCGAGGGAGTCGGCAAGCGCGCCCGTATGAGCCGCGGCGCCGTCGCGCGTCAGGCGATAGATCGCCTTGAGGGTTTCCCGGTCAGATTTCGATAGTGTCATGTTCATGTTTTGGGTCGGCAAAAGATACACACCTGAGCACCGAAAGGTCAATTTGGCCCCCTAACGGGAGCGGGGCCGGGCTCGAAGGGTCCCGGACGCGTCTTCCGGCTCGGAGGAAACGACCGGGGCTCGGTCGGGAGGGGCTAGAGGTTCACTATCAGGCGCGCGCTCATGCCCCCGCCGGAGCGTTCGGCCACTTCACAGGAATCCACGAGGCTCTGGAGCAGGGCCAGCGACATCTTCATGCGGGCCACCAGGTCCTCGCCTGCCTCCGAGGCATCCTCGTCGTAGGGCTGGCCCGCCCCAGCTACCTCGACGATGACTCGATCCGGCTCCTGAGACCAGTTCACGCTCACCGGCGCGTCGGGGGCTCTCTCTTCGTTGAAGATGACGGCGTTGGCGCAAGCTTCGCCGACGGCGATCTTCAGATCGTCTACGGATTCCTCGCTCAGCCCCGCGGCCCGGGCCAGGGACGCCAGCGCCAGGCGCACGACGCCCACGTAGGCGGAGCGAGCGGGAATCTCGATCTCGACCTTGGTCACTGCGCTCCTAGCTGCTGGTTGCTTCATCCACCGAGGAGTGGATGGGGAACACCTTGGTGAGGCCGGTGATCTTGAAGATCTTGAGGATCTTGTCCTGAGTGCAGACGAGCGACAGGCTTCCGTCGTGGGCCTTGACACGCTTCAGTGCGCCGACCAGGACACCGAGCCCCGTTGAGTCGAGGAAATCGACTTTCTCCAGGTCAACCACCACGTCGTAAGTGCCCTCCGAGACGAGCTCGATCAACTTCTCCCGCAGTTTGGGGGCGGTATAGACGTCGATCTCCCCCGCTACGCCCACGACTACGTGTGAGTCGACCTTGGAAACGTCGATCCCGAGCTCCATGCATCTTTCCTTTCGTTGCCTGCTACTTGCATTGATCGTTGAAGATGGGTCAGCATACCGCCGAGCTCCCAGGGGACAACGGCCCCGAGCAGAGCAGGTGAAATGCGCCGTTATCGAGAATCGATAGGTAACCTCTCAGGTCGGCGAACAACGAAATATGCGCGCGGGACCCCATCGAGCCCATCTCGCCGGGGCTAAAGCTGCTCATTTGCGGCGCCCGCGGAGAGGAAACAGGAAGTGAAGACCTCTGCACTCAAATCAAAACCTTGGTGGTGGGTGGGCATCGCCGTCCTTGCTCTGGGAGGGATGAGTGCCGCCGTATTCGCAATGACCGCAGACGACGACTCCGATTCCGAACGCGATGCCGCCGGGCCCTCGGCCGGCACCATCGGCGACCCCGAGATCGAACAGGCAAAGTGGAAAATCATCTCCGACCGCACGGCTCGCGTAAGACTCTCGAAGAAGCAGCGGGCCTCGTTCAAGAGGCAACGAAAGGCGCTGAACGACATGACTCGCTCCGTCTTCGATGCTCTCTTTCTGTCGCCTGAGAGGCGGGAGGGTGTCCTGAAACGGAACTTCACGCCGGCAGCGCGCAAGTCCTACGAGCGCGCACGGGTCGGCGTGCCTAGGAGGGCCGACGACGTCAGGATACGTAAGCGCAACGCCCGGATCGTGATCGACGGCAACTCGCGGGCAACCATCGAGATCAGCATCGTTGCGCGCGGCGAGGTCGGCAAAGGCCTCTTCGTCACAGAACACCGGTCGATTCTCTACGCCACACGTAACAAGGGATGGAAGGTTTTCGGATTCTCCGTCGACCAGCATCCTTTCGAGAAGGCCGGCAAGGCTACGAAGAAGGACGAGCCCAAGGGCAACGGAACCAAAGAGAAGAAGCACAACAAGCGACCAGACAAGAAAAAGCGAAAGAAGCCATCGGACGCTTCTAAGAAGGGTGAGCGCTGATGCTCAAACGCGCCGTCGCGCTGGTCGCCCTCATTGCCTCCGTCTGCGTTCTGGTCCCGCTGTCGGGGCAGCGATCCGACAGCACTGCTGCCCCGATCGCCGGCGGTCGGGTTCACCGAGAGCACCAACCGAAAGACGGAAAGATCTTCGTGCTGATCATCGGAAGTGACGCCCGATCGGGCAATCCGAACGGAGTTCGCGCCGACGGAGTACATCTTGCGGGGATCAACACCAAGACGATGAAGGGCGGAATCCTTAACTTTCCGCGCGACTCATGGGTCAATATCCCCGGGTCGGGGATGGGCCGCATCAACGAGGCGCTTTTCCGGGGGGGACCCGAGCTCCAGGTGCGTACGGTCGAGAACCTCACAGGTATCCAGATCGACTACTGGCTTCTCACCGCGTTCGAGGGGTTTCGGGGTGCAGTAAAAGATCTCGGCGGTGTCCAACTTCACGTCAAGAGGGGCATGTACGATCCGGGTGGCTCGGGAGCGAGGATCAAACCCAACACCAAGAAGCTGTTCGCCAGCGCCTCCCTCGCGTTCGTGCGCACGCGCAAGTCATTGCCGGGTGGAGACGTCACTAGAACCACCAACCACGGAAGGTTTCTGCTCGCTCTCTTACGCCAACTCCGCAGTGGAGTCGAGAGTAATCCCGCGACCCTCTTCAAGTGGATGGGCGTGGCTCGGAAATGGACCCGGCTGGACATTCCTCCGCACGAGTTGTTCCAACTCGGAGTGTTGACCTCTCAGGTGAAGTCAAGAGACGTGAAGAACGTGACGGTGCCGGTGCGAATCGGGTCGGCCGGGGCCGCAAGCGTGGTGTTCATTCAACCCGGCGCTCAATCCATCTATAGGAGATTCAAAGAGAAAGGGTCGCTCTAGGCTCCGACGAGGCCGACGTAGCGCGCGAAGTCTTCTGCCGTCAGCGGCCGACCCATCGCCTGTTCGACCAGTGCGTCCCAGCGCATCAGATGGCCGGGCCGAAACAACCTCTCGATGAGCCATTCGCCGACGCGACGCTCACCGGTCAGTCCCCCGCAGTCGGCCACTATCTCGCTCTCGAGCTGGCACGACAACACGGATCCGAGCAGGTAGTTATGATAGTAGACGGGTACGACGGCGACATGGATCTTCGACGCCCAGTCGGCTTGATCGCGCCCGGGAGGCGGAGTCACCAGTTGAAACCTTTCGACCATCTCCCACCACAGCGAATCGAGGTCTGACTCTGGGTCGGAGTAGAGCTCGCGCTCGAAGTGGGCCACCACCAGCACCCAGCGCGCCATCAGCAGCTCTTGGACTGCGTTGGTGCGCTGCAAGTCCTGAGCCGCGCCTGCGACCTTAGGGGGATCGATGCCCACCACGTCAACGAGCCACTTCGGATCGCGCACGAGGCGTCCCGCAAGAACCGCCATAGCCTCGGTCACGAAGGTGTGAGCAGGTCGATGTAGCAGATAGGGAAGCTTCGGATCGATCATCAGGTCATAGGCGGCGTGACCCGACTCATGCAACATGATCGAGGTCCAGAACTCTCCGGGAACTATGTTGCCGAGAATCCGAACGTCGTTACCCGTACGATCGATATCGAGACAGAAAGCGTGCTGACACTTCCGCTCGCGCGGATAGAGGTCGCTACGCTCTAGCACCTTCGTCAGATCGATTCCCCACCCGGCGAAGGTCTGGGCCGCGAGGCCGGCGCTCGAGAGTGACCCGAGCACAGGATCGAGATCGATGCGCCCGTCCGGCGGCACCTCTTGAAAAAAAGGATCGGCGTAATGCCACGGATAGACCGTGTCTACTCCGAACCGCTGAGCCACCCGGTCGTCGAGAGCGCTCTTGTAAGAGGCAAAGGGTCCTCGGGTCAGCCTTTCGACATCGTCGAGAAAGGAGTAGAGCCACTCCTCTGAGATCTCGGCAAGCTCGAGCGACATCCGGTAGTAGTCGGCGTAGCCCTGATCGTGCGCCGCTTGGTTACGCAAGCGTGCGAGGTCGCGCACCCGGTCGTCGACGCGAGCTCCGATCTCCTTGGACGCTTCCCACGCGCGCCTGCGCGTGGACTCGTCATTCGAGGTGATGAGGATGTCGAGGATGTCGTTGTCGGACACGCGCCGCCCGTCGATCTCAGGCCGGAAGGTGGCGAACTCGGTTTCGACCGCGCTCGCCAGTGCCACCACCTCTTGTCGGGTGTCGTCATCCATCTGATTGGCAATCAGCGACCGGCGTAACACCTCGAGCTGCCGTTTCAGCACCGGCTCGTGAAGCTCCTCACGCAGGGCCTCGTTGACCTGCAGCAGGGCCTCAGGGTCGCCCTTGACTCGTCGAAGCTGCAGTTCGAGATCGGCCCGCCTGCTCTCGGATTCAGTCGTGGCATGAACCTGGGATTCCCAATATGCGTCGTGAAACCCGATCTCGAGCGCGCTCAGCTTCTCCTCGAGCGACCGCGCGAGGCGGTGCGGTGGAACCGTGACCATCCGTAACCCTCTTCGTCTCGTAGGCGACGCAGAGTCTAATGTTCGTCAAGTGGGGCTTGCGCGCCTGTGGCCCGTCCTGGAGCTTCCCTTACCCCCGCGATCCACCGGTCAACTCAAAGTGCCACGGCTCCCAGGACATAGGGCGCCACAGCGGGAGGCCGAGCTCGTCGATCAGGGTCATCGCGAGATCGAGATCGCCGCCCAGATCGACCGCCAGACCCCTCTCGTGGTTGGAGGTCCCCGGCCTCGCCACCCAATCGTCGGCGATCTCTGGATCCCCGTACTGCGCCAGGGCCTCGTTCCAGAGCCGGGACTGGCGTTCAACCGAACGCCAGCCCGAGACCAGGTAGACCCGTTCGTTCGATGCTCGAACGAGCCGTGACACGGCCTTCTCGAGCTTGGGGTTGAGGCCGGTCGTCGCTACCGATGGCCCAAGCCCGATGGCGGCGGGAGCCAGCTTGTCCACCTCGATGACGGCGCGCGCCCGGGCGACGAAGCCGTCGAGCACGACCTCGACCTCCATCTCGCTGGCGCCCGCCACGCAATCGCACTCTGTGAGCCGGGCGTCGTTCAAGCGGGCGTACTCACGTGCGCGGCCCTCGGGATCGGCCGCGCCGTAAGGACTCGATTCGAAGACCGCCGCCAACGCAGCCGCGTCGGCGGCGAGCTGAGCTCTAGAGCGCGTCTGCGCAGCGCCGCCGATAGCTGCGATGACCGTGGCACACGACAACGACACCAAGAGGACACAGGCCATGAAGAGGATGCTCATCCGCAGCTCCTCGATCTCACCCGCGCACGGCTCACGGCTGTTCGATCCTCATGGTGGCCGTCGACGTCAGCGCGCGATTCGCAACCAGCCGGCCGACCACGGGAAGACGTCCCCTCGGATGGTAGGTGAGGGTGACGGTGAGGGGCCGCCCCGTGCTGCGGTCGGCGAACTGCGGATCTACATCCACCTCTAGGGGGGCCAGGCCCCCGCGCTCGGCGGTACTTCTGATCTCGTCAGGGTCCGAGTCCACGATCGCAATGCGAGCGGTTTCGCGCGCCGCATGCCAGAGCCGCACCTGATCACCGACGAGAAGCCCGATCTCGAGCAGAAGTCCGAGCACGAGGGCCAGGATCGGCAGACAGAGCACGAACTCGACGGTCGCCTGACCGCGCTCGCCTGCACGACGCCGTCTCACTTACCGGCGCCCATAAACCGGCCGAAGATCGAGTCGATTACTCCCTCGACGCCGGACTCGAAGCCGCCGCTCTTGGTGACGGCGGTGATGATGCCCACCACGGCTACGGCGAGCAGCGTGACCAGGACGTACTCGACCCCACCCTGACCCGCCTGGCTCTGAACTATGGCCTTCAAACGGTCGACGATGTGCTGCATGGGGCACCTCCGCTGCATCGGTGACCGGCCGTTGCGCCGGTCGGTGCCCTCTATGTCAGACGCGAATCACCGGCTCGTCTGTGACGCACGTCACTATTCCGAGCGAGGAAGAGGATTGACTGTGTCACCCACTTCAACGTCCCACCGCTCGAACGCGCCCTGGTTCACTTCGATCGCGCCGCGGTAAGTAATCTCCGGATCGTAGGTGGGACAGGGCTCTGCTTCGCAGGGCTCCATGTCCAGGATCCTTACGATCTCGCCGTCGAAATCGAAGAAGGCGATCGACAACGGGATCAGTGTGTTCCGCATGGTGAAGGCACTCGTCGTGTCCTCGAAGAACACGAACAACATTCCCTCGTCCTCGGGCAGCGACTCCCTCATCATGAGGCCGAAGGCGCGCTGCTCGTCCGTTTCGGCCACGTCGACGTCCAACAGCACGGAATTGTCGTCGGTACCGATCAACACGCGACCGCGGGCGAACTCGGGTGAGCCCGGCGGTCTGCTTGCCTGAGGCTCGACTCCGTCACCTTCGCCCGGCGATGAATCGGAGCAACCGGCCACGATGAGTAGCGCAATCAGCAGCAGGAGAACGCGTCGCATCCCCTGAGCTTGCCATCTGTCACGGTCTTCGGTTCACGGTGCGAGCCCGCGCAGGAAAGGAACCACGCCGAGCAGCAGGAACGACGGCAGCACGCACGCGACCAGAGGAATGGCCATGAGAATGGGAGCTCGCCGCACGCTGCGATCCAGCTCGCTTGCAGCTTGTGCATCGCGGTGCGCGGCAAAGGCTTCGAGTCCTACGGCCGCCGGCAGGCCCTTGCGGACGGCTCGCTCTAGCGTCACCGACATGCCTACCAGCCCCGGGTTGCTAGACCTTCGAAGCGCGTCGGGCCAGCCGAGACCCAAGCGGGTCAGCTTGCGAGCCCGCAGCATATCGGCTCGCACGTCATGGGGGGCGTGACGAGCCGTTGCATCCAGTGTGGTCTGGAGGGAGGCACCACCCGAGAGGGCACTTGCGGCGGCACGAGCTACCGAACAGACGCCGTCCTCGATCTCAGGTGGCTGCGGTGTCAGGTGTTCCATCCATCTCATCCCGGCCAGGGTCAGTGTCACTCCGAGGATCACCAGGAGCAGCCCGACCGGGTCGACCAGGGAGAAACCCGAGGCGGGCAGCAGAGGAACGCACAGTAGTGGAAGGCCCGCGATAATGCGCGCCGAAAGCGTCATTCCCGCAACCGCGGCGAACGTCGACTGCAGTGAGGCTCGCCGCGTCTCAACGGTGGCCGCAAGGCGATCGATGATGCGGGCGACATCACCGCCGAGCATCCCAGACATGCCGAACACGACCTGCAATGAATGAGCATCGGGTCCGAGCGCGTCCCCCAGTGATGCGATGGCGCGCGGTACCGGCTCGCCCAGCATCAGCCGGTGGGCCACGCGTTCCAGGTCCGGGCACAGGGGCGCGGGAGCGTCCTCGTGCCACAGAACAAGTGCCTGGCGCGAGGACAAGCCGCTGCGAAGCAGTGCGGCCAGCCCCCGTAGCGCAGCGGCGCGATCCTCGAGCTCCTCACCCTTGCGCCGCGGAAACCAGACCTTCACTCGACATCCTCGATCGCGACGACTCGCCGATTACCTCGAGAGTCACGGCGTAGCTGGACGACCACATCGAGCGCTCTCGTCACCTGCCGCTCGAGCGCCGCTTCCGACGCACCCGACCGAGCTTGGAGCGACAGGGTCACGAAGCGCTCCAGAGCATCGTCGGGGCTGCGTGCGTGCACCGTGACCATCGAGCCCTCGTGGCCCGTCGACATCGCGGCCAGCGCCGCGAGCGCCTCGGCGCCGCGAATCTCACCGACCACGATGCGGTCGGGGCGCATCCTCAGCGCGGCTCGCACGAGGATGGCGAGGTCCACTTCGCCGCGGTCCTCGACGTTAGAAGGCCTGGCGACGAGCGACACGGCATGGATGCAAGCGGGGTTTAGCTCCGGGATCTCTTCGACGAGCACGACTCTCTCTGTGGGGGGCACCGAGCCGAGCAAGGCGTTGAGAAGTGTCGTCTTGCCCGTGCCGGTGGCGCCGCTAATCGCGAGCGATCGCCGGTCTTTGACGAGGGCCTGGAGCAGCGATGACTGAGTCGCGTCCAGCATCTCGAGCGAGACGAGGTCGTCGAGACCAAAGCGCGTCTGAGGAAACTTGCGGATGGAGACGAGGGGGCCCTCCGGCGCGACCGGAGGGAGCACGACGTGCATGCGTGAGCCGTCGCGCAGGCGGGCGTCCGCCACCGGCCGAGCCGCATCCACGCGCGCGCCCGCTGCGCCCAGCAGCCTGTCGACCAGATCTCGAATCTCGTCGACGGACGGAAACGACACCTCGGTCCGCTCCATGCTGCCGCCGCGCTCGACCCATACGGGCTGGGTCCCGTTGACCAGAACATCAGTGACCGACGGATCACGCATCAACGCGCTCAGCGGGCCGAATCCGTCGATAGCATCCGCGAGACATGCGACGTGAGAGCCGAGCTCGCCGGCGGGCACCCGGCCGGCCAGCAACTCGCGCAACGCGAGCCGGCGCTCCGCGGGATCCAGATCGGCAAGCTCGTCGCGTTCGAGTACGAGCTCGTGCAACTCCCTGCTCGGCTTCGACCTCACGGCGGTTTCACGTCGTCACCAGGGCCCTCGCCAGTCTGGTCACGGCGCGGCCGTAGCGCGTCCATCTCAGCGACACGAACCGACCTTCGTCCTCTGCGTCGCGCAGTGCCGGACAGCAGGGCAGCTCGAGGGCGATCCGGCGCCCGAGAAGATCGTTGAGCTGCCCCCGAGTCGTCTCCCCACCCCGGCCCATGCGGTTGGCGACGAGGGCCCAGTCGAGCTCCGGCCAGTGCTCCAGGACGGCACGCGCAAGATGCGCCTGCGGGACCGTGGGGGCCAGCACGAGCACGGCCGCGTCGGCCTCGGGGAGCGCTGCCGGCGCCCGGCAATGGGGGGCATCAACCACCAGCAGGTCGAAGTCATCGCGCGCACGTTTGAGGATGAGCTCAGAGCCTTCCCCATCCCGGGGGGCGAGCAGTGCTCGGAATCCGGGCTCGACCGGCAAGAAGCAGCGCACGAGGGACTCCGAAGAATCGTCCAGGTCGGCCCAGGTCAAATGCTCGCCGGGGGTGAGCCCGAGGCGAAGACCGGCGCCGTGAGACAGCTCGAGGTATCCGACCGAGCAAGCCGGCGCGAGCACGGCAGCGAGGTGAAGCGCGAGCGACGTCGTCCCCACTCCCCCAGACGCACAGGTGACCGCGATCACCGCCCCTCTACGGGTCGCCGCGCGCGCTTCGATCTCTGCGATGACGCTCTGAGGGTTGGAGGAATCGAAGGCGATGCCATCACCCTCGACGTCCGGACCGAGGACCACGACGTCAGCGTCACCGGGGACCGTCGTGTGGAGGGTCACGGTCCAAGATGCGGGGGCCGCGTCGAAAGCACGCGCGGCCTCGAGTCGTGTTGTCGGATCGTCGCTGACTACGGCGACGTGCAACGCGGTCATCGTCCCAACCATGACGTCGGTCCGATGAGCACACTGTGACGCACGTCACAGTGAATGGCGCGCCACGATGAAGGCGGTCACAATGATCGTGGATGGAAGCTGCCTTCTTCGACCTCGACAAGACCATCATCGCCAAGTCCGGCCCCCTGGCTTTCGGCCGCAGCTTCTTTCGCGAGGGCATGATCACTCGCTCGCTGCTCGCGAAGGCGGTCTATGCGCAGTTGATGTTTCAGCTCATGGGCGCAGACGAAGAGAAGATGGAACGGATGCGCACGGAGGCTGCCAAGCTCGCCGACGGGTGGGAGGTCGACAAGATCAAGCGGGTCGTCAATGAGGTGCTCGAGGACGTCATCTCGCCTCTCATCTACGCCGAAGCGCTCGAGCTCATCCACGACCACAACGCCGCCGGCCGTCTCGTCTGCATCGTCTCCTCGTCGCCGGAGGAGGTCGTCGAGCCGCTCGCGCGCATGCTGAGAATCAATCACTACATCGCAACCCGCACCCGCATCGTCGACGGCAAGTACACGGGCGAACTGGAGTTCTATGCCTACGGCCCCAACAAACCCGTGGCCATCAAGGAACTTGCCGCGGAGCTGGACATCGACCTCGACAACTCGTTCGCATACACCGATTCGGTCACCGATCTACCGATGCTCGAATCCGTCGGGAATCCGGTTGCGGTAAACCCGGACAAGGAGCTTCGCAGACTCGCGCTCGAGCGAGACTGGCGCATCGAGGCCTTCCGCAACCCCGTGACTCTGCGCTCCCGCCTGCCCGAGTTCAGACGGCCGGACGTAACCTGGGAGTCCAGCGCCAAGGCGGCGCTCGGAGTAGTGGGCGCGGCAGCTCTGGGCTGGTGGCTAGCCAAACGAGCCACGAGGGCTTAGTGGCCCACCATTAGCGGCTGGCGGTTTGAGGGAGTCGTTCGGGTGGCAGCTCTGAGATCTCCGGCGCCGACTTGGACTCGCGGCGCACGATGTAGGCCACCGAGCCGACGATGATCGTCGCTCCCACGGCGATCGCCGGGGTCACAGGCTCGGCAAGCAGGGCCCATCCCAGGAAGATGGCCACGACCGGGTTCACGTAGGCGTAGGTGGCAACCTTCGAGATGGGTGCGTGCTGCAGCAGCCAGGTGTAGGCGGTAAACGCCAGCAGCGACCCGGCAAAGATCAGGTACACCAGACCGACGATCGAGGACGAGGACATGGCGTCGAAGTCGACCCTCGCCCCCTCCCCTGCGAGCAGGCCGACGACCAGCATGATCAGTCCACCGCACACCATCTGGATCGTCGTCGAGGTGAAGGGATCCTGCGGTAGTGGCAACCGCTTGGAGAAAAACGAGCCGGCCGCCCAGAAAGAGGAAGCCAGGACCACCGTGAGGACCCCGGCGGTCGAAGCCGCGCCGCCGCTCGATCCCGGCAGAACCAGGATGCCGACGCCGACGAAACCGACCACGACACCGATGAGCGTGTCGCGCGGTGCCCGGTCCCTGAAGAGCGCGCGCAGCACGACCACCCACAGAGGCACCGCCGCCACGACCAGCGCGGCGAGTCCGGAGGGAATCGACTGCTCGGCAACCATGACGAGTCCGTTGCCGCCCACCAGCAGGGCCGCGCCGACCAGGGAGCAGGCGACTACCTCCTTGACCGAGACGGCCACGCCCCGGGGGCCGCGCCGGATCATCAGCACCACCTGCATGATGAGTCCGGCCGCGAGGAAGCGGACCCCGCCGGCGAGCAGCGGGGGCATGGTCTCGACGACGTAGCGGATCGCCAGGTAGGTGGAGCCCCAGACCAGGTAGACGACCCAGAGGGCGGTCCACACCAGCCACGAGGCCGCCATCCTGTCGGGGCGCGCGCTCTTGACGTTCATAGGCGCATACAACCGTGTGGTAGATGGATTCCATCCCCGAATTCAGAAAGTTCGAAGAAATCAAGGTACGACCGTCTAGAACCCCAGACGAAAGCCATCCCAACTGAGGAATCGAAGGTAGAGCTAGGCATCCAGGGCGCCCTCGAGCTCCAGCAAAAAGACCTTTCGCTCAGGACCCCCTCCGTAGTTGCCCACCCCGCCGCTCGACGGGAGGACCCGGTGACAGGGCACGATTATGGGCACGGGGTTGGTTGCGCAGGCCGTCCCCACGGCGCGGGCGGCCCGCGGCGCGCCCGCTCGCCGGGCCAGCTCCCCGTAGGTGACTACGTGCCCTCGCCCCACCCTTTTGAGGTGCTCTAGCACCGTCCGTCGAAAGCTCGAGTGCGTGAGCGAGAGGTCCACCGGGAAGGCGAGTTCGACTGGATCGCCCTCCAGGTAAGCCGCCAAGGCCCGGCGCACCGACTCGGTCTCGGTCCGCGAACGCACCACCCGGCTGCCGATCTTCCAAGCGAGCTCCTCGAGGACCGGTGCCGCGTCCTCTTGCTGAAAGGCTACGCGGCAGACTCCCTGGTTCGTGGTTGCGACCAGTAGCCGGCCGATCGGCGTCGCCACGAACTCGTAGGTCACGTCGGTCAAGCCCTCTGCGACCGCCGCCGAGGCCAGGCTGTCGAGCCACTCGGTGCTGGGAGTCATATGAGCCTCTTTCTCAAAGATCCGATTGCGGTTGATATCCGCCGGCGTGCAGCCTGGGACGAGCACCCCAGCCGGCGAGCGATGTCCTCATAGTCAAGGTCGTGAACGAAGCGCAGACGCAGGGCGTCTCGGTTCGCCTCGCTCAACGTCTCGATGATCGCTTCGAAGGTCCCGTCGTCGTAGGAGGGCTCGAAGCTCGCTCCCTCGGGATCGGCGACGGGGACCTCGCGCCGCGTGCCCGAGTGATCGAAGGCCGTGGTCGTCGTGATGCGGAACAACCACGCCCTGAGATGGTCGCCGTGCTCCAAGCGCGGATAGGAGCGAAGCCCGCGCAGGAAGGCTTCCTGCACGACGTCCTCGGCCTCGTCGCCGACGAGACGCCGGGCATAGCGCAGCAGTTCGTCGGCGTGGTTCTCAACGAGCAGCCAAAACGGCGGCAAGTGGGTGTCCATCGGCATCACGTCTGGTCTAACCGATGAGCACCCACATTTGTGAGCACCGGTCTCGACAGGGCGGCACGAGCGACGACCTGCACGCCGAGCGGGGGACTCAGAAAATCAGATGCAGATCGCCGAACTCGTGCCACAAATAGCGGCGCTCGAGCGCCGCCGCGTAGGCCTCTCGCAGTACCCGGGGTCCCGCAATCGCTTCGATCATCCAGAGGTGGGAGGACCGTGGCTCGTGCAGGCCGGTCAGGAGTCCGTCCACTGCACGCACTCCACCGAGCGGGGAGACCACGACTCTCGTCCAGCCCTCGCCCGGATGGACGGTCCCTCCCGGGCCGGCAACCGTCTCGAGTGCGCGCACGACCGTGGTTCCGACGGCGATGACTCGGCCCCCGGCGCGTCTTGCGGCATTGATGCGCTCGGCCGTCCCGGAGGGCACCCGGTAGAACTCCTCGAAGGGGGGCTCATCCGATTCCGGCGACGACACACCGGCGTGGAGCAACAGCGGGGCGACCTCGACCCCGCGGGCGACGAGCTGGGTGATCAGCTCGGGAGTGAGGGCCCGCCCCGCGCTGGGCATCTCCGCGCTTCCCGGCTCGGTGGCAAACACGGTCTGGTAGCGCTCGAGTTGATGAGCGCGCGGCCCGTACCTGATCGGCTCCCCGTGCTCACGCAGGTAGGGCTGAAGCTCCTTCGGTAAAAGCAACTCGGCCACCCACAGACGCCGCGAAACGAACCGTCCTCGGTCGGTCGCGTAGGGTGCCAGCAAGCGCGCGCTGCCACCCTCGGGGAGAAGCACCTCGCGCAGCGCGTCGTCGAAGAAGGGACGAGGTCCGTGGGCCGTCGGCTTCCGAAGCTCGACCACCCATAGATCCGCGGGAAGATGCGTCGAGAGATGAAGGCGCAGCGGGGCTCCCTTGGGACCGGTCGCAGGCAGCGCCGCCGGGAGTGTTGCGGAGGTGTTGATCACCACCATGTCCCCCGGTTCGAGGAGACCCGGAAGGTCCGTGAAGCGCAGGTGCCGGACTTCACCCCCGGACAACGAGGACACGAGCAGCCGGACCTCATCACGCCGCAGCCCCCTGTCCTCCGGAGGATCGAATGCGATCAGCGCGTCGGGAAGGTCGAACTCCAGGTCATTCTGCGAGACCGAATCGACGCGCGTCGCCATCAGCGACCCCGGGGGGTCAAGACCCGACACCCTGTGCGCTCGGCACCTCGGAGGCGCGATATCTCCCGCTCGGAAGCTCGCCCTCGAGCAGCGCCAGCAAGGCCGGGACACTCTCGGATGGGAGCGGGCGATCGGAGATGTCCTCACCGGGGAAAGCCTCCTGCTGCATCTGGGTGCGCATGTCTCCGGGATCGACCCAGTAGACCTGCAACTCCGGGTGCTCGGCGGCGAAGATGCCGGTCAACTGCTCGAGCGCGGCCTTTGACGACCCATAGCCTCCCCACCCCTCGTAGCTCTCGACGCCGGCGTCAGAGGTGACGTTGAGGATCACCGCGCCCGGCGCGAGATGCCGAACCGTAAGTTGCATCAGACGCAGCGGCGCGAAGACGTTGGCCTCGTAGACCTCCCGGAGAGTCGCGAGCGGGTAATCGGCCAGTGGGGGTTGAGGGCTGGGTCCCAAGAGGCTCGCGTTGTTCACGACGGCGGCTAGGGGGCCGAGGCCTGCGGCCGACTCGACGAGTCGGGCCAGATGCGCCGGGTCCCTCACGTCACCAGCAACCGCAACCACCGGGGTCGACGACGCGAGCTCCGAGCGCGCGGCTTCCAGGGCCTCGGGGTGGCGGGCGTCGATGGCCAGGGCCCAGCCACGATGGGCGAGGGCGCGCGCGAGCTCGAGCCCCAAACCCCGAGATGCTCCCGTAACGATCGCGGTCCTGCTCATCCGGCCTCCCAGGTCGTGTGCTCGACGGACAGACCCTAACTCTCTATCCACAGAAAACCAAGTAGGTTCTGTTTTTATTGCCAAAAGCCCAACTGGGCGGCTATCATGGCGCTATGTCGCCGGCCGGTCATCCCGCACTGACGGCCCTACCCGTCACCAAGCGAGCGCTTCTGAACACACTCAAGAAGCGGGGAGAGCTCTCGGCGGACGACCTCGCCGCCACCCTGGCGATGACCGTGTCCGGCGTCCGACAACAGCTCTCGGGTCTTCAGCGAGACGGACTCGTGACCTTCGACGAGCTCCGTTCGGGGCCGGGGCGTCCTCGCTACGTTTACCGGCTGACCTCGGCGGCCGACGGCCTCTACCCGCGCGCCTACGCCGAGATCACCAACGAGTTGCTCGAGTACGTCGAGGACGCCGACCCCGAATTGCTCGAGGCCATCTTCGACAAGCGTCGCCGGCGCCGTATCGAGCGGGCTCGCACGCGTCTGGCTAACAAGCCCTTCCCTCAGAGGGTCGGCGAACTAGCCAGGATCCTCGACGAAGACGGTTACCTCGCCGATTGCTCGCAGATCGACGACCACACCTGGCTCGTGACCGAGCACAACTGCGCGATCTTCGGGGTGGCCATGCGCTACGGACAGGCCTGCAGCAGCGAGATCGAGTTCATCCGTGCGGTCATGTCCGATGCAACCGTTGAGCGGGTCTCGCACATGGTCGCCGGGGAGCACCACTGCAGCTACCGCCTCTCGCTTCAACCGGCGGCGGCCCCGCCCGTCCGTCCGTAAGATTGCCCCATGGTGAGGCGCGCGCACGGCGCTTATTCGGACGCGGTGAAGTGGACCAAGCTCGGTCGTCCCCGACGGCTTCGGCGCACGGACTTCGCCGGCCGCTGCTTCCAGAACAGCTTCATCGCCGGTGTCATCCTGCTCGGCATCATCGGCTTGCTGTCGCCGACCACCTACGGTCAGACGCGCGGGTTCTCCGCGCGCGGTCAGATCGGGGGGCTCGGTCTGGGGTGGCCGGCCCTGGTCCTGGCGGGGCTCGTGGCCCTCGGTCTTCTCTACGCGTTCGTTCACCTCAGGGGCATCCGGTGGGCCGTCGTTCGAGTGATCGACCCCTGGAGGAGGCCGCTGGACGAGAGCCCCAACTACGAGGGTGCGGTGGGTGCGCTGGAAGCCAGCCCCGACGCGCTTCGGACACGCTACGCGTGGCGGTTCGTCTATCGACCGATGGTGCTCGCGGTTCTGGCCACGTTCTTCGCGTTCAGCGCGGCGTACTTTCTCGTAGACGCCACCCTGGCCCAGTTCCAGGTGGGCTGGCAGCAACCGGTGCTGGCGGTGGTCAATGCCGTGATCAGCGTGCTCCTGTGGCGAAGCGCGGCTCTCGGATTGTCGACCTACCGGCTCGCGGCGAGCGTCCACAAGACCGTCTCGACCGGCTACCTCTGATCGAGGACCCGGCGGACGGCGTCCCATAGCTTCGGAGCGTCGCCGCGGATCACGTCTCCGGCCGGCAGCCCCGTCTCCTGCTCGACGCGCGTCAGCTCACGGCGCGCCTCCTCGTCGCCGAGACCGCGCGTGTTCACGGCCACGCACGCGACGGGGGCGCTCCGAACCGTCTTCGCCATCAACTCGTAAGTGCCCACCATGTCGTTCAGCGACGGCAAGCGGGTGAACGGCGGCTCCTCTATGGCCGTCCGGCCCGCCTGGTGACATAACACCAGGACCTCGGGGGCCGAGCCATGCAGGAGACCCAGGGTCACCCCAGAGTAAGCCGGATGCCACAGGCTCCCCTGTCCCTCGACCATCAAGACCTCGGACTCGGTACGCGCGTCACAAATGAGTTGCTCGGCCGCACCTGCGGTGAAGTCGGAGATCACTCTGTCCACGGCTATGCCGCGCCCGGCGATGAGAATGCCGGTCTGGCCGGTCGCGACGAACTCCGCTCTGACCCCCGAGGTCTGCGCCGCCTTGGTCAGCTCGAGGGACACGGTCATTTTGCCTACCGCGCAGTCGCTTCCGACGGTCAAGACGATCCGCTGAGGAACCTCGAGGCTCCTGCCGGAGAACAACGGAATGTCACTCGGCGGCACCCGCACGTCCCACAGCCGCACCCCATGTTTCTCCGCGAGCGCCACCAGGTCCTCGTCATCGGACAACAGCGTATGAAGCCCGTTGGCGATCTCGAGCCCCGCCGCGATGGACTCCGCGATCCACACGCGCCAGTGCTCGGGCATCCATCCGCCGGGAGTGGCGACGCCGAGTAAGAGGGAGGTGGGGTCGTGCCGCAGACCTTCGGACACCGATCCCACGACCGGCGCGCGGCGGCCGAGCTCGGGAAGCACCTCGATCAGATCGCTCCCGGCGTGGGCGGGATCGACAACCGCCGCGATGCGGTCGGGAGCGAAGTGGATCACGCCGTGAGCGGTCTTGGCGTTGCGCTCGGTCAGATACCCGTCGGTGAGAACCAGCCACGATCTCACGACGTCGCTCCCCGCCGCCGCACCTCGTGGTTCCCGGCACCTCCGACGCCGAGGCCGGGTCCCGGCGGAAGCGTCATCCTGCCCCGGTCGTAGGTCACGCCCGGGTGTGGGTCCGTCGCCAGCAGCAGCGGTCCGTCGATGTCCGCGTGATCCACGAGTGATGCGAGCGGGGCCTCGGCCGTGGCCGACACTCCCGACGTGAGATCGCAGCCGAGCATGACCTTCAGATCCACGGCGCGCGCAGTCGAGACCGCTCGCACCGCCTCTCGAATGCCCCCGGTCTTACGGAGCTTCAAGTTCACGCCGTCGACCACTCCGGCGAGCACGGCGACGTCGGCCGCCGTGGCCACGTCCTCGTCCGCGAAGATCGGAATCGACGTCGCGTTGGTCACGCGCCTCAGTTCGTCGAGCCGTCCGCGCGGGATCGGCTGCTCGCACAGCTCGATGTCGAAGCGTTCGAGTTGAGCCAGGCGCGCGAGGGCCTCATCGGCGTCCCATCCCTCGTTCGCATCGATGCGAAGCGTGCCCGGGTAGACCGACCGGATGGCCGCCACGGCCTCGACGTCACCGTCGAAACCGACCTTCAGCTTGAGGATTGGGTGATCCGCCAGGCGGCGAGCGCGGCCGACCATGGCGTCGATTTCGGCGATGGGAACGGTCAACGAGGTTGGCGGAAGAGCCCGGCCGGCAAGGCCCAAGAGCTCGGCCACCGAGATCCCCGCAAGCTTGGCGGCGAGGTCGTGCCTGGCGATATCGAGCGCGCAGCGGGCCGCGTTGGGGGCCGGGAGCTCGAGGATGCCTTCGAGATCGAAGGGGTCGCCCAGCCACTCGGAGTCGAGGCGTTGCAGCTGCTGCAGGGTCGCCTCGGGCGAGTCGCCCGCGCGCCCATCGGGCGCCACCTCACCGATTCCCTCGATGTCACCGAACCGCAGTCGGACGAAGACGTTGGCGGCGACGTCCCAGGAGATCGTGGCGATCGTGAATCTCTCGGCCAGTTCGAGGTCCCGCTGGTAGGCCTCGAACGACCATTTCTTTATCGCACCTTTACCGGTAGACACGTTCATAATGGAAGCATGATCAAGAACACGTTCAAGACATTCGTGCTACTGGCCGGCCTCGGCGGGCTCCTCATCATGATCGGCCAGCTCTCCTTCGGCGGAACCGGGGCCACGATCGGACTGATCCTGGGTCTGCTCTTCGCCGGCGGCTCCTACTGGTTCTCCGACAAGATCGCGATCAAGGCGACGCGCGCCCAGCCGCTCGAGGAATCCAAGGCCCCGGGCATCTACCGCATGGTGCGCGAGCTGACCACGGCCGCCAACATGCCGATGCCTCGTCTCTACATCACGCCCGACCAGCAGCCCAACGCCTTCGCCACCGGACGCAACGATAAGAAAGCCGTGGTTGCCGTCACCCAGGGCATCACGCAGACGCTCGACGATTACGAGCTACGCGGCGTCATTGCCCACGAACTGGCGCACATTCGTAACCGGGACATACTCATCGGCTCGGTTGCGGCCGCGGTTGCCATGGGCATCACCTTCATCGCCCGCATGCTGATGTGGGGGGCGATGTTCGGAGGCAGCGACGAGGAAGGCGGCAACCCGCTTGGAGCGCTCGCGCTCGCGCTGCTGGCTCCGATCGCCGCCGCGCTGATCCAGATGGCGGTGTCGCGTTCGCGGGAGTTCGAAGCCGATCGCGTCGGCGCAAAGCTCGCCGGCTCCGGAGAGGGGCTCGCTCGAGCCCTCGAGAAGCTGCACGCGACCGCTCAGCGAGTCCCGATGAACGTGAACCCCGCTCAGGAAAACGCATTCATCGTCAGCCCCTTCACCGGGCGCAAGTCCAACTTCACCAAGTTCTTCTCGACGCATCCCCCGGTCGAAGAGCGCGTGGCGCGGCTGCGTTCGCCGCAGTTGATCTAGCCAAGGATCCAGCAAGACCCCTTAAATCAGGCTGAGCTGCTCGCTTCTGGCCTGCTGCGCCGGCCGCTCCCGCGAGCGCCCGCGCGGGCGGCCGGGGGGAGGTTCAAGCTTGGGGCGCGCAGATGCCGTGATCGCCTTGACTTTCTCGGATAGAGCCTTGCGATCCTTTTCGTGCCCGTAGGACCGACGGTGGTACATCGACATGTAACGAGGCACCAGTTCGGGATAGTTCTGCTCGAGCCAGCCCATGTACTCCTCCTTCACGCCGGGCCGTAGGTGAAGAAGGATCGGTGAGACGTGCGTCGCACCGGCATCGAAGGCGGCCTCGATCACCGCGCGTAGCTGATCAGGGTGATCGGTGATACCGGGAAGGATGGGCGCGAGCATGACTCCGCAAGGGATGCCGGCGTCGTTGAGTCGCCGGACGGCTTCAATGCGCTTACGAGGATGAGGAGTGCCGGGCTCGCTCCTGGCCCATGCGTCGTCGTCGAGGGTACCTATCGAGAAGGCGGTAGAGACGTCGGCAAGCTCGATCGCCTCCTGCAGCAACTCGAGGTCGCGCATGATCAAGGTTCCCTTGGTCAAGATCGAGAAGGGATTGCGAAACTCGGCCAGCGTCTCGATGATGCGGGGCATGAGCTTGTAACGTCCCTCGGCGCGCTGGTAGGGATCGGTGGCCGTTCCCATCGCGATGTGGTCACCCTTCCACTTGCGCGCGCGGAGATCCCTGCGCAAGAGCTCGGGCGCATTGACCTTGACGACGATCTTCGATTCGAAGTCGCGCCCCGCGTTCATGTCCATGTAGGTGTGCGTGGTGCGAGCGAAACAGTTGTGGCTCACGATGCCGTTGGCGATGAAGTCGCCCGTGCCGGTGGTGATATCGAACATGGGGATATCGACGCCCAAACGCTCGATGGACACCAACCGGGTGCGGGCATTGTTCTTGATCGCGCGGCCCTCGATGGTTCGCTTCCTCGTGATCGCAGGGTCGACCGTGTGAAAGAAGCGCAGGTGCTCTTTCATTCCACCAAGGAGCCGAACGTACATGACATGATTTGCTCGATTCGGTCTCTCGGTCGCAAAGGAAAACGCGAATCTCCTTAGGCAAGCGTCTACCCGCTCGATGATCTCCGAGTCAGAGTTAGCAATCCTCAGAATCCCGCGGCTGTAGCTGCCCTCGGCATCAAAGATACCGGCCAGAAAGCCCCTGGCCCAATCGTCCTCAGATTCGTAAGGCCAACAAATGATGTCCCGGATGGCCTCAACCCCTGCGCGAGTAGATGTACGAATTGCGTTGGCTGACCTATAGTTCCCAACCGCCTTCTGAAAGATAAACTCCGTCGTAGTCACGCCGTGATTCGCAAGATAGCTGCGAGACCGCTGCCATGCTTCCAGATCGACAAGTGCCAGCCGGAAGCGGTGGACGTCGAACTTGGTTCGTCCTGGTCGCGGGTAAGAGTACGTCCTCAGATGACCGTCTCCACGCACCATTCCACATAGATACCCTCGTTGATAGTCGAGTGAATGAATGGGCGACACTGCGAACGCCCCCGTGCCAACCAAGCTGTTGTTCAGCGTCAGGTGCGGGCGGCGAGAGGCGCTCTGCTCGGTCCCCGTTACGTACTTCCATCCTCTGTCCGTCAGAAAGCGGTGATCGCCACTGCACACGAGCTCGGTCCCGTCCTCGAGAGTGATGCGATAGGCCGGCTTGATCGTGCTCCAATGGGCTAGAACCTCGGTAGTGAGGTACCTACGATAGGTCCCCTGCCGCTCTGTGCCGTAGATTCTGTCGCCGACGCTCAGGTCCGCCAGAGGTTCGGTGCGTCCATCGGCCATCAGGATCGGCGTGTCACCGGCCAGGCAATAGGAGCACGCATGACTACATCCTCGATAGGGGTTGATGGTGTAGTTGAAGGGCAGGCGATCTCCGGGAACGTGATTGATGATCGATTTGGCCTCGACCTCGATGAAGGTGATGCCCCTGAAGTTCGGGGTGTTGAAGGTCTTGCGCCCAAGCTCGAAGAGCTGCTCCGTCATCGTCTTACGCTATCGAACACATGTTCGATGGTCAAGCCCCTCAGCTCTCGGGAAGCGGCCGGGTCGCGCTCAGGTAGGTCGCCAGCTCGACGAACAGAATCGCCCCGAGGATCAGCACGGCCCCCGTCCAATCGAAAACGGTGAAGCGTTCTCCCGCAATGACGAAGGCAAAGAGTCCGGCAAAGGCGGGTTCGCTCGCGAGGATGACGGCGGTGCGTGCGGGGGCGGCGTGCTGTTGGGCGTAGGACTGCACGAAGAAGCCGAGAGCGCTTGCGACCAGCGAGGTTACGAGCAGCGCACTCCACACCGTTACCCCGGAGGGCACCGCTAGGTCGCCGGCAATCGCGGCGATCAAGAGTGTGGAGAAACCGGCGACGCCGAGTTGAAGGGTGAGAAGCGCGCCGATGTGATGCTGCTTGATCGCCCGGTCGGTGGCGAGGATGTGAAACGCGAACGAGCACGCGCATCCGAACACCAGTGCGTCGCCCAACATGTCGCCGCCGCCGACACCCGACAACAGGTAAAGCCCGAGTGCCGACACCACCGCAGCGGCCCACACGTACCAGCCCGCGACCTGTCTGAGGAACAGCACTCCGAACAGAGGCGTGAGCACCACGAACATCCCGGTAATGAATCCGGCGTTGGAAGCGGTCGTGTACTGGAGGCCCATCGTCTGAAAGATGTAGCCGGCCGTCAGAAAGGCCCCCATGACGGCACCCGCAACCCATCCCTTGCGATCGAGGCCGCGCAGCTCGCTGCGAAAGATGGGGGCCACGACCAACGACGCCGGGATGAAGCGATAGGCCAAGAAGGTCATGACGGCGATCTCCTCGACGGCATCCTGGACCATCGTGAAGGTCAAGCCCCAGACCGCTGCGATGCCGACGAGCGCCAGCTCGGGCAATGGCAAGCGGCCGGCGGTGTGAGTCGCGGGTGGGGTTGACGTCGCCATGGCCTTCGAGGCTGCCACAGAAAGCGAGACGGACAGACAAGTCGTCGGTTCGATTCCGATCCGCTCCACAAAAATGAGCCATAGTTTCGACCTGTGGCGACAGTGAGCGTCGGTATCGGTCGAGGAAACGCTCGCCACCGAGGCCGCCCACTCGGCTCCGCAGTCACTTCTTCTTTGGTCGTGCCAGCGCCACGAGCTGCGCGGCTTGCGCGGGGGCCAGACAGGCAATAGGAGCCCACGAGGGGGCTCCTATTGCGAATCTTACGTGTGAGCGTTAGCGGGACTTGGTCTGATCGACCTCTCCGCGCCAGGCGCCGGTCTCGTCACCCCCGCGCGCTTCGATGAAGCTCTTGAAGCGCTCGAGGTCTCCTTTCGCACGAGACTTCACAACCCCCAGCGCATCGCCGGCCTTCTCCACGACGCCTTCGGGCTCGAAGTCCATCTGCAGCATGACCTTCGTCTGATTGTCTCCGAGGCGATGGAAGGTCACGACACCGGCCTGCTTTGGCCCATCGAGAGTGCGCCACGCCACCCGCTCGTCCGGATTCTGCTCGGTGATCAGGGCGTCGAACTCTCGCTTCCGGCCGCCGATGGAAGTAACCCAGTGCGTCTTGGTGTCGTCGAGCTGCGTGATCGACTCCACACCCTCCATGAACTGCGGGAAATCCTCGAACTGCGTCCACTGGTTGTAGGCGGTGCGCACCGGAACTCGAACCTCAACGGCTTCTTCGATGGTGGACATTGCCCGTCCTCCTCTTCGTCGAATGTGCACTTCTCGTGCGCGTACCCAGCGACCGGCGGCCTAACAGGTTGCGCGGTGGCGCCTAACGGTTGAGTTGCTTCAGGGCCCGAGCAATGCGCGCTGCATCCTCGTCGGAGAGCCAGCGCGCGATCGAGTCGGAGATCGCGCCCGGCGTGACCTCTCGGTGCTGCGACCTCAGTGCCAGCACCGTCTTGAAGACGAACCCTCGGTACTCACCGGGGACTCGGACGCCCCCCGCCGTGCCATGCTCCTCGTACTCACGCTCCAAAGCCGCGAGCTCGGGAACCTCCCACCAGGCGTCGGTGGTCACCGGAGCCACCCCGGGTGGTCGCAGGGGAACCACGTTGATGGGGCGTGATCCCTCGCGCCGCCACTTCGGGGCGTCCTGGTAGTCCGGCTCGAACTCGAGCCTGCGCCGCTCGAGCTGCGCGAGCTCCTGGGTGTCGTCCACCCGGAGGACGAGCCGAAGCGTGCGG
Source organism: Actinomycetota bacterium (assembly GCA_050694055.1). GTDB lineage: Bacteria > Actinomycetota > CADDZG01 > CADDZG01 > WHSQ01 > WHSV01. The sequence continues at coordinate 45,704 of JBOGWX010000056.1, forward strand.
CCCTGCTCGTCCGGAAGGTTGCCTCGGTCCCTGAACGCCAGCGCCTCCTCGGTCGTCAGACGCCGGGCACAGGAACCGGTGGGTCTCGCTTCCGGAGACCGCCAGTTGGCCAGTTCCAGCTCGAGATCGGAGGTGCTCATGAGATACCAGCCGTCGGCCAGTGCCTCGGTCACGATGCTGCTCGGGGGGGCCGAGTCTTGAGAAAGCCCAAGAACATCACGCTGACTCCGACGAAGAGGCCGGCGGCGAAGACCAGGTCATCGAAAGAGCCGGTCGCGATGCGTGCAACCTCACTCGCAACCGCGACGACCGTCGTGCCCAGTGCGATGAGGAGGTTGGCGACCGCCAGACGCTTGAGGTGAGGCTGGCGTTTGCGCGCCAGCCTGGCCGCGGACCATAGCGCTCCGCCGACCACAACCAGAAACCCGGCGATCGAGAAGTAGCGCGAGAGCAGCCGCACGTCCTCGGACAGGGCCTCCGACCCGCGTGGTATGCCGCCGGTGTCCAGGCTCCCGGGCACGAGGCCGGCATTGAAGACGATTATCGTCGCCGCCACCGAGGCAACGGCCAGCGCGACGGCAGCCCCGTGAGCCACTCGGCGCGGAGCCAGCAGATAAAGGGTGCCCAGAGCCAGGGCCGGCACGTTCAAGATGGCCCCGAAGAGGTAGTAAACGCGAAAGATCGGGGGAGACCATCCTATGAGCCCGCCGGTCGCGGCTGCCGCGGAGGCAAGCGAGAACATGCCCAGGGCTACCGACCACGCCAGGACGTTCGGGCGGCGCTTATCCCGGAACTGAGTCCCCAGAAGCCACGAGAAATAACCGCTAACGATTGCCGCTGCGAGCGGAAACGCCCACATGGGAACCCCTGCGCGTCTCGAGATCGATCACGCAGGACAGGATACTTGTGGGTCCTTCGATAGTCTCGGGCTCGGCGGTTACTCCCTGGCTCGTAGGGCCTTGGCCAGGATCCACGCAAACGCCGCGGCCCCCACCGCCAGTCCGCCCCCCAGAACGAGGGTCACCCACCCCGGCACATCGCCGACCGCCCAGACGAAGACCGCCAAGACGCTGACCGCCCCTATCAGCGCAGCGCAAGCCAAGAGCGCCGCGACGGCCCATGAAACGACCTCACGTGAGCCCGGACCTGTGGAGTCATCCTTCATGGCCTCCACCCAAAAACTCCCTTCGCCAAACCGCTTCCGCTAACTCTAAAGACTCGCAAGAGTAATGAGAAGTTGCTTGCTTGCATCGCTTAGCTTGCTTATCGACCTGGACCGGTCGCACTTCAATCCAAGCATGCCGCTGAAGTTGTTCGACGCCGGATGCGAAGAATCCGCTTTTGTCCGCTGCCTTTTCTTGGTGAGCATGAGGGCGCCACCGGTAGGGTTGCGTCGCATGAGGCAGTTGCGAGTGAGCGCGACCGACTATCACACCGGCGGAGAGCCATTCCGCATCGTGACCGGCGGAATCATGCCGCTCCCCGGGACGAGCATCCTCGACAAGCGGCGTTATGCGGCGGACCACCTCGACGACATCCGCAAGCTTCTCGTCTACGAGCCCCGAGGACATGCGGACATGTACGGCTGCTTCCTGACCGATCCGGTCGATCCCGAGGGCGACCTCGGTGTGGTGTTCTTCCACAACGCCGGCTACAGCACGGCCTGCGGCCACGGCACGATCGCTCTGGTGACGTGGGCACTCGAGAGCGGCGTCTTGGCTCCCGCCGGGAACGAGACCGCCGTGGTGGTCGATGCCCCCTCCGGCCGGCTCCATACCGTCGCTCGGATCGAAGATGGCAAAGTTCGCTCCGTTCGCTTCACCAACGTTCCTTCCTTCGTTCATTCGGAGGGCATCGTCGTGTCGACCAGCGCGGGCGAGGTCTCTATCGACATCTCTTACGGCGGTGCTTTCTACGCATCGGTGCACGCTCCCGACGTCGGACTCAACGTCCGGCCGTCCCGCCTCGATGCCCTGATCCAACTGGGACGTGAGATCAAGCACGCCGTAGAAAAAGAGCACGAGGTCGTCCACCCCCTCGAGCCCGAGCTGCGCGACATCTACGGAGTAATCTTCTTCGAGGACGCCGGCGCGTCCGGGGGGCTGAGTCAGAGAAACGTGGCGATCTTTGCCGACGGCGAAGTCGACCGGTCGCCGTGCGGGAGCGGAACCTCGGCCCGGCTTGCCCTTCTCGATAAATCGGGCGCGCTGCCAAGAGGGGAAACCCTGGTGCACACGAGCATTGTCGACAGCGTCTTTCATGCTCGGGTTTCGGGCGACTCAGAGGTTGCCGGCGTCCCGGCCGTGATCACGGAGGTCGAGGGCAGCGCGTACCTTTGCGGTTTCCATCACTTCGTGCTGGAGCCGGACGATCCCACCGGCACCGGATTTCTGCTGCGCTGATGGGGCCTCCTTACCTGGGGGCAGACGAGCTCCGGGACGCGCTGCCGATGCTCGCGGCGATCGACGCGCTCGATGCAGCCTTCTCGGGTGAGCTCCCGACCGCGCCCCAACGATCTCACTACGACGTCGGAGAGGGCGATCTTCTGCTCATGCCGGCGTGGAGCGAGGAACTCGGAACGGGCGTGAAGCTGGTCACGGCAGCACGCGACAATCCGGCTCGCGGTCTCCCTCTCATCCACGGCATCTACGTCCTCTTCGAGCGCGCCACGCTCCGGCCCATCGCGCTGTTGGATGGAGCCGCGCTCACCGGCATTCGAACGGCTGCCGTTTCCGGCGTGGCCACGAGGCACCTGGCTCGCTCCGACGCACGAACGCTCTGCGTTATCGGTGGCGGCGTCCAGGGAACGGCTCACATAGAGGCGATGGCTGCAGTGCTGCCGGCGTTGGAATCCGTGTGGTGTCTGTCCCGCGGAGCAGAATCGGCACGGCGACTCGAAGAGCGTGGTCGAAAGCTGGGGCTGCGGGCCGAGATCGAACCGGCCGGCGCAGTTGCGAATGCGGACGTGGTGTGCACCTGCACGACCAGCAACTCGCCCCTGTTCGACGGCTCGCTACTTAGCGCCGGAACACACGTTAATGCCGTGGGGGCCTACCGACCGGATGCGCGCGAGCTGGACGACCTCGCCATGTCGCGCGCCAAGATCTTCGTCGAACGTAAAGCGACGGCGCTTCACGAGGCAGGAGACCTGCGTCTCCCGATCGACTCGGGGGTCATCGGTCCCGAGGAGATCACCGAACTGGGTGATGTAGCCGGGGGCGGGGCTTCCGGTCGAACCAGCGCCGAGGACATCACGATCTTCAAGTCGGTGGGAGTGGCGTTCGAGGACCTGGTGGTGGCTTCTGCAGCCGTCGCTGCTCACGAAATGTGACGCGCTGCGCCGACCCGGTCAGGTGAGCACGCGCTTCTTGAAGCCCTCGATGCCCTGCCAGCTGAGAAGAGCCACCCAGCCGACAAGCGCCGCGTATATGACCGGCACCGGCATGTGCGGAAACTGCGGTGTGAGCGCCGTGCGAAATGCCTCTCCCATGTACACGAGCGGATTCAACAAGACGGCCACCTTGAGCCAGGGAATCGGATCGAGGCTTGCCCACGGATAATAGGTGGCACCGAGGAAGGTCACCGGGATGACGATGACGCTGAAGATGAGCGGCACCTGCTGGGGTTTGGCGCGCGTTCCGATCGCGAGACCCAGCGATGATCCGACCAGCGCAGCGAGCGGCAAGAAGGTGACCAGTTCCCACCAGCGAACCTCGAGGCTGACGTCCGTGGCGGGGACGAAGGTGGCCAGGGGGAAGACGACGATTCCCGCCAGGATGCCTTGCAGCGCTCCGGAAACGATCTTCGCCACGGCGACTCCCCACACGGGCAGGGGGGCCATGACGCGATCCTCGATCTCGCGCGTGTAGCTGAACTCGGTAACCAGCGGAAGCGCGACGGCCTGGATGCCTTGAAAGATGCATGCGATGGCGACCACGCCGGGCACCAGGAGGCTCGAGAAATCCTCCTGTCCTCGTGCCCCTCCGATGCCCTGACCGATCTTCGGAAAGACGTAGGTAAAGACGAAGACGAACAGCAACGGCTGCATGATGGTGCGCACCACGAAGAGCGGAATGTTCTTCTTCAAAACCACGACGTCGCGAATCAGCAGGGCCCTGAAGGCGGCAACAGAAGACGATCGCGGAGCGCGCGTCCGGCTCAACGCCCGAGGATGAGCGCTCACTCTCTGAGATCCTTTCCCGTGAGGGTAATGAACACGGTCTCGAGTGTCGGTTCCGCCACGGAGAGGTCGGTTACGCGGAAACCCCCGTCCTCGGCGTGCCCGACGATGCGGGGCAGAACACCGTTCGAGCCGCTCAGCGCAACCCGCACTCTCTCCTCCACGACGTGCACTCCCGTGACGCCATCCATGTTCTCGATATGCCGCGCGAGCTCCTCGAGTCGCTCGTCGGTGGTGATGGTCACCACCGTGTCCGCTCCGATGGAGCGCTTGAGCGCGTACGGCGTATCGAGTGCGAGCAGCCTGCCGTGATCCATGATCGCCACGCGCCGGCATAGCTGCTCGGCTTCCTCCATGTAGTGAGTCGTGAGCAGAATCGTCTGGCCCGAGGCGTTTAGTTCGCCCAGGATGTCCCACAAGGCGAGGCGGCTCTGCGGGTCGAGTCCGGCCGTGGGCTCGTCCAGAAACAGGACCTGGGGTCGATGCAGGATCGAGCGCGCCAGCATGAGCCGCTGGGCCATTCCGCCGGACAGCGTTGCCACGTCGACGTGTGCTCGGTCGGTGAGACGGAACAGTTCGAGGCTCTCGTCGGCTCGCGCGCGAGCGTCGCGCGACTTCATGCCGAAGTAGCGCCCGTGGAAGTAGAGGTTCTCCCAGACGTCCACGCTGCGGTCGAGCGTGTTCGACTGAGACACGACGCCGATCAACTGCTTGGCGATCGTCGGTTGCGCAACGACGTCGACGCCCCGGACCCGCGCCGAGCCCTCGGTCGGAATCACGCGCGTCGTGAGCATGCCGACCGTGGTCGTCTTGCCGGCGCCGTTGGGCCCGAGCAGCCCGAAGATCTCACCCTCCTTCACCGACAGGTCGAGACCGTCGACGGCCTCGAGGCCGCCGGGGTAGACCTTGGTGAGGCCGCTCGTCTCGATGACGAAGCCGTCTCGCCCTCCCTCGGGCGTTGCTTCCGCATGGGGCTCGGCAACCATGCCCCTAGCTTGATTGATTTCAGGGCCCAGGAAGTCCGTCATCGAGGGAGGTCCGAAGGATCGATCGTTTCGTATCGTTATGCGGGACAAACCGAGCGAACCTCCGAGCCAGGCTGGCCCCTCCTAGAGCGTGTTTCCGCTGGTAGCGGAGGCGGAC
>JBOGWX010000057.1:0-25147 GCA_050694055.1 Actinomycetota bacterium
CTCGAGCTTGGCCTTGCGGGCCTTCTCCTTTAGCACCTGGAAGGACTCTTCTCGGGCCACCGCCAGGAGCTCGGTGGCCGCACCGGGGGCGGATGCCTCGGCTCTGGCGATCTCGGTCGCCTGGTCCAAGGAGATCTCTCCGTGCTCGAGGGCCTTCTCCAGCGGCGCGGACTCACCCAGCACCTTGCTCGTCGCGATGGTCTCTTTGGCCTTGCCGACAGTGGTCCCCGTCACCCGGGCGAGGCTGGAGGCGTCATCGATCGTCCGGGCGAGCGCCGCGACCCCGAAGGCGGCCAGTCGCTGGGCTCGTGCGTAGGCCTGCAGTCGTTCCCGGGCCTCGGGGACGCTCAGCAACTCGGGCTCGAGGTCGGCGTTGGCCTGCTCCAGCAGCTCGACGGCCTCGTCGACCTGGGTGGGTTCCATGCCTTGATCATGACGGGGGCCTGTGACACTTTTGGCCCAGATCGACCCTGTGACGGGAGATCTCCGAACTGTTTCTTGCGAGCTCGCGTAGCCGGCCTCGGGCCTTGTCGGTTGACGGCGAACTCCTAGTGTCATCCTCGACAACCTCCTCGACCCACAAGACGCCGTCGATCGGGGGCTGGGTCGATCCGCACTTGGATCACCAACCGGAACGACGCGCCCAAGCCCTTCGTGTGGCACAAGGCAGCCGATCAGATCCTCGGCCTCGCCGCATAATGTCGGCGAATCTCTGACTCGGGACACTAGGTCCCCCTCTTCGGGGATGAAGTACCTTTGACGGCTATATGACCGAATCCCGGAAGAACTCGATGGCGGTGCGACTGGGCTTGCTGCTGTTCGTGGCGGCGGTCGTGCTCGTGCCCGGGTGGTCTCGCCCCGGCGGCGGTTTCGCGGTGCCGCGCGGCACTGACGCCGCGGCGCGAGGTCCGGCGCCCGCGCTCGAGACCGGAGCGCTGCGAGACACGCCCTCGAGGATCACCGGCAACGACTACGACCGGCTGGGCGGTAGACGCCCATCCTCGACGCCGCCGGCGCTTGCCCTTTTGACGGGATGCCTATGGGCCCTGCTGACGGGGGTGTCGGTCGCGGCGGGGCGGCAGGTCTGGCAGATGCGAAGCCAGCACCCGCCGGCGATCGGCTCACGCGCGCCACCCGCCCTTCCGTCCGTCTGAATCCCCAGCCGCCCCACCACGCGGCCCGACCCGGAGGTTCTCTCTTTTCCGATGAAGCGCAGACTCATATGGCGCGCGGTCCTGGCACTCCTCGTGCTGGCCGGCTCGGCAGCGCTCGTTCTCACGCAGCCGATCAGGCTCGGCCTCGATCTACGCGGCGGAACCCAGATCGTGCTCGAAGCTCAAGAGACCGAAGAGCAGCAGATCACGCCGGACACCGTCGGCCGAACCCTCGAGGTGATGCGGCGCCGCGTCGACCAGCTCGGGGTCAGCGAGCCCACCCTCCAGGAGTCCGGCGACGACCGCATCATCATCGAGCTGCCGGGGGTGACGGATCCCGACGAGGCCCTCGAGGTCATCGGGCGGACCGCTCAGTTGAACTTCCATCCGGTGCTCGGGACGCCTGGTCCCGAGACGGAAGAGGAGGAGCGCGACCAGCGAGGCGAGCGAAAGCGGGACCGGCAGCGGGACGAAGATGACGAAGACGCCGAGGAGGGTGACGACGAGCTCGTTCTCTCCGACGAAGAGGGTCAGCGCATTCGCCTCGCTCCCGCGGCGCTGACCGGGGACGCGGTCGGGGACGCCCAAGCGATCATCGACACGCAGTTCGGAGCGGCCTGGCAGGTCTCGATCTCCTTTCGGGACGACGGCGGCGAGCGGTGGGCCGAGCTCACGGGGGAGGCCGCGTGCCAGCCGATGGGCGCCCCCGAGCGACGGGTGGCCATCGTCCTCGACCGCACGGTCATCTCCAGCCCCGAGGTGGCCGCCGACGTCCAGTGCAATCAGGGAATCACCGGGGGGGACACGATCATCACCGGCGATTTCAACGAGGCGGAGGCCAAGGACCTGGCGCTGCTCGTTCGGGCCGGTGCCCTCCCGGTACCGGTGGAGGTCATCGAGCAGCGGACGGTGGGCCCGACTTTGGGTGAGGCTGCGATCGAGGCCAGCGTCCAGGCGGCGCTGATCGGAGGACTGCTGACGATCGTCTACGTCCTGTTGTACTACCGGCTGCTCGGGGTCATGGCCGCGGTCGCACTGCTCGGCTACGGCCTGATCTCCTACGCAGTGCTGCTGGCCATGAAGGCGACGCTGACACTTCCCGGCATCGCGGGTTTCGTGCTGGCGATCGGGATGGCGGTGGACGCGAACGTATTGGTGTTCGAACGCGGCAAGGAGGAGTTCGCCGAGGGCAGAAGGCTCCATTCAGCGATGACGCGTGGCTTCACCAAGGCGTGGAGCGCCATCGCAGACTCGAACGCCACGACCGTCCTTGCGGCCATCATTCTGTTTTTCTTCGCCACCGGCGCGGTGCGAGGGTTCGGTATCACAGTCGTCGTCGGTATTGCTGCATCGATGTTCTCGGCACTGGTCATCACGCGTGTGCTGGTGGACTTCGTGACGAGCAAGCGCAAGCTGGCGACCCATCCGAAGTTGTTCGGTATGAACATCGGAGGGCATCTGCGCACCTACTTCATTGAGCGCCCCATCGACCTCATGTCGCGCGCTCGCCTGTGGTTCGGACTGTCGCTGGCGATCATGGTTCTCGCCCTCGTCGGATTGGTGGTGCAAGGTCTCAACTTCGGACTCGAGTTCACCGGCGGACGGCTGATCGAGTACTCGACCCCGGCGGCCGTGGATCTCGACGAGCTGCGCAGTGAGCTGGCCGATGCAGGGTTGCCGCGCGCCGTGGTCCAGGAATCCGGAGACGGAAACGTCACGGTTAGAGCGGGCGATGTGTCGGCGTCGGAAGAGGCGGCCATCGAGGACGCGGTCGTCGCGGTCGGAGGTTCCGCCGAGATCGTGCGCGACGAGTTCATCGGCCCGACCATTGGTGATGAACTGCGTCAGCGGGCACTGATCGCGCTCGCGCTCGGACTGGGAGTCCAGTTGCTGTATCTGGCCTTTCGTTTCAAATGGACCTACGGGGCTTCGGCGGTGGCCGCACTGGCGCACGATCTCGTGATTCTTCTGGGCATCTTTGCGTGGCTCGGCAAGGACATCGATGGTGTCTTCATCGCGGCGTTGCTCACGGTTATCGGTTACTCGATCAACGACAGCGTCGTGATCTTCGATCGCATCCGCGAGCAACGAGGCCTGCGGTCGAAGGAACCGATGGCCGCGGTGGCCAACGACGCCTGCCTGCAGACCGTGCCGCGCACGATCAACACCGGTATGGGGGCGTTGTTCATCCTGCTGGCCTTGTACTTCCTGGGAGGAGAGACGCTGACGGACTTCGCGTTAGCCCTGATCGTGGGAATCCTGGTGGGAACCTACTCGTCGGTGTTCACCGCCGCCCCACTGGTGGTGGCGTTCGAGAACTTTGCTTCCCGCAAGCAGCCACCGAGCTCTCGCACGCAGCGACCGGCCCCGCGTAAGCGCAAGGCGGCTCCGTCCAAGCGATCCAGGCGGTCCGCCTAGTCCTTCAGCACCCGCCGCGCGGCGTCCACGATCGCGTCGGGAGTCAGCCCGTAGTGCTCCAATAGCTCGTCCGGCTTGCCTGAAGTCGCATAGGTGTCCCCGATATCGACGAAGGCCATGCGGGTTGGCCTGTGCTCGCCCACCACCATCGCGACCGTGGATCCAAGTCCTCCATAGGCGAGATGCTCCTCGGCCACGATGATGGCGCGCGTCTCGTTGGCGGCTTTCACGATGGAGCCCGTGTCGATCGGTTTGACGGTGTGCATGTCGAGCACGCGCGCCTGAACTCCCTCAGTAGCGAGACCTTCGGCCGCGTCGAGCGCCATCGCAACCATGATGCCGTTCGCCACGATGGTCAGGTCATCGCCGTCTCTAACCGTGTTGGCCTTGCCGATCTGGAACTCGCTGCTGTCATCGTAGATGAGGGGAACTCCCGGCCGGCCGCAGCGCATGAAGGTCGGACCCGCTCTTTCCAGCAGAGCCTTGGTGGCGGTTGCGGTGCTCGGGCCATCGGCCGGCACCACCACCGTGAAGCCGGGAAGCGCGCACGCGAGCGCAACGTCCTCGATGGCCATCTGACTCGGCCCGTCTTCGCCGATGGAGATGCCCGCGTGCGATCCCACGAGCTTCACGTTGAGATTGGGAAAGGCCACGCTCATCCGTATCTGGTCGAACGCGTTGCTCAGAAGAAAGACCGAGAACGATGCGACGACGGGAGTCTTTCCGGCCGCGGCCAGACCCGCGGCGATGCCCACCATGTTCGACTCGGCGATACCCACGTTGAAGAAGCGGCCGGGGTACTTGTCCGCGAACTTGTTCGTGTAGGTCGAGTTATTGACATCGCCGTCGAGTACGACGATGTCCTCGTTGCCTCCCACCTCGGCAAGGGTCTCCCCGAACGCTTCGCGCGTGGCGGATCCGGTCTCGAGAGACACTCTCGACAGCCCGAAGCTCATGACGATGCTCCAATCTCCTCTAGGGCCCTTGCTTCCTCGTCCTTCGGTATGGGCTTACCGTGCCACCTACCCGGTGCTTCTTCGAGTAACGACACCCCCTTGCCCTTGATCGTGCGAGCGATGATGGCCTGAGGCTTGTCTTCGATTCCGTGCGCCCAGTCGAACGCCGCTGCAACCTCATCCAGACTGTGACCGTCGATCTCGCGCGCGGCCCAGCCGAACGCCTCGAGCTTGGCGACAAGGGGATCCAGGGGCTGGATGTTGTCCACCGCGTCGGTCTGTTGGAAACCATTGTGGTCGATGATGAGGGTGAGGTTGGCGAGGTCGTGATTGCCGGCGTACATGACGGCCTCCCAGATCTGTCCCTGTTCGATCTCGCCGTCGCCGGTCATCACATAGGTGCGGTAATCGCCTCCGTCGAGCCGCCCGGCGAGGGCGTGTCCGATGCCCATCGACAAACCCTGACCCAGCGAGCCGGTCGATGCCTCCACGCCGGCGAGCCGGCACATGTTGGGATGGCCCTCGAGCGGCGAGCCCATTTGCCTCAGTGTCATGAGGTCTTCGGTCGGGAAGTAACCCGCCTCGGCGAGCACCGCGTACAGCCCCGGCGCACCGTGTCCCTTGGAGAGTATGAAGCGGTCGCGGTCGGGATGGTGCGGCTGTTGCGGATCGTAGTGAAGGACGCCACCGAAGTAGAGAACAGTGACGACCTCGACCATCGACAACGAGGTCGAGGGATGCCCCGAGCCGGCCTCGGTGGTGGATGTGACGATGTTGTGACGGAGCCTCTTGGCGAGGCGCTCGAGTTCGGAGCGCTCCTCGATGCGAGCCTGCGGCATGCGTCCTCCCTGACGTCCGACGGAACTGCGATCTATCCAATCACACGCGCTCGGGGCCCCTCGCGGGCCCGTGGCTCGTGACTAGAGCCGCCGGGGCGTCAGGATGGAGCGATGGCGACGAGCGCAAAGGTGATCGTCGGAGTGTGCCTCGTCGTTGCCCTGTTCGTGGGTCTCTCGGGGACGTTCGACTACGCCAGGGAAACGTCTCGTCGCTCCGCGGCGAGGTCGATGTCCGAGGAGTCTCTGCTGCCGCAGTCCGGGCAGACAGAGCGGAGGCGAACGGCGCCGTCGGTGAAGCTGCGCGGATCCCGTGATCTCGTCGCCCAACTGAATCAAATCGGATTCAAGCAGGCCATCGTCTTGACGAGGGCGCAGCCGCGCCGCCTGGTTCTCGGGTTCACCGGCGAGCAGGACGTGTCGGCCCGCACCTCTTACGAGGTCGGGGGCCGCACCGTCACCGTGGGCCAGATCTACGGCGTGCCGCTGCCGTCGGCCGGAGGCCTGGTCCGTCTCGATTCCCGGCGGGCTGCGGTCGAGGTGGGTGGAGTGCTCTACTGGTCCGAGCGCGGCTACACGCTGACCATCGCCGCGGAGTCGCAAGACCTGGTCCGGCGGCTGCGGTGGCGCTTCCCTGCGCCCTGACCGAGCCCATTAGGATGTCTCGATGTCCGACCAGTCTTCCTCTTTCAGCGCGCCCAGGGGTACGCGTGACCTTCTGCCGCCCGAGTCGTGGCGCTGGCAGCGGGTCTTCGACCTCGCCCTGAACGGAGTCTTCGGACCCGCCGGCTACGCGCCGATGGACACGCCGATCTTCGAGCACACCGAGGTCTTCGAGCGGGGTGTCGGTGAGGCATCCGAGGTCGTCACCAAACAGATGTACACATTCGAGGACCGTGGTGGGCGCTCGCTGACGTTGCGGCCCGAGGCGACCGCCGGAATCGTGCGCGCCGTGCTCGAGAACCGACTGGACAAGGGATCGTTGCCGGTGAAGCTTCTCTCCTGGGGCCCGATGTTCCGGCAGGAACGCCCTCAGAAGGGGCGCTACCGGCAGTTCGCGCAGATCGATATCGAGGCGATCGGCTCGGAGGGTCCCGCGATCGACGCCGAGATCATCGAGCTCGCAGCGCGCTTTCTGCGGGAGACGGGGGTCGAGTGCAGGCTGCTACTCAACTCCATAGGCCACGTCGACGAGACCTGCCGCCTCGGCTACCTCAAAGCGCTGGTCGGATACCTTCGCACGCACGAGAACGAACTCGCGCCGGAGGACCGAAGCCGGATCGACGACAACCCGTTGCGTGCGTTCGACTCCAAGGAGGAGCCGACGATCGAAGTGATGAAGGGCGCGCCCGCGATCACCGATCACCTGTGCAACGACTGCATGCGGCACTTCGACGAGGTGCGACGGTTGCTCGATTCCCTGAGCGTCGACCACTCGGTCGATCCGACTCTCGTGCGCGGGCTCGATTACTACACGCGGACCGCTTTCGAGTTCGTCTCGGACGATCTCGGAGCCCAGGCGACCGTTCTGGGAGGGGGCCGCTACGACGGACTCGCCGAGTCTCTCGGCGGAGCGCATCTGCCGGGTATCGGTTTCGCGGTGGGCGTCGACCGCCTGCTGCTCGCATCGCGCACGCTGAAGGAGTGGGAGCCCCGCCACGTCGCCGTCTTCGTCGTCGCTCTGGGCGACCGGGCGAAGAGTGAGGCCTTGCCGCTCGTCACTGAGTTGAGGCGGGCGGGTGTGGGCGCCGACTGGGACCTCATGGGCCGCGGACTGAAGGGCCAGATGAAGGCCGCCGATCGCTCCGGTGCGCGCTGGGCGGCGATCATGGGTGAGGAGGAGGTCGACGCGGGCGAGGTCACCCTCCGGGATCTCGCTTCGGGCGAGCAGCAGCGCGTACGTGGGGCCGACTTGCTGAATCTGCTTCAAGCGAAGGAGTAATGAATGCTGCGCTCGCATCGCTGCGGTGATCTAAGAGACGAGCACATCGGCCGCACGGTCACCTTGTGCGGGTGGGTTCACACGCGACGCGATCACGGCGGCGTGATCTTCATCGACCTGCGCGATGTCGCGGGGCTCGTGCAGATCGTCTTCAATCCCGAGCTGTCGCGCGCTTCGTACGAGACCGCGGAGTCGCTGAGAAGCGAGTTCTGCATCACCGTGACGGGCGAGGTTCGAGCTCGGCCGGAGGGGACGGTCAACGACAGGATCGCGACCGGCGAGGTCGAAGTCGCGGTAAGCGGCATCGAGATCTTCGCCCGCAGTGGCACGCCCCCATTCCAGGTGGACGAGCACGCGGAGGTGGACGAGCAACTTCGACTGCGCTACCGGTATCTGGACCTCCGCAAGGAGCGGATGCAGCGGAACCTGCAAATTCGCCATCGGATAATCTCGGCTGTTCGCCGCTTCTACGACGCCGAGGGTTTCACCGAGGTCGAGACGCCGATGCTCACGCGCGCCACTCCCGAGGGGGCGCGTGACTACCTTGTTCCGTCGCGCGTGCATCCCGGAGGGTTCTACGCGCTTCCGCAGAGCCCCCAGCTCTTCAAGCAGCTGCTGATGGTGTCCGGGCTCGACCGCTACTACCAGATCGTGCGCTGCTTCCGCGATGAGGACCTGCGGGCCGACCGGCAGCCTGACTTCACGCAGCTCGACGTCGAGATGAGCTTCGTCGAGGTCGAGGACGTGCTCGAGTCGACGGAGCGCATGCTCAAGTCGGTGTGGCGCGAGGTGCTCGGTGTCGAGCCGGCCGATTTCGCCCGCATCCCGTTCAACGAGTCGATGGATCGATTCGGTACCGACAAGCCGGACCTGCGTTACGGCATGGAACTGGTGGATCTCGCCGATGTCTTCGCGGCGACCGAAGTCAAGGTGTTTCGGTCCGTGCTCGACGACGGGGGGCTCGTCAAAGCGCTGGTCGTGGAGGGCCAGGGTGGTCTCGCTCGCAAGGAGCTCGACGCGCTCGTCGAGGCGGCAAAGGCACTGGGAGCCGGAGGGCTCGTGTGGATCGGCGTCACGCCGGAGGGTTTCAAGTCGCCGCTCGACAAGTTCTTTCGCGACGACGAGCGAGCCGGACTGCTGAAGACGACGGGAGCGAGCGCGGGCGATCTCGTGCTGATCGTCGCGGATGCGCGGCACCCGATCGTGCACAAGGTCTTGGGGAACCTTCGGGTCAGCCTCGCCGAGCGCTTTGGGCTCGTGCCCGGCTACCGCCCGGACGATCCCGGCTACTGGAGGTTCGCGTGGATCGTGGACTTTCCCTGGTTCGAGCGCAACGAGGAGGAGGAGCGCTGGGATCCGATCCACCATCCCTTCACAGGGGTGGTCGAGGACACCGTCGAGTATCTCGAGAGCGATCCCGCCAGGGTGATCAGCAAGAGTTACGACATCACGCTCAACGGCTGGGAGCTGGCGTCCGGTTCGATCCGTATCCATGATGCGGCGCTGCAGAGCAGGGTGTTCAACGCCCTCGGCATCGGCGAGGACGAGCAGCAAGAGAAGTTCGGCTTCCTGCTGGACGCGTTCCGCTTCGGCCCCCCGCCGCACGGCGGCATCGCTCCGGGCATCGATCGGATCGTGGCCCTCGCCGCGGGTGAATCGAACATTCGCGAGGTCATCGCCTTTCCCAAGACCCAGACGGCGTTCGACCCGCTCACGGGGGCGCCGGCCCCCGTCTCCGACGACCAACTCAGGGCGCTCCACCTGAAGTCGATCGCGCCCGAGCCAGAGCCGGGTTAGCCCGGGTCGAGTGGCCGCCGCAGTTGGTCCGCCGCCACCTGGACCGCGGGATGGTCGATCGTCAACGGCTCGATCGAGGTGACGGCGAAGCGCTCGTGCCACCACCAAGACCGGGCGCCGGCGGCGGGAGCCCAGAGCGTCTGGTTGCGCCAGGTGGGGCGCCACCACGACCACCATCTCAGTCCCTCCCACTCGCCTCGGAGCCAGACGGTGAGCGCGGCCTCCTGCGTCAGTTCGCGGTCACGCGACACCACCGCGGTCGGGCGCAGGCCGAGATCGAGCAGTACCCGTGCGTCGTCGAGATCGAGAACCCGAGGAGCGGGATCGACGTCGAAGGTGGCCAGCGCCCGCCGCGCGCCGAACGAGGGAACCTCGAACATCGCCGAACTCCACCGGATGAGGTCGCCGAAGACCTCGCCCACCGCCCCCGCCGCGGACTCCGAGACGTACAGCGCCGCGTAATGGCGGGGATTGTCGGCTCGGCCGTGCCCCTGGCGCGCGGGATCGACGAACAGAGGATGACCGGGCTCATCCGGGCGCGCGTCTCCGGCGTAAGGAACGACGCGGTAGAGAAGCACCTAGGGGTAAGAGCCGGCCGCCGCCGCGTCGATTGCCGCGATGACCTCCGCGGGACCCTCTCGTTGGAGGACGTCGAAGGGGCGGGCTCCCCCGAGAAAGGCGTTCGGGCTGACGAGCCACACCTGGGCGACCTCGGGCACGAAGATCTGTTCGAGCCGGCCGAGCACGTAGTCGATGTCCATGAGCCGGCGAGCCGACTCGGGGGAGGGGGCTTCGGTGCCCTTCACCCAGCGTCCGGGCTGCGAGCGTGCGACTCCCAGTGCCCGGGCGGTCTTGGTGACCCCCCCCAAGCGGTCCACGACGTGCGCCGCCTTGGCCTGCATCACACCGACGGCGCCGCCCGGCAGCACCACGGCGAGGTCGGAGGCGCTCACCGTCCGTGCCTTGCTGCGCGCGGCCGAACGCCGGCGCGCCGCGGCAGTCTTCTTGACGGACGTCTTGTTTTGCGGCATCGGCGACCTCCCTACAAGATTGTAGGGGACACACAGACACCAGGCAAGCCCTCTCGAGCCGGGGGCGCCCCGAGCGTGCGAGCATTAGGCCATGGACCTGTTCGAGAGCAATCTCGAGTCGCGCTTCGACTCGTTCGCGCCGCTCGCCGCGCGCATGCGTCCTCAGACGGTCGACGAGATGGTCGGCCAGGAGCACCTGCTCGGCCGGGGCCGAGCCCTGCGCGCCTTGATCGAGTCGGGAGAGCTCAGCTCGATCGTGCTGTGGGGGCCCGCCGGGAGTGGAAAGACCACCTTGGCCCACATCATCGCCAACGCCACGACGGCGCACCTCGAGGCGATGAGCGCGGTCGCCGCCGGAGTGGCCGACGTGCGCAAGCAGATCCAGGCGGCCAAGGACCGCCTGGGACAGCAGAACCACCGCACGGTGCTGTTCCTCGACGAGATCCATCGCTTCAACAAGGCGCAACAGGACGCGCTGCTTCCCGCCGTCGAGAACGGCTGGATCGTCCTGGTCGGCGCGACGACCGAGAACCCCGGCTTCGAGATCAAGTCACCGCTGATGAGTCGGAGCCTGCTGTTCCGGCTGGAGGCGCTGACCACCGACGACCTCAGGGAGGTCATCCAAAGGGCCCTGGCCGACGTCGAGCGCGGCCTCGGCAAGCTCGACGTGCGGATCGACGACGAGGCGCTCGATCACATCGCCGAGCGGAGCGGGGGCGATGCGCGCAGCGCGCTCAATGCCCTCGAGGCCGCCGCGATGATCGCGACCACCACGACCGGAACCATCGGTCTGAGTGTCGCCGAGGAAGCGCTCCAGCAGCGGGCCCTCGACTACGACAAGACCGGCGACTGGCATTACGACGTCATCAGCGCGTTCATCAAGTCCATGCGGGGGAGTGACCCCGACGCGGCCGTCTACTGGATGGCGCGCATGCTCGACGCGGGCGAGGACCCGCGTTACATCGCCAGGCGGATGGTCGTCTTCGCCAGCGAGGACGTCGGGAACGCGGACCCGACGGCCCTGCAGGTGGCGGTCGCAGCGCATCACGCGCTCGAGTTCGTGGGCCTTCCCGAGGCACGCATCAATCTCAGTCAGGCGGCCGGCTATCTGGCGCTGGCGCCCAAGTCCAACGCGGCCTACAAGGCGGTCACCGCGGCTCTCGAGGATGTTCGTTCGAGCGGTCCCCAGCCGGTGCCGGATCACCTGCGTGACGCGCATTCTCCGGCCTCGCGAGCGACCGGCGCCGGCAAGGGCTATCGCTACCCGCACGACCACGGCGGCTGGGTCGAACAGCAGTATCTTCCCGACAAGCTCGTGGACCGCCGCTATTACGAGGCGGTGCGCGGGCGAGAGGCCGAGCTGAAGCGCCGGCTCGAGACCAAGAAAGGCACCGGCGAGTCTCACGACACATCGAGGTAGGGTCTGGTGATGATCAAGTCAGTCATCAAGCTTGCGTTGGGCGCGGCGCTGGCGCTCACTGTCGATCGCTGGTTCGAGGAGCGTCGAAAGAAGTGGAACCCGAACGCGGTCATCGGCCGGGGGCTGGACACGGCGAATCAACGTCTCGAGCAGAAGCGGGCCCGCAAAGCCGCCGCTCCTGGCCGCCCCGGTGGGAACTCCTGACCGACTAAGCCGAGCAAGAGCGGAAACCATGGATTCGAAAACCATTCGCGATCGCTGGCTCGCGTTCTTCGAGGAGCGCGGACATACCCGCGTGCCGTCGGCCTCGCTCGTCCCCGGCGACCCCTCCCTGTTGTTCACGAACGCCGGAATGAACCAGTTCAAGCCCTACTTCCAGGGGGAGCAAACCCCTCCGTACAACCGGGCGGTCAGCGTGCAGAAGTGCATGCGAGCCGGAGGAAAGCACAACGACCTCGAAGAGGTCGGACGCACCACACGCCACCTGACCTTCTTCGAGATGCTCGGCAACTTCAGCTTCGGCGATTACTACAAGTCCGAGATCTGCGCGTGGTCGTGGGAACTGGTGACCGAGCAGTGGGGCATCGACCCCGAGTTGTTGTGGGTCACCGTTTACGAGACCGACGACGAAGCGAACGACATCTGGGTGGACGAGGTCGGGGTTCGGCCGGAGCGCGTGCTTCGTCTCGGAAAGAAGGACAACTTCTGGTCGATGGGCGTGGCCGGTCCATGCGGACCCTGTTCCGAGATCCACATCGATCGCGGCGAGGAGTTTGGCGAGGCGTCGGAGCGCGGCCCTATCGACAACGACGAGCGTTACGTCGAGTTCTGGAATCTCGTGTTCATGGAGAACGATTGCGACGCGGCCATCGAGCCGGTCGCCGATCTCCCTAAGAAGAACATCGACACCGGCGCGGGTCTCGAGCGCATCGCCATGATCCTGCAACGCAAGCACTCGATCCTGGAGACCGACATCCTCCTGGGCATGATCGACAAGGCAGCCTCGATATCCGGTCGTCGGTACGGACGAGAGGAGCGCGTCGACTTCGGCCTGCGCGTCCTTGCCGACCATGGACGCTCGATCACGTTCATGGTCGGCGACGGCGTGTTGCCCTCCAACGAGGAGCGTGGATACGTCTTGCGCCGGATCATGCGGCGCGCGATTCGTCACGCTCGTTTGATCGGTCACGAGGGCGCCATCCTGCCGGGACTCATCGATCGCTGCGTCGAGCTGATGGGCGACGCGTATCCCGAGATCGTCGAGAGACGCGATCACATCAAGGACGTGGCGACCCGTGAGGAAGAGCGCTTCACCTCTACCTTGAAGCAAGGACTTGCGCTGCTCGAGGGCGAGGTCGACCGCACAACAGGCGCGGGCAGAACGTCGCTCGGTGGGGACGTCGCGTTCAAACTGCACGACACCTTCGGCTTCCCCATCGACCTCACCACCGAGATCGCTGCCGAATCCGGTCTCGAGGTAGACACCGAGCGGTTCGGCGAGTTGATGACCGCCCAGCGTGAACGAGCGCGCGCCGCGCGGACGGGTGGGAGCGAGCCGGGATCCAACGACGCCGCAGTCGATCTCCTCGAACGACGGGGAGCTACCCAGTTCCTCGGCTACGAGTTCCTCACCTGCGACGCAGAGATCGTCGGACTGACCGACGGGGTCGCGACCGTCGAGGTCGCAAGTGAGAGGGACGAGATCGATGTCATTCTCGATCGCACGGTGTTCTATGCCGAAGGCGGGGGGCAGGTCGGTGACTCGGGCGTCCTGCGAAGCTCGAGCGGCGAGGGGCGCGTCGTCGACACGCAGCGGCTGCTGCCCGGGCTGACCGGACATCGAGTCCAGGTCACCGCGGGCGAGCTACGAGTGGGCGACTCGGTGCAGGCGGTGGTGGATGCAAGGGCGCGTCTCGGTTCCCAGCGGGCTCACACGGCGACCCACATCCTGCACTGGATCCTGCGCGACCGGTTGGGCGAGCACGCGACCCAGGCGGGTTCTCTGGTCGAGCCGGGGCGGCTTCGCTTCGACTTCAATCACTTCGATGCGCTCGGAGAGTCACAGCTGGCGGATATCTCGGCCGAGTTGCAGGAGAGGGTGCTCACCGACGACGGAGTGCGGGCCTTCGAGACGAGTTTCGACTACGCCCGCTCGATCGGCGCGATGGCCATCTTCGGTGAGAAGTACGGGGACTTCGTGCGGGTCGTCGAGGTGGGCGACTACTCCAAGGAACTGTGTGGCGGAACCCACGTCGTCCATACCAGCAACATCGGAGTCGTCGTGGTCACCGGCGAGGGTTCGATCGGCTCGAATCTCCGGCGCGTCGAGGCGCTGGTGGGCCGCCAGGGTGTCGATCACCTCGCTCACAGGGCGGCGCTGCTGGAGCAGACGGCGCAACTGTTGCGCGCCCGCCCCGAAGAGGTAGGCGAGCGCGTCGAGCGGCTCCTGGCTCAGGGCAAGGAGATGGAACGCAAGCTCGCCGAGGTCGAGCGCCGGGGTGCGGATGCAGACGCCGCATCGCTGGCCGCTGATGCGGTGGAGCTCAACGGCACCCGCCTCGTGGTGGCGCGCCGTGACCTGGCCGTGGATGCGCTGCGCGCACTCGCTCAGAACCTGAAGAGCCGGCTCGGCTCGGCTTTCATCGTGCTCGGGGCGGCCGGCGACGGGAGCGCCAACCTCGTCGGAGCTCTGTCGCGCGATCTGGTCGAGCGAGGGCTGAACGCGCGTGACCTGCTCAAGCCGGGAGCCGACCTGCTCGGAGGAGGCGGCGGAGGTAAGCCCGATCTGGCCATCTCGGGGGGGCCGCGGACGGAGGCCATAGACGAGGCGATCGAGGCCGTGGCCGCCGCGGCGAAGGACGCGCTCCAAAAGTGATCTTGGGGATCGATCCAGGGGCGCGCAGGGTCGGCGTTGCGGTCGCCGACACCGAGACCCGCTTCGCTCGACCTCTCGAGGTGATCGACCGCAGGAAGACCGACGCGGTCCAAAGAATCGTGGGCCTCGTGAAGGAGCTCGACGCGGACTTCATCGTGGTGGGCCGGCCGACCGGGCTCTCCGGTCGATCGGGACCCGCGGTCGAAGCGCAACAGGAATTCGTCGCGGCGCTTGCAGAGGCTTCTCCGGTCGAGGTGCGACAGTACGACGAGCGCTTCACCTCGGTCGTCGCCGAGCGAGGTCTGCGAGCCGCGGGCGTCAAGGCCAGAGATCTCAAGTCCCGCCGCGACGCAGTCGCGGCTCAGGTCATCCTGCAGGGTTATCTCGACTCGGCCACAGAGCTCTTCGGCGATCAGGAGGGAAGAGCATGACGATGACTCGTCGCGGCAAGGCGGTGATGACGCTGTTCATCCTGTTCCTGCTGCTCGGAGTCCCCGCGCTGGCCGGCGTCGTCTATCTCAACTCGATCGGCGTCACGTCTTCGAGCTCGCCCGGAAAGATGGTCGAAGTAGAGATCCCCGAGGGCACGACCGTCACCGAGGTCGGGGAGCTTCTGGAGAGGAAAGGCGTCATCAAGTCGGCGTTCGGGTTCCGGCTGGCCTCGTTCATCAACAGCGGTGACGAGGGCGTTCAGGCGGGCACCTACCTGCTCGCCTTAGGGCTCTCCGCGCGCGACGCGCTCGACCAGATCCTCGAGGGGCCCGAGGTCAAGTTCATCACCGTGACCTTCCCGGAAGGCTCGTGGTTGCCGGAGTTCGCGCAAAAACTGGACGAGGAAACCGACATCAAGGGCAGGGATCTGCTCAGGGCGCTCGAGGCCGGCAAGGTGAAGTCGAACATCCTGCCCGGTGACTCGACCAACTTCGAGGGTCTGCTGTTTCCCTCGACCTACCAGGTCGTCGAGGAGGACACCGCCGAGGTGCTGGCGCAGCGGTTGGTGAACCAGATGGAGGAGCAGCTCGAGAAAATCGACACGTCGAAGGCCGAAGCGCTCGGTTACTCGAAGTACGAGATCCTGATCGTCGCCTCGATGATCGAGGCGGAGGCGGGAGTCAGCCGGGACCGGGGCAAGATCGCTCGCGTCATCTACAACCGCTTGGACCAAGGCATCGCGCTGGGCATCGATGCGACCGTCATCTATGCGCTCGGTGAACGAAAGAACTCGCTGACGCAGTCGGACCTCGAGGTGGACTCGCCCTTCAATACCCGCAAAGTCGCCGGGCTCCCCCCCACGCCGATCGGTGCCCCGGGAGCCGAGGCGATCAAGGCTGCGGTCGATCCCGTCGAGGGACCGTGGCTCTATTACGTGCTCGCCGACTGCGACGGGAGGCACGCCTTCTCCGTCGACTACAACGACTTCCTCGCGGATAAGGCCGAGTACCAGAATCTGAGCTGTTGAGCCGGCCGGGGGGCAAGAGAGACGCATCCCACTTCGTCGGGGTTCTCGGCTGGCCGCTCGAGCCGACGCTCTCGCCCCTCATTCATAACGTCGCCTTTCGCCAGCTCGGACTCGACTGGATCTACCTGCGCTGGCCGGTGGCCCCGCCCGATCTTCCGGATGCGATACGAGGGATGCGCGCGCTGGGGGCCGCCGGCGCGAACGTGACCATGCCCCACAAGGAGACGATCGTCGAGCACCTGGACGACCTCGGCGGCGACGCCAAAGCGATCGGCGCGGTCAACACCGTCCAGCGCTCCGGCGACCGCCTCATCGGTCACAATACCGACGTGGTCGGCTTCGGAGAGTTCCTCGCCGGCGACGCGGGCTTCGATCCCAAGGGCAGATCGGCGCTCGTGCTGGGGGCCGGGGGCGCGGCGCGCGCGGTCGTCAAGGCACTAGCCGATCTGGGGGCCGGGGAGGTCACGGTCGCGGCGCGCCGGGATGAGGCCGGCCGAGAGGTCGCGACGCTTGCCGCGGAGAACTCGGTGGAGGCAGCGCGCCACATCGCGTGGGGCCGTGCGGCCGAGACGGTCGCCGGCGTCGACCTCGTCGTGAACGCAACGTCGATCGGCATGCGGGGCGAGACGCTGCTGAGCGACGC
Organism: Actinomycetota bacterium; assembly: GCA_050694055.1. Classification (GTDB taxonomy): domain Bacteria; phylum Actinomycetota; class CADDZG01; order CADDZG01; family WHSQ01; genus WHSV01. Next base: position 16,532 of record JBOGWX010000057.1, read on the forward strand.
GGTTTTCTCCTCGCAGCAGTGCGTCGTCGATCTCGTCTATTCCCCGCCCACGACCCCCTTCATCGAGCACGCGCGCTCCCGCGGAGCAAGCGCATGGGGCGGGCTGGGGATGCTGGTGCGCCAGGCGGCCGTCTCGTTCACCATCTGGACAGGGCAGCCGGCGCCGCTCGAGGCCATGTCGGCCGCCGCGATCCGGGGCATCGGCCACCACTCCCCCCCGGACCTCTAGCGAGTGCGATGTGGCTCAATCGTTTCAAATTCTCCGTTTGCGGTTGTAGCGTGACCTCAACTCGGGCCGTTTCATGCCGATTTTCTTAGAGGCGGCCCTTACGACCATGCGGGCCCATCAGGGAGGATCAATGAGCAAGGCCGAACAGCTGGCAGCCGTACTTGACGAGTTCCTAGCGGTGTCTCTCGACGTCGAGGCCGCCGCGGTGGTGAGTTCGGACGGTCTACCCATGGCCTCGGCGCTACCACCGACCGTGCAGGAAGATCGCCTCGCAGCCATGAGCGCCGCACTGCTCAGCCTCGGCGAGCGCGCGGCCGAGGGCCTCGACAAGGGCGAGCTTGCACAGGTCTACGTCGAGGGCTCGGACGGCAACGTCGTCCTCATGGCGGCGGGCCGGCACGCGGTTCTGGTGGCGATGACCGCGAAGCACGCGAAGGCGGGCCTCGTTCTGTTCGAGATGCGCAGCAGCGCGCGCCGCGTCGAGCAGGTGCTCGAGGAGCCTTACGGTTTGGACCCAAGCCCCGCGCGCGGTCGCCACGAGGCAGTTGCGAGTCACCGCGTGGACCCCACACCGGATCCTCCCGCGCAGCCGAGCCCCTATACGGCCCCCGAGCCGGGAGCGCCCCGGCCGGCCTGGGAGGAGCAGCCGGTCCAGACCACGCCTGAGTGGGAGGCGCAGCCCGCCGCCCAGCAGCCCGAGCAGCCCGAGTGGGCCGAGAGCTCCGAAGGCGCCGAGCAGTGGGGCGAACGCCAGTCACAGGAGCCCCAGAATCAGGAGCCCCAGACCCAGGAGGGCTCCGATCAGTGGGCTCAGCAGCAGCACGAGCAGGCGCAGCAAGACGAACCACCCAAGCAGTGGGACGAGGACGAGAACTCGTCCTTGAAGTCCTGGTAGCCGGGGCAAGAGGGGACGGGGAGCTAGGTGCTCAAGGGCACACTCGACGACTTCATTCTGCCGGATGTCTTCCGGCTGGCCTCGCATGCAGGGAAGACGGGGCGGCTGGAGGTCGAGCGACGCAACGGTAGCGGGCGGGTCTACTTCCGCGACGGCGACGTCTACTTCGCCGAGTCGACCAAGTCCAAGGAGCCGCTGGGACGCAAGCTGGTGCGATCGGGCTGGATCACCGAGAAACAGCTGGAACGCGCGATCGAGGCGCACGAGGAAACCGGTGAGCGACTGGGAGAGATCCTCGTCAATCACGGGATCGTCGAGGAAAGCCAGGTCGAATGGGCGGTCCGCAGTCAGATCGAAGACGCTGTGTTCGATCTCTTGCGCTGGGACCTGGGGGCCTTCGTCTGGGAGCCCGACGTCGAGATCGAGGCCGAGATACCACTGACGGTCACGGTCGAGAACCTGATCATCGAGGCCTCGCGCCGGCTCGATGAGATCTCTCAGATCAGGCGCAAGATCCCCTCCCCCGAAGTGGTGCTGGTAATGGCGCCGCGTCCTCCCGATGGGGCGCATCAGATCAACATCACGGCCGAGGAATGGCAGGTCCTGGTCCTCGTGAACGGACACCGTACCGTGGCCGATATCGCCACCTTCACGGGCGTCGAGGCCTACCAGACGACCCGCTTGCTCTTCGGCTTGATGAACGCGGGGCTGATCGAGATAACGAAAGGGACGCCGGAGGCCCCGGAAGAGACACGCCGGGGCAGGCACTCGCACACCGAGCGGTGGGACGAGGACGACGATCCCGTAAGCAACGTCGTCGAGTTGCAACCGGAAAAGAACCTCGAGCCCGAGACGGCGAGTGCTCCGCCCGCGCCCCCGGCTCCACACGCGGGGCCCCAGGCCGAGTCTCCCGTGGACGAGGAGATCGACGAACAGCAGCCGGCTCCGGAGCGGCCCGCCGCCCAATCCCAGGCAGGAGAGGGAGAGACCGAGGAGCGAGGGCCGCTCCCGCCGCCGGCACCGGTACGGTCTTCAGGCCGTTCTTCAGGCCCCAGGGTCGACCGCTCCGCGGTGGTGCGCGAGCTCGCCGGGTTGTTCAGCGACGGGCTGAGAAACCGGCCCAAGGCCGTGCCCTCCGGTGGGGCCGGTGAGAAGACGGATTCCGCTCCCCCCCAGAAGCGGCGGGTCGAAGACGACGACCAGGTTGATCGGAAACTGATCGGACGCATGATCGACGGCGTGAAGGGGTTGTGACGTGAGCCGCGCACCTAAGGCGAGAGCTCACCGGTCGTCCGCGCTGAGACCGCTCAAGATCGTAGTGACCGGACCGTTCGCCGCCGGCAAGACGACCCTCATCGAGACCATCAGCGAGGTCGCCATCGTCGCGACGGAACGAGATGTCAGCGAGCATGCGCCCGAGATGGGCAAGTCTCGGACGACCGTGGCGATGGACTTCGGCCGGCTTTCCTTCGGAGAGGACTGCTCGTTGTTCCTGTTCGGCACGCCGGGGCAGCGCCGCTTCGAGATGATGTGGGAGATCCTCTCTGAGGGAATGATCGGCTTCATCCTTCTCGTGCATGCGGCGGAACCCCGGTCGCTCGAGGAGGCGGCGCATATCTTCGAGCAGTTCAAGCGCTACGCGGACGTGCCCTACCTCATCGGAGTGACTCACGGCGATCTCGTCGAGTCTCGGACCGAGACTCTCGCCGAGGCCGTTAGGGAGCGACTGGATCTTCCACCCGAGGTAAAGGTCGTCGGCTGTGACCCGCGACGCAAGGAAGATGTGAAGGAGCTGATGCTGGCGATCCTGTACGAGGTTCACCAGCGGATCGAAGCCAAGCAGGTGGCCGGATGACCACGACGTCACGACTCTTGCCACGAAGGCGACGCGGTCTCTGGAGCCTCGTGAGCAGGCTGTTGGGCCACCCCAAGGGGCGACACGCGGCCGGACCGCCACCGCCGCCGCGGCGACTCGCCTCACCGCGGGCGTCCGCGCGCCCGGCCGGGGAGACGGCCTCTGACGAGCCTGTAACGGAGAGCAATGCTCCCGTTGCCGGTGCGTCCGAGTCCTCTCTGTCTCCCCACGCGGCGCTACGGCTGATCTTCGGCGACGGGAGCGCCGCTTCGTGGCCGCCGGGTTCTCCGGAGGAGCGCACCGCGCACCATCTCGCTCGCGGGGTTCTCGAGGCCGCGCGGCGCCGCTGAGGAAAGCGTCGTCCCCTTCACAAACCGCTCTCCCGCGACTTTAGTCGTGCCCCCGAGCGCCGATAAATCCTCTAGCAAGAAAGGGTCTTGGCGACCGTGATCTTCGACACTTAGGGGCCAATGAGCGTGAGCACTCAGGTACGCGCGGGAGGTCAGCTGGATCAGCTGCTTCTCACTCGCGGCCTGCTCAGCGAAGAACAGCTCCAGGAGGCTCGGGACACCGCGCACCAGCGTGGTCGGTCGCTCGGCCGGGTGCTGATCGAGCTGGGCTACGTCACCGAGGCCGGACTCGTTGCCATCCTGGCAGAGCAGCTGGGACTCGAGTTCATCGACCTCGCGGAGGCTTCACTCGACGCCTCGGCGGTCGCGCTGGTACCCGAGGCCACCGCTCGTCGCCACTCCTGCATCCCGGTTCGCTTCGAGGAGGACAAGCTCATCCTCGCGATGGCGGATCCGGCAAACGTGGTCGCGGTCGACGACATCAGGGCGCTGACCAAGCGGGACGTGAGCACCGTGGTGGCGACCAAGGTCGATGTCCAGGGCGCCATCAATCGCTGCTACCGGCTCGACTCCGCGGCCGAGAGCCTGGCCGAAGAGGCGGCCGCAGCCCAGGACGCCGAGCAGAAGTCACTGGAGGAGGCGGTCGGGTCCGCGGGGGCCGAGGACGCTCCGATCATCAAGCTCGTCAACCTGTTGATCACGCAGGCGGTCAACGACCGCGCCTCCGACATCCACATCGAGCCGCAGGAACGTGAAGTGCTCGTGCGCTACCGAGTCGACGGTGTGCTGCACGAGGTCATGCGGCCTCCGAAGTCGGTACAGGCGGGCATGACCAGCCGTCTCAAGATCATGGCAGACGTCAACATCGCGGAGCGCCGCATCCCGCAGGATGGACGGATCAGTCTCACGGTTCAGGGCAAGGCGATCGACATTCGCCTGGCCACTCTCCCCACCGTTCACGGCGAGAAGATCGTGATGCGCATCCTGGACAAATCTAGTGTCCTGCTCAAGTTGTCGGACCTCGGCTTCCTCGCCGGTACCTACGAGCGCTTCGAGAAGAGCTTCGTCAAGCCCTATGGCGAGATCCTGGTGACCGGCCCGACCGGTTCGGGAAAGTCGACCACGCTCTACGCGACGCTGAACATCCTCAACAAACCCGATCGCAACATCATCACCGTCGAGGACCCGGTCGAGTACCGGCTGCCGGGAGTGAACCAGGTGCAGACGCACCCCAAGGCCGGACTGACCTTCGCCTCGGCTCTGCGGTCGATTCTGCGAAGCGATCCAGACATCGTGCTGATCGGTGAGATCCGTGACCGAGAGACCGCGCAGATCTCGACCGAAGCGGCACTCACCGGACACCTGGTGCTCTCTACGCTGCACACGAACGACGCCCCCAGTGCCTTGACTCGCCTGGTGGAGATGGGCATCGAGCCCTACCTGGTGTCTTCGGCGCTCGACTGCATCCTCGCTCAGCGACTGGCCCGCAAGCTCTGCGAGAAGTGCAAGGAGCCCTACGTTCCGACCGAGGAGGAACTGCATTCGTCCTCCTTTCCGCTGAAGGGAGACGAGCCGCCCAAGCTCTTCCAAGCGGTCGGCTGCACCGCCTGCAGCGGAACCGGTTACAAGGGCCGGATGGCGCTTCATGAGGTCATGCCGGTGACCGAGGAGCTCGAGAAGCTCACCGTCGAAGGGGCCTCGAGTGAAGTCATGAAGAAGGTCGCAATCGAGCAGGACATGCTGACGCTCCGCGAGGACGGGATGGAGAAGGTGCGTATGGGCCAGACCTCGATCCAGGAGATTCTCCGAGTCGTCGTCTGAGCTGCGGGGGCAAAGCCCGGCACAGTTCCCTGCAGCCGTGCATAATCGGCCCACATGTGGCGCGGCGCACGCAAGCGACATAGGGCGGTGGGCTGGGCGTTAAGGGCGCTCGCAACCGCGCTCGCCTTGTTACTCGGCGGCGGCTGCGCGTTCGCGGGGGGCAGGGGTTCCACGCAGATCACGATCGGGGCGGTGACCTTCTCCGAAAACCAGATCGTGGCCGAGATGTACGCGCAGGTCTTAGAGGATGCCGGATTCGAGGTGGACCGGCGATTCAACTTCCAAAATCGCGAGGCGCTGCAACCTGCAATGCGCTCGGGGTCGATCGATCTCTCTCCGGAGTATCTCGCGTCCCTTCTGTCGGCGCTCGATCCTCAGGCCGAACCGTCGTCGAACCCCGACGACAACGTGGCGAAGTTGGAGCCACGGCTGGAGGGAGACGGCCTCACGCTCTTGCGTCCGTCACAGGCAAACAACACGAACGCTCTCGTGGTGGACTCGGAGACCGCGAACAGGCTCGACCTGGCAAAGGTCAGCGACCTCGAACCGGTTGCGTCGAGGCTGACCTTTGGGGGCCCGCCGGAATGTCCCCAGCGGCGCTTCTGCTTACAGGGCCTGCGAGAGGTGTACGGTCTGCGATTCAAGAAATTCCAACCCTTGGACGCGGGAGGCCCCCTCACGACCGCGGCATTGAGCAGCGACACGGTCGACGTCGCCCTGCTGTTCACCACCTCGGGGATCATCGCCGAGCGCGGATGGGTTCTGCTGGAGGACGATCGGGGACTTCAGGCCGCCGACAACATCACGCCTCTCATCCGTAGCGATGCTCTTACGGATGAGCTCGCGCAGCTCATCGACTCCGTAAGCGCCAGATTGACCATCGAGACGATGACGTCGCTGAACGCGCGCGTCGAGGTCCGCAACGAGAACTTTCCTGCCGTGGCGAGCGACTTCCTGGAGGATGAGGACCTGATCTAGTCGGAGCTCAGGCCGAGTTGCGAGCTCTCATCCTCTGCGACGATCAGACCCCCGTGAGGTGCGGCGACCGGCAGCGCGACGGTGAATATCGAGCCCTGATCGACGACGCTGGTGACCTCGAGCCTTCCCTTCATCAACTCGACGAGGCTCCTGGAGATGGTGAGTCCGAGGCCGAGCCCTTTCACGGGTGTCGCCTCCGCTCCCAACCGGTTGTAGGGCTCGAACAACTGACTCAACTTCTCGCGAGGGATTCCCGGCCCTTCGTCGGACACCGAGAGGTGCAGCTCTGACCCCTTTCGGAAACAGCCGACCGCTACGCGCCCTCCCGGCGAGTTGTACTTGATGGCATTAGAGATCAAGTTGATCAGCACTTGGTTCAGACGCCGTGGGTCGGCCAGGACGGTGGCCGTGGCGCACTCGCCGAGCGTGATCTCGACCTCGCTGTCGTGTTCCGCAGCGACCTGCGCCACCATCGCCACGGCCTCCCTTACGGCTCCCTCCACTCCGACCGGTTGCATGGAGATGGAGAGATTGCCGGCCTCAACGCGCGCGATGTCGAGCACGTCCTGGAGCACGTCACCGAGGTGATCTCCCGCCTGGCGTATCCGCTGCATGATCTCGATGTGTTCCGCCGCCAGGTCTTGATTCTCCATGTAGTGGGAGAAGCCGATCATGGCGGTCAAGGGCGTTCTCAGCTCGTGACTCGTCTTGGACAAGAAATCGCTCTTGGCCCAATTCGCCCTCTCGGCGGCGTCCTTGGCTCGTTCGGCCATCTCCTTTGCCTCGCGTAGGCTCTGTTCCCGGTCGGCGAGCAGGGTCGATGCCTGCCCAAGGGCCTCGGCAGCTTGACCCACCTCGTCGCGGCCCGCCGGGCGCGCCGGCAGGGGAGCACCCTGTGCCAGACGCCGCGCGCTGTCGGAGATGCGTTGGACCCGGTGCGAGATGCCCGTGGTGAACAGCAGCATGGCGATCACGCCCCCGGTCAACCCCAGAGCGATGGAGCCGGCGAAAACGATGCGTAGATCTCGTTGCGAGTCGTCCACCTGGTCGAGCCGTTCGGAGAGCAGATTCTCTTCTTCGTCCAGCATGGCCCCCAGCTCGGTGCGCAGCCGTTGCATGAGCCGGTCATCGCGCTCGAGGATGTGCTGACGCAGCGCGCCGGGCTGAGTCGCAGCAGATCGAAGCTCCGCGAGCACCTCGAGCTTTCGTCCGGCGAGAAAGCGGATGTCGGCGGCGCGCACGACCTGCGAGGTGTTGTCGCCCACGATCCTCTCCAGCGTCGCCAGAGCAGCGGGGAGCTCCTCGAAGGCCGCTTCGTAGGGATCGAGGAAGGACCTGTCTTTTGACAGGTCATAGCCGCGCACCCCCGTCTCCGCGTCGAGCAGCAGGTTGAGGACGGTCTGGATCTGATTGCGCGCGCGTACGGCCTCGTCGCTCGCCCGCTTTCTCTCGTCCGCCTCGGTCTGCACCAGATAACCGAAAAGCGTCGCGGTCACCAGAGCCGCAACCGGAAGCGAGACGACGACCAGACCCTTGCGCCGCAAGGGCAGGTTGGCCCACTTGGAGGAGATCCGACCCATTATGCAGATCGTCACCGTTTGATGCACGTCTTGTAAAGGCCCAACTCGCGAACAAAGCGTCCAGAGGGTGCTTCCCGTCGGAGATCGTCGGCTCTTGCGGCACCGCGTACCGGTTTGAGGCAAACTTCGCTCGCTTTGTTCCGCATAACGAGACATCCTGAGCAATGTTTGCCAATGTCGAGCGGGCGACGAGTCGTCATGACGCCGTTGCGACAAGGTCGATCGCCGCATGACAAAGGACCCGGAGGGTCGGCCGGGTCCTTGTCTTTCAGGAGGGGAGTGCTCAGCGGAGGAGGTCTGAGAGCTCCCGTACCAGAGATGACCTATCGAGCTTGATGTCCTTCAAAGCCTCGGCAGGAGCGGCTTCGCCGTCCGATGCCGGAGCCTGTGGGTCTGAGGCATTACCAACCGGAGATTCGGGTGCTTGCTGCGGGTTTGCGGTCGCTTCGTTAGATGGAGGCGGGGGCGGAGACTCGGCCGTAAGGGACTCCGTCGCCGGCATCTCCGGAGTCTCGGTCGCGGGCTCTGAGCTGGTCGGTTCGAAGCCTTCCTGAGCCTCGTGGACCGGCTCGGCAACCGGCTCGAGGTCGTCGGGCTCGGCAACCGGCTCGAGGTCGTCGGGCTCGGCAACCGGCTCGAGGTCGTCGGGCTCGGCAACCGGCTCGGCCTCGTACTGTTCGGTAACCGGCTCGAGGTCGTCGGGCTCCGCAACCGGCTCGGCCTCGTACTGTTCGGTAACCGGCTCGAGGTCGTCGGGCTCGGCAACCGGCTCGGCCTCGTACTGTTCGGTAACCGGCTCGTGGGCCTCGGCAACCGGCTCGTGGGCCTCGGCAACCGGCTCGTGGTCCTCGGCAACCGGCTCGTGGTCCTCGGCATCCGGCTCGAGGTCGTCGGGCTCAGCATCCGGC
>JBOGWX010000058.1:0-30429 GCA_050694055.1 Actinomycetota bacterium
CGCATGAACGCCAGCGGCGCGATCTCCACAGTGCCCTGCTCGACGTGGCGATGGAAGGTCTCGGGTTCGAGCATCTCGTAGAGCGAGTCGTACAACGGTCTCAAGTACGGATCGATCTTGGCGGAGATATCGCCCGGCAAGAATCCGAGCCGCTCCCCCGCCTCGACGGCGGGGCGGGTCAGCACGATGCGCGAAACCTCGCCGGCTTTGAGCGCCCGTATCGCCATGGCCACGGCAAGGTAGGTCTTACCGGTGCCGGCAGGTCCCACTCCGAGCACGATGGTGTTCTCGCGGATCTGGTCGACGTAGCGCTTCTGACCCGACGTCTTCGGTCGAATCGGCTTACCCGAGTGAGTGACGACGACAGTGTCCCCGAGTACCTGCGACGGCTTCGCCCGCGCGTCGCCTTTGACGATCTCGATCGAGCGTCCGACGGAGTCCTTGGTGAGGACATGATCCTGGTCGAGCATGCTGATCAGCTCTTGGAACAGATTCGAGACGCGCTCGGTCTCCTGTGCACCTCCCGAGATGACGATCTCGTTGCCCCGAACGAGGATGCGCGTGTCGAACGCCGTTTCAACGAGCTTGAGGAGTTCGTCTCGGGCTCCCACCAACCGCACCATGTCGTGCTGGCTGGGGACGAGGATCTTGACCTGCGTAGTGGTTAGCATCTGGCGTTCTTAGTCTACCCGTCTGACCTTCCTGCCCATCATCCGGGCGGCCATGAGAACTCTCTGCCTCCAAGGAGATGGAAATGCAGGTGAAAGACGCTCTGACCCGCATCGGGCCCGACGTTGGTGGCGATGCGGTAGGCGCCGCCCACGCCCTCTCGTTCGGCGATGGTGCTCAACGCGATGAACAGCTCCACCAACATCGGTGCGTGCTCCCGGTTGAGCTCGTCAACCGACGGCACATGCTCTTTGGGGATTCCAAGCACGTGGAGCGGTGCGGCCGGATTGATGTCCCTGAACACGAGGATCCTGTCCGATTCATGTACGACTTCGGAATCGATCTCCTTGCCGGCGATCTTGCAGAACAGACAGTCGGTCATGTAGCTCTTCCTTTCGACGATGCGCCCACGGGGGCCACAGCTGCTTCGAGCCCGTCCGCGCGCACGCGCAATCCCTGGACCTTCACGATCTGACCGAGCAGGCTCTCGGTAGCGCCCCGTTCGAACCACACGCGGATGAAGTCATCGGTCTGCCCCGAACAGACCATGACGTCGTCGACTCTGCGTTCCTCCTCGACCAAGACCTCCACGGGGCATCCGATGTGGGCCTGAAGGAACTGCCCGCGGATCTCGTTGCCGAGTTGGATGAGTCGCCTGGATCGACCGCGTTTCACTTCCGGAGCGATCTCGAGTTGAGCCATCTCGGCGGCGGCGGTCTCGGGGCGAGCCGAGTATCGAAAGACGTGCAACTTCGAGAAACGGACCCTGCGCACGACCTCCATCGTGCGTTCGAAGGCCTCGTCGCTCTCGCCGGGGAACCCCACGATGATGTCGGTGGCAAGGGTGAGGCCCTCGATTCGTCTGGTGGCTCGGTCTACGGACTCGAGGTAACCGGAGATGTCGTAGGGCCGGTTCATGGCCTTGAGCACCTCGTCGTCGCCGGCTTGCAACGGGACGTGCAGCCAGCGGCAAACGCGTGGCTCGTCTGCGATGAAGTCCACGACCTCGTCGGTGAGGTGCCGGCTGAGAATCGAGGACAACCTCAGTCGCCAGACGCCATCGATGTCGAGAATCCTTCGCATGAGACGGACGAGGTCGCGCTCGTCGCCCTGCTGCTCGTAGCGATACTTGCCGAGGTGAACGCCGGTCAGGACCAGCTCGCGTGCGCCCGCCTCGACCTTCGCGCGCGCCTCTGCGATGAGCCTGTCTTCGTCGAGTGATCTCAGGGGGCCGCGGGTGGTCGGGATGATGCAGAAGCTGCACCACTCGTCGCACCCCGTCTGAGCCTTTAGGTTCGCGCGCACGCGGTGCGGCACTATTCGCTTCTTGGTTGTCCCCATCCCGATCTGCAGGAGAGGTTGGGGGCGCTCGGCCAGCGCCTCGAGGAAGCTCTCCTTGTCGTCGTTGCTCAGGATGGCGTCGACGCCTTCGATCGCCTCGATCTCATCGGGATTTGAGACCGCGTAGCATCCTATGACCACCACCTTGGCCTCCGGATTTCGCTTCACGGCCCTGCGGATGGCCTGTCGTGACGCCTTGGTCGCCTCGCGCGTGACGGTGCAGGTATTGATGACGACCAGGTCGGGAGATTCGGCCCCGGTCGCGACCTCGACCCCCTGAGTCGCAAGATCTTCGGCCATCGCGTCGGACTCCGCCTGGTTGAGACGGCACCCGAGCGTGGTGAATGCGACCTTGGTCATCTCGTGGAACCTATGCGACGCAGTCGGATTGTCGAAACCACGTTTACCCAATAAGGCCGTAGTGGAAGAGCAGCGCGGAGGTAGCTGCGAACGCGGCGTTCTCCGTTCGGAGGATGCGGGGACCCAGCGACACGAGTTGAGCCCCCGCATCCGCGATCGCTTCGGCCTCCGTGCGCTCGAATCCCCCCTCGGGACCCACGACCAGAGCGACCCTCTCCGCGGGCTCCAAGAGCGCCGTGCGGAGGGGGAACGAAGCCTCCTCCCAGAGGCACACCGCGAGGGGCTCACGACCGATAAGGGCGAGCAGATCGTGGAAGCCAAGGCCCGCCTTCGTCAGCATCATGAACGGATTGCGGGACTGCTTGGCCGCCGCACGAGCGATGGCCGACCAGCGCTCGTCGAGTCGCCTCAGCTTTCGTTCGTCCCAGCGGGCCACGCTGCGAGCGGATTCGAACGAGTGCGTCTCGGACACCCCCAGCTCGGCCAGACGCTCGATGACCATGTCGATCTTGGAGGACTTCGCCGCGGCCTGATACACCACGACCTCAGGGCGGAGGCGACGGTGCCGGGTGCGCTCGACGACCTCCGTCGTGACGCTCTTGCCGTCGATCGATCGCACCGAGCAACGCGCAACGGTCCCATTTCCGTCGGTGACGGTGATGACATCGGGTGGAGTGACTCGGAGAACGCGCGTCGCGTGATGCGACTCGTCCTCGGGCAGCGTGACTTCGCCGTCCGTCCACCATTCTGGCGAAGCAACGAACCAAGGACCCGTCATGCCGGACACAAACTCGGTGACCGCTCGGCGGCGTCTACTTGAACGCTTCCTTGACTCGATCGAAGAAGCTCTTGGAACCGGCCGTCTCGCCCCGCAGTTCCGCAAACTGAGCCAGCGCCTCGGCCTGCTCGGGTGTCAGCTTCCTCGGAGTCTCGACTCTCAACAGCACGACGAGCTCTCCTCGCCGGCCGCTGTGAAGGTGCGGCATGCCTCGCCCCCGTAGCTTCACGACCTCGCCCGACTGAGTGCCGGGCTTGATCTCGATGCTCTCGGGATCGTCGATGAGCATGGGTACCCCGAGCTCACCCCCGAGCGCCGCAACCGTCATGGGCACGGTCAGCTCGCAACCGAGGTCGACACCCGCTCTCTTGAAGACCGGGTGCTCCGCGACGCGAATGGCCACGTAGAGATCCCCGGCTCCGCCTCCGCGCGTTCCGGACTCGCCACGGCCGCTCACGCGCAGCTGAGCGCCGTCGTCGACGCCGGCGGGAATCTGGACCGTGAGGGTGTCGGTCACCGGAACGCGCCCCGCCCCTCGGCAATTGCTGCAGGGATTGGTGATCCGTTGGCCCGTACCACGGCAGGTGGGACACGGATGAGCGGTCATCATGTTTCCCAGCATCGTGCGGCGCACCGTGCGGATCTCACCGGTTCCACTGCAGTCCTCGCAGGTGACCGGCGAGGTCCCCGGGGCGGCCCCCGAGCCCAAGCAATCGGGGCACGTCGAGAGGGTTGTGACCTCGACCTCGCGCTCGGCACCCAGCGCGGCCTCCTCGAGCGTCAGCTTCACCTCGGCCAGCACGTCGCCCCCGCGCGCGGGTCCCGTGCGCGTGGTTTGTCTTCCACCCATCCCTCCGAAGAACTGAGAGAAGAGATCCGAGATGTTGCCGAAATCGCCAAACCCGGCGCCGACACCCGCACCGCGCTCGTCGCCGAAGGTGTCGTAGTTCTGGCGCTTGTCGGGGCTGGACAAGACCTCGTAGGCGCGTCCTATCTCCTTGAAGCGGTCGGCGGCCTCGGGATCCCCCGGATTGGCGTCCGGATGGTACTGACGAGCCAGCTTTCGGTAAGCGCGCTTGATGTCGTCCTGTGAGGCGTCGCGCGGGACGCCCAGAAGGTCGTAGAAATCAGTCGCCATAGGAATGGGCTACAGACCCAGGTCGGTCAGCATGCGGCCGAGCGCGGCCGCGACCTCGTGTACGGCGGCGATGCTGCGGTTGTAATCCATGCGGGTGGGCCCGACAACCCCTAGGGATCCCAGAGAGCTTCCCATGGATCCATACGGTGCGGTGATGACCGAGCAGAACTGCATCTGCCGCACGGTGTTCTCGGACCCGATACGGACAGAGACGCGATCGCCGGCCAGCGCGTCGGCGAGCATCTCGAGCACCAGCCGCCGGTGCTCCAGCGCGCCGATGACTCCACGCACCGTCTCGAGGTCGGCGAACTTCTCCTCGTCCACGATGTTGCTCGCGCCCTCGAGGTAGACCCGCTCGGTCTCGCGCTGGGAGAGTTCCTCCTTGAGCGCTTTTACGACGGATCTGACCGCCGCGCGCAACTCGAGGGGAAAGCGATCGACTCCCTCGGCAATCGTCTCGGCCGCCGTCTCTAGATGCGCACCGATCACGATCCGATTGAGCATCTCGTTCGCGTGCTCGAGCTGCACCTCATCGACGGTCTCGTCGACCATCACCACGTGGTTCTCGACTCTGCCCGAATCGGTGACGAGCACGAGCATCACGCGGTCACCGGAGAGCCGCACGAGCTCGACGTGGCGGACCACGCTGCGGTCGAGAGCCGGAGCGAACACCACGGCGGCGTGATTGGTGACGCGCGAGAGGAACGAGGCGGTCTCTCGCAGGGCTTCCTCCAGCTCCCAGCGGGGTTCGGTGAAGAAACGACGAATGCGTCGAGCATCGTCTGCCGGCAGTTGCACGTCGCGTGCCCAGGCATCGACAAAGTAGCGGTATCCCACATCGGTTGGTACCCGGCCCGCCGACGTGTGCGGCTGGTAGATGAGGCCGGCGTCCTCGAGCGCCGACATCTCGTTGCGCACGGTTGCAGACGACACGCCGAGGTTGAACCGTTCGGCGATGGTCCTCGATCCCACGGGTTCTCCCGAGCCCACGTAGTGGGACACGATGGCCCGTAGCACCGCCGCCTTCCTGGGATCCAGGTGCGCGGTCTCGGTCAAGAGGTTTCACTCGATGGTGTCCACAGCGGGTGTGTCCACCGCGGGAGGGCATGAGTAGCTTCATTCATGGACCTCATGGTACCGCGAAGCCCCGGTCTTTAGCACTCCAACACTCAGAGTGCTAAAGGAGCCCTCACCGGGGCCGGAGAGCAACACCTCATGGTCCCGGCCCCCGCAGACCGGACAGGCCGGAAGCCGTCCGGCCAGCAGTTCGGTGGCGCACAGCGGGCAGACACCACGAAGCTCGGCGAGCGTGTAGCCGCCCGTGGGTGTGCCCTCGACGGTGAGCACACCCCCGCTCGCCGCCTCCACGAGAAGCACATGGTCGCGCGCGCAGCGGTACTCGTCGGCACCGGGCAGCGAACCCCACCGGGCGGTGAAGGTGAGCCCGCAGCCGTCACAGGTCAGATTGCCGGACAGCGTCATGTTTCTCAGGATGCCAAGCGCGTCAAGTGCCCCGATCAGGACGCCCGTATCCAGGACGGCCAACCCAAGGGTCACCTGATTCTTCGGAGCCGATCCTCGTGCCGCCCCGTCTCTGGGCGCCGTCCCTTACTTTTTCGCACCAGAAGTAAAGATTGCCCCTCGGTCGCACCTCCCTCCCCACCTCGTTGAGGCCAATGCGAACTTATGGTCGTCTCGCAGCGTCGGGAGGGCGTGAGGTGCGAACATGAGAATCCGCCTTAGCCGATGCGGGGGGACTGCGTGCACGAGCCCCACCCACAGGTCGTCGCAAGAGCCCGTCGAGGGGATGTGGACGCGTTCGAGACCCTGGTGCGCGACTACCAGGGCGACATCTGGCGGCTGTGCTTTCACCTGCTCGGCAACTCCAGCATGGCCGACGACGTCACCCAGGACGCATTCGTACGAGCGTTTCGCTTCATGCACCGCTACAGGGGCGACGCCAAGTTCTCCACCTGGCTCTTCTCGATCGCCCGAAACTGCGCGCGGGACGAGATCCGGCGCAACCAGCGGCGCCGAAAGATCGCCGACGTCATGGTGGCCCAGCCCGAGCGGTCCGAGGTGAGAACCGAGCTCGGCATCGAGGTGCGCGAAGCGGTAATGGGACTGCCGATGGAGCTGCGAGAGCCGCTGGTGATGATCGACATCTTGGGCCAGAGCTATGCCGAGGTCGCGGAGTCCTTGGACGTGCCGGTGGGCACCGTGAAGAGCCGCGTACACCGAGCCAGGGATGTGGTTGCCCGCCTCCTGAGCGAAGACCTTCGAGAGGGTAACGGTGAGAACTGACGTCTGCGACGTTGTGCGGGTCGACATATCGGCTCGCCTCGACGGAGAACTCGATGATCAGGCGTCGCGTGCGCTGGACGAGCACATCGACCGCTGTGCCTCGTGCCACGCCTACGAGCGTCGCTTGAAGGCCTTGCGCCGCACGCTGCGCGTGCACAGTGCCGAATCCGTGCCCGATCTCGGAGCCGCGATCATGACTCACGTGCGGGCAGAGCGACCCCGTGTCCAGCGCCGCAGAGAGTGGCGCTCGGGGCTGCGCGTGGCGACCCTGGCTGCGGCCGTCGCGGCTCTGATCCTGTTCGCCACCTCCCTTCCCTTCTCCGAGCGTCAGCCCCAGAGCGCCAACGCGTCGGAGATCGTCAGACGAGTGCGGGCCGCGGCTCAGGATCTGGACACCTATCGAGCGACCTTCTCCATCGTCGAACGAGGTCTCCCCATAGCAGCGGTAAACGAACGTCGCTTCAGCGCCGAGGTCTTCTTCGACGCCCCCGAGCGCTTTCGCCTCAGGGTGCGGGACCTGACGACCTACCCGGATGCTCGCTGGCCGGCCAACGACGTTGATCTCATTGCGAGTCCGAGACGGTGGTGGATCGAACAGCCACACACGTGCCCGATCGAGGTCGTGCTCGAGTGCTCGGTGCCACAGGGAACCTCGAAGCAAACGGTGGTCGCACGCCAGCCCTTCGACGGCACGAGCACGCTCCCGACGGACATCGTCGTGCCGCTCGAGACCCTCGCCAGCTCGGGCAACTTCGAAGTCCTCGAAAGGGCCCGGGTGGCGGGCCGGGATGCGGTCAGAATCAATCTGCCGATGCGCGCGGCCCTGCCACTGGTCACCGCGCTACAGCCGGGAGGCTTGTGGCGCTCCTTCCACGGGCTCGATCCGGTCGACATCTGGGTAGACGAGCGAACCTGGTTCCCCCTCCGCTTCGAGGTGCGAGCCGGTGCGTCGAGGGGTCGCGCGGCATGGGCGCGCACCGAAGGGTACGAGGATCAAGCGGGCGCCGTCCTGCTCGAGGTGAGGGCCCGCAGGTTCTCGCGGGGCAGCATCAACGCCCGGCTCTTCTCGGCCCCCCTCGAGGGCGCGGTGCGGAGCGGTGAGTTCTCGGCCTCCGGCGAGCCGCCCGAGAAGTGGGTCCGGCCGTCCTACACGGCCGGTCTCGAGCCCCACCGCAACGGGCGAACCCCCGACGGTCGCTGGGTCATGAGCTGGTCACGAGGGATGACGTGGCTCAAGGTCACCGGAGGGGGCGGTCGAAACGGCTCCGCCCTGCCCGTGAGTGCGGAGGAGGTGCGGCTGGACGGCGGAGGCTGGGCCTACTACCAACCGGCGGCCGAGGACCTCAAGCGGCGCGTCGAGCTCTTCGAGGGGAACGGCCAGCTCTACCTCGAGTCGAATCTCGCTCGTTCGGAGCTGCTCGCGGTCGCCGCCTCGCTCGGAATCAACGGTGAGCGGTTACCCCGGCACATCGGTCGGACGGAAGACACGACCGTGAAGCGACTCGACCTCCGCGCCGCCCTCGACCTCGACTTCGTGGGCCGGCCGGCGGACCTCCCCGATGGTTACCGGCCGAGCGCCGCGGTCTCGAGCAGCTCGAGGCTGAGCGGCAAGAGCGTCACCGTCTACTACCGGCGGCTCGAGGCGGAGTACGGAGGGGACGGCATTCGCGTCACGCAGTCCCCGGGCATCAAGGCTCTGGTTCCGTCGAGCGAGAGCTCGATCCTCTACGATCTGGACGGCATCGAGGCGCGCTGGCTCGTCGAGCGAGGCCAGCTCGAGTGGATAGATGCCGGGGTTTACAGATCGGTCACGGTTCCGGCCGGAGACCTTGCGACGGCTTACCAGATCGCGCGGAGCTTGCGATGACGGATGCGCGGCGCCTCTTCTTCCGGGTGTGCTGCGCGCTCGCCGGGGCGCTGATCGGCGGACTGGTAATGATGGGCGCGGCCTCGCTGACCCGCACCGAGTCCGACCCCGCGCCCTCCCAACCACCCAAAGAAGCGCGCACGCAGGAGCCCACCGCGCTCGCCAAGGAGCCGTCCAAGATCGCACCGCAGCGCACCGTCCTGCTTGCCTGGGCTCCCGGAGGGTTGCCGCCGAACACCCAGCACGAGCTGGAGCAAAGCCCCGGAGTGCGCGCCGTGGCGACGGTGGAAGCGGGACTCGACTGGATCGAGTCGGCGCGCAGCGCGGACGGTACCGTGCTCGACCGGACTCCGGGCGGCACGGCGATTCCGTTCGAAAACGCCTACGTCAACCCGGCCGACTATGCCGAGTTCGTCAGCCCGGCCGATCGAGACAAGGTGCGATCCCTGGGACCCGGCGAGGCGCTGCTGGCGCGTACGTCGGAAGAGTTGAGAGGCGGGGGTGCCGGAATCACGCTCCGGCTTCAGAGCGGCGTGCTTGCCGTGACCGGAGTCGTCGACGACACCACCACCGGCGGATACGAAGCGCTCTCCGCAGGTAAGGCACCCCGACGGTGGGGTGTGATCGATCGCTTCGTGCTTGTTCGTCTCGAACGCAAGGCCGACGAGGGGCTGATCGAGAAGCGGATCCGCGCGCTGCTCGAGCCGGGACAAGAACTTCGACTTCGACCGAGCGGAGTGAACCCGTTCCTCCGCTACGGCGACGCCGTGCTGCCACAACTGATCATCAAGGAGAACTTCGGCGAGTTCTCGGCTCGGCCGATTCCCGGGGACCGGTTCTTCGAGATAGATGAGTCCTGGCGCAGGCGCAACATCCGCGCCACCACCGTGCCCGTCATCGGCGAGGTCGTTTGTCACCGCTCCTTCATTCCTCAACTACGCGCCGCGATGCAGGAGGTGCGGGCACGCGACCTCGCCTACACCATCAATCCCGCCCAGTTCGGTGGGTGCTTCGCCCCACGGTTCGTCAGTGCCGGGCCCAGACATCGCCTGAGCCACCACGCATGGGGCATCGCCGTCGATTTCAACGTCTCCGAGAACCCAACCGGAATACGACCGAATCTGGACCGCCGGCTCGTCGGAGTGATGCGTCAGCACGGACTCACTTGGGGCGGTGACTGGCTGGTTCCCGACGGCATGCACTTCGAATGGGTGAGGTTCTGAGGCTTCGATCGCCACGAGTGCCGGTGGGAAGGAATCAGCCGGGCCGGCCCATACGGAGCGCCAGGTTCACGGCCTCCGCCGGCGTGGCCGCCGGCGTGACCGCGTCCACGATGTCGCCGTGCCGGTGCAGCTCCCAGGTCCCGAGGCCGACGACCGGCGTGCCAATCTTGAGCGCGAACCCGATCTCCGACAGAGTTCCGAACTCACCGGCGATTGCGATCAGCGCGTCCCCGGCCCGTGCTACCAGCGCGTTGCGCGACTCTCCCAACCCGGTCGGCAGCGCCACATCCACGTAGTCGTTCGCATCGGCGCGGTTCGTCGACGGGAGGATGCCCACCGTCGTGCCCCCGGCGGACTTGGCCCCTCTGCAAACCGCCTCCATCACACCACTCAATCCCCCGCACACGACCACGGCCTGGGCGCCGGCGAGCAGCGCGCCGACCTCTTCGGCGAGGGCTTGGACCTCCACAGAAGCGTCCGCCGAACCGGCCACCGAAACGTACAGGGGACCGGTCACAACAACCGGCAGATGACGTCGTCGGCGAGCATGGTGGCCTCCTTCGACACCCGCAGCCACCCTCTGTGGCGCTCGAGGGCTCCGGCCTCGACCAGCCGTTCGATCGTGGCCACTCGCTCCCGGAGAAAGGCGGCGCCGTAGAGTTCGGCCAGGGCGTCGAGTTGCACACCGGAGGTGAGCCGCAAGCCCAGCATGAGCGCCTCGGGCCCCCGCCGGCCGTGATCCAGTTCCTCGGACCCGGCCTCGGTGCTGCGTCCCGCGCGTACCGCTGCGATGAAGTCGCGCGGCAGACGCTGGGACCACCACCGGCGACCGTCGATGTGGGCGTGCGCCCCCGCCCCGAAGCCTTGATAGTTCCCGGCACTCCAGTACAGGACGTTGTGGCGTGAGGCTCTCCCCGGCTGCGCCCAGTTCGAGGTCTCGTAGCGCTCGAAGCCCGCCGTCCGAAGATACTGGTCGGCGAGCGCGTGACGCTCGGCTTGCACGTCTCCGTCCACGTCCGGCACTCGCCCGGTCGTTACCAGCGTATGCAGCGGCGTACCCGCCTCGACGGTGAGCGCGTAGGCACTTACGTGATCGGTGCCTGCGTCGATCACACCCTCGAGCGACCGGAGCCAGTCCTCGGGGCGCTCCCACGGCGAGCCGTAGATGAGGTCGGCGTTGACGTCTTGCGCTCCTGCTCGGCGCGCCACCGCGAGGGCGTCTTGCGCCGTCTCAACCGAGTGCGTCCGGCCCAAAGACTCGAGAACATGGGGGGCGAAGCTCTGAATCCCGACGGAGAAGCGGTTGAAGCCCACTTCCAGCAACGCGGCGAACTTGCGCGCGTCGACGGTCTCCGGGTTCACCTCGATCGTGACCTCTGCGCCGGGCGCGATACCGGTACCGGACCGCACGGCTGCAAGGACGCGGGCGAGCTGCGCCGGAGCGAGCAGCGTGGGCGTGCCGCCTCCGAAGAACACCGACGTCGCCGGTGGGACGTCGCGCGTCGAACGCTCGATGTCGGCGACAAGCGCATCGACGTAGGGAGCGTGCAGAGCGTCGAGGTCCTCATAGGTATTGAAGTCGCAGTAGTGACAGCGGTGGAGGCAGAAGGGGATGTGGACGTAGACGCCGAAGCCGGGCTCGGCGAGCCACACACCGTCACGCGCCCGAATCGCAGTCGCGGTCACGAGCCGGCTCCGTCACTGTCGACGCGCAGCGCCTCGATGAAAGCGGTCTGCGGCACTTCGACGGTGCCGATCTGCTTCATACGCCGCTTTCCCTCCTTCTGTCGCTCCAGCAACTTGCGCTTTCTGGTGATGTCGCCGCCGTAGCACTTGGCGGTCACGTCCTTACGCTTTGCCTTCACCGTCTCCCGGGCGATGATGCGCGATCCGATGGCGGCTTGGATCGGCACGTCGAAGAGCTGACGAGGGATCAACTTACGGAGGCGTTCCGTCATCGTCTTGCCGTAGTCGTAGGCCTTGTCGCGGTGAACGATGGTCGAAAAGGCGTCCACCGGTTGCTGGTTGAGGAGCACATCTACCCGCACGAGCTTCGACGGCTGCATACCGGCAGGCTCGTAGTCGAGTGACGCATAGCCCTTGGTCTGCGACTTCAACTGATCGAAGAAGTCGAAGATGATCTCGCCCAGCGGCATCTTGTATCGAATCTCGAGGCGCTCCGTCGAGAGATAGTGCATGTCCTGCAGCTCGCCTCGCCGGCTCTGGCACAGTTGCATGACCGTGCCGGTGTAGTCCGACGGGGTCACCACCATGACATCGACGTAGGGCTCGTAGACGCGCTCGATCTTCGAAGGATCGGGCATGTCGGTCGGGTTGTGTACCTCGATTCTGTCGTCGCCGGCCGTCTCGACTTCGTAACCGACGCTCGGCGCGGTTGCGATGAGGGAGAGGTCGAACTCTCGTTCCAGTCGCTCGCGCACGATCTCCATGTGCAGCAGCCCAAGGAAACCGCAGCGGAAGCCGAAGCCGAGCGCGCTGGAGGACTCGGGCTCGTAGACCAGGGCGGCGTCGTTCAACTGCAGCTTGTCGAGCGCGTCACGCAGCAGCGGGAAATCGTCCCCCTCGATCGGATAGATACCGGCGAACACCATCGGCTTGGGCTCCCGATAGCCGGGCAGGGGTTCGGTCGCCCGGCCGCCGCGCGCCGTCACCGTGTCGCCGACCTTGGCGAGTCGCACCTCCTTGATCCCGGAGATGAGGTATCCGACCTCTCCGGTCTCGAGCTCGTCCACGGCCGTGGGCTCGGGGTCCATGATGCCGATCTCGTCGGCGTCGACCTCCACGCCCGTCGCCATGAAGGTGATCTGCTGCCGGGACTTGATCCGGCCGTCGACGACGCGCAGGTAGGCGATCACTCCGCGGTAGCTGTCGTAGACGGAATCGAACACCAGCGCCCTCAGCGGAGCATCGGGATCGCCCTGGGGTGGAGGAACCCTGCTTACGATGTCTTCGAGCAGATCGGCGACGCCCTCTCCCGTCTTGGCGGAGATCCGGTGCACCTCGCCGACGTCGCAACCGATGAGTTGGGCGAGCTCGTGCGAATACTTGTCGGGCTGGGCGGCCGGCAGATCGATCTTGTTGAGGATGGGGATGACCTCGAGTCCCGCGTCCACCGCGAGATAGAGGTTGGTCAGGGTCTGAGCCTCGATTCCCTGCGCGGCATCCACGAGCAACAACACGCCGTCGCACGCCGCCAGGGACCGGGACACCTCGTAGCCGAAGTCCACGTGGCCGGGGGTGTCGATCAGGTTGATCTGGTAGGTCTGCCCGTCGAGCGCCCGGTAGTTCATCTGCACGGCGGCGGCCTTGATGGTGATGCCGCGCTCGCGCTCTAGATCCATGCGGTCGAGATACTGCGCGCGCATGTCGCGGTCACCCACCGTGCCCGTCAGTTGCAGGAGACGGTCGGACAGGGTCGACTTCCCGTGGTCGATGTGTGCGATGACCGCGATCGCCCGCTGGTGCTGCTGGTCCAAGGTTGCCTTTCCTCGCGCCTCGTCACCTTCTGTAACTCCACGCAAGATATCCTCGTCCCGAGCGGCGGCGATCCCGCTACGGGCCGGCGCGGACGTCTGATATTCTCTGCGGCTGGAAATCCCCTCTTTAAGCAGGTGCAGCCACGCATGGCCAACATCAAGAGTCAGATCAAGCGCAACCGCCAGAACGAGGCCGCTCGCGGGCGCAACCGAGCGGTTCGTTCGGCCCTCAAGACCAAGACCAAGCGGTACGAGCAGGCCGTCGAGGAGGGTGACAACAACCAGGCAGCCGAGGCGCTTGCGGCCGTCACCAAAGCCTACGACCAGGCCGCGGCCAAGGGAACGATTCACAAGCGCAAGGCCGCCAACAAGAAGTCGCGCCTGGCCCGGCGGCTCAACGCTTAGGGCTCCGTCCCGGCTCACCACACCACCCCCGGCTCGGAGCGCTGCTTCGTTGGGGTGGAACAAAAACGTCCGCTCGTATGTCCAACTGACGTGAAGGCGATCTCGCTGGTGATGATGGTGGTGCTCTCGGTCTTTGCGGCCTGCGCCGAAAGTCCTCCGGACGAACCTTCCGCCGAGAGCCCCGAGGAATCGGCAGTCAAGCCCGAAGCCGGCGGAATGCTCCTGAGCTTCCAACGAAGCGGGGGGTTCGCCGGCATGACCGAGATGCTCACGATCCAATCGGACGGGCGCGCGCGGTTGGATTCGGAGCGCGTCCCCTCTGCGCGCTGGGAGGTGCCCCCCGAGCTGATGGACCGGCTGCGAACCGAGCTCGCAGAGCTCGACTGGGCGCGCGCCGGCAGCGAGCCACGAGACATCACCTGCAACGATTGCTTCAGCTACAGGATCCAGTCGGGCGCACAGCGCGTCACGACCACGGGACTGGGAGAGTCGGGAGAGGAGCTCGGGGACCTGCTCGCGCTGGTCGAAGAGATCATCGCCTCGAGCTCGAACCGCTGATAACCCCTAACGGCCGGCGATGATGCGGGCGACCGCCTCCTCCAGCGGTACCTGGGGCAGGGGCGCGTCGCCCTTCATCTCGACGTCGGTTGCGGCCAGCAGGTTGAGCGCCGAGATCAGTTCCTCCTCCCTGTAGGTGCGAGCCTGTGCCATAAGCCTCTCGGTCCGCCAGCCCGGCATGCCGAAGTGGCTTCCCGCGGCCGCCGCAGAGTCGAAGCGGTGCGCCTGCAGCAGCCGGCGCACGTGGTTGGAGAGAGCTCCGAACAACACCAGCGGCGGCTCACCCTGATCCAGAAGCCGCCGCAAGGTTCCCATGGCGTCGGCCATCTTGCGCTCACCGACCGCATCGGTCAAGGCGTAGATGCGCTCGTCGGCGAGACGAGCGAAGGCTGTGCGCACCTCCGTTTGCCCGATCAGAGCCCCGCTCCCCAACTGGGTGGCGAGCTGGCTCAACGCGCCGTCTAGATCACGCAGCTCGAGGCCCACCGCGTCGATGAGCGCCCACGCGGCGCGGTCGTCGACCTTGAGGCTGTGGGTGCGTCCCTGCTGCTTGATCCACGACGCGAGGCGTCTGCCCTTCGGCGCCTCGAGTGAGACGACGGCTCCGGCGCGGCCGGCGAGATCGGTGAGCTTCGCGTTGCGCCCGCCGGCAACGGCCACCAGTACGGATGTCGCAGAGGGCGATTCGAGATAGCGCTCGAGGGCTTCGAGGTGCTCCTTGCGCAGGTCCTGGGCCGACTCGACGATCACCAACCGGGTGCCTCCGAGCAGCGACGCGGTCTCGAGGGCCTCGATGATGTGCTGCGCGGGCACCGCGGCATCGAGGGAGACCTCGGAAAGGGGATCGATGTCGGCCTCGACCCTGATCTTGTCCAGTGCCTCGCCGGCGAGAAACTCCTCGCCGGTCAGGAGGTAGAAGGCTTCGGTCATGTCCGGTCGTCAGCCCTCGGACAAGCCCATGCGGTAGACGAGCCGGTCACCCTCCTTGAGGACGACGTACTCACCTCCCTCGTGGCGCAGCGCCGACCACTTGGCTCCCATCCAGGCCTCGGCCTCCTCTTTGGAGGTGAACGCCTCGGTGGTGCGAAGCTCCTTACCTGAGTTGTCTTGGACCGTCCAGGTGAACTCGGCCATGTCGCCCACATTAGTTCGGGTCGATCACGGCGCGCACCGCGGCCGGCCATCGGGCTGGCTTCGCGCTCCGGCTAGCGTCATGCTCATCTGATCGCACCGGTTGACTAAGTGGTCCGCCCCATAAGTAAAGTGACGTTTTGGCGAGTGAGAAACCAGCCTGGCAAGGCCGCAGCGGAGGAGCGTACCGGTAAGGTACGTGACGGAGCGAGAACGCCGCCAGGCGCAGCTTTCTCGCCGCCAAAACGCATGTGTATTTGTGGGGCGGGCCACTAAGGGAGGGTGAATGAGTTCCCAGACAACGACCATCAGCGACCTCCTCCACGAGGCGGGAGAGACGCACCATCGGGTCTACCGGATCGTCGACGGCGACGATCCCGACTGGGCCTCGTGGTACGCCGATTGGCTCCTGGAACTCTCCGAGCTTCCGGACCTCCTCGGCACCAAGCCGGTGCGAAGCGAACTCGTGTACCTGCTCGTCAAGCTCGACAGGGAGTTCACCGAGCGGAAGCCCGGAGGCCGGTGGGAGGACTACTACGCTGCGGAGCTGACCGGTAACTTCGGCTCCGCCTGACTTCGAGCGCTGCGTCTCAGCGAGGCGGCCGCCGCTGCGCTCACCAACGCGCCGAGAGGCCAGCCCCACCACTCGGGCACCTCGATCGAGGCCCACGACCAGGAGCCCGTGGTCCTGCCCACCGCGAGTACCCACGCCACCCATGGTTCGGCGACGCGCGCAGAGAGCCACCCCAGAGGCGCGAGCAACGCCCCGGCCACCGCGGCGCCAACGCCCAGCACTGTGGCCGGGGCCACCGCGGGCACCGCGAGCAGGTTCGCCACCGGCGCCACCACCGAGAACTCACCGAAGGTACCGACCAGCACCGGCGAGACCGCGAGTTGAGCCGCGAGCGTCGCGGCCAGCACCAGTGCAACGGGGCGCGGCAAGAAACCCATGCGGCGAGCGAAGCCTCCGGAGAACAGGACGATCCCGGCGGTTGCGGCCGCCGAAAGGTGCAGTCCCACGGAGAACACCAGGCCGGGACGAAGGGCGAGCACCACGATCAGCGCCAGACCCAAGGCGTGGAGTGGTTCGCTGCGCCGTCCCGCCGCGAGGGCGGATAGTCCCACGACGCCCATGGCGGCCGCCCTTAGAACCGACGGCTCGGGGCCCACCACCAGAACGAAGAGGACAAGTGCGCAGAGGCAAACCGCGACGCGGATCCACAGCGCGCATCGAGCGACCATCAACGCGGCCGCTCCGACGACGATGGCGACGTTGCTTCCCGAAACCGCAACCAGATGCGACAGCCCCGCCCGTCTGAGCTGATCCTCCGTGTGGAGGCCCATGCCGGTGGTGTCCCCGGTCGTCAGTCCCGACAGGAGTCCCGCTCGCTCGGCCTCCATTCCCTCGCTGGAGCGAGCGAGCCCGGCCCGCACCTCTGCCGCGACCGCGTGCAACCCCTCCGGCATCTCGATCGTGTCGGCCTCCTCGACGTGAAAGCCGGCATGGGCGCCGAGCCGCCTTCTGGCGTCGTCGAACCTGTCGCCGCGACGCAGCGGCAGCAGCCAGCCCGTGATGCCGATCGCCGCACCGGGGTCTTGTTCCGGCGGATCGATCACCAACACGCCTGCTCGCCTGCCGGTGGCATAGCCCTCGCAGGTCACGACCTCGGCCGCCACGAGGCTCCCGAGTCCCCCGGCGTGCTCGAGGAGCCGTCCCTCTATCGCGCACCGTGGAACGCGTTCGGCGAGCCGCTCCAGCGGCACCGCCGCCGTGCGGGGAGCGGTCACCAGCACGCCGCACGACGCAGCCGCCACCATCAGCCCCGCGAGTGACACAGCCGGTCTGCGGCGCCACCCGGTCGCGACCGCCCCACCGCACGCCGTTGCCAGCGCGATGGAATCACCGATCCGTTCGGCGAGGCAGATGCCCACTATGAGAGCCACGAGCGCGGCGTAGACGCGGACCAAAGACCCGGGCGGGCTCGGCCGGAGCAACCAAGGGGCGGACCGATTCACACCGTTACGAAGGGCCGCATCGCCTCGAGGGTCGCCGGACCGATCCCGGACACTTCGATGAGCTGTTCGACCGACGTAAACGAGCCGATCTGGGTTCGGTACTCGAGAATCGCCTGGGCGGTGGCGGGACCGACCTCGGGAATGGTGTCGAGGAGAGCCTCGTCGGCGGTGTTGACGTTGACCAGCGCCGCGGCCGGCTCCCCGCTGGGCGACGGCGAGGATTCGCTGCCACTCGAGGCCGCAGCAGCCGCTTCCCCCCGGCGGGGCACGTCGATCTTGGCACCGTCGGTTACCGGCTCGGCGAGGTTCAGGGCGTTCAGGTCGGCATTGTCGCGCGGCACCGCAAGCTCGAGCGCATCGGCAACGCGCGCGCCCGGCTGCAACTCGAAGATGCCCGCACGCTTGACGGCCCCCCCAACGTGCACCACCGTCACGCCCGCAGTGGCCTGCGGGGTCGCGGTCGTCGGTGCGAACGGTTCTCCCGCCGCGGCCGGCGGGGCGATCCTTGCCGGCGCGCCTCGCATCCATAGGATCAGCGCGACGACTCCCACGATCATCACCAGAGCCGCAACGACCCGGGCTTCTCGCCGGCGTCCCACCAGCTCTTCCAGACGCCGCCGGAGGCCTCCATCAACGATGATCTCACCCATGTCCGTATACTGCTCTGCCGACATGGGCTCGACTGTGACGTGCGTCACAGTTACCCAGGCTCTTTCTGCCGAGCGATGGACACCCGAATCAGAAGGATGAAGAAACGCGATGGAGTATGAGATCCGCCCCGTTTCGGAGGAGCGGTTCACCGATTTTGTGTCGGCCGCGGAGACGGCCTTCGGCGACGACTTTTCCGAGGAGAGTGTCCGGCGCACTCGATCATTGACCGAGCTCGATCGCACCGTCACGGCTTTCGACGGCGAGGACATCGTCGGCACCAACTCGTCGTTCCGCTTCGAGATGACCGTGCCCGGCGGCGAACTACCCACCGCCGGCGTCACGATCGTGGCAGTCCTGCCGACGCACCGCAGGCGCGGGATTCTGCGCGCCATGATGCGCTATCAGCTCGAGGACGTACACCGGCGAGGTGAGCCGCTGGCGATCCTGTGGGCCTCGGAGAGCAACATCTACCAGCGTTTCGGCTACGGAACGGCGGCGCGCACGGTCTACATCAATATCCTCAAGGAGCGTACGGCGTTCCTCGATCCCAGCCCTGCGGTCGGACAGGTCAGGCTCCTGGGCGCGGACGAGGCTCTGCGCGTCATCCCGGACATCTATGACCGGGTCCGCGCGCGCACACCCGGCATGTACCGGCGGAGCGACCTCTGGTGGAAAGAGCACTCTCTGTACGACAGCAAGGAGATCAGGGAGGGGGCCAGTCCCTTGCAGCGAGCCGCGTGGACCCACGAGGGCGCCGCGCAGGCATACGCGACCTATCGGGTCAAGAATGCCTGGGACGACGACGCCGGCGCGCCCACCGGCTCGGTCCGGATACGGGAGCTGGTTGCGACCTCACCGCTGGCGCTGCGAGAGATGTGGCGCTACGTCTTCGGGATCGATTTGGTGGAACGCATCACTGCGTTCGCGCAGCCGATGGACGATCCTCTCTTCTTCATGATGGCCGAGCCTCGCCGCCTTCAGAGTCAGCTCGAAGACGGACTGTGGTTGCGCGTCGTCGACGTCCGGCGTGCCCTCGAGGGACGCTCGTATGCCGAGGACGGCGAGCTCAACTTCGCTCTGCACGATGATTTCTGCCCCTGGAACGAGGGGCGCTACACGCTCGAGGTGAAATCCGGAGAAGCGAGGCTCAGAGAGGCGGCGGGGCAGGTCGATCTCGAACTGAGCGCACGCGAACTGGCGGCGGGCTATTTGGGTGGGACTCCGTTCACCGCGCTAAGAGGGGCAGGACGCATCACCGAACACAGCCCCGGTGCGGCCCGCAGGGCCGACCTGATGTTCTACAGCGAGGTGACGCCGCGCTGCCCCGAGGAGTTCTAGCCGAGGCGGGCTAGGGCGCGTCTCCCATGTTCCTGCCCCGGGACCCGCTGCGGGCGGACAATGCTCCCTCGGCGCACGCTTCGACAAACACGCCCTCACCTCACCGGTCCTTCGGCGCAGCCGGGCGCTTGACGTGGGCCGTCGCGGTCTGGCCTTCGGGTGAGACAACGGCGCTCCGGGACGGAACCTCTCATCGTCCCTGCTCGCGATGAGTTTTGCTCCGCTGGGCCGTCTCATACTTCGGTGGGCTTACCTCAGGCCCGATACGACCGAAAGGACACGAGAGATGAGAAAGCTGATCGTGAGCGCCTTCTTGACCTTCGACGGGGTCATGCAGGCCCCGGGCGGACCTGCAGAGGACGACAGCGGCGGCTTCGCGCACGGTGGCTGGTCGGTGAACTATTGGGACGAGCAGATGGGTCAGGTCATGGACGAGGCGGTGAGCAGGCCGTTCGCCATGGTTCTCGGACGCAAGACCTACGACATCATGGCCGCACATTGGCCGCACGCCCCAGAGGAGGCCGGCGCCAAGCCATTCAACGACGCCACCAAGTACGTCGCGTCGCGGAGTCGTCCCACGCTGGAGTGGAGCAACTCGGTCCTGATCGAGGGAGACGCCGCCGAAGGCATCGCGGCGCTCAAGAAGGAAGCTGGGCCAGAGCTGCAGGTGCATGGCAGCGGAAATCTGATCCAGACGCTGTTGCGCCACAACCTTGTCGACCAGTACCGCCTGTGGGTCTTTCCCCTCGTCATCGGATCGGGTAAACGCCTGTTCTCGGAAGGCACCATCCCCTCCGCGCTGAAGCTCGTCGACAGCAAGGTCTCCACCACTGGAGTCGTGATCGGCACGTACGAGCCGGCAGGCGAGATCGTCACAGGATCGTTCGCGCTCGACTGACCGCGCTCGGTATCACTCACCCGGCATATCCACCCAGAGCATGTCTATTTCGAAGACACACCATTAGTTCTTAGTTGCGCGCTCTCCGGGGCCGTGGATTCTGACGGCGCATGCGCTGAGGCCGGCGCTACTTCACCACCAACGAGACCAGCTTGGGTGGCTTGACGATGACCTTGAGTGGCTCCTTGCCACCGAGGTAGCCCTTGATCTTTTCGGAGTCGAGCGCGCGCCGGCGCATCTCGTCCTCGGTGATCGACACCGGAACGTCGATCGTCTCGCGCACCTTGCCGTTGACCTGGATCACCATGGTGGTCTCGTTGAGGGCCGCGAGGTCGTGATCGAAGGTCGGCCACGCCGAGACGTGGATGGACCCCTCACCCCCGAAGCGGTGCCACTGCTCCTCCGCCAGATAGGGCGCCATGGGGGCCAGCATCTTGAGAAGGGCGTCGACCAACTCGACGAGAACCGCGCGATTCGAGCCACCGGCCCCCCGGTAGCGAAAGGCTTCGTTGACGAGCTCCTGCATGCGGGCGATCGCCGTATTGAACGAAAAGTTCTGGTAATCGCGGGTGACGATCTTGATCGTTCTGTGCGTCGCCCTGCGCAGCTCGAGGTCGAGGACTCCCGTCGAGTCGTCCCCACCGGCGTCGAGCGCACGCACTTCCTCGCACAAACGCCACACGCGCTGCAGCCACGGGAAGCTGACCCGGCCGATCGCCTCGACGCCCTCGTCCGGCCAGTCGAAGTCCTGCTCCGGCGGCCCCGAGAACAGCATGTAGAGCCGCAGCGCGTCGGCTCCGTAACGATTTAGGGCTTCCACCGGCTCGACGATGTTGCCGCGCGACTTGCTCATCGCCTTGCCTCCCATCGTCACCATGCCCTGGTTCAGAAGCCGTGGAAAAGGCTCGGGGTCACGGAGCATTCCGATGTCCATGAGCACCTTCTGGAAGAAACGTGCATAGATGAGGTGCATGACCGCATGCGTGATGCCGCCGCTGTACTGATCCATCGGCATCCACGCGTTCGCCTTCTCAGGATCGAAGGGTGCGCGGTCGTTGTTCGGGTCGAGATAACGCAGGAAGTACCACGACGAGTCAACGAAGGTGTCCATCGTATCGGTCTCGCGTCGAGCGTTGCCTCCACACTTCGGGCACTCGACGTTCACCCACTCCTCGGCGGTGGCGAGCGGCGACGCCTCGTCCGTCGGGTTGAAGTCGACATCGTCGGGTAGTTCGACCGGCAGGTCCTCGTCCGCCACCGGAACCTCGCCGCAATCCTCACAATGCAGGATCGGGATCGGAGTGCCCCAGTAGCGCTGCCGGCTGATGAGCCAGTCACGCAAGCGATAGTTCTTGGCGGCCCGACCCAAACCCTTGGTCTCCAGCCATTCGGTTACCTTGGCGACCGATTCGGTCGCGGGCGTTCCGTCGAATCCATCGGAGTTGACCATCACACCGTCGTGCGGATAGGCCTCGGTCATCTGCGCGGAGTCCAGCGAGGCGTCGGCGGGTTGAATCACAACCCGGATCTCCAGCCCGTATGAGAGTGCGAACTCGAAGTCGCGCTGATCGTGTGCCGGCACCGCCATGATCGCCCCGGTGCCGTAGTCCATCAAGACGTAGTCTGCGACCCAGAGGGGGATGCGCTCGCCGTTGACCGGGTTCGTCGCGTACCGCTCAAGCGGAATGCCCTTCTTCGGACGCTCCGTCGAGGTGCGGTCGATCTCGCTCATGCGCGCGACCTCGTCCTTGAAGGCCCTCAGGCGTTGTTCGACGGGCGTCCCGGCGACCAGTTCCTCCGCCAGCGGATGCTCGGGCGCCATCACGAAGAAGGTCGCGCCCCACAAGGTGTCCGGCCTGGTGGTGAAGACCGTCACCGGTTCGTCGATGCCCTCGATGGCGAAGTCGACCTCGGCCCCGTAAGAACGGCCGATCCAGTTGCGTTGCAACATCTTCAACCGCTCGGTCCAGCCCTCGTTGAGCTTCAAGTCGTCGATCAATCGATCGGCATAATCGGTGATCTTGAAGAACCACTGCGTCAGATATCGCTTGATGACCTCGGCGCCACAGCGCTCGCATCTGCCCGCCACGACCTGCTCGTTCGCCAGGACCGTCTTGTCGTTGGGGCACCACCACGCGGCCGCCTCTTTGCGATAGGCCAGGCCCCGTTCGTAGAAGCGCAAGAAAAGCCACTGGTTCCATCGGTAGAAGCCGGGATCGCAGGTGTTGAAGACCCGATCCCAATCGAAACTCATGCCGAGCCGTTCCATCGAGGCGCGGTGCTTGTCGATGTTCTCGTAGGTCCACTTCTTCGGGTTGAGGCCGCGCCGGATGGCGGCGTTCTCTGCCGGAAGTCCGAAGCCGTCCCAGCCGATGGGGTTCAAGACGCCGTAGCCTCGCATCCGCTCGAAGCGAGCGATGGCGTCATGGATGGAAAAGATCTCGACGTGACCCATATGCAGGTCGCCCGACGGATACGGGAACATCGTCACGAGGTAGCGTTTGTTCTCGGGGTCCGGAATCGCCGGCGCGCTCCACAGCTTGTCGTCTATCCACGCCTGCTGGTAGTGGCTCTCGATCGCGGTGAAGTCGTAGTCGCCGGT
This sequence comes from Actinomycetota bacterium, assembly GCA_050694055.1. Lineage (GTDB taxonomy): Bacteria > Actinomycetota > CADDZG01 > CADDZG01 > WHSQ01 > WHSV01. The sequence continues at coordinate 22,777 of JBOGWX010000058.1, forward strand.
CATGACGGCCACTCTAAAGGTTCGACGTGGTGGGCTATGCGTCGGGGCAGCTCGAGAAGGGGGGCCCGGCGAACTCGGGGAACAATCGAGGAATCCGTTGGAGCCTGGCCCGCTCCCGCACGTCCTTCGCCGGGTTGCGTCTCAGCACCTCGTCATCGACCTCGTAGGTGATCCGATCGACCTCGTAGAGCCGTTCGCCGGGGACGGCCGTGGAGATGATCACGGTGCCGTCTCGAGCACAGTCGACTGCGCTCAGTTGACCCACGCCTCCTCCGTGCGCGAAGAGGTCCTCGACGGGCGGCCGGCTGCCCTCGACCTCGAGCTGTCGGAGACTCGCGTTGCTGAAAATGTAGACGCCTGCGAAGCGAGTCGATGCTCCGGTCGCGATGTCCACGATGATGTCGCTGCCCCTCCGGCCGTCGATTTGCTTGAGCCCGAGAAGGGCCGGCAGGCCGAGACCAACCTCGACGCCCTCGCCGGCCACGGACGTCACCGCTATCTCTTCGCCCGAACGCAACCAAAGAAAGGCGCGGCATCCGACCTCGGCCCCCTCATCGATCGCAAGGAAGACCTCGTCCGCATCTCCGTCTCCGGTGACGTCGCCCGCAAGGGGTCCCTGCAAGACCGCGTCGCCGGCGAGGGCGTCCGCCTCGTTCGGGCAGCCCGTCGACGAGCCTTGGTTGAGCGGGACTTCGTCGTCGGGAGACTCACCGCCGTCGCAGCCGTGAGCGAGACACAGCATTACGAGCAAACCACAAAGGCGCGTCCTGGTCATAGGCATACGAGGGAGATGGTAGGACCGATGCCTAACGTAGACGACTCGAATGGTCTACCGGGATGAGTAGGGTGAGGTTGCATCCGTAGCGGCCACCAAAGGGATGATCGATGACGGGCATGGTTCCGAAGGATGTCTACGAGCTGACCGGTGTGGGCAGCCCGCGCGTGGCCCCCGATGGGACGACCGTCGCCTACGTCGTCGTCTCGATAGACGGCTCCTCGAACGAATACAAGAGCTCGATCTGGCTCACCTCGGTCGACGGCTCGACGCAGCCACGACAATTCACCTCGGGCCCCAAAAGAGATGCGAATCCCGTCTGGTCGCCGGACGGATCCCGGATCGCATTCGCCTCCAACCGAGAGTCGAAAGCGCAGCAGCTCTTCGTGATCCCGCCGGCCGGAGGCGAAGCCCTCAAGCTCACGGACCTGCCGGAGGACATCGAGGAGCTCGCCTGGTCAGCCGACGGAAAGACGATCGTCCTCAGTACGCGGGTGCGAGACGCCGGGGACGCCGAGGAGGAGGATCGCAATCGTCCTCCCAAGCGACTGACGCGCTTGCAGTTCCGGCTGGACAACGTCGGCTGGACGGCGGGAAGGCGCCGCCATCTCTTCACCGTCCCGGCCGACGGGTCCGCCGAGCCGACGCAGCTAACCTTCGGCGACTTCGAGGACTCGGCTCCCGCCTGGTCTCCCGATGGGCGTCGCATCGCCTTCACCTCGGCCCGTCACGAGAACTGGGACATCCATCCGACGACGGCTATCTACCTCATCGATGCGGCGGGGGGCGAGCCGGCGGCCGTCACCGGAACCGACTCGAGCGCGTGGGCTCCCTCATGGTCTCCCGACGGCCGGCGCATCGCGCACTACCTCTCTCCGGGTGTCTTCGACGAGCCGCGCCACTCACAGGTCGCGCTCCTCGAGGTGGCATCGAAGGAGCAACGCGTTCTCACCGCCTCGCTCGATCGTCACTGCGTACCGTTTCCTCAGATGCGCGAGCCGCTGTGGCGCGGCGACGACGTCGTGTTCTGCGTCGAAGACCACGGCAACTGGCATCTCTACTCGGTCCCCGGCAAGGGAGCCGGCGCGCCCGCGTTGCTCGTCGGAGGCGACCAGGGCGTCACCGGATACGACGTCTCGAATCGAACCCTTGCATACGCATCCAGCAGTCCCACGACGCTGTCCGAGCTCTTCCACGATCAACGGCAACTGACGAGCGTGGGCCGGAGCTTCGTGGAGGAACGGGAGCTGGTCACCCCGGAGCGCTTCCTCGCGACATCGAAGGACGGCACCGAGGTCGAAGCCTGGATCATGCGCCCCGCGGGCTTCGATGAGGGCACCAGGTATCCGGTGCTGCTCAACGTCCACGGCGGCCCTTTCACGCAGTACGGCAACCGCCTCTTCGATGAGTTCCAGGTCTACTGCGGCGCCGGCTATGTCGTCGTCTACTCGAACCCGCGCGGCTCGTCCGGTTACTCGGAGGACTGGGGACGCGCAATACGGGGGCCGAGCGAGGGCGGGCCCGGCATGGGTTCGGTCGATCACGAGGATGTCGAGGCCGTGCTGGACACCGCGCTACAGCGTTACGACTTCTGCGACCCCGACCGGCTCGGCGTCATGGGCGGCTCGTACGGCGGCTACATGACTACCTGGATGGTCGCTCACTCCGATCGATTCAAGGCCGCGTGCTCGGAGAGGGCCGTCAACTCGTGGTATTCGATGCACGGCTCGAGCGATCTCGGATGGATCTTCCGGGGCTACCTGGGCTCGTTCCAATTCGAGGACCCCGAAGCGTGGCTCGAGATCTCTCCGCTCAGCTACGCGACCAATATCACCACGCCGCTGCTGATCATTCATTCGGAGAACGATCTCCGGTGCGACATCGAGCAAGCGGAACAGCTGTTCACGACGCTGAGACTGCTCGAGCGCGACGTCGAGCTCGTACGCTTCCCCGGCGAGTCGCACGAGCTCACCCGGTCGGGCAACCCGCTCCACCGAGTTCAGCGCTTCGAGCTACTGCTCGAGTTCTTCGACAAGCACCTGAAGGCCTGACCGAGCGCGCACAGGCCGGCTCGATCGAGCCGGCCCGTCGCCTTGATCTCCAGCAAAGTCCGCCGGCACGCTCCCGGGTACCGCGGAGTGGCGTAGGTTTTCTGCGTCGTTGGCTCGAACTTCGCCGGCTCGGCGGCTCAGCGCTTACTGGCCGGCTTCGCTTCCGACAGGGTCGCTAGGCCCGGAACGACATCCAGCTTGCTGAGCCCGTTCCAGGCAAGATTGACGAGATGGGCCGCCACCACCTCGATCCGAGGTTTGCCGACGTCCATCCACCATCCCCCGACCTGAACCGTCATGCCCACCAGCGCACGTGAGTACAACGGTGCGAGTCTCGTATCGAAAGCGCGCTTGGAGAATTCCTCGACCAGGATGTACTCGACCTGTGAGGCGACGTCATCGATGACGCTCGCCAGCGTTCCGGCCGTACCGGTCACCGGTGAGTCGCGCACCAGCACACGAAAGCCCTCGGGGTTGTCCTGGATGTACCCGAGAAACGCAAGCGCCGCCTGCTCGAGCATGAGCCTGGGATGCTCCGCATCCAGCCCCTCGGTGATGCGCTCGAGCAACGCCTTTACTTCGCGGTCGACGACGACCGCGTAGAGGCCTTGCTTGCCCCCGAAGTGCTCGTAGACGAGCGGTTTGGTGATCTTGGCCCGCTGCGCGATCTCCTCTATCGAGGTCGCCTGAAAGCCCTTTTGTGCGAACATCGCCCGGCCCACGTCGATGAGCTGCTCGCGCCGCTCCTGGCCCGACATGCGGGCGCGCCGCTTCTCCTTGCTCACGCGGCGCTCCGCGCGCGGCTAACTCTGCTTGTTGGCGAGCTGCTTGATCGACACCGTCTTGACATTGCGCGCCAACCCTAGCTTGGCAAAGCCCCTGATCACCAGGGCGCTCACATCCAGCTGATACCTACCAAGGCCGTGCACGGCAGAGGTGGGAAACGCGTGGTGGTTGTTGTGCCAGCTCTCGCCGAACGAGATGACGGACAGCACCCAATTGTTCGTGGAGTAGTCGGTCGTTTCGTAGTCGCGTGTGCCGTAGAAATGACAGATCGAGTTGATGCTCCAGGTCACGTGGTGAAGCATGAAGATGCGCGCCAGGCTCCCCCACAAAAACGCCGTCACCATGCCCGCCCATGATTGCGTGATGAGCAGGCCGAGCAGCGCCGGTGCGACGAACGAGAACAGCACGATCCGATCGAACGCCCTGTCGACCTCGAGGATGCGCTCTTCCTTCAGCAGATCGGGGGCCCAGCGGGGCACCTCGGTCTTCTCGTCGTCGAAGAGCCAGCCGACGTGCGCGTGCCAGAGTCCTTTAAGGATCCCGGCCATGCCCTCACCTTCGTCGAGGTGCGGACTGTGCGGATCGCCTTCCTTGTCGGCATAGGCGTGGTGGCGGCGGTGGTTGGCGACCCACGAGATCACCGAGCCCTCCACCGCCATGGATCCCGCAAACGCGAGCAGGGCGTGCAGCCTCGGGGTGGCTTCGAAGCTCCGGTGCGTGAACAGCCGGTGGTAGCCGACCGTGACGCCGAATCCGGAGAAGAGGTAGAAGCCGAGAAAGATGCTGAAGTCGGTCACGCTGATCCCCCAGCCCCACATCGACACCAGCGCTCCGATGAACCCGAGAAACGGGATGATCGTGATGATCAGGATCATCCGCCGCTGAAAGCGGACGCCCCTGTCGTCGAGCACGACCGTCCCCTGCACGCGCGGGGCGTCCGTGTCTCGCTCGAGTACTTGAGCCATTGCTCCTCCGAGGTTGCGGTGGGATCCGCCCGGGCGGACCTTGGGTCAGATGGTTACGTAATCGTAACTTACTGTACCGTAACCCTAGACCTGGCCGGCGAAACAATTAAAATCCCAGCACCGGCGCCTTGGCCAGCTAGGGTCCTTGATGTATATTTTGTACATCGTGAAGCGCACTCAGATCTATCTCGACGAAGCCCAGGACGCCCGGCTCGGCAAACTCGCAGCGGAAACCGGCATCAGGAAGTCCGCGTTGATCCGTCAGGCGATCGACGCCTTCTTGCAGGGTCCCCGGGATGACGCCGTCCGTCTCGCACGTTTTCGCGCCGCCCTCGAAGAGACTCAGCAGCATCCCGTTTCGCTCCCAGACGGGCGCCGGTACGTTGAGGACCTGCGTCGAGCGGATCTTTCTCGGCAGGAGGAGCTGGAGCGCCGGCGCCGAGCGTGAGCGTTCAACTGGATACCTCCGTCGTGGTCGACATCCTGCGCGCTTATCCGGCTGCGCTCGATTACGCACGCGGTCTCGAGGAAGTGCCCATCTGTTCCGAGATCACCCGCGTCGAGGTTCTTCGGGGCGTGCGGAGCGGCGAGCGAGCTTTCACCGAACGGGTCCTCGGATCCTTCCAGTGGGTTGGGCTCGACGGGGCGATCGCAAGGAGGGCAGGAGAGATCGGGCGCTCGTTTAGACGTAGCCATCCCGGAATCGGAATCGCGGATCTGATTATCGCGGCCACGGCTCAAGAGTTCGGGCTGGCTCTCGCGACGGGCAACGTCAAGCACTTCCCTATGTTCAGGGGATTGCAACCTCCGTACGAGACGCTCTGACGCAGCCGAGTTTCGCTGAGATCTGAGGTGAGTGCGGTCTCGTGCCTCCACTAGCACGCGCAATTCCCAGCGAACAGACTCCTGGAACGCAAACGCACACCTGGGAATGCGGGGGTCAGGATTGTAGAGTTGGTTGGTGCGCGAGTCTCGCTCTCTGCATGAGATCCGGCGACTCCACCCGGTGCGCGACGCCGAGCGAATCGTCTATCTCGACACCTGCTTCGAATTCCCGTTCGACGTTACCCGCTCGCTCGAGCTCGCCTTCTTCAGAACCTTCGCGGTGCCGTCGATCGCCGAACTGCTCGGCTCGACCGGCGAATTCGTCGAGCGGGCGAACAAGCGCTACGACGACACCGACCTGCTGATCAGCGCGTTCGCCGAGCACGGCCACAGCTCCCGCCTGGGGCGCTCCGTGATCCGCCGGATGAACCAGATCCACGGCCGCTTTCCGATCACCAACGACGACTTCCTGTACGTGCTCTCGACCATGGTGCTCGAGCCCTCGCGCTGGAACGAGCGATTCGGCTGGCGACGGATGCTCGATACCGAGCGGCTCGCGACCTTTCATTTCTGGCGCGCCGCCGGCGGCCTGATGAACATCAAGGACATCCCGGAGACCTACGAGGAGCTGGAGCGCTTCAACTTGGAGTTCGAGCGGAGCCGTTTCGGCTATACCGACGCGGGTCACCGGGTCGCGCGCGCGATGATCGAGATGTTCGTCCGTAAGGTTCCCGGACAGCCCCGGCGCCTCGGCGCGCGCGGGGTCTGCGCGCTCCTCGACGAGCCTCTGCTCGACGCGCTCGATCTTCCGAGACCGACTGCGGCGGAGCGCCGCGCGGTCGAGGGCGCGCTCAAGTTGCGAGCCACCTCCGTCCGGCTCCTGCCGGCGCGTCGCAAACCGCGGTTGCGCACCGCGCTGCGCCGACGGACCTACCCGCAGGGCTATCGCATTGACGACCTCGGGCCGCCTCCGCCGAGCACGCCCCTTGGGACAAGCCCGGAAAGCGGCTAACCCGCGGAGCGCAATCCTCTAGCAGCCCGGGATCTCTGTCATGCGAGCCACGGGAAAAATGAGGAACATCGAGGGCAGCGGTTGCCATCCGATTCCCCCGCTCATTCAGCAGTTGAGCTCACCGCTCACAGCTAGCGTGGATCGTATCGGTGCCGGGACCGCCGGGACCGCCGATACAGATGTCGTTGTCGGGGCCGCCGGAGAGAAAGTCGTCGCCGGGGCCGCCCACCAGGCGATCATCGCCGGGGCCGCCTTCAAGTCGGTCGTCGCCACCGTCACCGAAGAGGCGGTCGTCGCCGGGGCCGCCGGAGAGGACGTCGTTGCCCCCACCTCCATGGAGGATGTCGTTGCCGGGGCCGCCGGAGAGGAGGTCGTCGCCGGGGCCGCCGGAGAGGACGTCGTTGCCGAACTCCCCGAAGAGGCGGTCGTCGCCTTCTTCGCCTCGGAGGACATCGCCGCCCTCGCCACCCCGGAGGAGGTCGTTGCCGTCGCCGCCGGAGAGCTGGTCGCTGCCGGGCCCGCCTCGGAGGGTGTCGTCGTCTCCGCCGCCCAAGAGGAGGTCGTTGCCGGGGCCGCCGGAGAGGTCGTCGTTGCCGGGGCCGCCTTCAAGTCGGTCGTTGCCGTCGTCGCCCAAGAGGCGGTCGTTGCCCTGGCCGCCGAAGAGGCGGTCGTTGCCGGGGCCGCCGGAGAGGACGTCGTCGCCTTCTTCGCCCCGCAGGACATCGCCGCCGCCCGCGCCGCCCCGGAGGAGGTCGCTGCCGGGGCCGCCGAAGAGGTCGTCGCCGCCCTCGCCGCCCCGGAGGAGGTCGTTGCCGGGGCCGCCGAAGAGGCGGTCGTTGCCCGAGTCGCCCTCGAGGACATCTTCGCCCGCGCCGCCCCGGAGGACGTCGCTGCCGGGGCCGCCGAAGAGGTCGTCGTTGCCCGAGTCGCCGAGGAGCTCGTCGATGCCGTCGCCGCCGACAAGCTGGTCGTTGCCTTCGCCCCCAAAGAGGGTGTCGTTGCCGGGGCCGCCGACGAGGACGTCGTTGCCATCGCCGCCCACGAGCTCATCACGGCCGTCCTCGCCGAGGAGCAAGTCGTTGCCCGCGCCACCAAGGACTAAGTCGTTACCACCCCCGCCGAAGATCTCGTCGTCTCCGCCCAGCCCGCAGAGGATCTCGTCCTCGGCGCCGCCGACGAGGGTGTCGGGATCGTCGGTGCCCACGACCTGAGGCCGCGGGTCGTTCTCGAACCCGGGGC